>CAJOKJ010000010.1 GCA_905235155.1 Candidatus Gastranaerophilales bacterium
AATAATATAAACATAATTCATGGCATTATCTGTTTTCATACTATGGCGATTTTGATTAAAACACATATCCTTTGTTTTTCGTTTTATCTATCACCCACAGTTTTTATATCGACATGCCTGCATGAAAACTTTAGGGATTTGTTTTATCTTGTTACATAAGTTTACAATAATTTTCAAAAGCCTTTTAATTTATAGTATAATACTTGTTAATAAGGAGTGTTATCATGGCTGATACAACAAAAACAATAATTTGCCCTGCTTGCGGAAAAGAAATGGAAAAAATATATATTGAGCGTGCTCAATGTTTTATTGATGTTTGCACAAACGGTTGCGGAGGAATATTTTTTGATAACAGAGAATTCAAAAAATTTGATGAAGAACACGAATCAATTGATGAAATAAAAAAAGCATTAGAAGGCAAAGAATTTAATAAAGTTGACGCTTCATATAAAAGAATATGTCCTGTGTGTGGAATGAAAATGATGAAAAATTCTACAAGCATAAAAGGGGAAATTATTGTTGATGATTGCTACGGATGCGGCGGCAAATTTTTAGATTTTGGCGAATTAGAAAAAATAAGAGCATAAAACAGAGGAAGAACGCTCACAAGATGTATTAAATTATCTAAAAGCAAGTATGGGAGAAGAATATGACGCAATGCATGCTCATAAAATAACAAAACAAAATAAACCTGAAAAAAGTGGCTTATTTAATAATATAATCGACAAATTTTTGTAGAGCATTGTTAAGGTAGGTTTCACCCATACCGAAGCCTATTCTAAAAAAGTTTTCACATTCAAAAACAGATGCGGGAATTAGCAAAATTCCCGCATTTTTTACTAATTGTTCGCAAAATTCTTTTGAATTTTTATCAGAATTATAATTAACACAACCAATTGCACAATTTATAGGCTCTTTTACCCAGCAATAACCTGTTTTTTTAAAAAAATCCTCAACTATTTTTTTATTTGTTTGTATGATATTTTGGTTTCTTTGAATAATTATTTCTTTATTATTTAATGCTAAAGTTGCAACTGCGTCATCAATAGCACTTATACTTATCGTATTATATTGACGATTTTTATTAACCTTATCTATAAAATTTTCATCCGCACAAATCCAACCCAGTCTTATGCCTGCAAGCGAATATGATTTTGACATACTGCCTGTAACAATTGACTTTTCATAAATATCAGTAAAAGATTTTGTATATGGTAAACCTCTATAAGCCTCATCTGCAAAAATATAAGCATTATTTTTGCTTGCAACATTTAAAAGTAAATTAATTTCATCATAGGATAAAACTGTACCTGTTGGATTATTTGGATTATTTATACAAATTAGCTTTGCATCTTTTGCATTTTTTTCAAGATTTGCAATATCAGTAAGCACAACATTTGCACCATAAAATTTTGGTAAAGAATAAATTTGCTGGTAACAAGGAGTAATACAGACAACTTTATCACCATTATTTACAAAGGTTCTTAAAGCAAGTTCATTTGCACCAATTCCGCCAAGTGTAACTGTAATATTTTCAAGAGTTTTATCATCATATAGATTGCAAATAGCTTGTTTTAAATTTTTTGAACCATACAAATCTCCATATCCAAGTTGAATATTTTTCAAATTAAGTTCACAGTCACAAATATTTTCAAGTTCTTCTATTGTCAAATTTTGGACGCAAGTTTGAGATAAATCATATTCGGTTATATTTTCATATTTTGCAATCCAATTTTCGAGTTTAAATTTTTCAACAAGCATTATTTCTTACCTGCGGTTGCAAATTTGTTATAAAGTAAATCTCGTCTTTTTTGAATATCCGGACTATTCAGGTAATCTTCATATTTCATTTGGAAATTTATATATCCATAAGGAGAAATTTCAACAATTCTATCTGCAACTGTTTGAATAAATTGATAATCTTGAGATGTAAATAAAACCGTTCCAGTATAATCAATTAAAGCATTATTTAATGATGTAATAGCCTCCAAATCTAAATGGTTTGTAGGTTCGTCAAAAATAAGAACATTACTTTCCGCAATCATCATTTTTGCAAGCATACAACGGACTTTTTCACCACCGGAAAGAACATTAACCGATTTTTCTGCATCTTCTCCTGAAAATAACATTCTACCCAAATAACCTCTTAAATAGCTTATATGCTGCTCTTGAGAATATTGACCAAGCCATTTAATTAAATCCATATTTGAATCAAATAAATGTCCGTTTTCTTTTGGATAATATGAACGAGTTGCTGTTACACCCCAATTAATTTCTCCGCTATCAGATTCCATTTCACCTGCAAGCATTTTAAACAATGTTGTTATAATTATCGGATTTTTAGCAATAAAGGCTATTTTTTCACCTTGAACAACATCAAGAGAAAAGTTTTTAATCAACAATTCGCCATTTAAAGATTTATTTAAACCTTGAATATGCAAAACATCTTTTCCCGGAACTTTTGAATATTTAAAATTAATACTCGGATATTTTCTTGTAGACGGTTTAATATCTTCTAACGTAAGTTTTTCTAACATATTTTTACGAGAAGTTGCTTGTTTTGCTTTTGACGCATTAGCACTAAATCTTGCAATAAATTTTCTAAATTCTTCCGCTTTTTCTTCAATCTTTTTATTACGTTCTTCTTTTTGCTTCATAATCAAAGCACTTGCCTGAGTCCAAAAAGCGTAATTACCTGTATACAATGTAATATTTCTAAAATCAATATCTGCAATGTGCGTGCAAACTCTGTCTAAAAATTTTCTGTCGTGCGAAACAACAATTACAAGATTTGGAAAATCAATTAAAAAATCTTCCAGCCAAGTAATAGTTTTCAAATCCAAGTGGTTTGTCGGTTCGTCCATTAACAAAATATCAGGTGTTCCAAAAAGAGCTTGAGCAAGCAATACTCTCACTTTTTCACTGCCTGACAAATCTTTCATCAAACTGTAATGCAATTCATCAGGTATTCCTAAATCCGATAAAAGTGAGGATGCGTTTGCCTCTGCCTGCCAACCGTCAAGTTCTGCAAATTCAGTTTCTAAATCAGCAACTCTAAGTCCGTCCTCGTCATTAAAATCTTCTTTTGCATACAAGGCTTCACGCTCTTTCATAACATCGTAAAGATGCTTATGCCCCATAATTACGGTATCTAAAACAGTGTATTCATCAAATTCAAAGTGATTTTGTTTTAACACCGCAATACGTTGTCCCTTTTTTATGTGAACTTCTCCGGATGTAGGCTCTAATTCGCCTGACAAAACCTTTAAAAAAGTTGATTTACCCGCACCATTAGCACCTATTAATCCGTAACAATTACCCGATGAAAATTTTATATTAACATTTTCAAAAAGTGGTTCAGAGCCAAATTTTACAGTAACGTTTTCTGTTGTAATCATTTTGTGTACCTTTTATTAATGTGCTAAAAATCTGAAATAAATATATACAGTTGATGCTATAAGCGAAATAAATACTGTTATTGCACCATAGAATAGAAATTGCATAAATGTAATTTTATGATTTTTTGCAGCTGCATTTTCAGATACAATAACATTAGCAGCAGCACCGATAATTGTTAAGTTACCGCCTAAACATGCACCCAGTGATAAACACCACCAAAGAGGGTGAGCATATTCAGCACCCATTACAGACTGAATATTTGCAATCATAGGAGCCATAGTAACGGTATAAGGAATGTTATCTATAATACCTGATAAAATACCCGAACCCCATAAAATAACCATTGCAGTAGCAGTTTCGGAACCGTTAGTTACATCAAGCAACCATTTCGCCATTAATGCAATACCGCCGGAAGCCTCTAATCCGCCTATAATTACAAATAAACCAATAAAGAAGAATATCGTATTCCACTCTACATCCTTAATAATATTTGTAGGTTTTTCAAACAATAACAAGAAGCTTGCACCCGTCATAGCCGATAAACTTGCAGGAATATGTGTCATATCGTGAGTTACAAATCCTAAAATTACAAGACCTAAAACAATAATACTTCTAATCATTCCTGCTTTGTCTTTTATTGTATGACTGTTATCTAATTTTGCAATTTCAGCCATTTTTTCAGGTTCTGCTTTTAATTGTTTTCTAAAGAACAAAATCATAACACCAATAACAAGTGCCAAAATTAAACAAACAATGTCAGTAAGTTCTAAAATGAAATCCATAAATGATAAACCTGCGGCACTACCAATAATGATATTTGGAGGGTCGCCGATTAATGTTGCAGTACCACCAATATTTGATGATAAAATTTCCGTAATCAAATATGGAGCGGGATTAATTTCCAGTTTATCTGCAATATAGAAAGTTATTGGCATAATTAATATTACAGTAGTTACATTATCCAAAAATGCAGATGCGACGGCCGTAAATAATGCCAAAACAACTAAAATCCAAACAGGATGACCTTTTGTAAACTTTAATAATTCATTTGCTATCCAGTTAAAAACACCTGTTTCTGTTGAAATATTGACTATAATCATCATTGAAACAAGTAAGAAAATTACGTTAAAATCAACAAAGTTGATAAAATAATGCGGGTCTAAAGAACCGTCAGGTAAAGTCTTATTTACGCTAACAAGTCCTAAAAACATAGTGCAAGCCGCACCAATTAATGCTATTGTAACTTTAGGTATTTTTTCAGTTGCAATAAAAATATATGCAAGAATTAAAATAACCGCAGAAACAATAACCGCATTGTTGCCTACTAATCCGCTTAAAAATTCCATATATACTTCCTTTTCATTTTGTACTTTTAATATCAATAAAAATTATAACATAAACAAAATTCTAAGTAACTATTTATCTTTATTGTACGGAAGATTGTAGTAAATCATTTCTGTAAATATTAACTTTTCTTCAACAGATATTGCAAAAATTTTATCATATTGTGTACTTTTACAATAATTTTCAAAATATGTTCTTAAATCTTTTAACTCATCTGTTAAAAAGCTTTGCGTTTGCCATAAGTTATCGGTAAACATTTTGTATTCAATTTTTATATTATCTAATGTCATTATTAGCACTACTAAAATTTACTCTAGTACAATTATACTCTTTTACGTGATAACAACCATTCAACCATTCAACCTCTCTTTACATGCCTGTATATTTTTTATACTATTAAATTAAGAAATGAGGAAGATATGGCAGATAAAGATGATAAAGTTATAGATTTGTTTTCTAAAGTAAACAAAAATTTTACTCACGAAGAATTAGAACAAATAAAATTCTTTGAGGGATTTCATTACGTAAAAATCAACAAAGACAAAAACAACAAAAAATTTAACGCATCACATTTGAAAAAATATGCAGAAGGTTGTCATTACATAGTTCGTGTAATGAGAGAAGTTGATGGCGAAGTTTGGATGTATAATTATGATGTTCGAAATGATGAATTATTCAAATTTATGGAAAAGTTTAACGAAAACAAACTTAATGGAACTATTATTGAAATTGATAAATATTTTCCGGAAGGATTAGCATAAATTGGAATTTTTCGAACAATATCACGAAGGTTTATATAAATGTTCAAAACCTTATCAATACGTTGGCGGAGAAGTATTTTCCTTCAACAAAAATTTTGATAAGGCATCTGTTCGTTTTGCAATATGCTTTCCTGATAAATATGAAATAGGTATAAGCAATCTAGGGGCAAGAATTTTATATAATCAAATTAATAAACAAGAAAACTTTATGGCTGACCGTGCCTATGCTCCGGAACCTGATTTCAAACCTAAAACATTATATGGCGTTGAATCAAAAAGACCATTAAATGAATTTGATATCGTGGGTTTTTCACTTCAATATGAATTGTCTTATCCTACAATTTTAAAAATGCTTGAAATGTCAAAAATTTCGATAAGAAACAAAGACAGAAAAGAAGATGAACCTATCATAATTGCAGGAGGGCCCTGCTGTTTTAATCCTTTACCAATGTCAGAATTTATAGATGTTTTTGTAATTGGTGATGGAGAGCAAGCTGTAATTGAATTGTGTGAAATTATAGAAAAAACAAAAAAATTACCAAGACAAGAACGAATTAAAAAGCTATGTGAATTAAAAGGATTTTGGTCTGCAAGTGTTGGCGGAGATGTCGAAAAAAGAGTCGAACCATTGACCTACGAAACGGCATTAACAAAGCATCCGATTGCTTTCTCATCATCAATTCACGACAGAGCTATCGTTGAAATTCGCAGAGGTTGCGGTAGAATGTGCCGTTTTTGCCAACCGGGACACGTAACATTACCAATAAGAGAAAGAAATGCAGAAGATATTATAAAAATTACTAAAGAACTCGTAAATAACACAGGTTATGACGAATATTCTTTATTATCACTATCTTCAAATGATTATTCAAACATTAAAGAAGTTATCAAAGAATTAAGCTGTGATTTTGACAAAAAGAAAGTAGGTGTATCACTTCCAAGTCAACGCATTGACGGTTTTAATCTCGAGCTTGCGGAACTTACACAGACGGTCAGAAAATCCACAATGACGCTGGCCCCTGAAGCAGGAAGTCAACGCTTAAGAAATGTAATAAAGAAAAATATTTCGGAAGAACAAATTTTGAGTGCTGTTTTACAGTTATATGAAAATGGTTGGAGCAGAATAAAATTTTATTTTATAGTTGGACTACCAACCGAAACTCTTGAAGATATGGATGAAATGGCAGCATTAATGGAAAAAATCCGTTATCGTTGTCGTGGATTAAAGCAGGAAAAGGGACTTAAGCACGGACTTGATGTAACTTGTACATTATCTATATTTGTGCCAAAACCGTTTACACCATTCCAATTTTGTCCGCAAATGGATTTGGACGAAGTTATGCACCATATCAATTATTTAAAAGAAAAAACTAAACACATAAAAGGTTTGAAACTTAATTATCACGAACGCTTTGTATCACAAATAGAAGCCGTTTTAACACGTGGTAACAAAAATTTATGTAATTACGTTGAAAAATTGTATCAAAAAGGTTGTTATTTAGACGCTTGGGGCGAATATTTCAACAAACAAGTTTGGGAAGAAACAGCAGCAGAATGTGGAATAGACTTAAAAGCACTTGCAATGAAAGCCTTTCCAACTAATAAAGAATTACCTTGGAATTTTATTAATGTCGGAATAGATAAGCAATGGCTAATTGATGAATATAACAAAGCCTTCGAACAAACAACAGAATTTAATTTACAACCGACTTGCGAACATAAATGCGTAAATTGTGGTGTTTGTAAGACATTAAAGGTTCACAAAATACTTGATAAACCTTATGAGGCAAAAGATTACAAAAAATCAGAACACGCAAATATTGACCCGAGAACTGCTCCACACATAGAAACATACAGATACAGACTAAAAGTAACAAAATCAGGTATTTTAAGATATTTTTCACACCTTGATTGGCAAAATACATTTTTAAAAGCCATTTTACGTTCAAATTTGAAAGTTGCATTTACACAAGGCTTTAACCCTACACCAAAAGTTTCTATGGGTATTGCATTACCTTTATTTATTGAAAGCGATTGTGAACTTGTTGATGTAGAATTTTTAAATAAAATTAGCACAGAAAACATTTCAAATGAATTAAGTAAATTTTTACCTGACGGCTGTAAAATTATTTCAATAAACAAAATTGATAAAACAGCACCGGCTATTGACCATACTGCACAATGGGCAGAATACAAAGTATCACTTATAAAAAAAGATGATTGTAATTTGAAATCTTTTATGTATAATTGTAATATGGTTTTATCTCGTGAAGAAATTTTACTCACGAAGAAAAACAAAAAAGGTTTACTCAAAACTTCAAACATTAAATCGTCAATAAAATCGTACACATTCAAAGACGATTGTTTGTATCTTAAATTAAAAACAGGACAAGGTAGTGAAATACCTGCTGTTAGAGCTGATGATATTATGAAACTTATATCAGAAGATACAATTTTTGACATAAAACGTCTGAGATTTTTTGACGAAAACGGTTTGGAGTTATAAAAAGAAAAGGAATTTTAGATGAAAGACAGAAGAAATTACGGTTCTAATGACCAACCGACCACAAAGAAAATAGTAATAGCAGAACGTGATAACATCGGTGCATTAATGGAAGGTGATAAGGTTTTAGACCTGTACATTAATCGTGGCGAAGTCTTATTAGGTGATGTATACTTAGCAACAGTACAAAACGTTTTACCAAGTATTGATGCGGCTTTCGTTGATGTGGGTGTGGACAAAATGGGATTTTTACACGCACAAGATGTTATGGGTAAAGGTGCATTAAAAGACAAGTTACAACCAAATCAAAAACTTGTTGTTCAAGTAGTGAAAGAACCAACAGGACACAAAGGTCCAAGAGTTACAACAGAAATAAGTCTACCGGGCAGATTTTTAGTTTTAATGCCAAGCGAACCCGGAATTAATGTAAGTCGTAAAATTGAATCATCAAAAGAACGTGCAAGACTTAAATCAATAGTAAGCCTGATGAAACCTGTCGGTGTTGGTGTAATAATAAGAACAGAAGCAGAAAATCAATCAGAAGCGGATATTCAAGAAGATTTAGAAATTCTTTTAGAAAAATGGAATAACATTGTAACCGCAGCGGAATCATTAACTCCGCCAAATCTTTTATACCGTGACCAAGATTTGTTATACAGAGTTATAAGAGAAGCTTGTTCTGAAGATGTTACTGAAATTATTGTTGATACAGCCTTCGCATTAAACAGGGTTCAATCTTTATTACAAAATTGGCACATGAATAAAAATATTCAAGTAACATTATACAAAGGCAATGAACCGCTATTAATTGCTACAAATGTTCATAAAGAAATTCGTGCAGCATTAAATATGAAAGTGAATATGCCTTCAGGTGGATATTTGTTTATACAACAAACTGAAGCACTTACTGTTATAGACGTAAACTCAGGTAAGTTCGTCGTAAGTTCTGCAACACAAGACGAAACTATCTTGAAAACCAATATTGAAGCAGTACACGAAATAGCACGTCAACTACGTTTACGTAATATTGGCGGTATGATTATCATTGACTTTATTGATATGACATCACGTGTTGATAAATTAGCAATAATGGAAGAACTTGAACTGGCAATAGAAGACGATAAAGCAAAACCACAAGTAGGTCAGTTATCAGATTTAGGACTTGTTGAAATGACTCGTCACAGACAAGGACAAGCCATTTCAGAAGTTTTTGCTAAAAAATGTCCTCACTGTCACGGTGAAGGTATTTTAGTAGAAGATTTTAAATTTGCGACACCAACCGCAGAAGGCGAATACAGAGCAAAAGCAGCAAAAATGAAACTTCCTGTTAGCGGATTTAAGAAAAACAATAACAAAAAACAAAATAACAATAATAATCAACAACTTCAACAACAAGAGGTGATGGAACAATCTCAACCAATAGAAATGACGTCAGAACAACCATCTATTGTTGCTCAAGAAGAAACACAACAAAGAAACAACAAAAAAGGCAGAAAAACAAACAAAAAAAATCTTGATAAACAACAAATAAACGAAGATTCTAATGTTAAACTTGCTGATACAATGATTACAAAAGAAGACGAAATAAAACCTGTAATTGTTGAGCCTCAAATTAAAAATTCTGAAGTAATTGAAGTTGCAGAAGTATCTCAAGAAACAGAAGCACCGAAAAAATCACGCAGACCAAATAGAGGTGGTACAAAAACAAAACGTCAACCAAGAAAAAGAAAAACTAATGAGGTAACTGTTGAAGAATAATTTTATAAAAATATTAATAATGGCATCAGTCTTTATACTTATAAGACTGATGCTTATGCTGTTGGAGAAAATCAAATACCTGTATCGACATCTTTTTCGGAAACAATACAATCTGTTCAAAATACACAAAGTTTGGGTTCTCAAGGAATAAAACCAACTACGCAAACTAATAATACACAACAAGTTGAAGATAAGACTAAAACACTTGCCCATGAAGCAGTAACAGGAACTATCGAACAAGCAACGCAAGATGAATTAAATAACACTAATTCACATCAAGATTTGAATACACTAAAAAAAGAAATTCAAAAGCAAACAAAACCAAAGAAAAGTTATGTAAACGTTATATTCAAATTCATACTTGCACTTATTTGGGTTGCAATTTCATCAATCATAATTTTTATAATTTTGCTTTCATACAAAAAATTAATCCTTAAAGGAAAACCAATAACCCCAACTTATGAAAGTACAGAACAATCACTTGATACACCAAAAAATTTTAAAGAAGCCATTAAATTATTTTTAGACAAAACAAAGTGGGATTAAATCGTAAATATTTATATAAATTTTCCAATTTATCCTTGATTTCTTCATCATTCATTTTTGCTGTAAACATTTTATCTGTCATAAATCTGTCCTATTTGTTTCTAATATTTTGTCATTCTGAACTCGTTTCAGAATCTGTTAATTTATAAGATGCTGAAATAAATTCAGCATGACAGGTTTTATCTGTATTTCAATTCTTCCTTAATTACTGAAATAACCGCATAAACAAACGCTATCGGGATAATGAAAAAACTCAATATTCTGTTTAATATTTTTTTAATTTTGTTTTTCATAGGATTGAAATTCCTTTTAAAATGTGTAATAATGGTGTTGGATAGAATAAACGAGAGTCCAAATAAATCGGAAATGGCTCGGAGAAGTCCAGTGAAACGGGGTTGGCGTTCCCGCCGTTTATTCTATTCTTTTGTATCGTTTACTTTTGTTAAAAGTTTTAAAATGATTAATTCGTCCTGTTGTACCTACATAGTTAATAGGTCTTTTACGTTTGTTTGTATTGATTTGAACAGGTATTTTAATACAATCACGTTCGTCAATTATTTCATCTTCAGGTAAATATTTAACATAAATAAGTGCCGATAATTCAGTATCTAAATAAACTTCATCAGGGTTTTTAACGTAATCATAAATATTCAAAAATTGTTCTTCAGATAATCTTTGTTTTAATGTTTTTCTATCACCTAAAGAATGCTTTACCTGTCTATCTTCAAATACTGCAACAGGTGTTTGTAAACGTATTTTATTATCTTCCAATGCTTTTATTATTTCAGGAGTAAACCAAGTTAAAACATCTTCATTACCCCTGCTTAAAAGATTATTTTTTATTGTTTTTGTTATTAAACCTTGTATATTTTCTTTATTATGCACATTTTGTGCCATATCTGAAATAAATTTATCCTGTATATCCTGTGGTAGTTTTGCAATCTTTTTATATGCCTGCACATCCAAGTTCCAAGCTTTTGTTCCTAAATTTGTTCCCCAGCCTGCATCAGCTGACATCAGGGAACTTATTTTTCTCTTATATAAATTGCTCTATAACAACAATTGAATTAATAACCCAAACACTAATGAAACTATCAGCAATATACTAATAATTTTAAAACATTCTTTTTTGTCTTCATTATTTTGGAATAATACAAGCAAACCTAAACCTGCATTTGAGGTTAATCCTGCTATTAATGCACCAAAAACTAAAATATGCTTTAAATATAACATAACAACTAAAACAGAAGTTGCACAATTTGGAATTAAACCTATAAAGGAAGCAATTATAATTTGCAAATATCCACCGGTATTAAACAAACTTTGCAAAGAGTTATTTGAATAATTAAATAAAAAATCTAAAAAACAATTAACCATCAAAATAAATACAAATACATTAAAACAGTGCTTTAACGGGTGAATAAACAAATTTGTAACTTGCGAGTGAATTTCATTATGACAACAGCCACATTCACAAACTTCAATTTTTTCAGGCAATTTTTTTAAATCCGTTTTAAAAATAAAATCAACGGTATATCCTGCCAAAATACCGATACCAACTTTTGTCGAAATAATTGGAAGAATCACGGAAAAACTTTCGGGATGAAGCAATAAAATAGGAATAGCCTCATCACTTGTAGAAATGTATATAGCAATCAAAGTTCCTAAAGTTATAAATCTTTTTATATAAAGCATAGTTGCAATAACAGAAAAACCACATTGAGGTATAGACGCAATTACACTACCCGCAAAAGGTCCCCAAATACGTGAACTTAGTGATAAATTTTCAATTTTTTCAGAAAAATAATTTTCAAAAATTTCAATAAACAAAAATATAATGAACAAAAACGGAATTAAATTAATACTTTCAGCAACAGCTTCCTGCAAAAACACAGGAACATGTATAAACTGAACAAATTTCATAATTAAATCCAAACAATGTTCATTAAAATTATTTATATTTTGCAAAATTTGAATAATCATACAAAAATAATTATAGCATAAATAAAAAATCGGATAATTATAATTTAAATAGTTGACAAAGATGATACTTTTTGATAATCTTAAGATATGGCAGAATGAAATAAACTTTAAGTGTAGTTCTGCGAAAGACAAGAAATTTTTTTGTGGCACTTTGGCGAATAAACGATTAAGTATCGTTTGTGAGAGGAAAGGTAGACAAGGTCTACCGATGATGCCACGAAAAGCAAAACAATTAAATAACAAAACTACCATGCTCCAGTGGCACTCTGCCGAACAAACGATTAAGTATCGTTTGTGAGAGGAAAGGTAGACGCCACGAAAAGCAAAACAATTAAATAACAAAACTACCATGCTCCAGTGGCGGAATCGGTAGACGCGTCGGACTTAAAATCCGATTGGGCGAATAACTCAGTGCCAGTTCAAGTCTGGCCTGGAGCAATTATAAGACAAGAGTTTAACGGCTCTTGTCTTTTTTAATATTAAAGAAAATTTTTCACATTTTTTTTAAAATGTACCGACTTTTGCCCGACTAAATTAAAACTTCCCCACTATTTCCCCACTCATTTTTTTAAAATACAATGAAATTTTACGCAAATTTAAACAATACTAAAAATTAAAGGTCTATTTTGCTTCATTTAGTCCTTATTTTAGGTCTTTTTTTAAACATAAAATTAAAACCCAAAATTGTTATACTTTTACAATCTTCACCTGCCCTGTTTAAAGCATTTGTTATTGTAAATATTCTTGCAGCTATAATAGAAATTAATGCAAATAATTTAATAAAAATTGGTATATTTTTCTTTAATGCAAAAAACACAGGCTCTATCATCGAATCTTTTTGTAAATGAGCCTTATATAAGTATAAATAAAATTTATGTTTATGTTTTTTATAGTAATCAATATCGTACACATCTGAAAAAAGATTTAATTTACCCAAAACATCCAATGTCATAATTGTTCTCATACACTTTATACATTTACTACAATTTGTTTTTTCTCTTAAACAAGTATGTAAATATTTTTGGGCAATAGGAAAATCAACAATTTTTTCAAATCTTGTTAATGCTCCACCCTCAGAATATATACGCATTTTACTATTACTAAAACAATTAAGAGATAACAATTCATACGCAGTAGAACTTGCTTTTGTAGAATTTATTACACTAAACTCTGAAAAATCTTCACCGCTTGAACCATAGTAATAAACGTTCCATAATTTTTGCAAGCAATATACAACAAACATTGAAGAATAAGTATGCGTATAAAAATGACTCTGGGGAACAGCATCTTCAAAATTTGATTCTGTCTTAATCAATGCTAATCCCATTTCTTGTGCAAAATCTTCTGCAACCTTATATCTATGCAGTTTCATCTCTTTATTATCTACAAATGCTCCTGAATTATTTATTAATAAATGAGTTACATTTAAACTTTTAAATTCGTTATTTGTATTTGTTAAAACAGCATGTAATGAATCAACTCCACCGGAAAAGCCTGTCCCTACGGCTCCGAAATTTGAAATAACAGAATCTGCAATAGGTGCTGTTATCTTTGTGGCATATAAACTTTTGTCGTGCTTTGCAAGGCTTGGAATTAAGTATCGATTTATATTATATAGTAATTCACCGGTAATAGGGATTTCAGAAGTTATATCCATGTGATTACGCATCGCATAATTTAAAACTCCAATCACATAAGCATCACAACGCTCAGTACACAAATAATCATTATAAATTTTATCAACTTCTAACCAAATTTTATTTTCTTTTTCACCAATAATCACATCACAATTTAATTTAGAATATACTTCACCTTTTTCAATATAGGGGATACCTATTTTTATCATATAATACCACTCGCTTAAAATATCGTTTATTATACTGATGTACTCATTTTTAAGCGTATTATACATAATTATAAGCGTATTGTCAACATAAAGACTATTCTATAAATCCTTTTTTATGAATTAATAATCAATTAATATACTATTGAGGATAAAATGTATAACAGCAAAGAAATAAAAACATTATTAGGAAAAAAAATAAAAGAAATTCGCAAAAAACAAAATCTGACTCAAGAAGAGCTTGCAGAAAAAATGAATATTGATCAAAGAAATCTGAGCAAAATTGAATGCGGAAATAATTTTATAACAGCCGAAACTTTATCAAAAATTTTATCGGCTTTAAATGTTGAACCTCATGAATTATTTTACTTTGGTCATAACAAAGATGAGGCAGAACTGCAAACAGAACTTTTAGATAAAATAAATAACAAAAATATAAATATAAAATTACTCTATCAAGTATATAATGCTTTAAAATAAAACCAATTTTTAACTAATTTGCTTTGTCTTTTCCACTTTGAAATTTATCGACTAGCTTATCGGTTAATTGACCAACTTTATCCTCAACAGCATTAGCCGCAACTTGATACAATACACCTGATAAAAGAGCATTTACAGTTTCTTTCGCTTTACTGTTTTTCATTAACGTACCCGAAACTTTTGAAGATATTGCATTTAAAACTTTTGAACCTGTTTTACTGTTCATTAGACTTTCTGCAGCTAAATCCGCAGCAAACCCTGCAACATAAGGCACATATTTTTTAACCCAATTACCGCCTTTATGCAATTTACAATCGGTTATACCCATAACAAACCTTACAGGATTAGGGTCTTTTTGCCCCAAATTATAAAACTTTTCATGACCATTTTTTGCAAACGTATCATACCCTCTTTTTATTGTACGTCCTAAGGATGTATTTGTTCTTCCTATTGAAGACAACACAGTATTAGCACCCAAAACTACTTCAGGTATTTTAGTTTTATTACCTTTTATAAGGTCTTTTGTATCTAATATTAATGAATATGCGGCTGAAAACGAATTACACATAATTATTACTTACAACTTATTCAAGCAACATAAAAAATAAAATTGCGTATTTTAAGCTTTATTTTAATTTTTGTTTACAAAATTCTAATTTCTTTTTTTATTGCCATTTTTTGACGAAGGTAAATTTTATAATATAATTAAAACAGAGGATTTTTTGTATGAAAAGAATTATTTACACTTTAGTACTCGCAATATTTGCGTGGCTTACATATATGAATTTATTTAGTTTTGCTTTAAAAATTCTAACAGCAGGCATTTTAGTAAAATTAATAATGTCTGTTATCGCATTAATATTATCTTTTATAGTACAAAAACTAATGTTAGTAACGGCAGGAAGTCTTATCTTAAAAGACAAAATTGAAGAGTTGGCAGACACAGGAACAATATACTCACAAACAACAAAATTAATTTTAATTCTATTTATATTCTTTTGCCTGTACAGAATTGAAAACAATTACTTACTATGGCTTTATGCTTCAACCGTAGTTTTAGATAACTTTGCTATATACATTTGGGTTGAATTCGTAAAAGAAATGAATAATACATAAAACGTTTTTACACGTGTTCCTTTGCAAAATCTTTTAATTTTTGATATAACTCAATTTCTTTATCCGAAAGATTTTGAGGAATTTCAATATTAACGGTAACAATCATATCACCTGTTTTTCCGTCTTTTGTAAGCCCCTGCCCTGCAAGGCGATATTTTTGACCTGAACTCGTCTTAGGCATAACCTTCATTAAAACATTTCCATTTGCGGTAGGTACATTTATAGTTGTACCCAAAACAGCTTCCGGCGGAGTTATTGGAATTGTAAATAAAACATTCAAATCATCATATTTAAAATTGGAATTATTCTCAATTACAACATTTAAATACAAATCACCGTTTTTGCCTCCGTACATTCCCGGATTTCCTTCAGACGGAATTCTTATTTTGGAATTTGGTTTAACATTTGCAGGAATTTTTACCGTAATTTTTTTATGTTGAGAAACAGTACCTAAACCGTCACAAACAGGACAATTATAACCGTTTGCAAATTTTCGTCCGTGACAATTTGTACATTCTTGAGTTGACAAAACATTCACAGTTTTAGATACTCCGTTCATAGCCTCAAGCATTGTAATAACAACATCGGTTGTTATATTGTCACCATTAACCGCTTTGTGTGTTTCTTTTTTTTGCTTTTGCTGATTTTTAAATCCGTCAATAAAATCATTCAAAATATCTGAAAAATCCTGTGTCTTTGTGGATTCTTGATTAATATTTTGATTATAATTTTTATTCGCTTCTTTAATCAAATCCTCTTGATTTTGAGCCTGTTTATATGCCTTTTGTGCTTCTCTTTGAGTTGTTTTATCTGTTGTCGATTTATTGTAATTAAAAATTCCCCTTAAAATATCATATCTTTTCCGCTTTGTTTCATCGGAAAGAGTTTCGTAAGCCTCTGTTATTTCTTTAAATTTTTCAACACCATCTACACCTGCAATATCAGGGTGATATTTACGAGCAAGCTTTCTGTACGCAGATTTCAATTCATCCGTCGTTGCGGTTGAGTCAACTCCTAATACATCATAATAATTCTTTTGATTTTGCGACATATATACATAATAACGGATTTATTAAAAAAGGCAATTATCCTAAGAAATTTTACAAGTATATTCGGGTCAAAATAGAGATTTTACTGATAAAAATATTAAAATCAAACCTGCTATAATCTCTAATACTTTTGTAGATAGTTTTTTCATGAAGCATCCGCACCAATAACCTGCAAATGAAAATAAAAAAGTGGTTAAGCCTATTAAAATAACCGCTTTTAAAATATTTGTCGAAGTTAAAGATAATGTAACACCTGCTGCCAATGCGTCTATACTTGTTGCCAAACCAATCAATAATATACATTTAAAAGACAAACAAAGCGGTGCTTCTTTATCATCATTATAAGTATCTTGAATAATCTTAATACCTAAATACATAAATATCGCAAAAACAAGCCATTTACCAAAAGGCTCTACATACTTTAACATTGACTGAGTTAAATAATATCCGATTAATGGCATTAATGCCTGAAAGCCGCCTGTAACAAATCCTAATGAAAAAGCATTTATAAATTTACTTTCATTCAAAACTAGTCCGTGTGCAAAAGATACTACACACGCATCAACAGAAAGTGCTATCGCTAACAGCAATAATGATATAAAACTCATTTTAAATTAACCTCTATTTCAAAAAGTCTATGCCAAGTGAATGAATATTCAGCATTAATATCATAGTCTAAAAAATTTGAAACTTTTTTCTCAAATTGACTCATATTAGGTTTTACAGGTTCATCTAAAGTTTGTCTTACATTTGCCTGATAAGCCCAATCATCAAGTAATCTTATTGCTTGTAAGCGTTTAAATGCTTCATCATTATATTTCTTAGCCAAAAATTTAATTTTAGCGGCACATAATAAACTGCCTAACGTATTCGCACTTGTATTCCATGCCGAATACCCAAAGAAATTATCCGAATACTTTTTATTTATCAATTGTTCAACAAAAGCATTATCCGCACCATTAGCATACCTGACATCTGCTATCATATAATTTTTATTAGGCAAGTGTAAAACTTTATTATAAGGTTCAGTTTTACGCTTCATAACAATTTCACCCTGTTTTTCTTTAAAATTATTGACAATAAGAGTTATATCCGATGATTTTTTATCAACAACATTAATATTAGCAAGAGATAATTGCCCGATAACAGACTTTTCTATCGAAACATCTTCGTAATTCGAAATTAAATTTTTATATTCGGGTTCGCTAAATTCAATATCAACAGACATTTCACCAAAAACAGAACGAGCAAATAAAGTAAGCGGAATTTCATCCGCACCGGTTTTTGTATAACCTCCAAGTTTTTCTAACTCTTGTGCCTCTCTAACATTAAATCCAAATTCTGCACAATCATCTTTTGAAAATACTAATGTTTCAAAAAGTCCTTCTTTTTGCCATTCAAGGTATAATTTGTTTATTTTAAAATTTCTTTTGCGAGTATTTAAATAATCATCCAAAATTTCTTGCGGAACATCTGTTTTTGCCTTGCCAAATTTATGCAAATTAAAAGAATACTCAAAAAGCTTTGTTCCGTATTCACTCCAATATTTTTTTTCTTCCTGATTGATATTATTATTTGAAATTCTCATTATACTTGAAAATGCATAAATTTTGGCTTGTTTTGATTTTAGAATTTCTTTAAGAACATCTATTCTGGCTTTTATTTGCTCAAAAGATTCCGGACACCTTCTCGAAGGAATTAAACCTCCATACGCCATAGTATCCAATGACAAAACTATATTATCAACAACAGGAACTTTTTTGAGCCAATCAAAAAGAGCTTCGACATTAGCATTTTTGTACAAATCACCAAGCATATTTCTTGGCGGCAAGTAAAGTTCAATATCTTCGTCAATTGCCGATATATCTTTAAAAAGATTATAACATACCGGTCTGTTATCAATAGGAATTACACAAATTTTCATACATTACATTATACTAAATAATATTTATAAGGTATGACTTTTTACAAAAATTAAGTATAATTTTGTTATGAAAAAACTTATATTAATAATTTCAATATTCTTTTTAAGTGCAAATACAGGATTTTGTGCTTATGATGCTGCAACAGGAGAAGAAGTAAAAGGTTATAAGGGTGAGTTACCCAATGTTACTCAAAGATTTCAAAAATTTTTACCCAAAACATCTACCCCTCAATTTAAGTCAATAGATGCATTTAATACATCTCAAGGCTACAAACCTGTTCCAAGAGATAATCCGACATACGTTAATGTAATCGTAAAAAAAGAAAAAGTATCTGAATTTACAAACGACATAAACGAATTAATTCCTGTCGTTGAAAATGTTATTCAAGCAATAGAAAATCACGAAAGCGAACAACTTTTTGCTGCCCGTGCAAACTATTTGTATGACAACATGGAAGTTTTAAGAAAAAAATATGAAGACAAACCGGAAAAATATTATCCTGCATATAATGCCATAATTGCTGTAAGTAATCGTGCAAGAGCTATTGTATCCATAAGAAACGAAGCACTTGTATATAGTTCATATTTACCATATCAGTCAGAAGGCTATATGTATAATCCGGTCTACATCACAGAGCAATTAGGTTATCTGCTTGATGAATTAAATAATACCTTAAAATTAATGAAAGAGGTTGAATAAATATTTAGACAAAGCCTATGACGTATCAGCACCTGTATATCCATGTCTGCATTGACTTACAAATTTTTGTGTAATAACATTAAAAAACTTATGAAAAGTATATATATCTTATTGTCTATAATAATATTTAACACACTAATTTTGCAAACCTCATTTGCAAATGAAAGTACCACGCAAGCAAATAACGATTAAAAAAAAAGAAATTTGTAATAATACAGAAAATACTATTGATTTTTCTAAAATGAGATTTAACGAAAATGAAAATCCTATAACATACAAATATTTTAACGATTATGCGGACTTACTAAGAAAGAATATTAATTTTAATAAATTCTATTTCTTTGGATATAGACCTTTCAATGATTGGTATATGAAATATCATTATAAATTACATAAAGACGGTACTATTTCTGATTTAAACTCGGCATTAGGTTGTTCTCCTCGCAAGGGTGAACCAATAAATAAATAAATAAATAAATAAATAAATAAATAAATATTATGAAAATATTATACAAACGGTTTTGCCGCCACCTTTTCCTGATAATATCGAAATTGGTGATGTGGATGTAATATTAATAGTAGAAAGAAAAGCCAGAACCAGAACTGAAATTTTATTTTTAAAACTGAGTGGTATATATCAAGGTAATACAGTAATAATGCGTATATATAAAAAATCTTGGGACAATGTTATTAACAAAAAATATGAATATCTGCGTTATGCACAATGGCAATATCGTAAAGACATGATTGATGGTTATTAATAAAAATTATCATAACTTAACATTTTGTCCGTAATAAAACGGACAAAATACCTATAAAAAAATGATATGCTTTTATTTGTTGATTTTAACAAAGGAGAATTTTATGACGAAAACAGATGAAAGCACATTACAAATTCACAGACACGCAAACGATTACAGAGATTTATGCAATTTAGCAGGCGACGTATTAAAAAAACGACCTGTAAAACTGCCTAAAGGATATGAAGTTTTAGATACAAAACGAGATAAATTCAATTTTAAATCCGTTGTTTTTAAAAATAATGACGAAATTGTCATTTGTTATTTAGGTACAGAAAAATTTAGTCTAAAAGACCACAGTACAAATGCCAAAATGATATTATCCGGAGAACCTACAAAGCAAATGAAAGAAGCTCTAAAACTTTGTAACAAAATAATGGATGACTACCCGTCATCAAAATTAAGGGTAATCGGACACTCAGAAGGTGGAAGTGAGGCTTTATATGTAGGATTATCAAAGATGCCGACAGTAACTTTTAATGCATACGGACTTAATCCAAAGCCGGTAAAAGAAATAAACAATCCAAATGCAGATAAATTGGTTATAAAAGAATGTTATGCGGTAAATTTATTATTGTTATTCAGGCAAATACTTTGTCCAATGCTCGTCTAAATCTTTCAAAAATTTGTGAGCGTCCAAAACATCATCTTTAGATATTGGAGGCAAATCTTCTATCATTCTTAGCGGAGTTTTTTCACGGTCAAAAAATTCTGCATTTAGATTTTTTGTACCTAAAAAAGATACTCCAAAATCTTTGCCACATTTGTTGCAGTGCAAATTTACAACAAGAACTTCACTCTCTTTTCTAAGAATTGCTATTGAACTTTCATCAAAATCGCTCTTGCAACGAGAACAACATAAATTTTTAAACATTACGTCAATTTTATTAATCATGATTATAATTGTACATCAAACAATTTAGTTTCAAGAATTGCAAATAGTGGAATATAATATAAGGTCAATTAATCAAAGGAGCAATATTATGTTCACACTTTCTGTTGTATCTTTCGGATTTATTGTCTATGCTGCCTGCGTAATTATTCCAAGCATTGTAGATGAATTGGTAAACTCTCATTAGTGTATTTGTGCTAAAATTCCTATATGGAATTTCAACACTATACAGTAATGAAACACGAAGCCGTTGACGTATTAAATTGTCAAGACGGACTTATCTACGTAGACGCAACGCTTGGTGGCGGTGGTCATAGTGAACTTATTTTGCAAAAAATTCAACCGTCAGGAAGATTAATCTCCTTTGACGTTGATGAAGATGCAATAAATTATTCTAAAGAACGATTAAAAAATTACAAAAACTTAACAATCATACAAGATTCCTACACAAATATTAAGAAAGTGTTACAAAATTTAAATATAAAGAAGATAACAGGCGGTATACTCTTTGATTTAGGGGCTTCTTACCACCAACTTACCAAGCAGGAAAGAGGTTTTTCATTCACAAAAGATGCCCCGCTGGACATGAGATTTAATCAGGAAGCGGATTTTACTGCTTATGATGTCGTAAACACCTATAATGAAGCGGATTTAGTACGTATTTTTAGTGAATACGGTGAAGAACATTTTTCAAAAAGAATAGCAAAAGCCATTGCAACCCAAAGACATGTAGTACCAATAAAAACGACCCTTCAACTTGCAAAAATAATTGCTAATGCCACCCCTTCTCAAAAAAGCCGTATACATCCGGCAACACGAGTTTTTCAGGCTATAAGAATAGAAGTAAATCAAGAATTAAAAAATATAAAAAATACGTTAAATGATGTGTTGGATTTATTAGACTATGGTGCTATAATAAGTGTAATAAGTTTTCATTCACTTGAAGATAGGATTGTAAAAGAGCAATTTAAGTATCATTCAGCGGCATGCCATTGTCCAAAGGAACAATTAATTTGCACATGTGAACCGCCAAAACTTGAATTGATTTACAAAAAACCAATCACTGCAAGCGAAAGAGAACTAAAAGAAAACCCACCTTCTCGAAGTGCAAAACTGAGAGCAGCAAAGTTCATAGGAAAATAAAAGGTGGGGGTATGCGTATTTTAATCTCGGGTAGGAAACTAAGTTGCAACAAGAATTGCTACATTTAACATATAACGAATTTAATGAACTTGAAAGCTATGAGTTTGTACTTCCTCAAGATACGGTTATCGAAGGCATATTCGAACAAGAGGATAACGAAAAACAAATGGCTATCAGAAAATTAAACTTTACGCTGTGCATGTTACTTATTGTATTGATTGCGGTAACAACAATAAGTTATTATTTTGCAAGTGCAACAGAAATGACTTTGAATGACATAAGCAGACAAACAACTGTGTTTAATGATGAAAATGTTGAATTAGAAAACCAATTAGACAAACTAAAATCATTTAACAATGTTGACAAGTCAATGCAAAAAACTAATTTCTTAACTAAAGCAAAGCAAGTTATAGAAGTTGAAGAAGTTAATTCTGCAAGTATTGCAAAAAATACAATTGATAACAGAAAAGTATTTAATTGGTCTATCGGTTATTAAACGGTAAATTTTAATTAACATTGCTGCTTTTAATTGTCCTTGTGATACAATAATTACAGGGTTAGTTGTCGTGAGAAGAACAAACAGAGAAGAAAAATTTAAAGATTTTGATAAACGCTTAGGCTGCTGGCAAATAGCGTTTGCTTTGTTTGCAGTATCACTTATAATACATTTGTTTTTTATACAAGTAATTGATATAAAAAAATTAAGAATAAAAGCAAAAAAACAAAGAAGTGCCCAAACATTTGTTCTTCGTGGAGATATTTATGACAGAAACGGTATAAAACTTGCATCAGATAAAGTTCTTTTTGATATCTATGCAAGAACACCGGATTATGAGCACACTCCGGAAGAACTTGCTAATAAGCTTGCTCCGATATTAAAAATGCCAAAATCAACTCTTGTGCAAAAGCTAAGAAAAAAAGATATAATGATATCTTTAAAAAAGAATGTTGACAGAACAACAAGAGATGAAATAGCAAAATTACACTTAAGAGAAATTCCAATGGATAAAAAAAGTATCAGAGTATATCCTCAAGGTGCGTTAGCCGCACACGTACTCGGATATTATAATTTTGATGCTGATATTTCCTCCGGTGTAGAACAAACAGCAAAAGATAAATTAGAATTAGTTGAACATAATGTTCAACTGGAGAAAACACCCAGAGGAGATATCATATACGATTTTGGAACGGATCCTCTATCAACAACAAGACCCGTAAAAGGTAAAAATGTAACATTAACCATTGATACGGCAATTCAACACGTTTGCGAAAAAGAATTGTATAAAATGATACATAAAACAAAAGCATTAAGAGGTACTGTTATTGTTGAAAACCCAAGAAATGGTGAAATATTGGCTTATGCTGTATATCCGTACTATGATCCGAATAATTTTAAAACCGCAACATATAATCAAATAAAAAATTGGACATTAACAGATGTATTTCCTCCGGGTTCAACATTCAAAGTAATAACAGTAGCATCAGCAATGGATTTAGGCAAAATTAACCAAGATACAAAAATTAACGATACAGGTAAAATTAAAGTAGGCTGGTGGGACATTGAAAACTACGATTATCATACAAAACCAAATCCTGGTATGATTTCATTAGAATATTTATTTGAACATTCAAGTAATGTTGCCTCTGTAAAAATTGCTCAAATGATGAGTGCAAAAGAATTTTATGACATACTTAAAAAATTTGGATTTGGAAATAAAACAGGAATTGACTTACCGGGAGAATCAAAAGGTTTAATCAAATCACCTAACAAGTGGGATACATCCGACCAAGCTACAATGGGCTATGGATACGGAACATCTGTAACAGCAATTCAAATGATTACAGCTGTTTCAGCACTGGCAAATAACGGTGTCATTGTTACTCCTCACGTAATTAAGTATACTCAAGAAGAACTAGCAAACAACAAAATTCAACAACGACAAGTATTAAAGCCTGAAACAGCAAAAGCAGTTACACAAATATTAACTAACAGTATTAATAAAAGCAAATCTCAAATAAAGATGGACAGATACAATATTGCTGCAAAAACAGGTACGTCTAAAAAACTAAAAGAAGACGGCAGCGGATATTCAAATAAATATTACACATCAATTGTCGGTTATATGCCATCATCAGATCCACAAGTTCTAATTTATGTAATGGTTGACTCTGCACAGGGTGGAAATGTCTGGGGTAGCACAATTGCCGCACCTATTTTTAAAGAAATATCCTCTCAGGTCGCAAGGATTATGAATTTAAAACCTGATAAAAATTTTACTGAAGAAAAAGAATAAAGGAGCATTAATATATGATAACAATGGAACTGGATGAACTTATTAAAGATATCGAATGTGAAAAAATAAATTACAAAAACGTAGAAGTTACAGGGCTTTCATATAATTCAAAAACAACAGATGAAGGTAATATTTTTATTTGTTTGGTTGGAGAAAATACAGACGGACACGAATACGTAAAGGCAGCAGAAAAAAGAGGTGCTGTTGCAATAGTTGCAGAACATCAGGTTGAAACCGAATTACCTCAAATCATTGTTAAATCAACACGTAACCAAATTGCTGACATAGCTGATAAATTTTATGGTTCGCCATCAAAATCAATTAATTTAATCGGAATTACGGGAACAAACGGCAAAACTACCGTTACTCACCTAATTCAAAAGATTTTTGAATACGAACATAAAAGATGTGCTTTGATTGGAACACTTGGATACAAATTAAATTCAAAGGATTTTTACAGAGAAGCAAAATTTACAACACCACAAGCACCGGAATTGCAAAGATTATTACATCAAATCAAATTTGAAAACCATATTGATAATGTTGCAATGGAAGTAAGCTCTCATTCTTTGGAACAAAGACGAGTAGGAAATTGCGAATTTAAAGGTGCAGTTTTGACCAATTTAACACAAGACCATCTGGATTATCATATTACAATGGACAACTATTTTGAAGCAAAATCAATATTATTTAAAGGACTTAAAGACGGTACTTTTGCAGTAATTAACGCTGATGACGAATATGCAAAAAGATTTTTAGACATTATTCCAAAAGGTGTAAAAGTATATGGCTATGGAATAAAAAAACCGACAGATGTTGTTGCAGAAGGAATAGAATTTACACCTGACGGTGCAAGATTCATACTAAAAACAAACAAAGAAAAAATTAACGTATCACTTAGCATGAACGGAATGTTTAGCGTATATAATGTATTGGCAGCACTTACAGTTGCGTACGCTCATAATTTGGATATAAAATCATGTATAAAAGCTCTTGAAGATGTAAAAGGAGTTGCGGGAAGATTTGAAATAGTACATAAACAGCCAATGGTAATAGTTGATTATGCACATACACCTGACGGTTTGGAAAATGTACTAAAAGCCGGCAGAGAAATTGCACCTCAAGGCAGTAAATTAATATGCTTATTCGGATGCGGCGGTGACAGAGATGCAACAAAACGTCCAAAAATGGGTGCAATTGCAGAACAATATGCAGATAAAGTTGTAGTTACAAGCGATAACCCGAGAAGTGAAAACCCTGAACAAATCATTTCCGATATTATGACAGGATTTAAATCAGTTGACTCGGATAAAGTAATTGTTGAAAGCGATAGAGGAAAAGCAATAGAAATGCTAAAAAATCTTGCTGCTAAAAATGATATCGTTATAGTTGCAGGTAAAGGACACGAAGATTATCAAATTTTAAAGGACAAAACTATCCATTTTGACGACAGAGAAGAAGTTAAAAAGGTATTCGGATAATGTTTTTTGAAAATGTAAAAAAAAGCAAACTTTTAATAGAACAACATTTTCATGGTGCTTATGGTGTTGATTTTTCTTGTTGCGATGAGAAAGAAGTTTTAGAGTTATCAAAAATACTTTTAAAACACGGTATTGGAGGTTTTTTCCCTACTCTTGCAACTGATAACATCAAAAATATAAAAAAACAAATAAAAATCTTTAAATCTGCAAGTGAACATCAAACATCAGATATGGCAAAAATTTTGGGTGTCCATTTAGAAGGTATTTTTCTTAATCCCGAAAAAAAAGGTATCCACGATGAAACTCAATTTTTAAAATTATCTGTTACTAATTTCAAAAAAATAGAAGACAATTTCATTAAAATTGTAACTCTTGCACCTGAACTGGATAAAAATTTTAGATTAACAAAATATTTAAAATCAAAAGGAATAAAAGTTCAAGCAGGGCACTGTATCGGAGGAGATTTAACTGAATGTGACGGAACAACACACACATTCAATGCAATGAGTCCAATTTCTCACAGAGGAAAATCAACTGCTCTTTCTGCATTAATTAATGATAATTTATATACGGAAATAATCGCAGACGGAATACATTTAAGCGATGATATTATTAAGCTTATACTAAAAACAAAACCTGAGAATAAAATCATTTTGGTTTCTGACTGCCTGCCGATTACAAACAGCAAACATAAAGAAATGGTATTTTGCAATAAAACTATTTTCTATGACGGTAAAAAAGCGACGGATAAAAACGGTACTCTTGCAGGTAGTACAACACTACTTGACAGCATAGTTAAAAGACTATTAGATAATGATATAAACGCACTTAAATTTATTGAGAATGTCTACAATTATCACAACATCAAAATTGAAGGTGCAGTTTGGTGGAATGACAAAAATCAAATTATAGCAGTCGAAAAAGATAACCAAGTTTTGTACAAAGAAAAGAGATAAATATGGAAAACCACAATAATAATAGAATACAAAGTGCAACCGGTCAAAATAATTATCAAAAAAACATTTATAGTAAAAAATACTACATAACATTTTTTACTATAATGCTTGCGTCTTTTATATTTATATTTTGGATTTGTAATTACACGATTCTAAAAGAATTATTCCAAATAATTACTCTAATGGCACTATCCATAGCAATTGCAGAATATACAACAAAAAAATATTTATAAAACACAAAAACAGGTCGACTAATAATAAAATCAGTCGACCAAATTTCCAATTATGCTATTTTGAAATATTTTTCATTGTAGGAAATGCAATAACATCACGTATAGTTTGAGAATCCGTTAATAACATAACCAATCTATCAATACCCATACCCATACCGCCTGTTGGAGGCATACCGTATTCTAGGGCTTCAATAAAGTCTTCATCAATTTCCATAGCTTCATCATCACCATTTGCTTTTGCAAGTGCTTGTGCTTCAAATCTTGCACGTTGGTCAATTGGATCGGTTAATTCTGAGAACGCATTTGCAATTTCCCAACCATTTACACGAGTTTCAAAACGCTCTGTTAAACGTTTATTATCTCTATGAACTTTTGCAAGCGGTGATATTTCAAGAGGATAATCAGTAATATGAACAGGTTGAATTAAACTTGGTTCAACTTTTTCTTCAAATACTTTATCTATAACTTTGCCCCAACTGTCGCAATCTTCTGTATTAACGCCAATTGATTTTGCAAGTTCATGAGCAGCCTGTGCAGTATCACAAGTATTAAAATCAGCACCTGTATATTCTTGGACTGCACCCAGCATAGTCTTTCTGTCCCACGGAGGAGTTAAATCTATTTCATTTTCCCCATATTTAATTTTTGTTGTACCCAAAACTTCTTGTGCTACAAATGCAACCATATTTTCCGTTAATTCCATCATATCATTATAGTCAGCGTATGCTTGATATAACTCAATCATTGTAAATTCAGGATTATGACGTGTATCAATACCTTCGTTTCTAAAGCATTTACCAATTTCATAAACTTTTTCTGATACTCCACCAACAATTAATCTTTTCAAATATAATTCAAGAGCAATTCTCATTGTCATATCCATATCAAGAGCGTTATGGTGAGTGTTAAAAGGTCTTGCATTAGCACCTGAAGCTACTGTTTGCAAAATTGGTGTTTCAACTTCCAAGTATCCTTTTTTCGCTAAAAATTCTCTTATTTTTGATATTATTAAACTTCTTTTTCTAAAAGTATCTCTTGTTTCTTCATTTACAATCAAATCAACATAACGTTGTCTGTATTTAGTTTCAACATCTGTCAAACCATGAAATTTTTCAGGTAATGGCAATAAGGCTTTACATAAAACAGTATATTCTGTGGCTTTTATTGATAATTCTCCACGTGGAGTTCTTCTTATAGTGCCTTTAAACCCAACAATATCACCTACATCAACCAATTTTAACATTTTAAAATTATCTTCACCAACATTTTGTTTGTGAGTGAAAATTTGAATTTTACCTGTATCATCTTGCAAATCAATAAACATACCTGTATTTCTCATTGCCATAACACGACCGGCAACAGAATATTCATCTTCAGTTTCTTCACCTGCCGGAAGGTCTTTATATTTATCCTGCAACTCTGAAGCAGTTGCTGTTTTTTCGTACTTATAAGGATACGGATTAATACCTTTGTCCGCAAAATCTGTTAATTTTTGAACCCTAGCCTGTCTAATGTTTTCTTTTGGTGAAATTGAATCTTTGTTTTTGTTTTCTTCTTGTGTCATAATATCTTCCTTTTTATTTATAATTTTTTATTTTAAAATGGTTTTGCCATTGGTACAGGTGCCATTTTTGACTGTTCTTGCACCTCTTGTTGTTGAGGCATTTCTATTTTTATAGGCTTAACTTCAACTTTTGGTGCCGCTTTTTTAAGCTCTTTTTTTAATTTTGATGAAATTTCTGTTTGTTGCGTTACAGGCAACATAGTTTCTTCGTTGTCAAAATTTGGAGTTTCATCAGGGGCTGTTGAATTTTCTTGATTTGCATTTTCTTCTTTTTCAAAAGTTCTTTGTGCATTTTCAGGAGAAATAATAATCGGTGATGATTTTGCTCTGAATGCTTTTAATTCAACAGGAGGATAATTAAAATCGTTACTGCCATAAGGTGCTGTTGCAACTTTCATAACATCCTTCCAAATAAGTGCAGGAACCGTACCACCGGTTAAATTACCCATTTTTGAGTTATCGTCATTACCAACCCAAACCCCTGTTACGATATCAGGAGTATAGCCAAAGAAAGTAGCATCTTTTGAATCATCCGTAGTACCTGTTTTAACCGCAGCCGGTTTACCAATATTAGCTGCAACACCGGTACCGCTTATAATAACCGTTTTCATCATAGCGGTCATCGCTGCTGCTGTTTCTATCGCCATTACCTTAGTTGATTTTGCTTTTGGTGCGGTATAAATCACTTTACCTCTTGAAGTTTCAATACTTTCAACGGCATAAGGCTCAATTCTGTAACCGCCGTTAGAAAATACTCCATAGGCTCTTGTTATTTCAAATAATTTCACACCATTAGAACCCAAAGCAATAGTATAATCATATTCCAAAGGTGTTGTAATACCCATAACTCTTGCCAGCTGAATAACAGGTCTTATTCCAACATATTCAATTAATCTTGCCGCACAAACATTTGATGACACCATTAAAGCAGTATATAACGGTATTTCACCTCTATATTTGTTACCATAATTTCTTGGAGCCCAATTGCCTATTTTAACCGGCATATCTTGCACCATATCATTTGGAGTTAAACCTTTTTCTATTGCTGCGGCATAAACAAACGGTTTAAATGCAGAACCCGGAGGTCTTATAGCTTGAGTTACACGATCAAATTGAGATTTTGTGTAATCTTTACCGCCTGCGTATGCTAAAATCTTACCGTTTGTCGTATTATAAGAAAATACTGCTGCTTGTTGGTTATCACCTTTTAGACCCCAACTGTTCAGATTTTTCACAATAGCATCATTTACTGCTAATTGAGTTTTATAATCAAGTGTTGTAACAATTTTATATCCGCCTTGAGAAATATCTGTTTCGTCAAAACCTAATTTCTCAAGTTCATTCATCACATAATCACAAAAATATGGTGCCTTATTAAAGGTATATAATTGAGGCAAAGAACTTAATTTTATTTTTTCGTGTTTTGCCATTTTATATTCATCTCTTGTTATATAACGCATTTTATACATGCGTTTAAGAACCTGATTTCTACGTTGTTGTGCTTTTTTAATATCGTTAAACGGAGAATAAACAGAAGGTGCTTGCGGAAGACCCGCAATTAACGCTATTTCAGAAAGTGATAACTCGTTTATGTGCTTATTAAAGTAAATTTGAGCCGCACCTTCTACTCCATAAGCACCCGAACCTAAATATACATTATTAAGATACATTTCCAAAATTTTATCTTTTGATATTGTTTTTTCAATTCTTGCTGCAATTACAAATTCTTTAATCTTACGGTTAAATGTTTTTTCGTTTGATAAGAACAAAATCCTTGAAAGCTGCTGAGTTATAGTACTTGCACCCTGAACAACACGACCGGCAACAACATTTGCAACAATCGAACGAGCCAAACCAATTAAATCATAACCGTCGTGATGATAAAAGTTCTTATCTTCGGTTGCAATAATTGCTTTAATAAGTGTATCCGGAATCTCGTCTAATTCTACTTTTTTAAATGTGTATGCGGTAAAAGTTTTTATAATTTCACCGTCTGATGAATAAAATTTTGTAATAATATTCGGTTTAAATTCTTCCAAATTACTTATTGGCGGTAACGTCATAAGATATAATTTAAAAGATACTACCGCTGCTACAATAATCGCAATACCTACACTTGTCAAATATGCTATCGTTGAGCGTAATTTTTGATTTTTTGCTTTTTTTATTTGTTTTGGAACTATAAAATTATACATTTTACCTTGCCTTAAATTCTTATTCCTCTATAATATAATTATTGTATAAAAAACTTAATTGTAAACACATGCCAGACTTTATTGTATCAATTATAAATGAAATTCGCTCTTACTTCGTACCTGAAAGATTAACGTACGAAATAACCGGAGAATGCAAAAAATGCGGAAAATGCTGTAATTATATGTACAGCATTGATACCTATACAGAACAAGAATTTAAATTTATGCAATTTTTATTCCCTTCATATCGAAGATTTTACATAAAAGGGAAAGATGAAGAAGGCCGACTTATTTTTGCGTGTAAACTTGTATCACCGGAAGGACTTTGTACTGTTTATGACAAAAGACTTCCGATGTGTAGAAAATATCCTGCAAAACGGGTTCGGTTTTATGCAAAACTTCCTGAAGGATGCGGATATACTATTCATAAAAAAGACTTTAAGGACTATTTGAAATAAAAAACGATATAATATATAATCAAATTGGGGGTATGATTTGAAATTAAAAACAATTTACATAAATTTATTGCTTATATTTATATTATCGGCAGTGCAAAATGTTTACGCAGCCGAACCGATTTTAAATGTAATACTTCCGTCAAGCAGCTATATTGACATACCTGATAACCATTGGGCATACACAGAAATAAAAGAATTGCAAATACTTGGTGTCATGAAAGGCTATCCTGACGGGAAATTCAGACCGGATAATACAATCACCAGAGAAGAATTTGCAACAGCAGCAATAAAAGCTTTAAAACTTGATGATTATGTTGTAATTGATACGCTAAAATTTGATGATTTTGTTGAAAATGATTGGGCTTGGGATTACGTACAGAATGCGTATTACTTCGGATTACTGACACCTCCCAGAATGGATAAAGACGGCTATTACCTATTCCGACCGGAAGACAGCATAACAAGAGGTCACGCATTCACAATTGCTGTAAATGCTTTAAAAACCATGCCTATTACCGAGAAAAAAGCTAAAGCCGTTTTAGAATACGCTTATGACGATTTTTATAATGTTCCAAAACATTTTCTTATTCCGTTCGCAAAATGTCAGCTTCTTGATATGCTGGTTACAGACCCTAGAAAACATTTAAGAAAATTAGACTACGATAAACCTATAACAAGAGCTGAAACTGCTGTTTTGCTATACAATATGCTTGAAGAAGCAAAAATTAATCCTAACGAAAAAATCAAAAAAGCAATGGATAAAAAGAAAGTTGCACAAGGACACATTTTAACAGATGCATATATGGAAGATGATGTTATTGCAGTAATACCAAAAGGAACTGTTTTGCCACTTATTGTTACAGAAAGTTTTGCTTCAAAAAAAGCCTTTAAAGGTGAAAAATATACAGCACTTGTACCTAAAAACTTTATCCATGAAAACAAATATTTACTGCTTCCGAGCGGAACAAAATTTTATGGACATATAAAAGAAGCTAAAAGAGGGATTCCTTTATTTAGAAACGGTATATTAATTTTTGAAAACGATAATATTGTTGTTAAAAGACAGCCTGCGGTTAGAGTTGAAGGTGTTGCAACACTAAAAAATCTTTTAACTGATACAAGATTTAGAAGAATTTTTAAAGGCGAAAATTTAGAAATAGACAGAGGTGATTTTCTGCAAATGGAATTATTGCAGGATATAAAAATAGATGTTACAACAGGAAAAATATTAAAATTGAATGATTTATAACTAAAAAGCGGAATAATTAATATTCCGCTTTTTGATTGTTTTATTTTTCAAATTGAGGTCTATCCTTTGGTGCACCAACAGATTTATCAAAGAAATCTCTTTTTTTTACGTGTTCTTGTTTAATTTTTTCTAATTCTGCTTTTTGTTCCTTTGTTAATATTGACTCAAATGACTTACGGTTTTCTTCCATAATTTTATGTTTTTGGTCTTTTAAAGCCTTAATTTCTTTGTTTAATTTTATTAATTCGGGATTTGAATCTTCATATTGTTTTATTAATTCAAATTTAGCTTTATGTTTTTCTTGAAGCTGCTTTCTTATTGGCTCCATTTTTACTCTATCTTTTTCTCTTTGTTTTTCAATTTTTGCTTTTTGTGCATCAGTTAAATTTAATCTTTTTTCAAAATTAACAGGTGGACGTTTGTGATGCATTTTTCTTGGATACATTTGACCTTCTTGTTTTACTTTACATTTTGTACAATCAGAGTTTTTTGCTGTTGTTTCTGCTGCTAAAACTGTTGTTGTTGATATTGCCAATATTGCTGTTAAAATTAAAACTTTTTTTATCATAATAAATTTCCTTTCTTTGCTTAGAACAAATCTGCCAAAAGATTTGCCAATTCCTGCTTTGCTGTAAATAATCTTGATTTTACCGTGCCAATAGGACAATTTAATGCTTGTGCAATATATTCATAACTAAGCCCGTCTATTTCGTACATCATAATTACTTCTCTAAGTTTTGGCTTTAGCGAATTAATTGCCTTGACTATTCTTTTTTGCCTTTCCTTTCTGATAAATGCAGATTCCGGATTATCCGATTTATCTTTTATTTCATTTACTTTATTTTCATCTGAACAAGAATTATCTTGCATTTTCTTTGATGAAGATTTTAGGTAATCTTTTGAAAAATTTTTCGCAATTGTACCTATCCAACCTGTAAATTTGCCTTGTTCTTCATAGAGGTCAGATTTTTGCCAAACTTTGATATAAACTTCTTGTTCTATATCTTCGTTTTCTTGCTTTGTTATTAATCTGATAATGTTTTTAACATTATTTTGATTGTTTTTTATTATCTTCTTTAAATCCATTAATTTAAACTTATCAATCCATAATTATCTATTGGCATACCATATTCATTTGTTAAATCAGTTGTTTCGCTATAATTATATGCAGTAGATGAAGAAATATGCCCTAATTGAGTAAAATATCCTATCAACAAGCCTGCAAACAGTCCAACAAACAAAATACAAGCGACTTTCAAACGTGCAAAACTTTTTTTTCGCTGCTGAACATAATATGGCTTTACTTCCTGCAATAATTCGGAAACTTTATCCATTTTTTCTTTTTCAGCCGCACAATCAGAGCACTCTTTTATATGTTCTTCAAGTTCAGCCTCATCTCTAAATAAGTATAAACTTTTAAATTTTGTACATTTTTCTTTCATAATTTTATCCTTTACATGAGTATAACGATTTAAAAAAAAATTTGTTCATTTTTAAATTAAAAAGATTAAGTTTTGTTAAGTGTATTTATAGCACTTAAAATGCAATTAATCTTTTTTATGCTACTATTAGTGTAATAAGATAAAGGAAAGAGTTATGGAAAAAAGAGATACTTGGAACTCCAGATTTACATTTATATTAGCTTCGATAGCATCAGCAGTTGGTTTGGGAAATATGTGGAGATTTCCCGGAATTGTATACCAAAATGGTGGCGGAGCATTTTTGATACCGTATTTTATTGCAATAGTAACAGCAGGTATTCCGCTATTAGCAATGGAAATTTCATTAGGTAAACATTTTCAGGCAGGAGCACCAATTGCATTAAAGAATTTAAATCCAAAATTTGAATGGATTGGCTGGCTTGGTGTAGGTACTGCGTCATGCATAGCATCATATTATTCAACTGTTTTAGCGTGGGTAATATACTATGTGTATTTGTCATTCTCATCGCCTTGGATGCATAAAGCAGCAGCCGATATATTCATGACCGATGCATTACATGTTTCAAGCGGAATGTTTGATATTAGCGGATTTGTACCAAGTATATTAATTGCAATGATAGTTGGTTGGATTTTAATATGGGTTTGCATAAGAAATGGTATTGACTCGGTTAGTTCCGTTTTAAACTATGTAGTAACAGTGCCATTGATACTATTGGTTATAATGATTATAAGAGCCGTAACACTGCCGGGTGCAATGGATGGAATTTATTACTATTTAGTACCTGATTGGTCAAAATTATTACAACCAAGCGTATGGGCAGCGGCTTACGGACAGGTATTCTTCTCTTTAAGTATTTTATTTTCTATTATGGTGGCATACGGAAGTTATTTACCTGAAGATGCACCTGTAACATCAGACAGTATAATTATTGCTATTGCAGATGCATTTGTAAGCTTCTTTGCAGGATTTGCATGCTTTGGCTCTTTAGGTTACTTATCACACATTCAAAACATTCCTATTTCAGAAATGACACATTCGGGAATTATGCTTGCATTTGCAACTTACCCTACTGCAATTGCGGCTATGCCGGGTGGTAAATGGATGGTTATTTTATTTTCACTAATATTCTTTATTATATTATTTACATTAGCATTAGGTTCTGTATTTTCTATTGTGGCTGGGGTTACAACCTCATTTAAGGACAAATTCGGGACTTCAAAACAAAAAACTGCAATATTTTTCTGCGTTGTTGGATGTTTAATCGCAATGATTTACACAACAGATGCAGGTTTGTATTGGGTAGATATAGTTGACCATTTCATGAACGACTTTAACCTTATTGCAATAGGTCTTGTTGAAACTGTTGCTTTAGGCTGGATATACGGTGCTGATAAAGTTTTAGAAATAATAAATAAAAATTGTAAGTTTAAGTACGGAAAATCTTGGATTTTGTGTATAAAATATTTATGCCCGCTTGTTTTTGCAACAATTGTCGGAAGCTACCTTTATGAAAACATAAAACATCCTTACGGAAATTATCCTCTATCTAACCTGCTTGTCGCAGGCTGGGGGTTTGTGCTTGTAACCATTATATTCAGTATAATAATGACTTTTTTCAAAGACGTTAAAAATCATTAATTTATATGATAAAATGTGCATAAAAATAACATAAAATGGGCAAGTATATAATGGAGGACAAAGCCATGAGTTTTGACGTAAATCCACTAAACAATACCCCTCAACTCAGAGCCGCACAAACACAAGACGGAGGTGCAGGTAACACAGGTTATTTTGAGCAACAAAAAAAGAAAAAGGAAGAAGAAGAATTATCACAGGCTCTTTTCCAAGAAAAAAAAGATACTTTTTCACTAAAAGATGCTCAAGAAGCAAGTTACATAGAACCACCATTCTTGTTAAAGGTTGTTGAGTACATTAAAAGTTTATTTAAACGCTTAATTCACCAGTAAATCAAACATCTCCCAATCAAAATGTTTTTTATTGGCAAAATCAAGCAATGCCCGACGGTCTAAGTTCTTAAGCCTGCTGAACAAGTAACCGTAATTTTCTGTTGCGTTCATTGATAGCATTGGTAAATTTGCTTCTTGAGCAAGCGTTTCAACCTTATAATCGTAATTTATTGCTAAAGTCTTAATTCCATATCTCAAAGCGATTAAAATTGCATGGAAACGCATTGCAATCATATATTCAAGATTTGCCATAAGTTTTATAATTTCTTTTGGAGTTTTACCGGAAATTACATTTGTCTTTATACTTGGATTAACAGATTGCAATAATGCTTCAAAATGTTTGCAAACTTCTAAATCATTGCTGTCTTGAAATGAATATATCTCTATTATTTTGTCAGGAAAATCAATTGCAACACGGTTTGCAAGAGTTATTAACAATTTTTCCGACAAAGTCTTAAAATGTCTCAGCTGAATACCTACTCTGCTTTCAGGATTTGAACCTTCAAGTTCCAAATCATACAAAGGATCACAAACTAATTCTGTTTTTATTCCCCAACCTCTGAGCATAAATAAGCTCTTATCATCTCTAACACTAACCCATTTACATTTTTTTAACAAATTTTTAGTAATAAATTTACCAAATTTATTATTTATTGGTCCAATTCCTTGAGCAAAAACTATTACATCTTTTTTTAAAAATTGAGCAATAAAAATTATAAACAAATAATAAAATAAACTTTTTACGCTTGTTACATCTTGTAAAAGACTGCCACCACCTGAAATAAGCACGTCAGTCTTTGAAATATTTTTAATAATTTTTCCAAATTCAAACTTGCCGATTGATTTTACATCGTAAGTTTTAGCAGTTTTTTCAGGGTTAGAAGACAAAACTGTAATTTCAGAATTTACTTTCTTCAAATGCTGAACAATAGTTTCTAAAATTGCTTCATCGCCAAAATTATCAGCACCATAATATCCTGATAATAGAACTTTTTTAGCCATATTAAACCTTTAAGACATTCAAAATATTTTTTGCACGGTTTGTAATTTCAGCAAATGATAAACCTTGATAAAAATCTCTGCCAACACCGACTGACTTTGCACCGGCTTTAATATAAGCAGGAACATCAGCAAGTTTAATATGTCCCATTGGCATTATTGTTAAAAACGGCATTGTTCGAAGCATATCTTCAATATATAAAACCCCACCTAATGCTGTAACAGGAAATATCTTTATTAATGGAACTCTTGCCTGCCAAGCCGCATAAGCTTCATTTGGTGTAGAAGCACCGGAAATAAACGGCATTTTTTTATTTTTTGATATTTTAACTATATTCATTTGAGATAACGGTGATGAAAATAATTTAGCACCACTGTAAATTGCCTGTTCTGCTTGTTGCTGAGTAATAATACCTCCGGCACATACAACAGCCTCTTTTGAAATTTCATCAATAGCAGAGAATAAAGAAGGATTTTCAACTACAATTTCCATAACCTTTATTCCGCCTTCAATTAATGCATGTGCTATATCAACAGCATTCTTTGCATCTTTACTCCTAACTATCGGATAAATTTTTTCTTCCAAGATTAAATCAATAACATTTTTATTCATATTTATATCCTTTTTTACAGATTTATTATATCATAAAAGAAAATAAACAATGTTAGGAAATTTTTATGGGTAAATTAAAATCAATAATAATTTTTATTGCATTTGCAATTATAATCTTTGTCGCATACGTTATTTTTAGCAGTTTTTTTGAACCGGGTGTATATAACCTTATGGTAAGAAGTTTTGTTGCCAGCCATAAAGGTTCTGACGGTATTGTTCTTGTAGTGATAGACGATGAATCAATAGAACGTTATCGCTGGCCTTGGAGCAGAGATTTATACGCAAAAATATTTGATTATTTAGGTCATTATACAAATGCAAAAATTATCGGATTTGATGCCGTTGTAACAACTCCTGATTTAAATAATCCAAAAGCAGATTTAAAATTATACGAAACGGTTAAGGATATTCATAACTTTGTTGGAGGCTTCAGTCTGTTAAACGGAAATTATACAAATGAAAAAGAAGGTAAAATTTATGATAAAAAATTTGAAGAAAAATTCAAATTTCCTATAATAACTGAATATAAGCCACAAGAACAACCAAGATATAACAGTCTTTCAAAATATCCTGAAGGATATTTTAATGCTGTAAACAAAGTAGGTTCAGTTAAAGTATTTACTAATCCGATAGACGGATTTATAAAGGATGTACCTCAATTAGTTTATTATAAAGGCAACTATTATCCTTCGTTAGGTTTAAGAATGTTTGCATATCTGAACAATACAAAAGAAATTAAACTTACAAAAACACATCTTATAATAAGCGGAGATGAAGAAATAAAAATAAAATATCACAGACGTTGGGGCGGAATTTGTAACTTCTTACATTTTTATAAAAATTATAAAAATTCTGATTACACACACAGAACATACTCGGCAGTAGATATAATAGATTCAATTGATGCTATTAAAGCCGGCAAAAAACCTAAAATTGATCCAAAAAATTTTGATAACAAAATTGTATATGTAGGTGCAAATGCCAAAGCTCAAGGTTTAGGACTTGAAGATGCTGCTCCGACACCAATGCAAAACAAACATCCCGGAGTGGATATTCAAGCAACAAATTTAGATAATTTAATTCACAACCAGATAGTTCGTTCTGTTACACAAATGCAGGAATTTCTGCTTAATCTGGCACTGGTAATTGCAGCTTTCATTATAGTAGCAAACTTTTCGCTGATTGCAGGACTTGGAATTATGGTGTTAATGGTTGTGGGATATATTTTTATGTCTGTGCTGTCGTATAAATTAAATTTTGCAGTGCCTGTAATAACACCTATTGCACTGCAAATGGTTACAATGATTTTTGGTTATTCAAGAAAATTTATAGTTGAAGCAAGAAACAAAGAAAAAATTAAAGATGCAATGGGTAAATATATATCACAAGACATTATGGAGAATGTTGTAAGTGATATTGACAATGTAAAATTAGGCGGAAAAAAAGCAGACGTAACAGTTTTATTTGCTGATATAAGAGGATTTACATCAATGAGCGAAAAGCTGGAACCTGATGAAATTTCCGTAATACTTAACGAGTATTTTACCGCACTTGAACCGATTATAAGCAGTTACAATGGCGTTATTAACAAATTTATAGGTGATGCGATTATGGCAATTTTTGGTGAACCAATACAAGACAAAAACCATGCTGTAAATGCCGTAAAATGTGCTAATGCTATGCTTTTAAAAGTTCAAGACCTACAAAAAAAATGGTTGGAGGAAGGAAAACCGAAAATTGAAATTGGTGTCGGAATAAATACAGGTGAAGCATTTGTCGGAAATATCGGTTCTGAAAAGCGTTTGGAATACACCGTTATTGGAGATATGGTAAACCTTGCAAGCCGCATTGAAAGTTATAACAAAGTATATAAAACTCAATTTTTAATAAGTTCTTCTACATACGAATATGTTAGAGGTATTGCTGATGTTATAAAAATATCAGAAGTAAAAATACGTGGGAAAGAAAAGAAAATGAACATTTATGAGGTTTTGAGGCTCACAAAATGAAACACTATTTAATAGTTGATGATTCTCAAAGCTGGAATAATTATCATTACAATAATTTAAAAGAGCTGTACGGTGATGAAATAGAAATTGATAGAGCCTATACCGCCAGAGAAGGCTATGATTGGGTGTATAATTACATAGACAATCCTTATGATGTAATAATAACAGATTTATCAATGGAATATGATTTTTCTCCAAAATATGCAGGTGAGTGGCTGATAGAACAAATACAGCTTTTAAAACAGTATTACAAAACAAAAATTATAATAATATCAGGTTCGATGCAAATAAAAAACATAGCAGAAGGCTTTGGAACAGATTATGTTCCAAAAGCTAAAATTGCTTGTGACAAGACGGTCTACCAAAAATTTTAAACCGATGAGGAATGTGGTTTAATGCAATTAAATAATCGCCTAATCAACTTATAGACCTTAGGATGCAATCACTTCTGCTGCACTATGGCATTAGGCACACATTGACGTTCGTAAAGCAGTCCTCATTGACAATCGGTGTGGTACAATCGACCGAAGTCTTGATTTACATAATCATATCTGCTTGCGTTAAAGAACATAAGGCATGCCTTATATTAATTATATTCCACGCTCATGGTCAATAATAACAGGCTTCATGAAAAACATGAAATTATTGTAACAAATCTTTTTGGTGTATTTCGAACGCTTCTTTAATTGATTTTTCGTAAGGAGCTCTCAAAATACCGACTTCTGTTATAATTCCTGCAATCAGCTCATTAGGAGTAACATCAAATCCAGGATTTATAACTTTCACTTTATCAGAGCATATAATTTTTCCGTTAATATGTGTTACTTCTTCATGAGAACGTTCTTCAATAGGAATTTCTTTACCTGATTTTATACTTGTATCAATCGTTGACAACGGTGCAGCAATGTAAAACGGTACATTATGATATTTAGCAGAAATTGCAACTGTATATGTTCCGATTTTATTTGCAGTATCACCGTTAGCCGCAATTCTATCCGCACCTACACAAACCATATCAATCATGCCTTTACTCATAAAATAAGAACACATGCCATCAGTAATAAGTGTTACGGGAATGCCATCCATTGCAAGTTCAAAAGTTGTAAGTCTTGCACCCTGTTGACGAGGACGAGTTTCATCAGCAAAAACTTGAACCGTATTATCACGGTCATAAGCCGAACGAACAACACCCAATGCGGTACCATAACCACCTGTTGCCAATGCTCCTGCGTTACAGTGTGTCAAAATAGTAGCACCTTTTGGAACAACATCAGCACCGTTTTCACCTATTTTTATACATCTTTCTATATCATCTTTTTCTATTTCAACTGCCTTATCTGTCAATTCTTTTATTAAACCATTAATATCTGAGGTTGAATTAGTAATAATATCTTTTTGCTGTTTACAAGCCCACATCAAATTAACCGCAGTGGGTCTTGATGTTGCCATATAATCAGCCTTTTCCAATAATTGTTGTTTAAATTCTTCCAGTGATAAATTTTTATTTCTTAATTCTTGAGCATACAAGACAACTCCTTGAGCCCCTGCAATACCAATTGCCGGTGCACCTCGCACAATCATATTTTTTATAGCATCAAACATGTCTTGCCCTGTCGTTATATCGACATACTTATATTCATAAGGAATAATTGTTTGGTCAAGCATTCTTGACACACCGTCAACCCATTGTATCGGTCTAATTTTAGAATCAAAAGCCATATTTACACCTTTCTTATTTTATTTCAAAATCAAAATTTTCATTTGTTTCTTTTTTCAATCCTGTTAATAATTCATACAGAAGTTGCAAGTCCCGCAAAAGCGTTCATCAACGCACTTAAAAGTGCTACAAAAAATATTAACATTAACATAACAATAAAACTGCCAAAACTGTTAAAGAAAAATCTCATAATAAAATGAGCCTTAAAAGCAGGAACAGGAATTAATCCCAAAATAATATCACAAGGCACATAAACAATAGCTGCTGCGATAAATGAAACAAAACCTATAACAGCACCTAAAATTGCACCTTCACGCATATCAAAAAGTCCAATTAAATTTTCTCGTTTCATGTATACCAGCACACCTGCTGCAAGACAAATTACCAATATTGAAACAGAAAAAATATTAACAAACGGGAATATGGTTAAAAGTCCTAAAGCCCCGCCTGCTATGGCACTTAATATTGCTACTTGTTTTAATAATAATTCGTTAATCATATTTGTATACCTCTATTTTATTGCTAATTCTAAATTTTTTCTTGTGTGGCAAATTGCTATCGCAATAGAATCAACTGTATCATCCAACTTTGGCAAGTCTTGACAACCTAAAGCAATTTTTACCATTTGCTCAACTTGTTTTTTATCAGCCCTGCCAAAACCTGTTAAAACCTGCTTAACCTCCATTGGAGTATATTCATATACAGGAATACCACGTTTTTCCAGTGCCATAACAATTACTCCTCTAGCCTCTGCAACCGGAATAATAGTAGTTTGATTTCTAAAATAATATAACTTTTCAACAGAAGCAATATCAGGTTTATATTTATCAATAATCACCGATATATCTTCAAAAATTTCATATAATCTTGAAGCGTCAGACATGCCTTTTTTAGTTTGAATTGAACCGGAAGTAATCAAACTGAAATTATCACCATCAACATCAATGATGCTGTAACCAACAATTGCCATACCCGGATCTATACCTAATATCTTCATAATTTATATTATAACAGTGTTTTTTTGTTATGCAAAGTATTAACAAAACGACATGATTTAGCAATCAAATTAACATTAACTTTTGTAAAGTGTCAAAATGACACTATACAGTCAATTTTACCAAAATATTCATTATTCAAGAAAACATTTTGTTGACATAAAAATAAAAGTATGCAATAATAATCTTGTGCATTAAATAGTGTAGCAGAAACACTAAATAGCATAACATTTACCCAAAAAACATATAAACTCCTAAATAATAAACACTAAAAAGAGACCATTAGGATGCAGAAAACACACACTCAATCAAATGAGTGTTTTTTTTTGCATAAAAAAACCTCACAAGAAGTGAGGCTTTTTTATCATTTATTATGAGAATAAGTTAAATGATTTTTCTATGTTATCACCAATTAATGATTTAACTGAATCAAATTCCGTTTTTAATGCTTGGTGTTCTGTATCTAAAACTTTCATTTCATTATCTAATTGTTTTTCTTTTTTAGCTGTTGCTGCATTATATTCTGCTTCTGCTTTTGCAAAATCTGAATTATCTGATTCTATTGCTAAAGTTACATTGCTTGATACTGATACTTCATTACCTGACATATCTGCAATATAGAATTCACCTGACTCTACTGCTTGTTGCAACCAGTTTGCATCGTTTAATACCGCATCATCCAATACAATTACTGCATCAGGATTCATTGAACCGCTACCTTCAGTACCATTAAACTGTTTACCTGTCGAATTTGCAAACATTGCTTCGTATTGTGCATTAAAAGCATCTACTTCTTCTTGAGTTACCTTTCCTGCTTTTATCAAATCATCCCAATTACCACCTGCAGCATTAAAAGAAGTAACTCCAAACTTCATCATCAAACCATACACTGCTTGAGAGTTATTAAAATGATTTTCATGAGTGTCATCAGTCCAATAATAATGAGGAGCATTATAATCATTTATTGCTGCATTATAAGCATTTGCTTGTGACTTTGATACAACTTGTTTACCGTTTCTTGCACATAATTTCATTGTTGAACCTACGGCATTTAAACTTGCTATTGTTACATCTGTTTTTACAGCTTTACCTGATGCAAATGATGTCATTGTAAATTTTTGCTTATTCAATGCTTGTGTGTACGCATTTGCCACTTTTTCAGAATCATCTGCTAATCTTATTTTTATATTTGCTACTTGTTGAGATTTAAACTCAATATCATTCATTCTTGATGTTATACCTAATAATCTTGATTGTGATGCTGCCATTCCCATAAGCTTGTCTCCTTTACTGACCTATTCCCTTTTACATGTTCTTTATCGGCAAAAATGCATGTTTTCTTTAGGGTTTTAAGATTATTTGTTACATTTGTTTACAATATTTTTTATTTTGGTATAATATACTTATGATAAAAATTCCATTTGAAGTGAACAACGGTATTAAAAATATGCAAATCGACAGGGATTTGCTTGAAGATGCCATACGCAAAAAAGCAAAAGAACCTATTTTCAGATTATATGCTTGGAGCCCTAAGTGTATATCATTAGGACGAAACCAAAAAGTTAATTTTATAAATACTGAAGTACAAAAACAATATGGTATTGATATTGTAAGACGACTAACAGGCGGTAGAGCATTGTTACATGATAACGAACTTACATACAGCTATATATGCCCAATTTCATCTTTAAAACACGGTGACAGTATTGTAGAATCCTACAAAGAAATATTGTCAAATATATTTATTGAACCTTTCAAAAAACTTGGTGTAAATTTAAAAATTGAATCAAGAACACCTAAAAATACCGATTTAAATTATTGCATGCAAATTTCTACCAGTGCAGATTTGTGTTATAACGAAAGAAAATTAATAGGCTCCGCACAATTTAGAAAAGAAAATTATATGCTGCAACACGGCTCAATTTTATTTAACTACGATAAAACATTATTAGAAAAATTATTTAATGAAAAAATTGATGAAACATTTATAACTTGCATGAATGAAATTAATCCTGATATTTCAATGCTAGACGTAATAAATTTATGGAGTGATTTTCATGACTTTTGAACAACAATATAAAAAGATAAAAGAACTTGTTTCTGATGAACTTTACAAAATAGAAAATAATCTTACAGATTTTTATTGCGGAGAAGACGAGTTACAAAAAAATCTTTTAAAAATTATCAAAGCACCCTCTAAAAGAATACGCCCTCTTTTAGCTATTTTATATTTAAAAATGTATAATGCAGATATCAATTTTGAACAAATAGAATTACAATCAGCAGTAGAACTTATACACAACGCAACACTAATTCACGATGACGTAATAGATAAATCATCAAAAAGAAGAAATCAAGAAACGTTAAACGAAAAATTCGACAACAGTATTGCCGTCGTAACGGGTGATTTTTTGCTTTCTATCGCAATACAAAAATTATTAAACATTAAAAATTGCAACATCTTAAGTAATTTTAGTATAGCAATAAAACGAATGTGTCTGGGAGAAATAAATCAATATTTTAACCGCTTCAAAATAATTAATTTTGACGAATACCTTGATAAATGCAGGTACAAAACTGCTGAGCTTTTTATTGCCTCACTGACTGCTTCGGCAGAACTGGCAGGACTTGATATAAACAGTGCAAAAGATTTTGCAAAAAGGTTTGGTATAACTTTTCAAATAAGAGATGATTTATTAAATATCATTGATACAAATTCAGACAAACCAAGCAAAAATGATATTGAAGACGGAATATATACAGCACCGATGATATTTGCAAAAGATATTAAAAATATTGATTACGGCATTGAAAAAACAAAAGAATTGTTAGATAATTATTTTAACCGTGTAAAAAAATGTTTGGATAAAGCTCCGGAAAATGAGTACAAACAAGCAATAATTAACTTAATAGAAATACTAAAAAATGTTGGATAAAGATAATTTAAAAAAACAATTTAAAGCAATGGCAAAAGAAACAGTTGAAACTGCTGTCTTTGTAGTTGTTATGGTTATTATAATAAAATTTTTCTTGGGTGAAATTCGCTGGATTCCGTCAGGTTCTATGCATCCTACGCTTATAGAAAAAGATAGAATAGTCGTTGAAAGAATTTCAAGATTTTACAGAGAACCTCAACGTGGAGATGTCTTGGTGTTCTACCCTCCAATGACAAAACTTGAAAGTACTCCTATTAAAGTTTTTAAACGACTTACAGGCTTTTTCTGTAATGACATAGCATTTATAAAAAGAGTTGTCGGCATGCCGGGTGATAAAGTTGAAATAAAAAAATCAAAAGATGATGGTGCTTTTACGGTTTATATAAATGATAAACCGCTTGATGAGCCATATATTCAAAGCAAATATGACTACAACGACTGCACATTGGCTATGCATTGCGGACCAATGATAGTACCTAAAGGTAATTATTTTATGATGGGAGATAACAGAGGCAACTCTCAGGATAGTCGTTACTGGGGTTTCTTACCAAAAGAAAGAATTATTGGCAGAGCAATTACTATTGTTTGGCCATTTACCAGAATTAAAAATTTATAAGCAACAAATATATATAATAAAAAATAGCCTTGATTAAAATCAAGGCTATTTTTTATTATAACTAATACAAATTAGTATCTGTAATGAGCGAATGCTTTGTTAGCTTCAGCCATTTTGTGAGTATCTTCACGTTTTTTACATGCTTGACCTGCACCATTTGAAGCATCAATTAATTCACTTGTTAATTTATCAATAAATGATTTACCGCTTCTGTTTTTAGCAGCTGCAATTAACCAAGATGAAGATAAAGCAAAACCTCTGTCTGCTTTAACTTCCAAAGGAACTTGGTAAGTAGAACCACCAATACGACGAGCCTTAACTTCCAACAACGGAGTTGCATTTGTTAATGCTTTTTGGAAAATTTCCATAGGTTCTTCGTTAGTTCTTTCTTTAATTCTTTCTAAAGTAGAATAGAAAATTCTTTCTGCTAAAGATTTTTTACCACGACGCATAATTCTGTTAATAAATTTTGATACGTCAACACTGTTATATAATGGATCTGCTGCAGGAATTCTTCTTGCAGGTTTAGAACGTCTTGACATTATTTCTTACCTCCTTTTGCACGTTTTGCACCGTATTTAGAACGGCTTTGTGCTCTGTTTGCAACACCTGCGGTATCTAATGTACCACGAATAATGTGATATCTTACACCAGGAAGGTCTTTAACCCTGCCGCCTCTGATAAGAACAACACTGTGTTCTTGTAAGTTGTGTCCGATACCCGGAATGTATGAAGTAACTTCAAATCCGTTTGTTAATTTAACTCTGGCAACCTTTCTCAATGCTGAATTAGGCTTTTTCGGAGTTGTAGTGTAAACCCTTGTACAAACACCACGTCTTTGAGGACATTCCATCAATGCCGGTGATTTTGTTTTGTCTACAAGCTTTTTACGTTCACGACGTACAAGCTGATTAATTGTTGGCATAATTTCTCCTTTTATATCTTTTTGCTATTATTTTCTCTAATTCAAAGTTTGAATTTTTCAGCACAAAAATTCAACTAAGTGTCGTACTATATATATAACAACAAGCAAAAAGTATTGTCAACTTATATTATTATATTGACAATACTTTTGTTAAGTTTTTTCAAAACTCGGATTTCTTTAAAATCCTTTTCCGTTTAGTTTTCAGATACTACTGCAAAATGAAAGTCCTCTGTCCATGACTTAAAACCACCTTGCATTACCATTACGGGATAACCCGCATCCGCAAGTTTATATGCGGCTCTATCTCCCAAATGACAAAGATTATTGTAGCAATAAACAACATTTATATCTTCTTTTGAAAGTTCTATTTGACCATTTGCCAAATCTTCTTCCATAAGGCAAATTTATCGAATTTGGAATATGAGAAATTTTATAATCTTCTTCAGCCCTTACGTCAATAAGCCTTATCTTATTTTCTTCTATCATGTCCTTTAACTCAACAGGTCCTAGTGTATATGCAAGATTTTTTGCAAAAAAATCTCTTGCAATATCTGTTTCAAAACGTATTTTTTTAATCTGTTCACTCATAAAATAATCCTTATCTCTATCTACAATCAAAAGATAAACCAAATTGAAAAAAAACAATTTACCTGATTGTATAAAAATAAGGATTATTTATAAACTTATATTTAATTTGAACTATTTTGCAGCAGCACCGATTTCACGCTCGTTTGTAAATTCACCGGTACGTACACCCATTAAATCATATTGTTTTCCACCGCCATTCCAGCCATATAAAGGATTACATTCTCCTGTCCTTAATGCAGTACCTGCCGGAATTTCAGCATCACAAATAAACTTTGGAACTTGTGGCAAAGCAAATTTATCCGCTATTTGTTCTGCTGTTAAACCTTTAACATCTTCATATTTCATAAGCCATGAACCTGCTTTACCTGAATTTATGCCGTCATAAGTTCTCACAAATCGTGTCGGTTCTTTTAACTCAATAATTTCAGCTGTTTGTCCGTCTTTATACGGGGAATCTTTATAACCTCTTGTAGTCCAAAACATATTTGCTTCATCTGTCGGCATTTCACCATAACACGATACTTACCTTCAACTTTATATGTTTCTTCACCACGTTGAACAGTCATTGTTTGATGAAGTTTAATGCCTGCCATAGCAGAGCTTCTGACAGCATTACTACCTTCTTTTGAAACTACTTCTTTTTGGTTTTCCAAAACTTTATTATCAAGTTGTTTCGATACAACACCCGCTTTTTGTCTTGATTGAATACCTGCCGTATTAGCACTGTTCACTTGTATACTCATACACATAACCTTTTCTCATTCTCAATTACAGTGAATTTATCGGTTAATATGAACAAAAACTTTAATACATTGTTACATTTATTTACAATTATTTTTAAATTTATTCAATATAAAATTTATCTTGATACACTAAAATTGATTATCTTACCATTTGTTACATTGATTTCAAAATTACGCCCATAAAAATCAGAAGCAGAAATATTGCCATTGTCATTTTGCACCATATTTTCAAACGGTAATTCCTCATTAATATTTGGATATGCTTCTAAAGCAGATTGAACTTGCCATAAAAACTGACAATTTTCGTTCAAACAATAGATATTTTTTAATGTTGTTTTATCATCATACGGAATTTTTAACAAAAATATTACTTTATCATCAACGGCAAGTGCATTACCTACTTCAAAATCAAAATTTATCGGCTTTTTATTTACAAATAAAGTATTTTTTCTAAATTGAACATCTAATGTCATAAATATATCCTTTATAACTTAGATTATAATCAAAAATAATTTAATTACAAAGTTTTTCTTTGTGCCTCATCAACTTTTAAGTCAATAATATAACCACCTGATGAGAAAGCAACCGAATAAACAACACCTTGCAATGTAATTTTTCCTGTTGCTATATATTCAAATCCACTGTCAATAGCAACATCTGCGACTGTTGACAAAGCAAAATCAGTAAGTTTTGCGGCAGTTTGTCCTGACATTTTTGCAATTGGCGAAGTTATTGCTTCTATACCTTTATATGCCAATTGGTTTGCAATTGCAGTCGCACCATCTACTGCGGTATATTTTAAAATATCTTTAATATCTTGTTCTGTCATTCCTTGTTTTGATGACAATCTGTCAGAGCCATAAACCGCTGCTGCTGCTCCAGAATGCATAGCAGCAATTTTCAAAGTAGGAATAACCCCTGTTCCTGCGGTAAACATCCAAATTGGAATTGATGCAGAACATAAAATTGTGTCTTGAACCAACAATTCTGACCACATTTGAGAATTTCTGTAATCTGCAACTCGTTTTGCTATATCGTTTTTAACACCAAATGCCGCATAGTATGAATTATCGTATTCTCGTTTCAATTCTGATAAATCTTTTTTACCTGTTGCATTTTTAGTATTTTGACTTAAACGTTTTGCATATCGCTGTGCCATTCTTTGCATTACGGAATATTTTTCTTCCAATGAAGACTCAGGTTTAACCTTGTAGTCCCTCATATTTTTTTCGATTTGTTTTTTACCGTCTTCAACATTACCTTTTCCGATAAATTCTGCAAATGCATTTAAATTACGCTCATATATACTTTCTTTTGTTTCTTTTAACACAGGAACCATGCCGGTTGCAGAAGCAGGAGCCAAAACAAATTTGTCTTTCAACGGCATACCTGTCAATAAATCTGATACAGATTTTTTAAAATTATTTTCAATACCCGTGCATAATGCGGCAGCAACATATCTTTCTTCTTTTTGCTTGTATGTTGCAATTAATTCAGGGTCATATTCTACATCAAAAATTTCTTTAAATTTTTTATTATATTCTTTTGTACCAACAAGTTTATTTAATTCTTGAACTTGATTATTAAAAATATTTATGTCTTCTTGTTGATTTCCATAATTTTCTTATCTGTTCACCAAGTTTTGCAGACCAACCATCGTAATTTGCTTGTTCTTGCATTGATTTTTTTGCTTTTGTAACAGAATTGTTTAAAATTTCTGTTGTATAGGTTTGAGTATCTTTTATATTTGCATTTTGAATTTCTTTACGTTCTTCTTGAGTTAAACCTTTTTTGTTTTCAATTGCCTGTACCAAAGCACCTGAAATTTTATCAATTTGACCAACTTTTACAGGTAATAAAGTATCAAATTGTGCATTTAATTCTTTATCGAAAAATTCTTTATAATGTCCTGTTTGAACACCATATTTATTGCCTAAATTTACCAGTTTATCAGTAATTCCGTTTACTGCATCAATTCTTGTTTGTGATGAATTTGCTCTTTCTTTGCATATTGCCGCAATAAGAGATTCTTCAGGAGAAATCTTATTGTACGCATTAATGGTTGGAATAATGTTTTTTTCGTCTAATTTATTGTATTCAGATTTAAATTGTTTACTTGAAACTCCGCCAACAGAACCCTTTAATACTTTTTTCATATTGTTGGCAATTATTTCTCCGCTAACATACCTGTTTTGGATTTTATTACCCAAAAACGATACTTCGGAAACATTATCTCTCTTTTCTTGCAGTTGGAAAACATCAGTTTTTAAAGTAGGTTTCATTACAGGTTTAGACACGAAAAAATCAGGTGTACGAACTTGTACCCCGTTCAAATCATAAGATTTTCCTGTAATAATTGAATTAATGTTTAGCATGCAAAAAAACTGATATTCCTACCTATATCAATTTCAACACTCCTAAATAAAAAATTTGCTTATTTCATGCAACTTTGTTACATTAATTCACACATTAATTACAAGTTATATTATTTATCAGCTCAACTCCATTTGGACATTTACAGCTGCTATCTGCTTTTAAGTAATCTGCATTATCATTTTGTATTATCCAAGCCGCAGCATATCTTCCTGTTTTACATTGATTATTTACAATATCAGTTTTCGAACCATTCGTATATGCATCATAACCAAATGGAAAAATATCACCTGTATCAGAATCTATTGTAAATTCAAATATATCTTTTCCATAGGTATTTGTACCTTTGTTTGGTCCGTCTATATCGACAGTTATATATGTATATTTTGAACTATCGTTTGATAATGGAAAACACCATACACCTGTACCGTCAGATAAAATAACACCCTCACCTGTTGCAATATTCAGAGAAAGTCCACTAGGCCTCAAACTACCACCCGTCTCCTGATTTAAATCTTTAATACTCCCCATCTTTACGCAACCTGTTTGATCAGAATTTGAACATGTTTTACTTATTTTTAAAAAATCAGACATTCTCTGCATAATTGTTGAGGAGGAAGCATCTTCTCCTTGACCCGGTAATATATGTTTTTGAGTTGCCCAAGTATTATAAGGTCCATAGACAGCTGTGGCACGTCCCATTGCAATTTTGAATATCTATATTCCAAGATATTATGCAACATATTTGTAAATTAAGTTAATTTAAAACTTATTTTGTAGTATAATATGTATATAGGTACATTATGTTTCAAAGAAAATGCAAAATAACGTTTATTTGTCACGGTTCAACAATATATTTGGAAGACAACAGGTTTACTAATAAACTTGACCATCCGCCAATCAATGAAAATGGAGAATCCGAAATAAAAAAAATCACGGATTTTATCAAAAAAAGAGGACTCAAAACCAATAAAATTTATTCAAGTCCTGCTTTATGCTGCACACAAAGTACAGAAATTATTGCTAATGAATTAAAACAGGATTTTGAGACAATCAACGAATTAACAAACAGAAATTACGGTGATTGGAACGGTTTTACATTTGACGAATTAACTAAAAAATATAAAGATAAGAATATTTCTGCCGATTGTCCCGAAAATGGCGAAGATATTAAAGATTTTCACAAAAGAATTAATGACATTTTAGCAGAAATTATTTCTAAAAATTTACGAGGAAGAATTATTATTGTTACTCATCCTGAGGTAATTCAGGCTGCAATTTGTAATGCACTTAAGATTCCGGCTGAAAATGAATATAAAATTTACATAAGACCCGGTTCTGCGACACAAATAAGTTATTTTACAGATTGGGCAAGTCTTGTTTATTCCGGTCATGTACCTATTTAGTGGAGAAAATATGCTTTTATTCGCTGTTTCATTCGTACTTGTATTTAGCTCAAGCTATTTTTTAGCATCTGTGTTTGCCGAAAAATCTTCTGAAAAAGGTTTTATTTACACGTTACTGATTGCCTTTGCACAAATTTTAGTTACAACGGAAAGTTTATCATTATTTCAACAGATAAAACCTGTTCCTTTTTTGATAATTAATATACTATTTTTAGTCTGTTCTCTGGTTATTTGGATTCAACAAAATCGACCTGTCTATAAAATTGATATAAAATGTTTTTTGCACAAGTTTTTTAATTCTGTGAAACTGGATAAATCTCTATTTATACTAAGTTTAGGCTGGATATTTTTTATAATTATATCCTTAATATTAATAGCAGCATTACCAACTTCCTCCGCAGATGCATTTGATTATCACGTAGTAAGATGTTATGACTGGCTAATTAATCATTCGCTTGCTCATTTTGAAACTGCTGATATAAGAATTAATGCGTTTCCGATAAATTCAGAAGTTTTATATTTATGGATTCTGCTGTTTACAAAAAAACAACTTTTTTTGGGAAGCTTCTCTTTTGTTGGATACATTCTATTTTTAATAAGCATGTACCAAATTTTTAAATTAATCGGATATTCAATGCGGAGAACCTTATGGACATTGCTTATTATAAGCTCGTTTGCCTCCGTTGTAGTAATGGTTTCAGGAACAGAAACAGATTTAATTATAGCCGGATTAATTACAACTTCAATTTATTTGTTCACAAATGCAATAAAAAATAACTCAGATAACAAAACTCTTTTTATGTCATCACTTGCCTACGCACTTGCAATTGGAACAAAGACACCTGCTATAATTTGTATTCCTGCTATTGCGTGTTTGTTTATATATTTGTCATTTAAGCACAAAGATTTTAAAACATTATTAAAATTTATTGGTTTTGGAATTATTAGTTTTTTAATTTTTTCATCGTATAACTTTATATTTAATTTTATAGATTATGGTCATATCATGGGGACAAAAGGCTGTATTCTGACACATAAAAACCTATGGGGTATCAAAGGATTTTTTGCAAACATAATAAAGCATTTATTTTTATTGATTGATTTTTCAGGATTAAAACTTTTTGCATCACTGATTGATAAACTTGTATACTTAGAAAACTTCATATTAAAATCATTCCATTTATATAACATTCCTTGCGGAATATTTTGCGGAACATTTTATTTTAACATTACATTTATAGAACCGGGTATGGGCTGCGGTATATTAAGTTTTCTGCTTTTAATCCCATGCTGGCTTATTTCTCTTATCTCACCATTATTTAACAAAAAGAGATTTATTAAAATACAAGGGGTATTTGCAGCACTTTTCATAATAAATCTTATAACCTTATCCTCCCTTATTGTATTTATGACATTCAATACAAGATTTTTGACAAGTTTTATTTTAATTTCAGCACCAATGCTTGCTTGTTCTTATATAAAATCTAATAAAAATCCGCTAAAAATTTTATACATACTTATTGCACTATTCTACTTTATTGTTGCATCAACGAACCTTTTTGGACGTCCGTTTTTCAGACTTGCATATTCACTTGCAAAAACAAAATCATTAACTCAAGTTCGTTCATCAATATCATGCCTTAAATATGACAAAAGGGATTCGCATCTTGAAGAATGGTGTAACATTAATGCATTGCTTGATTCCAAATTCAATAATAAAAAATACAAAGTTTTATTTTTGCCTAAATTTTCAGAAAACATTATATATGCAAAAATAAAGCAAATGCAAGGATATGACTACAATTTTATTAATGCGGAACATATAAAAGATATAAATATTGATGACTACGATGTTATTGTAATGTGCATAGGAGCACAACCCGTAACAAGTTTTGACAAGTATTCACCTGATAAAATTGATTACTACTTAACTACCAACAAAAAAGGACAGATACTTGAATATTATCCTATCGACAAAAATGCAGAAGTTGCCTGTTATTATAGCGGAATAAGCGGTGTCATTTCAAAAGAAATGCACACTGAAAACGAAATACCGACAACAAAAGTTTGCAGTTTTACAACAAACTTTTTCAAAAATCATCCTTTTGAATACAAATACAGAACCGACAAATACTATATTATTACAAATAAAAATACCTTTAATTAAACTCTTCCGTACATGTCTTGATACCTTACAATATCATCTTCGGAAAGGATATCACCCTTTTGTAGTTCAATAATTTCAACATCTTTATCTGAAAGATTTTGAAGAGAATGCTTTTCGCCAATAGCCAAGTCAACACATTCACCAGCCTTAAGAGTTAAAGTTGCTTCACCCTTGATAACTGTTGCCGTTCCAACAGCAACAACCCAATGTTCAGCTCTGTGGTTATGAGATTGAATTGAAAGCTTTTGTCCCGGATTTACGTGTATTTTTTTAGTCAAATAGCCTTCACCTTCAGCAATTACAGTGTAAAAGCCCCAAGGTCTGTAAACTGTTTTATGAACTTTGTGAGTATCGTCATTTTTATTTTTTAATTCTTCGTATATTTTTTTCACGTCTTGACTTTTATCTGCTTTACAAGCAAGTATAGCATCTTCGGTTTCAACAATAATTGTATCCTCCAAACCTATTGTTGCAACGAGTTTTGATGATGAATAAGCCATTGTATTTTTTGAATTTACGTCAATAACTTTACCTATAAAGACATTACCGTTATTATCCTTATTGCTTACATCATAAATCGCTTGCCAAGAACCTAAATCATTCCAATCACTCTCAAGTTTTACAAGTGCAATTTTATCGGATTTTTCCATAACGGCATAATCTATTGAAATATTAGGCATTTTTTCAAATGAGGTATATGGAATTTCTGCTGACTTTGTAAAATCAAAATTCTTTAAATTTTCTGCTATTTCAGGATTTGCTTTTTGCAATTCTTCCATAAATACCGAAATTTTAAACATAAATATTCCGCCATTCCAATAATATGTACCTTCATCAATATATTTTTGAGCGGTTATTTCATCAGGTTTTTCAACAAATTGTTTAACTTTAAAACCGTCATGTAATTTTTCGTCTGTAACGTTAATATACCCATATCCTGTTTCCGGATATGCAGGCTTAATACCAAATGTAACGATGTAACCTTCTTTTGCAAGCTTTTCGCCTCTTAAAACAGAAGTTTTAAATGCCGCTAAATCTTTTATCAAATGATCAGAAGGAACAACCAAAATAATCGGATCATCTTCTTTTGATTTTTGAGAAATATATTTTGCAGCAACAGCAATTGCAGGTGCGGTATTTCTGCCAATTGGTTCTGATAAGACAACGGCTTTTTCGGATTCGCTTTGGAGCTGAAATTTAACAATTGAAGAATGTTTTGTATTAGTGATACTTATAATATTTTCAGACGGAGTAAAACAAGCAACTCTGCTAAAAGTTGATTGTAATAAACTTTGCTCCATATTTAAATTTAAGAGTTGCTTTGGATAAAGATCTCTTGATAATGGCCATAAACGACTTCCCGAACCACCTGCTAATATTAAACTGTACATAAATTAAATCTCCTTAATTTTATTAAATCAATAATAACACAAAAATATCAACAGTATAATATGTTTACGTTTATTAAAAACAGAGGTTTAGAGGTTGAAAGGTTGAAGGGCTAAACTATTCAACTATTCAACTGTTCACGACCTTGATATGTACAGCAATGGCAATTCACAACTCACAACTCACTATTCACAGTTCACTATTCATGTTTAACATGTTTTTTTTGCTTTTGTTACAGAAGTGTTACAGAAAATAATTATAAACAAATTTTAATCAAGTACTTGAATTTAGATTTTGTTTAAAATAATATTAATTTACAGGTTTTTATAAACCTATTGTTTTGCACTAAAAAATTATAAGAATATAGAGGAATGGAACAATGAAAAATCCGATTATTGAAAGTTTAGAAAGCAACTACAAAAAGGCTGAAATACCTCAAATGAATCCAGGAGATACAGTTAAAGTATTTGTAAGAATCGTTGAAGGTAACAAGGAAAGAACCCAAGCATTTGAAGGCACTATTATTAAAGATAGAGGCGAAGGTTTAAATAAAACTATCACTGTAAGAAAAGTATTTCAAGGTGTTGGTGTAGAACGTGTATTCTTAGTACACTCGCCAAGAATTGAAAAAATCCAAGTTCTTAGACGTGGTGATGTTAGACGTGCTAAATTATACTACTTAAGAGAACGTTCAGGTAAAGCAACTCGTATTAAGGAAAAAATTGAAAAAAGATAGTCATATTCACTGGTATCCGGGACATATTGCAAAGGCTGAAAGACAATTAAAAGAAAAATTAAATCTTTGTGATGTTGTTATCGAAGTCTTAGATGCAAGAATACCGTTTAGCAGTATGTACAACAATATCGAATCATTATTAGGCGGCAAACCCCGCCTAATTTTGTTAAATAAGGCTGATTTAACAGACAAGCAGGAACTAAAACTTTTTATTGAAAAAATAAAAGCAGAGTTTGACAATCCTGTTATGGTTACTGATGCAAAAAATTCTAAAGATCTTGCACCTATTGTAAAAAAAGTTCTTGAGCTGGCAGAGCCTAAAATTCAAGCACAAATGGCAAAAGGTCTGTTAAGACGCCCTGCAAGAGTTATGGTTGTTGGCATGCCAAATGTTGGTAAATCAAGTATCATAAATAAATTAACCAAAACATCAAAAACAAAAGTTGGGGCAAAAGCAGGTGTTACTCGACAACAACAGTGGGTTAGAATAAACAAAGACCTTGATTTACTTGATACTCCCGGAATTATTCCAATGCGTCAAGATGACCAATTTGCAGCAACAAAACTTGCATTTGTAAATTCCGTTTCAGAAAATGCTTATGATAACGAAACTATTGCACAAGAACTTCTCAATATTCTTTCAAGAAAATATGAAGCACAATTGAAAGAATATTATAAAGTTGAAGATTTAACCCTTGAAAGTATTGCAAAAAGCAGAAATTGGATAGTTTCAGGCTCTGAACCCGACATAGAAAGAACTGCAACATTCATTTTAAAATATTTTAGAGATGGTAAGTTAGGAAAGTTTATACTTGATGAAATCTAATCATAATTTGTTTGAATTTGACGAACAACAGCCTTGCAAAATCTTAATAGGAACAGATGAAGCAGGCAGAGGTCCTGCTGCGGGCGGGGTTTTTGCATCTGCTGTTTATATTAATAATAGAGATATTGAAAAAGATTTGGGAAAGTTAGATGATTCAAAAAAATTAAAGCCAAATGTTCGTGATGAATTATATGATGTAATTTTAAAAAATACCATTAATTCAACCGTATGTATTGAAGTTGAAGAAATTGAAAAAACAAATATTTTAGCGTGCTCACTAAAAGCAATGAAACTGTCTTGCGAAAACGTAATCTCACAACTCACTACTCATAATTCACTACTCACAATAGTTGACGGCAATCAATTAATAAGGAATTATGATTATCCACAAAAATTTGTAAAAAAAGGTGATGCAACATCTGCCTCAATTGCAGCAGCAAGTATTTTAGCAAAAGTTACACGTGACAGGTACATGGAAAAACTTGATGAAGAATACCCCCAATATAACTGGAAAAATAACGCAGGTTATTTAACAAAAGAACATTCTGAAGCAATTTTAAAATATGGAATTACACCTTACCACAGAAAGAAATTTTTACGAAATCTATTATCTGAAAATAAACAATTAAGTCTTTTATAGGATTAAAAAGTCTGTTAATCATAATATACTTGTAAAAAGAAAGAGGTAAGTATGGTTTCCAGTATTTTTAATCACGGATATTCAACAAGTTACTTTTTAAGACCGCTAACAAAAGAGTATAACAGCATAAAAGTTGAATGTACCGACAAAAATTCTTTCAAAGAACCTGACTGGATGAAAAATAATTCAGAAGAAATTGAGAAAATTGACCAAAATAAAGATTACAAAATAACACTTAATGAACTAAAATCATTTCAGTTTAAGTCTGAAATAATGGAAAAGATTACAAAAGAACTTGATAATTTTAATACAAAGCGTTTTTAATTTCATTTTTATTAAGGTTATACAAAGATGAGAGAATTTCTGCAATTTCTTTTGATTTAAAACCTTTTGATTTTAAAGCTTCAATTTTATCACGCATGTCTGAAAGTTCGTCAGATTTAACAGCAAATGTCATTGCAACAATCTCTCCCTTTACTTCGTCTGAAAAATGTTCTATCACTTTTTCAATATAATCAATAAAAATTTCTTCAAAAAGCTTTGTAAGTTCCCTGCCAACTGCAACCTTTATATTAGGAGAAACATCTTTTATAATCTGTAATGACTTCACGATACGATTTGGTGAATCGTAAAAAACCATATTTGTATATTTATGCTTTAAATATATATCTCGAATTTGTTTATCAGTTTTAGGTAAAAAACCAATAAAGGTATATTCTTCTGTATCTCTTGGTACTTGTGATAAAAATGTTGAAACTGCACAAGAACCGGTTAAAGAAGTAACAGTAATATTATTTTTTTGCAATTCTTCAAGCAAAATATTACCAGGATCGCAAATTAATGGAGTTCCGGCATCAGACACCAATGCAATTCTTTTGCCACTCTCAATCTCTGATAAAATTAAATCTACTCTTTCACGCTCGTTATATTTATGATAAGAAATAGTCTTAGTTTTGATATCGTAATGGTTTAAAAGCTTTTGCGTTACACGTGAATCCTCACAAGCAATTAAATCAACTTCTTTCAAGATTTCAATTGCCCTTAAAGTAATATCTTTAATATTTCCTATCGGTGTAGGTACAATATAAAATTGAAATTTCCTTGTCATAAATAAATTATACAATAAAACTATTTTTTAGATGTTTTTTCATCAAAATAGCCCACTATTGAACGGAAATTATCCATAAATTTATCGTAATCAAGTTTGATTACTTTCGGCATTTTTTCAATGTCGTCTTGAACTTTAATTTCTTTATCAGATACCCTTTCATTTTTTAAATCATTTTTTAATTCTTCAAGACTTTCATTATCAGATAAATCTACATATCTAGGATTAACCAGATGAACTTCTTTTTTATCACTGTCTACTTTTTTGATAACGTAGTAATGCATCTTTCCAATACCGTCATGACAATTCATCATTTTTGAACCTGCAACAAAACTATGATGATTCATTGGCATACTGCCAATTTTATCAAGTAATTGTATTGTTTCTGATTTTTTTGAAGAAAGAGGTAATATACCGTCATCTCCGATGCTTATAGGTTTTTTACCCGTTAAAGTTTCCATATAAACACTTGCAAGATTACCTTCCAGAGGATTGCTGTATCCAAACAATCTTAAATATAGAGGTTTTGCATCTTTTTGATCTTGAATAACATCAGAAGTCGCAGTTTCAACGCTGCCTGTTGGGTTAAATCTGCTTCTTCCTGTTGCAACTTCGTACTTATCACCGTTACTTATTGAGTATACATTATCACGGTCATATTTATTAAACCGAACTTCAAAAGTATCACCATCAGGAGATGTTTTTATACTTTGTTTTAGCATTTGCTTACCAAATCCACTCTTTGCAAGTGCCTTTAACGTTGATACAAGGTAGCAATCCGAACGCATTAATTGCGGAGTGGCTAAAATATCTTTTATTTGACCTTTTGTTATCTTTTTATACCCTTCAGAATACTCACTTTTAGGGCCGTTGTAATTATTTGCATTTACATCTTGCGATGTTGATGTATAACCTACTGAAATCATACTAATATAAAACAAATAAAATTTAATAATTGCCCTAGTACTAAAAACTATTAAATAATAACCCAATCAACAAGCGGTCTTATTTCTCCCATTTCTCCATCAAAATCTTTTAAAATTTCATCTATATTTAAATTTTCCTTTATTGGTTCTGTTGAAAAAACTCCGTCATTGAAAACTTTTGAATAATTCAACCCTTTATTAGCACAATATGGAACATTTACCGTGCCGTCTTTTTTTAGATATGCAAGACCGTGCGTTCTGCAAGTTAAACCTCTGTGAGAATAAACAGAACACAAACCGTCAATCAAAAACGGACATTGATATTCAAAACACTCTCCCTCAAAATTTTCTTTTTGTTTTTTTAATTTCAAAATATTTTCTTTAATTATCAATTTAAGATTTTCCGGTAGCCTTGCAAATTCTTCCATTAAATATCCCATTTCTATCCAAGAAAAAGGATATTCACCAATTTCACAACAAGCAGAGCAGCCTTCATGACAATATATATATTCCGAATTTTCTTCAAAATATTTATCTATTTTTTTTTGAAACTCTTTTATAAATACATCATATTTTTTTAGCATATAAAAATTTTAACATAAATTTGCAAAAAGCATTTTTAATAAATATAATAAATTTATGGAAAAAAAATGCAGATTATGCAACAGCAAAAATATAAAATTAATAAAAAACGGAGTGAGAGATAACAAAAATATTGATGTTTTCAAATGCCTAAATTGCGGACTTGAATTTTTATCAAATACACAGCAAGCAGATGAAAAATATTATGAACAAGGACAAATGCATTCATCATATAACCTAAATAATTGGTTAAAAAACACTTTAGCCGATGATAAAAGAAGGGCTTATTTTTTGCGTAAGTATATAAAAAACAAAGATATTCTTGATTTTGGAACAGGAAACGGAGGTTTCTTAATACAAGCAAAAAAATATGCAAAAAGTGTAAGCGGATGCGATTTAGATAAATCTTTAAACGAACACTACAAAAAAAATAACCTTGAAGTTAAAAACTCCTTGAAAGAGTTTAACGAAAAATTTGATATTATCACAATGTTTCATGTTTTAGAACATATTGAAAACCCTGAACCTATAATAACAAGTATTAAAGAACATTTAAAACCAAACGGAAAATTGATTATAGAAATACCTAATTCGGAAGATGCACTTTTAACACTTTATAAATCAGAAGCCTTCAAAAATTTTACATATTGGAGCTGTCATTTATACGCATACAATTCTATGAATTTGCAAAGACTACTAAAACCAATTGTAAAAGTAAATAAAATTATACACATTCAAAGGTATCCATACACCAACCATATAGGTTGGCTTACTGATAAAAAAGCAGGCGGACACAAAAGGTATCCTACAAATAAAATCCTAAACTACGTATACACAATATTTTTAAAATTAACAAAAAAAACAGATACATTGCTGGTAATTGCTTCTTGCTAATGTAATATGTTTATTTTAAAATTAGTACGTATAAGACACAAAAAGGAGATTTAGAAATGTCAAGAAAACCTATTATCGCAGGTAACTGGAAAATGAACCTTTTGAAAGCACAAGCAAAAGAACTTTTTGAAGGTGTAAAAAATTATGTAGACCAATATAAAGCAACAGAATTACCAACTGTTGTAATAGCACCGGTATTCACATCATTATCAGTTGTTGAAGATGTAAAATGTGATTGTGGTTGCGAAGGTAAAAAATTATCTGTTGCATGTCAAAACTGCCACTGGGAAAACTCAGGAGCATATACAGGTGAAATTTCTGTAGAAATGGCAAAAGATGCAGGTTGTGATTATATAATTATCGGGCACTCAGAAAGAAGACAATATTTCTCAGAAACAGACGAAATGATTAATAAAAAAGCTAAAGCAATCCTTGCAGGTGGGTTAATACCTATTATTTGCTGTGGTGAAACTTTAGAACAAAGAGAAGCAGGAGTAACAGATTCTCACATTGCAAGTCAAATAAAAGCCGCATTAGAAGGTATTTCATCAGAAGATGTTGAAAAATCAGTTATAGCTTATGAACCAATTTGGGCTATCGGTACAGGCAAAACTTGCGATGCTGTTGAAGCAAACAGAGTTATAGCAATGATTAGAAATGTTGTTAAAGAAGTTGCAGGAGAAAAAGCTTCTGATGCAATTAGAATTTTATACGGTGGTTCTGTAAAACCAAACACAATTGAAGAACAAATGCGTCAATCAGATATTGATGGAGCATTAGTTGGCGGTGCTTCACTAAAAGCAGACAGTTTTAACGAAATTATTGCAAACACAATGAAAACAATGGCTTAATAATATATGTAATGAGGTGATAAAATTATCATCTCATTACGAAACAAAAAAGGAGAAAAAATGGCACAACAATTTTCACAACAAGTTAAAATCAGGACAGGTTTATACGTATTTATTAAAGAAACTGCTAATCCTGTTGTTTTATACTTTGATAATCCTCAAGCAGTTTATGACGAATTAAAACAAGCAATGAAATCACCAAACCCTGTTATAATTGACAAACAAGCAAATGGTCCTATCAAAAGATTATGTGTAGTTTCAAATCAAATCAGAGGTTTAGCACTTCAAGATGAACAATACCAATAAAATTTCAATAGATGATATTGAAAATGCTACAAACAGAGTACTTGAAGTTGATTTTGAAGAAATAATTGAAGATATTCCGTCTTCAAAACCAGTTAAATCACATCTGATACTAAAATCACTTGGCGATTTTATAGAGGTTTCAGGAAATGTTCAAGCAGACTTAATATTAGAATGTGATTTATGTTTGAAAGAATTTGAATATAAATTGAACGAAGAAATTAATGAAACTTATGCAAAAAGGACATTAATGGAAGAATATGGTCAAGAAACTGAACTAAAAGACGGACAATTTGTTACAGATTTAGAAGGTAACAATGAAATAGATATTTATGATTTATTGTATCAATCTGTAATATTAAATATACCAAATAAAAAAGTTTGTGGTATAAATTGTAATAGGGATGTTTTTCAAACAGATGAGGAATTTGTAGAAGAAGATCCACGCATGGAAGTTTTTAAAAATATTAAATTAGATAAGTAGAAAGGTATAGAAAAATGGCAGTACCAAAGAAAAGAACAGGTGCAAGAAAACAAGCAACAAGACGTTCACACTGGAAAGCAATTAAACCGGCAACAACAAAATGTTCACACTGCGGAGCAACAGTTTTAGCTCACACAGTATGTACTGAATGCGGTTACTATAAAGGAAAAGCAGTAAGTATTAAATCTGCTGATTATGTTGCAGAAGAAGTAAAACCTAAAAAGAAAACTTCAACAAAAAAAGCAACAAAAAAAGCAGAAGCAAAAGTTGAAACTCCTGTTGAAGAAGTTAAAGCAGAAGAAACTAAAGCAGAATCTGAAGAAAAAACCGAAGAATAATAATTCGATATCAGGGGATTAGATGACCAGAATAGCGATAGATGCAATGGGTGGTGATCATGCTCCGCACGAAATAGTTGCGGGTGCGGTTTGGGCTGCCTATGAATATAATGTTCCTATTGAATTAGTTGGAAAACAAGAGGACATTGAAAGAGAACTCAGCAAAATTAAAATTGAAGGGTTCATATCGGATTGCGGTCAAAAAGGTTCAAAAAAGCGAATAAAAATAGATACCTCCAAGCTTGATATAAAAATAACCAACGCTGACGAAGTAATTGAAATGGGTGAACATCCCGGACAAGCAATAAGAAAGAAGAAAAAATCTTCAATTGTACTTGGAGTTAAGGCCGTTGCTGACGGAAGCTCCGATGCAATAGTTGCAGCAGGTTCAACAGGTGCGGCTATGGCATCAAGTTTATTTGGCATGGGACGTATAAAAGGCATAGACAGACCTGCAATAGCAGTTACATTGCCATCTTTAAATAAACCCGTTGTTCTTATTGACGGTGGTGCAAACAGTGATTGTACACCTGAAATGTTATATCAATTTGCAATAATGGGAATTGTTTTTTCAAAACATGTTTTGGGCATAAAAGAACCTCGAGTTGGGGTACTAAACATAGGAGAAGAAGAAACAAAAGGTAATACTTTGGCACAAGAAACTCATAAAATTCTTGCTGCTAACAAAGATAAATTTAACTTTATTGGCAATATTGAAGGTAAAGAATTACTTTTAGATTCTTGCGACGTTGTAGTTTGCGACGGATTTGTAGGTAATGTTGCATTAAAGGTTACGGAAGGAACAGCAACACTGTTATTCAAATTCATTAAAGAACAATTTGGACATTCTTTATTTGGCGGTGTTGTAGGTTTTATGGCAAAACTATTTTTAAGAAAAGTTTATCCTAAAATCAACTATGAAGAATATGGTGGTATGCTTCTTTTAGGTGTAAAAGGGATTACCGTAATTTCTCACGGCAGAAGCAGGGCTTATGCGATAAAAAATGCAGTTCGTGTAGCAAAAGAGGCTGTTGAAACAGGCTTAAATAAAAAAATTGAAGAATTAATAGGGGAATAATGAAAAAAATAGCATTTATATTTCCGGGACAAGGTTCTCAATCAGTGGGAATGGGTCAAGATTTATATGAAAACTATGACTCTGCGAAATTAGTATTTGATACTGCTGATAGAGTTTTAGGTAAGAGCATATCAAAATTATGTTTTGAAGGACCGGAAGATGATTTAAAGCAAACAATTAATACACAGCCTGCCATTTTAACAACGTCAATAGCAGCATTAGAAGCTCTAAAGACAAAGTTAAATATAACTCCGGCTTATGTAGCAGGTCATAGTTTAGGTGAATATGCGGCATATTATACAGCAGGTGCAATTTCGCTTGAAAATGCTTTGAAATTAATACAAAAAAGAGCAAATTTAATGAGTGAAACAAAAGGTGGCTCTATGGCTGCGGTATTGAATTCCGATGAAGAAACAATAAAAGCATGCATGGAACAAGCAAATGGATATGTAGCAATAGCAAATTATAACTCTCCAAAACAAATTGTTATAACCGGTGAAGAAAATTCAGTTAAACAAACTTGTGATTTATTACTTGAAAAAGGAGTAAAAAGAGTTGTACCGCTTGCAGTGTCAGGTGCTTTTCACTCCGAATTCATGAAAAATGCAGGTGAAAAGTTTGGTGAGTTTGTAAAAAATATTGATGTAAATGAAACTCAAATACCGGTTGTAACAAATGTCGATGCAGAATTTACTACATTCGGTTTTAAAGAAAAAATGTCAAAACAAATTTATTCATCTGTACAATGGACTCAATCAATTGAAAAAATGATAGAAAATGGTGTCGATACTTTTGTTGAACTTGGTAACGGAACAGTTCTTGCGGGTCTAAACAGAAAAATAAATTCTGAAATTACAACACTAAATGTATATGATAAAACATCTTTGGAAAATACAGTAAAAGTTTTAAGCGAGGTATAAAATGAGCGAAAAATTAGCTTTAGTAACAGGCGGTTCAAGAGGAATAGGTAAGGCATGTGCATTAGCACTGGCAAAAGAAGGTTATGATGTGGTTATAAATTATGCAGGTAACGAAGAAGCCGCAAACAAAACTGTTACAGAATTAAAACAACTTGGAATTGACGCTGAAGCATATAAATTTGATATATCAGATAACACAGCAACAACAGAAGCAATTAACAAAATTGTAGAAAAATATGGAAGAATAGATGTTCTTGTAAACAATGCAGGAATAACACGTGACGGTCTTTTCTTGAGAATGACAAAAGAAAATTGGGATGCAGTAATTAATACAAATTTAACAGGTGCATACAACGTAACTCAACCTGTTATCAAAGTTATGATGAAACAACGCTCAGGCTCAATTGTTAATATGGCAAGTATTGTAGGTGTTTATGGTAATGCAGGACAAGCAAATTATGCAGCCGCAAAAGCAGGTTTGATTGGATTTACTAAATCATTAGCAAAAGAACTTGCATCTCGTAATATTAGAGTAAATGCAGTTGCTCCGGGATTCATACAAACAGACATGACAAAAGATTTAGACAGCGAAAAAATTACGGAACATATACCTTTAAAAAGATTAGGTACAGCTGATGATATTGCAGACGCAGTTAAATTTTTAGCAACAGGCACAACATACGTTACAGGACAAGTTTTGCAAGTTGATGGAGGACTCACAATATAAAGATTATTTACAAAAAATAAAATAATTTGCAAAAAAAAGTTTATTTGATAAAATATAATTACAAAAACAGATAGTTACAAAAAAGAGGAAAAAACAATGAGTACATTAGACAAAGTAAAAAAAGTAGTAGTAGACCAATTAAGCGTTGATGAAAGCTTAGTAACTCCTGAAGCTAGCTTTACAGGCGATTTAGGTGCTGACTCTTTAGACACAGTTGAATTGGTTATGGCTTTTGAAGAAGAATTCGGTTGCGAAATTCCTGATGAAGAAGCAGAAAAAATTCAAACCGTTCAAGATGCAGTAAACTACATTGAAGCTCATTCTTAATTGAGTGATATTAAATTTTTACAATAACAAATAAAGAGGATATCGCTTAATTGTCGACGTCCTCTTTATTAATTGAAAGAGGTATTAATATGGAAAAAAGACGAGTAGTAATAACAGGTATTGGTGCAATAACATCTTATGGAATAGGTGTTGATAAATTTTGGAATGCCGTAAAAAATGGTGTTAGCGGTATTACTTATGTAGAGCCGCCAAGAATAGACGCTGAAAAACAAACAACTCACATATACGGAGTTGTTCCGGAATATGATGAAACACAATATATGGATGTGAAAGAAACAAAGCGTTTGGATAACTTTATAAAATATGCACTTGTTGCAAGTGAAGAAGCCGTAAAACAATCAGAATTAAACATGGAAAATGAAGATGAATACCGTGTTGGTTGTTTGGTATCATCAGCAGCAGGCGGATATCATACTATTGAAGAAAATCACCTTACAATGTTAAATAGAGGATATACAAAATGTTCACCATTTACTGTTCCCGCAATGATTGTAAACATGGCAGCAGGCAAAGTTGCAATAAAATACGGATTTAAAGGTGTAAACAAAGCAATTGTTTCTGCTTGTGCAACATCAACTCAATCAATAGGCGATGCAATGAGAACTATCCAATACGGTGATGCGGATGTTGTGGTTACTGGAGGAACAGAAGCAACTGTATGTAATATGGGTGTTGGTGCATTTTCAGCAGCAAGAACTCTCTCAAAACGTAATGATGAACCAACAAAAGCCTCAAGACCTTATGATGTTGACAGAGATGGTTTTATTATGAGTGAAGGTGCAGGAGTTCTTGTTTTAGAAGAATTGGAACACGCAAAAAAACGTGGAGCAAAGATTATTGCAGAAATCGTCGGCTATGGTCAAACTTGTGATGCTTACGACATTGTAGCCCCTGATCCAACAGGAGTGTCTGCCGCAAAAGCTATGGAATTTGCTTTAAAAGATGCAGGAATAAAAGCAGAAGATATAGATTACATAAACACTCACGGAACAAGCACACATGTCGGAGATGTAGGTGAAGCACTTGCAATATCAAAAGTATTTGGCGAAACAGATAAAAATTCTCATTTAAAAGTAAGTTCAACAAAGAGCATGCACGGTCACTTACTTGGTGCTGCCGGTGCAGTTGAAGCAATCGTTTGCATAAAAGCAATGGAAGAAGGAATTGTTCCTCCAACAATAAATCTTGAAAATCTTGACCCTGAATTACCAAAATTAAATTACGTTGCAAATAATGCGATTAAAGCTGATTTAAAATATACAATGTCAAATTCATTTGGTTTTGGTGGTCATGATGCTTCGATTATCTTAAAAAAATATGAAGAATAAATAAATAAATAAATAAAAGGTCGGCTGAAATTCAGACCTTTTATTATTTAGAACCAATTACAAATATCATCATGACACAATATGGTATTTAAGTCATTTGTAATATCTTTTCGTGTCAAATTAAACGTTAATGGTGAAATTGAAATTTTATTTTGTCTAATTGCGGTAATATCAGTGTTTTCATTATCTTTATCGGTAAATAATTTTCCTGCCATCCAATAGTATACTTTGCCTCTGGGGTCAATACGTTTTTCGTAGTTATCAGTAAACATTCTTCCACCCATTTCTGTAACAGCAACACCGGTAATATCATCTTTTGCAATACCCGGTATATTTATATTCAAAATAGATTTTTCAGGAAAATTAAATTTATCCAGTTTTGGAATAAGACTGCTAACAAATTCAGCTGAGAAATTTAAATCATCTAAAGAAGGTTTAAACAAGTTAAGTGAAACGGCAATACTTGGAATATTCATCATTGCACCTTCAATAGCACAACTAACAGTACCGGAATAAATGATATCGTGTCCCAAATTAGGACCGTGATTAATTCCGGAAACAATTAAATCAGGTTTTTCATTGTCAGATAAAATAGCACTAACACCGATTTTAACACAATCACCGGGAGTACCTGAAACTGCCCAAGCACGCACTGCACCATATTGTGCATCAACTTCTTCAACTCTAAGCGGAGAATTTAAAGTAATTGAATGTCCTGCCGCAGAACGTTCTTGATTTGGAGCAATAATATATATATCGTAATCAGCGGATAATTTTTCAGATAAAGCTCTTATACCATTGGCATGGATACCATCATCATTTGATAATAAAATATTCATAACAAATCTCCTTTATTTTATAGTGCAATAAAAAAAATTGTAAATCAATATACAACAAAGTATCTTATGTTTGAGTATAATAATAGTCACCGCTGGTCAAATTTGAACTAAAAATTTAAAAAAAACAAACTTAATAGTTTTAAATATCAAAAACTATTAACTATAAAGTCATTTTAAGATTTAGTATCTCTTATTTTGATTGAATTTTACATTATAGTCGGCTTCTATGCAATATCAATAAATATTAATAAAAATTCTATAATATCTAATGTATTGAGTGAAATTTTGATAAAAAAAGCTTAAAACTCTTACCGTTATCCATAAATATACTCTTTTATTTTTGAAAGATTATTATTACAATCTTTCACCCCTACGTCATAAATTGCTTGTAATTTATTTAGATTCTTTTCAACCCTATGCATTTTTATTTTTTCGCTAGGTCTTAAAGCAATGATTTTACCTTCATTTTCTTGTATTCTTATTAAATCTAAGATTTCATTATAATTTATATAAGCATTTTTAGCAGTTTTGACAAATTCGGGATACTTTTTATACACTAAGCTAAAAGGAAGCCAAGATTTTGATTTTATATAATCAGCAGGTCTTGTCTGAACAACAATAATCTTTTCGTAACCCATTTCAATTGCTTTCTTTAAGGGAATAGGGTCTGCAACAGCACCGTCTAAATATTTATTCCCATTAATTTCTACTAAATTTGATACAAATGGCATAGAACCAGAAGCTCTTAAATATTCCAAATCCTTGCCACCGTCTTTTATCATGATATATTCTGCTTTTCCTGTTTCAACATTAGTAACAACTGCATAAAATTCAACTTTTGATTTGTTATAAGTTTCTATATCAAACGGATCCAATTCATAAATAAGTTTGTTAAAGCAAAAATCTTTGTTCATAACATCACCCGTCGTAATAAGAGAATACATACCCATATATCTTTTATCATGTGCGTATTTTAGGTTATATCTTAAAGCTCTTCCTATTTGTTTTGATTTGTAATTTATTCCAAACAAAGCACCTGCTGAAACTCCCAAAATAGTATCCACCTTAATATCATTTTGCATAAACACATCTAAAACACCTGCGGTATATAAGCCTCTCATAGCACCGCCTTCAAGGACTAAAGCAATTTTATTATTATTGTTATAATTATTTTTACTATTCATTTTTAATTGTTCTTTTCATTTATTGTTTTGCAAAAAGTTTTAACCCAATAATACCGATAATAATCAGAATTACAGATATTATTTGCAAAACGGTTAGTTTTTCGCTAAATAACAAAACTCCAAGAATTGTAGTTCCGATTATTCCAAAAGCAACCCACATAACATAAGCCATTCCGAGAGGAAGATATTTTAAAGCTAATGCTAAAAATACGGCACTTAAAATATATGTAACAGCAGTAATTACTGTTGGAATTAAAACGCTAAAACCGTTTGAATATTTCATTGCAATAGCCCATATAATTTCAAATATTCCTGCAAGTAATAGCATCAGCCACTTCATTATTGTTCTACCTCATTTATATAAAATTCTGCGTAATCTTTTGTTTTTGCACCTTTACGTTTATGCTCGGGGTCAATTTTATCAAAAAAACAATTTGGCATTTCGTCCATTTTTAAATTCTTTTCAATACAAGGAGTACAGCCCAATTCGTGATTTAATGGGTGTAATTTGCATTTTGTATTTTTACAGGTACATAAATCTTTTGCATTCATTTATAACTACTCCCCCGTTTCAATTTTAAAGTTCATATTCATTCAAGCAGTTGAAGAATATTATCAGAAAATCTACCTATATCTAATTGATATAAAATAATCCTGCAACAGTTCCTGTAATTAGTGTTGTAATTGTTGCAGCAAGCAAGCTTTTATAACAAATTGATGTTATTAATTCAGTTCTTTCAGGTACTAAAGAAACTGCTCCACCAATTGCTATACTTAAAGATTCAATACTTGTAAAACCGCATAATGCATAAGAAGCTACCATTGCACTATGAGCAGAAATAGTACCTGCGTTCATGGCCTGACTTAAAGCTACATAAGACGGAACCTCTGTCATAATTAACCTTGTACCCAAAAGTTCACCCACGAAGGTTGCATCTTGCGTACTTATTCCCATCAAAAGAGCAACCGGCTTAAATAAAATCCCCAAAATTTGACCTATTGTAATATCAGTAAAATAACTTAAACACAAATTTATTATACCTAATATTCCAATTACGGCAACAAGCAACACTGTAATTCCCATTATCATTTTACCGCCATCTGTTGCACCATTGACAATGCTTCCTGTAAAAGTTTTTGCACTATCCGGAATTTCCATTTTTATTTCATTTATTTCAGGTGCTTCGGTTTCAGGTTCCATTATTTTAGCAATCATAATTGCCGCAGGAACAGATAAAACTGTTGCACCAACCAAATGACCTGCGATTGTTGGAATTTTATCACGAAGAAGCGATACATATAATGCCAACATTGAAGAAGCAATTGTTGACATAAAAACAGTAAAAATTAAAAATAACTGAGACTTTGTCATTGAACGAAAATAAGGTCTTATACTGGTAAAAGATTCTATACCTACAAAGATATTGCTTGCGGAGCATATTGCCTCAACAGCACTTATACCAAAGAATTTTTTTACAAATTTGGCTATTGTTACAATGATAAACGGTAAAACTCTTAAATAATATAATAAACTGCAAAGTGCAGAAAAAATTATTATAAATGTTAAACTTTGAAATATTAAAATAAATCCCTGTTCGGAATTTGCAGCTCCCAAAGAGCCAAAAACAAATACAATACCTTCTCTGGCGGCTTCAATAATTTTAGTAAAGAAATTACTGAATGCTAATAAAACATCTCTGCTTTTAGGTAATAAAAAAATTGCCATTGCTGTAATAAATTCAAAGAAAAGAGCAATTATAACAGTTTTAATATTAATAGCCTTTTTGTTACTACTAAAGAGATATGCAATCAGAAGAAAAATAAATATTCCAATAAAACTTATAATTTTTTGTAACATATTAATAAATCCTATCTATACAATATTAACAATTGTTCAATAATGTCATTCAACATCAAAATTTAAATGAAGTAAAGCTTTTTATACAATCTATAATAACAGAAACAAGATATTCTTGTTTGAATTAAGTAAGTTATATGTGCAGAGAAAATTTGTGAAATTTTCAATGCAGCTGCTACAAGTTGCGAGGCAACAAAAGCAGGCACGCATTGGAGTTGTTTTCTATCGTTCATGTAAAATAACAGTCGGTTTGAGAATTTTTAACAAAGAATTTAAGTATTATTTTATGAACAAGCTAAGAAGAACAACAAACAAAACCGTAATTGTAAAAGGATTAAGAATAAAATAAGTCCATATATTTGCCCATAACGTAGTTTTTTTGATTATAGAAATATCAATTTCATTCGATAAAAGTTTTTTCATTGTCCAAAATTCAATGAAATAAGATAAAATAAAACAACCAATATGCAAAGGTATTGTTAGTATCCCAAATCCAGGTCCCATGATTGCAACACCCATTTCAGAATCAGAGCCACCAAAAACTAATGTTAAGTATACCAAAGGAAAGGTTATTAAAAAACCTGCAATTGTAGAATTTATATTAGATAAACTTATTACTTCTACTTTTTTTTGTAGTTTAATTTGTTTCTTTTTATCTATAAAACAAAAAACTAACAGTTCAATGAGTATTACAAAAAATAAAAATATTAAACCTAAAAATATTGCAGAAACAGGTCCACCAAGTATGTTAATTGCACATATAGAAAAAGCATTTTGTGCAGACCAAATCCAAAGCGGAAGTCCTCCATCGGCGTAGCAAGGTTGGGTAAACATTAATATTGCAAATATACTAAAAAGTACTTTATTTTTCATCAACATTAAACCCTATTTTTCTTGGTTTTGTTCTGTCCATTAGTAAATCAATAGCTTCGTATATTTTTTCTATTTCTTTGTTGTTATCTTTTGCATAATTCATCAGATAGTTTTCAATATCTGCAACTCTTTTTGTTAATTCTTTGTTATCTAATGCCCATTGACGCATTTGTACAAATGTATCAATAATTTTGATATTTATTTGAATAGCTCTCGCGGAATTAAGGACCGAAGATAACATCGCAACACCTTGTTCTGTAAAAACGTATGGCATTGTTCTTCTTCCGCCACGTCCTTTTTTTGATATCGCAATTTGCGATGTCAAAAGTTTATACTCATCTTTTGTTAATTGAAACATATAATGACTTGGAAATCGCTCAATATTACGCTTCACAGCTTCATTCAATCTGAAAGTTTGAACTTCATAAAGTTCAGCAAGGTCACTATCCAACATGACCTTATAACCTCTGATTTCGTAAATAAGATTTTTCACTTCAATTAAGCTATTCATAAGTCAATTTTATCAAATTTTTCACATATAATCAATAAATTATTTCAAATTACCTATTTTGTCATTTTGTGTAATTTAGATTTTGTCGGCATTTGGGTGTAATGTTTACTATTTCAAAAGTCTTTTTGCGGACATTAATGTTACAAAAATCGGACATTCCGGACATTTCAACTCAAGCAATTTCCGACCTTTTAAAACTGACAAAAGCTGGATTGCTTCGGGCTTTCGCCCTCGCATTGTACATGTCAAGTAATTAGTTACATGTTTTGTTTTTAAATAACAAACAAGGAGAACTAATTATGACAACAAGTAACAAAGATTTAATTTCAAAAAC
>CAJOKJ010000011.1 GCA_905235155.1 Candidatus Gastranaerophilales bacterium
TTCTCTGTCTTGAGCGTGAATAATAGAAGATTTAGCATTAATATTATTCATTTCTTGTTCATATAAGTAAGATTTATATGTATATTCATTCATTGCGTCGTTATATGCGGCTTCATCAGTAACTGTGCTTGTTGTAACCGCAAAAGTTGTAGGTGTTCCTGTTGCAGGTGTAACGGTAAAGCTTTGAACACGATTTTGCGTATCACGGCTTACTGTACAAGGTGAATATTTATCCTCCTTGAAAGTTTCAACATCAGATGCGGTATAATATGTTACTGCGTTTGATTGAGCACCTGTTGCTGTTGCTGTTTTAAGTTCACTGCCAATAAAGTATTCATATTTAGGAAGTTCTTCTGTTCCTACATTTACAAAATATGCTGTTTCTGTTGTACCGCTTCCAATTAATGCAACAACTGCGTCATTATGCAATTTATATTGTTCTTGTTGTTCTGGTGTACCGGTTTCACTGCCATCATATTTTGTTAGGTTGAATACTTTACCGCTTTTTGTTGTAATCTGGTAGTTTGGTGTAGTTTCAGTACCTAAATTTACAACTTTAGGTTTTTGATTGTCCGTACAAGGTGCCATGCCAAGTTCAACCGTTTTATATGAAAATACAACCGTGTAAGTTCCTGATGCATCTTTAACAATTTGTGAAATATTGGCTTCGTCGTTACCACCTGGCATGATAAATGAATACTCTACTTTTGTGTAATCTTGAGTATTAGGTGGTGTTGGAACTTGAAGTCCTAACATCTGATTGTACAAATTAGCCGATTCGTTAGATAATGCCGTTCTTTGTTGGTTAATCTGTGCCCCTTCAAATTCTATATTTGTTTTTCTTGCGGTAAGATTTAAAAATCTTGCCTGCGAAGCTGCCATGCCCATAATGTATCTCCATGCTACGTCATAATGTTACACGACATGTTTAATGATGTTTTTTAAAAAATCAACATGATTTCATCTATTTGATGTAAATTATTTTTAAGTAGTATTATAAATGCCCTGTTTTAGATGTATTTCAAAGTGAATATGTTTAATAAAACAATAGCTTGCTAAAACACTGCTTAATATTTGTATTTAAATTCTTTAAGTGGTATATAATTATATATAAAGGTACATTTATTGAAAGGGATTGTAATGGAAAAAAATAATGAAACGTTGCATGTGTTAAGACACTCTGCATCTCATATTATGGCACAGGCTGTTCAAAGCTTGTTTCCGCACGCAAAATTGGCAATAGGACCTGCAACTGATTCAGGGTTTTATTACGATTTTGATTTGGATGAACACACTTTTACTCAAGAAGATTTAGTAAAAATTGAAGAAAAAATGAAAGAAATTTTAAAACAAAATCTTTCTTTTGAAAAAGTTTCAGTTGAAGATGTTGATGCTCAAATTAATGAATTTAAATCACAAGGCGAAATCTACAAAGCAGAACTTTTAGAAGAACACAGAAACGATGCTCCTACTTTGTATTTAACAAAAGATAAAGACGGAAAAGTTTTGTTTAATGACCTTTGTGCAGGGCCTCACGTTCCTAATACAAGTTATATTAAAGGAAATGCAATTAAGTTATTGAAAATAGCAGGTGCGTATTGGAGAGGTAATGAAAAAAATAAAATGCTCCAACGTATTTATGCAACTGCATTTTGGAACAAAGAAGATTTGGAAAATTATCTTCATGTACTTGAAGAAGCTGAAAAGCGTGATCACAGAAAACTCGGTACTCAACTTGATTTGTTCTCTGTAAGAGAAGAAATTGGCGGAGGTCTTGTTTTATGGCATCCAAATTTGGCAACTGTTCGTGAAGAAATTGAAAATTATTGGAGAACAGAACACAGAAAAAGAGGTTATGTGATTGTAAATACACCTCAAATTGCAAAATCAAAATTATGGGAATTGTCAGGGCATATAGACCATTACAGAGAAAACATGTTCTTTATACAAAAAGAAAATGAAGATGACGAACAATATATAGTAAAACCAATGAATTGCCCGTTCCATATATTGATTTATCAATCAAACAGACATTCATATCGTTCATTGCCATTAAGAATGGCTGAATTGGGTACTGTTTACAGAAAAGAAAAATCAGGTGCTTTATCCGGCTTAACTCGTGTTCAAGGTTTTACACAAGATGATGCTCATATTTTCTGCACTCCCGAACAATTAGTTGACGAAATCAACGGTGTTATTGATTTTGTTGCAGATACTATGAAAATATTTAACATGGATTTTGAAGTTGAATTGTCAACTCGTCCTGAAAGTTATGTCGGTAAACTTGAAAATTGGGAACTTGCAGAGGCCGGTTTAAAAGAAGCAATGGACAAACGAGGCATGAAATATGATATAAATGAAGGTGATGGTGCTTTCTATGGTCCAAAAATTGACTTCAAAGTAAAAGATGCTATTGGCAGAACTTGGCAATGTGCAACTATTCAGTTAGATTTCAATTTACCTGAAAGATTTGATATTAAATATCAAGATAAAGACGGTCAATTAAAAACACCTGTTATGTTGCACCGTGTAATTTTCGGTTCAATGGAGCGTTTTCACGGAATTTTAATAGAACATTTTGCCGGAGCATTCCCAACTTGGCTTGCACCTACTCAAGTTTCTGTTGTTCCTATTTCAAATGAAAAACACGCAGATTTTGCCGAAAAAGTTTATAAAAAACTTCGTAACAGTGGTGTAAGAGCGTACCTTGATGATCGTTCGGAAAGTATGAATTACAGAATCAGAGAAAACTTGCAAGATAAAAAAGTTCCTTATGTTGTTGTTGTAGGTGATAAAGAGCAAGAATCAAATTCTGTTGCAATAAGACAAAGAGGTGTTGGACAAATAGGTACAAAAACCGTTGATGAATTTGTTGATATGATTATGGATGAAATTAAAACCAGAAAATGCTAATTGACGGTTCTATATCATCAAATAAAACTCAAATATTAATTGAAGAATATGCCCGATTGATTAACTCGGGCATTTCTTCAAATGAAGTTCTTGTGCTTGTAAATAATTCGTCCGCAAAAGAACATTTTGTAAATAGTGTTTTGCCGCTATTGAATGTTTCTTGCATTGAAAAGCTGCAAGTATATTCATTTTTTGGACTGGTTTATAACACTGTTGTTGATAATTGGGCATGTTTGGAAAATATACTAAAAAGCGGTAAGACTGCTATTATTCCTAATATGATTGGTTTAGAAGTTTCTCAATTTTTGTTTAAAGATATAATTAAAGATATAAAATTTGAAGGTTATAATTCTAAAAAATCATTGTTACAACAGCTTTTTAGACGCTATTCATTAATTATCCAAAATAATTTAACGGATGAAGATGTAAAATGGCGTTCTGAAAAAGTTTTGAAAGAGGGTTTTTCAGAGGATACTAAAAAAACTATAAAATCATTACTTTCAAAAACCCTAAATTTAAGAAGTTTTGATTATTTAAGACAAACACTGTTGTTTAATTATTTGTATAAAAATACAGATATTTTTAATGGAATAAAATATGTATTGGTTGATGATGCTGATGAAATAACACCTGTTTGTTATGATTTTTTGTCATATTTAAAACCTAAATTAACAGGGTTTTTTGTTGCATGTGATGAGTATGGTTCAAGCAGAACAGGGTATTTAAGTGCCGATAAAAATATTTATAAAAAAATTGAAAAATTAACTAATGATAAACCTCAAGTTTTGCAAAATACGTCAAAATTATCTTCTGATGCACAAAATTTATATGAAAATATACAACTTGGTAAAAATTCAATCTTAAAATATTTTTCTTGTATTTCACCTTCAAAACGTGCTTCTATGATTGATTTGGCTATTCTAAGAGTAAAAGATATTTTACAAAAAGGTTTTTACCCGTCTGATATTGTAATTGTTACACCAATAATTGATGATATGCTCAAATTTTCTTTAAGAGAAAATATTAAAAATGCAAATTTGTTGTTTTTGTCAGGCAATGAAAAATTAATTCAAAATCCTTATGTTCATTCTGCTTTAACTATTTTAAAATTAAATACTGATTTAAAGAATAATCTTACAGAATACGATTTGAGGATAATTTTATCAGATATTTTAGAAATCCCAATAAGGCATTGTAAAGCAATATTAGAGCAGTTTGCAAAAACTAAAAAACTTATTGATTATGAGTTTAATCATTCTGATTACACAGACAAATATTCAAAATTCAAATTTCTTGTAGAAGCACTTAAAAATAGTAAATTAAGACTATCAGAACAAGTTTTTAAAATATATAATGAAATTTTTAATTTTAGAATGGCAACCAAAAACGAAATAAACAAATTTTCATTTTTTATAAAAGAATTACAAGATTTTGAAGATGTTTTTGGGACAGACTTAGATAAAGTAAATGTAATTTTGCAGATAGAAAATTCAGTCATTGCAGAAAATCCTTATTCAACAATGGAAGTAGGAGAAACAGATTTAATTATTGCAACTCCTCAAAAAATTATAGATAATCAAATAAAAACAAAATTTCAATTATGGCTTGATGTATCATCTTCAGAATGGGTTAAAAACGATACAGGGCCCCTTTATAACGCTTGGGTATTTCAAACCGATTGGAATAAAGATAAATATACAATTGAAGATGATATTACGCTTGCAAGACAAAAAACGGCAAGAGTTTTAAGAAAATTAACTCTTTGTGCAAAGGAATATATATACACGTATTCAAGTCTTTTTGACGGTTTGGGTGTAGAAAATTATGGTGGTATAGAGCAATATTTAAAACAAAGTGAAGAACAAATTAAAACGACTTCATTAAAGTTTACTCCACGAAATGACCAAAAACCTGTTCTTGAATATAAAAGTGGTAGAATGGCTATTTCTGCCGTTCCCGGTGCTGGAAAAACTACAATTTTGCTTGCGTTAATTATAAAACTTTTAAATAATGGAATAAATCCGGAAAATATTTTTGTTTTAACTTATATGGAATCTGCGGCAAGAAATTTTAGAGAAAGAATTAAAAGTATAAATACCGAAAATTCAAAATTGCCAAATATAAGTACAATTCATGGTCTGGCACTTAGAATTTTAAAGGATAATTCAAATTTCGAGCGTCTTGGTTTTTCATCAGATTTTGAAATTTGTGATGATTCTCAAAGAGGAGGCATTGTACAAAGAGTTGCAAAGGAATTAAAATTAAGTAAATATGAAATAGAAGATTATGATAGGGCAATATCTGTTTTTAAACTCGGGGGAGGTGTCTTACCAAAGGAAAATAGTAATTTAAAAATTAAGAAATTTATAGATTTTTATAATAAGTATCAAAGCGAATTGATTGCACAAAATCTTATAGATTATGATGATATGCTGTTATCGTCCGTAAAATTGTTAAAAGAAAATGAAGATATATTAAATCATTATCAGGATATATGTAAATATATAATAGAAGATGAAGCACAAGATTCATCTTCTATACAGCAACAATTAATCGGACTTTTAAGTTCAAAAAACAAAAATTTAATCCGTTGCGGTGATATAAATCAAGCAATTACAACAACTTTTTCAAATGCGGATACGGATGGATTTAGAAAATTTATAAAAGAAAGTCAAAGTGTTGAAATGGACTGTTCTCAAAGATGTTGCCACGATGTTTGGAAGCTTGCAAATAATCTGATAATAATGGCAGAAAAGAAAGAAGAATATAAAAATGCTTTTTACAGAATTTTTATGAAGCCTGTTGAATCTAAAAATCCAATATCCGATAGAGCTGTGAAATCTTTTATCTTTGAAAACGGTTTTGCAGAAAAAAATTATATTATTAAACAAATAAAAGATATTTTGACAAAAAATCCTAAAGCGACAATAGGTATTCTTTTACGCAGTAATTATCAGGTAGGAAGCTGGCTTTCTTTTGTTACAAATTCAGGATTTAAAAGCATTTCACGTTCAGAGTGTTTGGCTCAAAAAAATGTGTACAGAACAATTTATGCTGTTTTGAAAATGATAGAAACCCCATTTGATAATGAAGTTATTGCAAGTTCATACGAAATTCTTGCCGAAAACGGTTTTTATAAACCTCGTTTGCAAGTAGAAATAAGAAATCTTGAACAACCTTTTGTTTTATCCGATGTTGATGAAATGAATATTGATTTGGCAACTTACTACTGGGATGTAGTATATTGGCTAAGCTTTTCTTATTTACCGATAGAAGAAATTGCAGTAAAAATAGGGCTAAATTATCACAAAAGCGACATTGAAAAATCAAATGTCTATTTAATTTCAACGCTTATCAAAAGGCTATCATCTTCAAATCGAGATTTTACAAGCATTTTAGAAAAACTGGATGCTCTTGCAAAACGACCAAATTTAAGTGGTTTTAAATTTTTCTCCGAAGAAGATGAATCTGACAGAGAATTTTTAGAGGGTAAAATTCAAGTAATGACATATCATAAATCAAAGGGTGATGAATTTGATTATGTTTTTATTCCTGAATTAACGGAAAAATCACTTCCGTTTGATATAAAACAAATGGAATTAAAGAAAAATTCTGATTTTATTGAGCAAATAAGACAATTAAATCCATGTTACAAGAGTAAATCGGAAACAGACTTGAAAAAAGAACAAATAGCGGAAAATTTGCGATTGTTATATGTTGCAATTACAAGGGCAAAGAAGCAAATAACATTCACAGTCGCAAAAGAAACAAAAACTTATGGTAAAGTTCAACAACAAACTCCGAATATAATTTTTGAAAAATTGTTGAAAGGGGTATCAAAATGATAATATCTCCTGCAATGCTGAAAACTTTTGAAGAATGTCCGCAAAAATTTGTTTATATTTATTCGGATAAAATTAATCTACCTCAAAACAAATATATTTATGCGAAAGGTAAAAATATTCATGCTATGGCAAATTATTATTTGAAAAGCTATGATATTTCTAAACTTGAAAAATCGTTGACCAATGAAGAACAAAATATTTGGAATTATTTAAAAAATATAAAATATTTTAAATATGAAGTTGTAAATAGCGAGTATCAATTATCTTGCAAACTTGAAAATAATTGGGTTGGCGGTCGTCTTGATGCTTTAGTAAAAAATAATGAAGACTATTATATTTTAGATTACAAAACAGGGGCAATTCCGCAAAATCCCGAATATGACTATCAAACAATGGTCTATTTGCTTTGTGCGGACAAAATTATAAAAAAATATAATTCTTTGACATTTATATACATAGATTTGAAAAATAATAAAGAAAAATCTATAAAATTTTCCAAAAACATAGAAGTAATATATATAGAAAAGTTGAAAAAAATATTAAACGATATAAATACAATACAAATTTCATCTCAAAATTTGTTAAAAAATAATAAGTGTAAATGCGACTATTATTGCATTTGTAGGAAAAATTGATATAATAAAAATGTTACTAAGGTAGTAATAATTGTGTTACATAAGTTAACAAAGTATCTAAAAATAAGCAATTTTCATGCTTTTAGGGACTTTTTAAATATGTGTAGGTACATAAGTTAGATTTATTAGTGTAAGGAAATGGCAAATTACGTATCATCAATAATATCTTTAGTTGGTAACTATCAAAAGGCTAAGGATGGAAATATTTTAAGACATGCTTCAACAGTGGGTCATGCGTCAAAATTGATAACAAAACTGGCATCAGGTCAAGGGACTGAAGCAACAACAAAACTTTGTTCAACAATAGTTGATACATTTGATAATGTTACAAAAGGAAGTAAGATAGGTCAGGCTGTAAGAACAGGTGTTAAACTTTGCCGTAATACTGACCCTATTTCAGGTATTTGTGCAGGTATAAGAGTTTTGAAATCTGATTCTCCGGCAAGAGCATTTATGGAAGAAGGCAGTGATTTTGCAGGCATGTTGATTGTGGAAGGTGCAATGATTAAGCATGCCAAAAGCATAGCAAATATAAAAGGTATAAAACAAGCAAATGATGCAATGGTTAAGTTCTGCAATGCAAAAGGCGGGCCATTTAAAGTTATACCTGCAATAGTTTACGGTGTTGCATTTACAGCAGGTTCAATGTTAGGATCAGCCGCATTCAGAAAAGCAGGAAGTTGGGTAGCAGATAAGTTAGGACTTGCAAAATCAGATCCGCCTGACAATCACAAAAATTCAAACGGTGAATATCAAAAATATTATTTCGGATAGAAAAAAGGTTAAATAAATAAAATGTCATCAAATTATATATCAGAATCAATATCATTAGTAAGAAATTTAAAGAAAGCCGCTAAAGGTGATAAATTAGCTACTTTCTGTGCCGTAGGTAATGCTGTTAAAGTTACTGAAAAACTTGCTAAAATTGATAATGGTTGGGGTACAGCAGCAAAAGGTGTTGTTGATTCATTTACAAAAGCATCAGAAAACAGCGACTCTTTAAAAAATGTTAATTTGTTTGTTAATGTTGCAAAACAAGGTGACGAAATCGGAATGTGCAAATCAGCAGTTCAAGTTTTCCAATCAAGTTCACCATTAAGAAAAGGTATTGAAGAAACTTTAGGTTGGAGTGCTAAATTTGCTGCAAAACATTTTATGTTACATACAGCTCCGGAAATTGTAAAAAATACAAAATGCCTAAATTCTGTTGCTCAAAAAGTTGGTGATTTTTCTAAAAATACAAAGGGCATGGGACAATTACCTGCATTAATTGTTGGTATCGGTTATTCTTTAGCAACAATATATGCTCCTAAATATGCAAGAAAAGCAGGTGGCTGGATTTGTGATAAATTAGGCATTAAACCGTACGAAGAAGACAAAAAACAAGCATAATTAACTTTTTAGTTGTTTTGATTTATAATACTGTCAGGATAGTATGTAAATCATGAAAAAAGTTGGAATTATAATTGTTTGTTTGGTTACGCTGTTTTTTATTCAGCCTGTTTGTGCTCATGATATAAAAATAGGTTTGATTACGAATGTTTCTACTTTACGTTTAGGAACATCAACTTATGCTCCTGTAATAAATTCAAGAACAAATAAAACAATATACATGCTCGACCCGATGCGTAATTATGAATTTCGTGCGGATAGCAATAATATATTAATAAAAATAGGCGGAAAATATTACAGCTTAGATACAGACGAAATAGCGGTACGACCTGATGATGACGGGTATGTAAGTGCAAAAAGCAAATGGTATAGAGGTATTTTTATTGTTAAAAATATAAATGGTGCATTGGTTTTAATAAATAAACTTGATATGGAAGATTATTTAAGAGGTGTAGTTCCATCAGAAATGCCTTCAAGCTGGGCTTTTGAAGCACATAAAGCACAAGCGGTTGCAGCAAGAAGTTATGCTTATGCAAACTTAGGAAAACGTGGTAAATATGGATATGATTTAAAAGATACACCTGAAGATCAAGCGTACAATGGTGCTTCTGCCGAAACAGATAATACCGACCAGGCGGTAAAAGATACAGAAGGTATAGTAATTTTGTATGATGCAAAAATAATTCCGGCATATTACTCAGCATCAGCAGGGGGGCAAACTGTTACAGCAGGGCAAGTTTGGAGTAGGGATTTACCTTATGTAAGGTCAGTACCATCCTTTGACGGAAATATAAAAAAGAACGGTCATGGTGTGGGTATGTCACAACATGGTGCTAATAACCTTGCAAAACAAGGATATTATGGCTATCAAATTTTGCAATATTTTTATAAAAATATTACTTTTGCCAGAATAAGATAGATTTTATATTAATAAAATGTCAAAACTCGCTAATTGTAAAGATTTTTAAATAAAAAATACGTTACAATGCTTGTAAAAATTACTTTTATGTGTATAATAAGATTTGTATTAAGCGTCTTGTATGGATTACGGGCATGTAATTAAGCAGGATGCGAGTATAGTTCATAATTTACAGGAAAGGGGTTTAAAATGAACAAAGAAGAATTAGTAAAAGAAGTTTCAAAAAAAGCAAAAGTTTCTCAAAAAGCAGCAGCAGACGTAATTTCTGCTATTGTTGATACAGTTGAAAAAACTGTTGCTAAAGGTAAAAAAGTTACATTAGTTGGCTTTGGTACTTTTGAACCACGTAAACGTGCTGCAAGAAATGGTAGAAACCCACAAACAGGTAAAGAAATCAAAATTGCTGCAAAAACAGTTCCTGCATTTTCAGCAGGTAAAAAATTCAAAGAATTAGTAAAATAGTTTTTGAATAGTCAAAAAGCGGCACAAGCAATGCTTGTGCCGCTTTTCTGTTGAATAAATAAAATTAAAGGCGATTTTGAATACAAAATCGCCTAAAAATGTTGTCTGTTAAATTTCTATCCCTATTCTTCTTCCTCATCTTCGGATGCTGTTTTTTGAACAGGATCCGCAACTTGTATTCCCATTGCTCGTAGTGCTGTACGTGCTTTTGGTGCTAATGCTGTATCAGCAAAGTTTTCTAAAATTGTTTGGTAGCATTCAACTGCTTCTTGCTTCATTTCTCTTTTTCTGTATAAATCTCCTGCTTTGTAATACAGTGGTGCTAAAGTTGGATCTGGTGCCATAAGCATTTGATTATCAAGTTTAATTTTTACTTCAATCAAATTTTGATTATCTTCAGGTGATAGTAAAGCGTGTCCATAGACTTTTTTAGTTAGCGTATCAATAGTTGTTGTCATGGCATCCATATCTTCGGCACTAATTTTTTTTGCCTTTTTGGCTGCTGAAGCATCCATTGTAAATGCAACAATTACAAATATCGCTGATAAAGTTAGTATTAATAATTTTTTCATTACCCGTCCCCTTGTGTTTATATGATACAAAAAAACTTGCAATTTGACCTCAATTAAATGTATGATTATTTGTATGGAAATCATACAAAAGTTGTATCAAATGTTTGTACTCGGATGTAAAGGTGATAACCTTAAAAGTGCTTTAAACAAAGGGCTTGGTGGTGTTATCTTCTTTAAAGATGATATACAGTCAAAAGAGGATTTTAAAAATTTAATAAAAGACTTGTCATGCCATGCCAAAACCATGCCTTTTTTTTCTATTGACCAAGAGGGTGGCAGAGTTGAAAGAACTGAAAATATTTGGGGTGGAAAAAGATATTTAAGTGCAAAATTTGCTTATGAAAAAGGTTTGGATTTTTTAGAAGCACAAACTCAAAAAATTTCAGACGAACTAAAAGAATATGGAATAAATTTGAATTATGCACCATGTTGTGACGTAAACACAAATTCTAAAAATCCGATTATAGGTGAAAGGGCATTTTCTTCAAACTCTGATGAAGTTATTGAAGGTGCAAAAACCGTAATAAATATATATAGAAAAAATAATATTATTTCTTGTATAAAGCATTTTCCCGGTCATGGTGATGCAAATTGTGACAGTCATTTAACTTTACCAAGAATTGAATTGCCATTAGAAGAAATGGAAAAAATACATATAAAACCATTTAAAACATTGATAAAAGAAAATTTAGCAGATATGGTTATGGTTGCCCATTTACATTGTACGTGTTTTGATAACGAGGTTATACCCTCATCTCTTAGTAAAAATGTTATCAGTTATTTAAGAAAGTATTATCAAGGTGTAATTTGCTCTGATGATATGGTAATGAAAGCATTAGATAATTATGATAATGCTTGTGAAATGTCAATAAGAGCAGGTGTAAATATGTTTTTATACAGATATTCAGACGATAAAACTATTGATATTATTGAAAACATTGCTCGAAAAGCACTAAAAGATAAGACACTTCAAGATTGTATAGAAGTGTCTTACGAAAAAATTATGAACTTAAAGAAAGCATATAAACTTGTAAATTAACTTAAATGTGACATGTAAGTATAAATTATCTTGGATGCTTGTTGAATAAAGAATTTACCTTGTGATGAGTTATAAGGTCTGTTTGCCATGATAACTACAATATATTTTCTTCCGTCAGGCATGAATACAATTCCTGCATCTCCAAGCATAGAACCAATATCACCTGTTTTATGCAAAAATGTTGCACCTGCCCCCAGACCTTGAGGTATAAGTCTGTCATTTTTAACATGGCTCATATAATCAACAATATATTCTCTTGAATTAATACTTAAAAAGCTTGGATTATCAAGATTAAATAACATTGTTGCCATATCATTTGTTGTTGTATAATTTGTTCCTTTTAAATCAGGAAGCCAAGTTTGCACATGAGTATTTTTAATTCCCCATTGTCTGATATCAGTGTTTATTGAGGTCATTGAGCCAAGTTTTGACATAAGCATATTTGTTGCCGAATTGTCAGAATCTTGAATCATAGTTTTAGCAAGTTGATCTATTGTAAGTTTTTTGCCGTTTTCGTGGTATTGTAAATTACCTGAACCTGATGCTTTATAATAATTTGTTAAATACATTTCATCATAAATAGATAATTTATTTTCTTCAATAGATTTAAATAAACTGATTAAAACAGGAACTTTAATAATACTTGCTGCCGAGTAAATTTCCGAACCGTTAATGTCTGCGTATTTACCTGTGTTAAAATCCCAAACAGTAATAGCAGGTTTTATTGTCGGATATTTTTTCATTAATTCTTTCAAATCTGTTTCAAGAGCAGTTAGTTCTTCAGTTTTGTATAAAGGTGTCATTAGAGGCTTTTTGGTTTGAACCGGTGCCATTGCACGTCTGTTGTTAAAAATAGTGTTATGCATGTAATTAGTTGTTGGGAATAATATTTTATAATAATTTGTTTTTACATGAGAATATTTTTGTTTACCGGTTAAAAGCGGCATTGTAATATCATTGAATGCTGTTGGCAAAATAAAATAACCAATACATGCCAAAATAGTCAAAGATATGAATTGAACAATCGGATTAACTCTTTTGCTTTGAGTTTTATTTTTTGCTTTTATAGCATTTTGGATTTGTTTTTTTTGATGTTTTGTCGGAACTGCTTTTACCGGTATATCCGTATAAGAATAAGCACTCGGATATCCGTAGGTTCTTGAATAAGATTGTTGTTTTCTTGCCGCTTGTGGCATTCTACATATCCCCCATATCTCATCATGTACAATATATAGGATAATATTACTATTATAATACAAATTTGAAAATCATACATTTAAAGTATTTTTTGCTTGCATTTAAAATTTTTCGTGTAATAATTTAATTACGGTAATCTTAAGAGTAATAGTATGTATGTACTTAAACCGTTGTTACACCCTTAAGTAAGAAAAAGAAAGTGAAGCCTATATTAGAATGGGTGCTCCTGAATTTAATTTCAAATATTTAAAAGATAATGCAACAGCAGGTAGCTGGCGAAGAGGATACGAGTATTATACAAAGGACATGATACTTGAATCTTATCCTGAAAAAAATTTTTATATGGGTAAGGTCAAAGGTAGTTTTCAAGATTCATATAATACGGATTTGATTTTTAAAAAAAATAAAGTTGAAGCAAGATGCAATTGCCCGCTAAAAGAAGAATGGTGTAAGCATGCAGTTGCTGTTGCAATAAAAGCAATAGATGAACATGCCTACGAAGATTGGCTTGAAACAAAATTTGGTATTGAAGCCGATTACAGTGATGAAAATACAACTTTGGACGAAGCACCAAAAGGGAATTATATATTTCACTTCAATCCAAAAAGAAAACCTAATTTTTTCTCTGTTCTTGTAATGTCAAGAGCAACAGGAAAAGTCGTAAGAGCTATTGAGCCTATACTACTTGGTTTGCTTGAAGCACAAAAAAATGACCCTAATTTTGTTATAAATGATTCTCAAAGGGTTGAAGTTGCCGTATTTCAACAAATTTTAAAAACTGCTCGTCAAGATAAAAAAGCAGGCTGGTATGACATACCTATACCAAAATTTGCACCAATGTTTCCTCTGTTGGCAGCTGCTGATGAAGTCTTGGATGAAAAAACAAAAAACAGAATTAAATTTACAAACCAAGAATGGAGATTGGTTTTATCCGTAAACAGTTCTCAAAATGGCAACATTATGTTGGAATTATATTGGAAAAGACCTGATAAGGACGATATTATACCGTTTGAAGAAGTAAGATATTTTTCAAGACAAATCAAATGGGGAAGATACAAAAATGTTATATTTCCAACTAATGTTTCAATGAACGTTTTACCTCAAAATCTTATTAAATCTACATTTACAGATTTGAAAGATGCTGAAGGAGGTAAATTTATATATGAAGAATTACCAAAATTACAAGAAGTAATTGATGTTGAAGTATCAGAAACAATCAGTAAACTATTCCTTGAACAGCGTCCGCCAAAGAAAATTGTAACTCTTGGTATAGATTATGACCAATCGTTGAAAGCATCATTAGAATTTGAATATGATGGAGTAAGAGTTCCTTTTTCAAAAACAGCGGAGAAAACACCTTATGTTACGGTAAAACGTAAAGAAGATGATATGATTTACTGGGTTAAACGTAACATAAGACACGAAATTGAAGCATATCAAATGCTTCTTGCATGCAGGTTTGTCCCTATGCAGACAAACAATCTTGCAATGGATAAAGAAAATGCCATTGATTTTTATAATTATTATATGAATAAAGCAGGTGAAGGCTGGGTTTTTGAAGAAAAAGATGATGTAAGCTTTTTCAAACTTGTGGAAGAACCTTTTAAAATGTGTGCAAAAATTGATTTTTCAGAAGATTCAAAAGACAGTTTTGAAATTCAATTGTATGGTCAAGTTGGTGAAGATACGGTTAATTTTGATGAAATATATGAAACTATACAAAATAATGAAAAGTATAGCCGTGTAAGAAGTTTAGGTTTTGTTGAATATCCTGCGGAAGATATTTATGCAATGATGAAATCATTTAATTCATTTGATGCATACAGGAATGATGAAAATAAATTTTTAGTAAAAACATATCGTGCAGGTTTGGTTCAAGAATTGCAATCCAGAGGATTTGAACTTGTTTTAAGTGAAGAATTCCAAAAATTCTGGTCACAAATTTCCTCATTCTCAACAGAAGAAGATTTACAAATGCCAAAAGGCTTGCATGCCAAACTACGTGAATACCAAACAAAAGGTTTTAGCTGGTTATGGTTTATGTATAAATATGGCTTAAATGGTATTCTTGCAGATGATATGGGTCTTGGTAAAACGCTTCAGGCGTTGAGTTTAATTCAAAAAGCCAAAGAAACAGACGGTGATATGCCGGTGTTAGTAATTTGTCCGACATCTGTCGTATTTAACTGGGAATCTGAAATTCAAAAATTTACACCTGATTTAACTTGTCTAAAACTGGCAGGTGTAGACAGAAAAAATATGTTTTCCGAAATACCAAATTATGATATTGTAATTACAAGTTATGCTTTGATAAGACGTGATATAGAGGAACTAAAAGATATCAAATTCAGATATGTGATACTTGATGAATCTCAAAATATTAAAAATGCTATGAGCCAAACAGCACAATCCGTAAAACAGTTGAATGCAGAGCATAAACTTGCTTTATCAGGTACACCAATTGAAAACAGACTTGAAGAATTATGGTCAGTATTTGATTTCTTAATGCCCGGATTCTTGTTTAATGTTGCAGAATTTAACTTTAGATATGTTAATCCGATTATGGAGCGTGGCGACAAAACTGTTGAAAAGCGTTTAAAAATGCAAATTTATCCGTTTATTTTACGTCGTATGAAACGAGATGTAGCAAAAGATTTACCGGATAAGGTTGAAAATATTGCATATTGTGAAATGACTCCTGACCAAAAAGACTTTTATCTTGATGTGCTTGACAGTACAAAAGAAGAATTGTTTAAATCCATTGAACAAAATGGTCTTGAAAAGAGCAGAATGTCAATATTCTCCGCATTGTTACGTTTGCGTCAAATTTGCTGTCACCCTCGCTTGTATGATAAAGAAATGGTTAAAGGTGATATTCAATCAGGTAAGTTTGAACACTTGAAAGGTATGCTTGAACAAATTATTTCAGAAGGTCATAGAGTACTGTTATTTAGCCAGTTTGTTGACATGCTTGATATTATAAAAGGTTGGTTAGAAAGAACAGGTATACCTTATGAATACTTGACAGGTAAAACAAAAGACCGTCAGGGTGCAGTTGAAAGATTTAACTCATCAACAAGTATTCCTATTTTCTTAATTAGTTTAAAAGCCGGTGGTACAGGTTTGAACTTAACCGGTGCTGATTATGTAATTCACTATGACCCTTGGTGGAATCCTGCGGTTGAAGATCAGGCAACTGACCGTGCTTACCGTATTGGTCAAACAAAGAAAGTATTTGTATACAGAATTATTACTAAAAATACGGTTGAAGAAAAAATACAAAAACTTAAATCAATCAAGAGAAATCTTGTTGACAGTGTAATTTCCGTTGACAGAAACATTACAAAATCACTTACAATTGACGATATTAAAGAAATATTCTCGGTTGATTAGTTAGATATGTATTGTATTAGTATAAAATATTGACAAAAATATTATAATGTCGTACACTCAAGGCAGTTGTTATAAGACTTCCGTAAGGGAGTCTTTTGTACTTAAAAACTTATTTATGATATTTACAAAGGATAAATTAGTGAAAAAATCGATTAACAATTTTTTGGACAATAAATTTGTAGAATATTTTTTGATGATATTAATATTTATGAATTTAGTAGCATTTATTTTGCAGACTGATGTTAATATTAATGCAAAATTTTCTGCATTTTTTAATTATTTTGAAATATTTTCTGTTGCTATATTTACCATTGAATATTTTTTACGATTAATAATACTTAAAAAAATCAGTGATATATTCTCGTTTTATATGCTTGTTGATTTAGCGGCAATTTTACCTTTTTACTTATCCTTTGTAACTGTAAATACAACATTCTTGAGAGCGATAAGACTTTTACGTCTGTTTAGAGTTGCGAAAATTACCAGATATTCAAATGCTTTTGAAAATATAAAACAAGCTTTTGTTAAACGAAAAAACGAACTTATAGTTACGATGTTTATTTTTGGTGCCGCAGTTATAATTTCTTCAATATCAATATATTTTGCGGAAAATCAAACAGGAAATTCTGCGTTTTCGAGTGTAATATCATCTTTTTGGTGGTCTATTGTAACATTTACAACAGTAGGTTACGGAGATACATATCCCGTAACGACTTGCGGAAAATTTATCGGATGTTTAACCGCAATCTTCGGTGTTGGATTACACGGTATTTTAATAGGTGTAATCTCATCAGCACTTATGGATATAATCAAAAACAATAAATAAAATTATTATATTCTGTTATGCCAAACTCCGCCATTTCTATCTACAACGGCATCATAGCAAGACCAAAATCTAAAAATTCCTGTCAACCCCAATAGTGCGTGAGTAAGATTTTTTTCATAGCTTTGATCGTTAATTGCTTGTCCGATACCCGGCCATATAATTAATGATAAAGCACCTGCACCAATAGAACGTCCTGAAACTTTACCGTTTTTTCCGTGTGTTCCTGCAAAAGCAGGCGAACTTAGAGAAATAATTGATAATACTACTATAACTGATAAAAACTTTTTCATAATTCACTCCAATTAATCTTAACAATGCAATTCTAGCATAAAATTTTATTTGTTGATAAAATTATTTTAAAAAGGGTTATTTATATGAATAAAATTATAAGAATATTAGTTGTCAGTCTAAGTGTGTTTCTTTTTGTATTTATCTTGAGTTATAAGTTGAATAATACAAGAGATACTGTTCAAAAAATTAAAGAACGTGGGGAAATTCTTGTTGGTACAACAGGTGATTACCAACCGATGTCATATCTTAATCCCAAAACAACAACTTATGTCGGTTTTGATATTGAGCTAATAGAAGATTTAGCAAAAGACCTTAATGTAAAAGTAAAATATATTCCGACAACTTGGCCAACATTAATGGAAGATACTGTTAAAAGAAAATTTGATTTGGCAATATGTGGAATAACAATTACAGAAGACAGAAAAAAACAAGCTTTGATGTCAAACGGCTACCTGCAAAATGGTAAAACTGTTTTATGCAGAAAAGAAGATGCAAACAAGTATACAACGCTTGCTGCAATAAACAAACAAGAAGTAAGAGTTATGGAAAATCCCGGAGGATTAAACGAAAAATTTGTAAGAGAAAAACTCCCCCAAGCAATATTGATAATTCACAATATAAATCAGGAAATACCTGAACTTATTGCTAATGGTAAGGCTGATGTAATGATAACAGAAACTACTGAGGCTATTTTTTATGCAAGCAAAAATAAAAAATTAGCTGTGCCGCTTGCCCAAAAACCTTTTACGCAAAGCCAAATAGGAATTCTTTTACCCAAAGAAAATAAAATGCTGTTAAAATATGTCAACAAATTTTTATCCAAAGAACGCAACAACGGACGATTAAAACAAATTGAAGAAAAATATTTATTTGAATAATCATATTTGCAATAAATTATGAATAATTATTGTGAAATGCCATTTTTTGTGTATTATTTAAGATATGAGTAACAATGACAAAGTCTTAGTTTATAATAATATTGATGGTATCGACTATTTTACGGGAACAATATCATTAATTGGTGATATTGCTCAATTTGTTTATTCGGAAGAATGGCTCAATAATCCGTTAGCATTTGCTTTAAATTTTGAATTGCCTTTAGATAGGGATGTTCATTATTCATCTTCAACATTTGGTAATTTTCAATTTGTTTTATATAGATTAACTAAAAATTTAGATTTTTATAAAGAGTATTTATTATATTACTTGTCAAAAAAGAATTATATCGAGAACTCTCTGTTTAACTTTGAGGATTTACTTATTTGGTTTCGCGATAGAAAATTTGATGGTCCAAAATTTATTAATATTAATGATAAAATCAATATAATACCATTCTTAATTAATTTATCAATGCAAAATGATTACACAAGATGCGGTTCATACAGATATAAAATAAATGACGATGATAATTTCGTAATGAATTGTTCAAAAAATCTTATAACAAGTGTTAATCAAATAGATGATAGCATAGAAATTTTTGATAAAATTCATAAAGATAATTCAACGGAATTAGATTTAGATTGTCTGTTGGCTTTTGCTTCCGGTTTGTCAGGATATCAACCTAAAATAAATTTATTTGATGAAAACAAAAATTTATGTATTGCAAAAATTAGTAATTTGCTATCAAATAATGAAAATGAACTTAAAAGAGAAATTTTAGCTTTAAATCTTGCAAAAAAATTTAATTTAGATGTACAGGATTTTTCAGTAAAACAAACTCAGAGTAATTTGAAATATCTTTTATTAAAGCGTTTTGATCGTCAAAAAGAAAAACGGATACCATTAATTTATTTTAGAGATTTTGCAGAGAAGTTTTACAAATATGCTGATGATATTAGTATTTCACAGGTCGTTTGTAATATTACAAAAAGCAATAAAACTAAAAATTTAAGAGAATTTTACAAAAGAAAACTATTTCGTACCGCAGTAAATAATACAAAAGATCATCTTTCAAATGTTGCTTTTTTATTTGACAAAGAATCAGGTTGGAATTTATCACCAGAATTTGATACAACAGTAGGAATGTATATATATAGTTCGCAAGAAGAAATTAAAAATAAGTATGAAATTAATGTAGATATGGTTAAGGCTAAAATTAGAAATTTAATCGAAAACTCTGATATATATTCTATATCCGGAAGTGAAGCCTTAGATATTCTTATGAATTTAAAGAATGTATTATCAACTTGGCAAGAAGAAGCTATAAATGTTGGTTTTTCAGAACAAGAGCTTGTAAAATTACAAATTTATGAACAAGCATTAGAAATTTAAAAAACAATTTTTAAAATTTTTCTTATGTTTTTATATTTTGTTAAAACCACTATACAAAAGAAAAAGTTTGCTAGCGGATTTCTGTACGGCATTTATGCCGGATAGCTAGGAAATTGAGCCGACTCGTGCATAAGCACATAGGCGAAACTTTCCGAGCGTGGAAGAAATCCAAAAAGCATATTTAATATTAAAATTTTTGTCTATATACGCCCTCTCATTAAACGGCAACGTTCACATCAAAACAAAAATTCAACATTTTTGTTATTGATGTTCAACTCTCACTTCGTTCGTGCCTCTGCTCGGGCTAAAAAAAATAATGCAAACATTAAATAAACACGAGGATATTAAGAGAGAGAGTATAAAATTTTTGTTTATCCTGTGTGGATTAAATTGAGAGAGAATGAGAGAGAAAAAACTTAAATATTAACCGAATATTGACCAAGATGTATTTTCTTTGATACCTTCATCTATTGCTTTTTCACAATTATCAATTTGTGCTTTTAATACATCCATTTCTAATTTTAATTGGTCTTTTTTGGTATCATATACTGATTGGTATGCTACCAAACTTTTATATACATCACTGTTTTTGTAATTTGTTGTTGAACCCGCTGCGTTTGTGATTTCTTCTATTTGTTTTGTAACTGCTTCTAATGATCTTGCTGCTGAATCTTGTTCATAAACCTTTGCTTCATATTTTTGTTTTAATATATTACGTTGAACTGTGAAAACACCTAATAACATTTTAATTTTCTCTCTTTTTTTATTTATCTCTCGTACTTATATAAAGTATTTCTTTCTTAAAAAATTGCTTTTTTGAACATATATAACTTTACATTTCTTAACAAATACACATATTGCCTTTTAACTCTATGTTTTAGACAAACGATAAGAAATATAAATTATTTTTATATTAAATTTTAGTACAGGCATGTCAGCCTGTATTTATATAAAGTATTTTTTTGATTAAAAATTGCCTTTTCCCATTTTATGCGGGTTTCGGATTATTTGGGTACGATTAGCCTGCTTGCTTCGAAAAATTGCTAACGCAATTTTAGCACTACGCAATCGGCTATTTGCTCTCACGAGTTACGCTACGCTTCACTCTACCAAAAATCCTCAAATTGCCTTTTCCCATTTTATGCGGGTTTCGGATTATTTAGCCTGCTTTCTTTTGCAAGTTAAATTAAAATAATTACATAACTTGCATACTTTATATAATTGTTCTAAAATAATATATTATGAGTAATATATTGGAAAAAAGTAAAAAAACATTAGAGTTTGACAAAATTTTGTCAATTTTATCTACTTATGCAAAAACGCAACAAAGTCAGCAACTTTGTTTGACTCTTGAACCTGAAACTGATTACAATAAAGTTCAAGAAGCTTTGACGTTGACAAAAGAAGCTAAAGAGTTAATTGACAAATTATTAGAATTGCCAATAGATCATTTGGCAGATTTAACTCAAATTGATAACAATCAATTAAACAGTTATCTTTCTGAGAAAGAGTTACTTAGCCTTGCAAAAAGTTTACGTTCGGCAAGATTAGTAAAAAATTATATTAGAGAAAATACGTTATCTGATAGTTTATTAAGTAAAATTTCGGCTCAAATAATTAAGAATTAGAAGACCAAATATTTGCAAAATTTGATGAAGCGGATAATATTAAAAAAGATGCTACTGATACATTAGCAGGTTTTTATTCTGCATTAAAAGAGGCAGAAAAAGAAATTAAAACCAAAATAAATGAGCTTTTAAATTCTCATGATTTTGCTCAATATTTGCAAGAACCTATTTATACAATTAGGGATAACAGAATTGTTTTTCCTATACTTGCAAGTGCTAAAGGTAAAGTTTCAGGTATTACGCATGATGTATCTGCAACCAATAAAACTGCTTATATAGAACCTTCCGCTTTGGTTTCAATGAACAATAAAATAAGAGAGTTAAAAGTTAAAATAAGAGATGAAATTGTCAGAATTTTAACAGATTTAACACGTAATGTTAAGAAAAATTTTGATGCATTCAAAACAAATGAGCGAGTGTTAGCATTGCTTGATATGCATTATGCTAAGGCCAGATATGCAATAAAAATTCAAGCAACAGAACCTGAATTAACAACAGATAAAATAATAGATTTAACAGGTATAAAACATCCGTTACTTATAGGCAGAGTACCTAATATTGTAGCAAATGATTTTACTTTGGGTAACAGTTATACCTCTTTGGTTATAACAGGTTCGAATACAGGCGGAAAAACAGTTACATTGAAAACGGTTGGTCTGTTTGCATTAATGACAAGAGCCGGAATGTTCTTACCTTGTGTTAGTGCAAAATTGTATCCGTTTGAAAAAGTACTTGCTGATATTGGGGATGAACAAGATTTAATGCAAAACTTATCAACTTTTTCATCTCACATGAATAATATAATAAGTATATTAGAAGCAGCAGATGAAAATACTTTGGTTTTGCTGGATGAAATTTGTGCAGGAACTGACCCTCAAGAAGGTGCATCATTAGCAGAGGTTATTCTTGATGACTTGACTGTTAAAAAGGCTCTAAGTGTAACAACAACTCACTTTGGGGAATTAAAAACTCTTGAATATTCAAATTCAAAATTTAAAAATGCTTGTGTAGAATTTGATAGAGAAACCTTGCAACCAACATACAAATTAACAATAGGTATTCCTGGTGCAAGTAATGCAATCTTTATCGCTTCAAATCTTGGATTAAATGCAGAGCTTGTAGAACGTGCAAAATCTACTTTGAATTTGCAACGTGATCCATCCGCTGTAATTATTGAAAAACTCCAAGAAACTCAACAAAAATTAAGCAAAAATCTTCAAGATGTTGAATTAATGAAAATAGCTTCTCAAAAGGCAAAAGATGATTATGAAGCTAAACTTGCAGAACTGCGTAGAGATAAACGTAAAACAATAAAAGCAATAGAAAGCAAATTTTCGGAAGAATTTGATAATGTTCGTCTTGAAATAAAAGATATTATGAGTGAAATAAGACGAGAAAAATCAGAAAAAGTTGCAAGACGCTCTTATACAAGATTATCATATTTGGAAAATGATTTTAAAGACCAAGTTGATAATGCTATTGATAAGCAAACTTATGATGAATTGGTATGGGATGCAATTAGGGTTGGTGATACCGTAATGATAAAAGATTTAAATCAACCTGTAACGGTTGTATCTTTACCTGATAAGAATAACAACTTGACTGTTCAGATGGGACAAATAAAAACAAAAATCAGCAAAGATAGAGTTGCAAAACTTGATTCTTCTTTAACAAAAAAACCGCAGTTAAGGTTAAGACCTATGGAATCATTTGAATTAAGACGCAGCGGTTTGTCAAATACAATTGATTTAAGAGGATACAAAGTTGACGATGCTCTTGATAGTCTTGAGGCATACTTAGATAAAGCAAGTCTTGCAAACCTGACACCTGTGTATGTTATACATGGCAACGGTACAGGTGCTTTAAGAACTTACGTGAGAGATTATGTTTCAACATCTCCTTATGTAGCAAAATTCAGGCCAGGAGAACAATCCGAAGGCGGAGATGGTGTAACGGTAATAGATATAAATTAGTTATAATTAAGTACAAATTTACTATGAATTTGTACTTAATTATTTATTGTGTTAAATTTAAAGTTTATATTTTGTTTATTCCTATTGCCGCAATTGATAATATTATTGAACCAAATAAAGCACTAAAGAAGCCTTCTACTTCAAAACCAGGTGTTATAAAGCCTGCAAGCATTAACAATAATGCGTTTAAAATAAGTGAAAATATCCCCAGTGTTATGTAATTTACAGGTAGCGTAATCACTTCCAAAAACGGTTTCACAAATGTATTAATTAAGGCAATAACAATACATGCAAGCATTGCAGCAAAGAAATTATCTACATCTATACCGGGTAATATCCACGAAATAAATACAATAACAAGTGAAAATAATAAAAATCTAAAAAACGCATTTAGCATAATAATCTCCTTTTTGATTTTATTATGATAAATATTACACAAAATAGAATTACCTTTTATGGCTATTAATTATTATCTTTATTGTCTATTTTTGAGTGTAATTTTCTAATAACAAAATTTGCAGTTATAAAATAAAATACACAAAGAAAAACAAGCCATAAAAAATCATATCTTATGTTCCAGAATGTTCCATTCATTTGATTGATTTTAATAATTCCGTCAACTCCGCAAGTTGCAGGAACAAAATATGCCATTAAATTTACTAATTGAGGTATGGCTTCTTTTGGCCATATAAATCCGGGTAAAAATATGAAGATTAAAGAAGTTACAACTAAAATTAATAATGCGGATTCTCTTGTTTTGAAAAAGTAAGAAATTGTATGTGAAAAAAATGCAGCACCATAATACATAGGAATTAACAATAATAACAATGGAATAATATTATATGCCATTGGGTAAACACAAATTGCAGGTAATACCAAAAAGACTATTAATGAATAGAATAAATAAAGCAAAACATAAGTTGTACATCTTGCGAATATTGTTATTGGGATATCTTCTTTTCTTTTACAATAAATTTCCCTCAACTCATTTTTTGTGCCCTGCATTAAGCCTAAACCAATAACGAGTGTTTGATGTAATATCATAACAAGAATTGACGGATAGACATAAGTTTCGTATCCTCCTGCTGCATTATAAAGAGGTATTTGGACAAATTCAAAAGGTTGTTTTAATGCTATTGCAACTTGTTTGGGCATACCTTTTTTCATGAGTTTTCCAACTTCAATTTTTGCTCCCAATGTTGTTGCAACTTGAATTGTTGCACCATAAACAGCTTTATAAATAATTACATAACCGCTATCAGCAAATAGTTCTACCGTTGCTTGTTGACCTCTAAGAATATCTTTTTCAAAATCTTTTGGAATTATAACAAATCCTCTTATTTGATTTTTAAAAAATTGTTTTTCTGCTTCCTGCTTGCTGATTGGTGTTGAAATAACTTCAACTGAATCTGATGTATTTAAATTTCGTGTAAATATTCTTGATAAGTTACTCCTGTCGTAATCAACAACTCCAACGGGTGCATCTTTTATTATTTCTGTTGCATAAGGCATTGAATAGAATAAAGGATATACAATTACCCCAATTATCATAACGAGCATAGCACCTTGATCGTGCGTAAAATTTTTCCATTCGTTTTTTATAATTTCTAAAATTTTTATCATTGTTGATACCACCTTTTTTCGTCATAAGCAAATTTTTTGATTCGTGGTAAAAATAATAGGCCTAATCCCATTAAAGCAAGCATTGATAAAATATGTTTTAAATCGTAAATAACAGGTATTTTTCTAAATGACTGGTCTATAATAATTTGAACCCAATAACTCAAAGTCAGCATTGCACTATACATTTTTGCAAGTATAGGCATTGCCATAACAGGATACGTTACACCTGCAAAAGCAAAACCCATTGCTACATAAAATGCGGCATTACTCAATCCATATCTGAAATTGCCGTTAATACCTATAAAAATGAGCCCAACAGAAAGACAGGTAATTATAAATATTGTTGTTGAAAATATACCGAATAAAATATTTCCTTCATAAGGCATTCCAATAAATACGTAACAAATTAAATATAAAATTGCAAAAAGTATTGAAAATATTATAAAATAAGGCGTTTCTTTGCCTAAAAATGCAATTATTATTGACTCATCTGCTGTTTTTAACCAATCTTTTGCCGTTCCCAGTTTGAATTCGGTACCTAATGCCCACAAAGAAGTCAATACTATATGTATTTGTAAAATATGACCAAATGCTATTAATGATAGAAAATATTGATAGTTAAAGTATGGATTTGAACGAATATGTTCATATACTTTGATTAAATTAGCCTGTTTAATTGCTTCGGTTATAGGCAAGCCACGCTTTGAACGCATTTTTGCATCTATTCCGACAAGCATCGTTTGCACCATTAAATTAACATCTTTTGAAATAATACCACCAATTAAAATTCTTTGGTTGTTATAATAAAATACTAATTTTGGTTGTTTTAATCTGTATAAGTCCTTTTGAAATTCTTTTGGGATTGCAAATATTGCATATATTTTTCCCTCTGTAATAAGTTTTTTGCCTTCATTTAAATCGGTAATTCTGTATGCGACATTACATGATGGCAATGTATTTAAGTTTCTTACAAATAATCTTGAGATTTCTGAATTGTCTTCATCTAAAACAGCAACAGGTAAATTTGTTGGAGAACCTTTAGAAAAAATTAAACAGATTAATATACATAAAAAAAACGGTAATATAAAAGAAACAGTCCATATTAAAGGGCGTTTGTAAAATCTTTTAATTTCTCTTTTTACTACATTTAAATAAGACATAATTATTTTAATTTTTTCCAATCAAAAATAGCACTCATGCCCGCACGTAAATCTTTTATCGGTTCAACCGGAACAGCACGAACTTCAAAGGTTTTCATATCAAAATCCCCTTTTGCTTTTGTTGCTCTCCAAGTTGCAAAATTACCTAAAACAGATATGTAGTTTACCTTGAATTTTATTGGTTGTTTACTTATTGCAGGAATTTGAATATTCAATTCTGTACCGTTTTTGATTTTTGTAAGTAAATCTTCTCTCAAGTTAAAAGTTACCCAACAGTCGTTATTGTCAACAAGAGTTACTATCGGATATCCTGCACCTACAAGTTCTGCTTCTTCTACTGTAATTTCTGTAACGGTTGCATCAATCGGAGAAACAATTTTATTTTCTTTTAAATAAGAATCAACTTCTTTATTTGCACCTTTTGCTTTTTCAACATTTGCTGATGCTGAAATTTTATCTTCAACACGGGTGCCGTTTACAAGCATTTCATAATTTTCTTTTGCCGCAGTATATTTAGCATGAGCTTCGTCAAGTTTTTGAGTCGGAATTACACCTTCGTTATGTAAACGATTAAGTCTGTTGTAAGTTTTTTGTGCCAAGTCTAATGCTGCTTTTGCCATTGCTATTTGTTCATATCTCGCACCGTTATATGCTTTTTCTTGTTGTGCCATTGCAAGTATAAGTGTAGCATTTGCCTGTTGAGCTTTTGCATCAATTTCAGGTGTATCCAATTCTATTAATACATCGCCTTTTTTTACTTTATCACCTTTTTTTATATTAATTCTTTTAACTCTGCCTGTTAGTTTTGAAGATAAATCTATTGTTTTTACTTCAACTTCACCTTGCAAAATCATTGAATTTTCATTAAACACATATATACCTATTAATAATGCAATTATTACAAGTATAAATATTAATGCTAATTTCTTATTCATTTTATTCCCCACTTAAAATTTTTCTTGAGCAGATGTTTTTATATATTCTAAAATTGAATTTGTATCGCCATTTGTTTTTAACAAATCTGTTAAATTAATATCATAATTATAAACCGCATTCAATCTTTCAATTTTAACTTTTGACAACATCATTTGAGCATCCGTTACCTGTAATGATGTTCCAAACCCCTCTTTAAATGCTAAATTTGCTGTTCTAAGTGCTTCTTTAGCATTTTCTAACGATTTAACCGAACTGTCATATTGCTCTTTATTTTTCATAAGTTCTTGATATTGCTTAATAACAAGACTTTCAATATTATTTTTGGCATCTTCAATTTCAAAATCAACCATTTTGCGTTCGCTATCAGCGGCTTTTACATCGTTATATCTTGATAAACCGTCAAAAATAAGCCAATTTGCAGTAGCACCAAACGCTGCTCTTGGTACTGCTTCTGATAAATGACTTGCTGCTGCAATATCATAAGCCACAAGACTTATTGTTGGTGAATAATTAGCCATTTTTGCATGGTATTTTGCATTCATAGCTTTCTTTTTGGCTTGCAATTGTTTTAATTGCGGATTATTTTCAAGAGCATTTTCCTTCATTGCCGCTAAATCTATTGAGCTGTTATTGTAAACAAATAATAACGATACAGGTTCAATATATACATCTTTTAAATTTACATTTTTTGCTTTAATTAATGTTTTTAAACCTTCTTCAATCACATTCGCATCACGCATTGAGGCTTTATAATCTCTCATTGCGTCTGCATAAGCAACTTCTGCATGTAATCTTTCAGCTTTCGATATAAATCCTTCTTTTTCCAATAATTTAGCATCTTTTAAGTGTTGCTCTATACCTTCTGCTACTTGTTTTCTTACTTCTACGACATCTCTTGCAAGTCTTAGTCCGTAGTATCTTTTAACAAGCTCCAGAGTTAAATTATCTTTTATTTCTCGGTATTTTTCGTTCGATGCCTCTAATTTAGCACGTGCGGCAGCGTGGTTAGAAAGTAATTTACCGCCGGTAAATATGTTCCACACTGCTGCACCGCCAAATGTAAATACGTTTCGGTCTTGAATTAAAGTGTTAGCACTGAAAGATATTGGAATTGCACCAACTTTCATTGCTCCTGAGGAAGTTAAGGTCATGTCATCTGAAAAATGCAAATATGTCGCATTCATTCCGACTTTTGGGAAAAATTGACCTATTGCAGACCTTTTTTCGTATTTACACTTTTGTATTGCTTCGTTATATGCCTTTAAAGCATTGTTATTTTCAAGCATAAGCTCATAAGCCTGTTCAAAAGTTAATTCTACGTGTTCAACTCCGCCTTTTTGAACTTCTGCTGCATAAGACTTGTTGCAAAAAAGAAATAAAATTATTAAAATTATGTTTAAAAATCTTTTCATCTATACTCCAACAACCCTTAAAAATCTTTCTAATATTTCATCTTTTTTATCGAATAATTGTTCATCTTCCAAAAAACATTCAATATATGTGTTTATAATTCCGTCAAAGATATTAGCCAACAAATATGCCTCATCATCATCCATTGGTTTTATTTCTTTTATAATGTCAGCACAAAATTCAAGAATTACTGCCATTGGGTGTTCTTTTCTTCTGGAAATTCCACGTAAAAATAACTGGTTATTTTCCATGTAGCTTTTTACTGTAAAACGATTTTTTTCAAAGTAATTAACTTTATATTCGATTACAACCGCAAGTTTTTCTATTGGTGTGTTTACTTTTGAACAACCGTCTTTCATCTGTTCATATACATTATTTATAATGTTTTGAAGCCATGCAATAAATAAACCTTCTTTAGATTTAAAATACCCATATATTGTACCAACACCGATATTTAAATCTTTTGAAATTTTATCAATTTGAGTTTTTCCGTAACCCAATGTTTTAAAATATTCGCTTGCTGTTTCTAATATTAACTTTTTCTTTAATTCATCAACTTTTTCATTTAAATTTCCCATAACAGAATTATATTCCAAACCAGAATATAATTCTATAATAGAAATAATATTCTTAACAAAAAATAAAAATAGGGCAACAGTTTTTTTGTGCCCTATTTTCTAATTTCTTTATGAGTATTTTATTACATACCTTTAATTATTTCTAATAATAAAGATTTGAATTTGCTTTTAGCAGCATTAGCTGCTTCAATAACTTCTTGATGAGAAAGAACTTCACCTGTAATTCCTGCGGCTGCGTTAGATATACAGCTTATACCCAAAACTTTTATTCCGCAGTAGTTTGCTACCATTGCTTCAGGAACTGTTGACATACCAACTGCGTCAGCACCTAATAATTTAACCATTTTTGTTTCGGAAGGTGTTTCGTAATTAGGGCCTGTTAATGCCATATATACACCTTTTTTTAGATTTACATTTAATTTTTTTGCTGCTGATAATGCTAATTCTTGTAAATCTTTTTTATAAACTTCTGTCATATCAGGGAATCTTGGACCTAAATCATCGTCATTCGGTCCAATAAGTGGATTTACATGCATAAAGTTAATGTGATCAGTAATTAACATTAAATCGGATGCTTCAAATTCTCTGTTGATTCCGCCTGCTGCATTTGTTACAATTAAGTTTTTTACACCTAATTTTTTGAATACTTTTACCGGATAAACTACTCTGTCGATAGGATGTCCTTCGTAATAGTGATATCTGCCTTGCATCATAACAACTTTTTTACCGCTAATTGTTGCAAAAACTAATTGACCTTTGTGTCCTTTTATTGTTGATGCTTCGAATCCAGGAATATCACCATAAGGAATGACAAAATCACTGAAGTCATCAGCAAAATCTCCTAAGCCGGAACCTAAAATCAGTGCTATTTCAGGCTCAAAGTTGTTTGTTTTTTCATTGATATATTTAACGGTATCTTGTAAATGCATCTGTTTTTCTCCTAAATGTACCTAACACTAAAAAGACTTATTGGTATAATTAACCAACAAGACTGTCTTCATCTTCTTCTGAATATTTAACCATAATTGCGTGTTCAACAGGATTTTCTTTTTTATATGATGAATTTTCAAATCCGTATTCATCAAATCCGAAATCTTCTCTTGCTTTTCTTGCTTGATTTTCGTCAACCAATTTCTTTGCAAGTTCTGAAATTTCGTATACTAATTGGTATCTGTTTTCTGTTTTTTCGTTTAAATCCCACGCTGTTTTAATTATTTGATCCATTTTTAACCTCTTTTTGCTAACAAAATGATTTTACAATAGAAAAAATTTTTAATCAACTATCTGTAATATACTTCTTTTATGTATTGTTTCATGTGATTACAAATTGCTTGTAATTCATCATTGTTGTATGTTGTATCTGAATTAAGCTTTTCATTATATATTTTATTCGGTACAAATTTTTGCAAATAATATAAATTTGCACCTTTTATTAATTGTCCGATTTTATCAAAATCATCAAAACAAAGTTGAGATTTTAATACGGTTGTTCTAAATTCGTATTCTATTGAACTTTTTATAATTAAATTTACGCTTGTTTTTATGTTATTTGTGTTTACATTAATGCCGGTAATTTCAGAATATTTTTCAATAGGTGCTTTTATATCCATTGCAATATAATCAACCAGATTTTCGTTTAAAAGTTTTTCAAGGATTTTAGGATTTGTTCCGTTTGTATCAAGTTTAACTGCAAAATCAAGATGTTTTATCTTTTTTATAAAATCATAAAGTCCTGTTTGAAGTGTTGGTTCTCCGCCTGTAATTACGATACCGTCAAGTTTTCCCAGTCTTGTTTTTAAGAAGTTTAAAATATCTTCGGGTAAAAAATTAGTATTTTTATTATAATCCAATAATTCAGGATTATGACAGTAACCGCACCTAAAGTTGCAGCCTTGTGTAAATACAATGGCTGCAACTTTTGTCGGATAATCAAGTAATGTTGTTTTTTGAATGCCGGCTATTTTGAACAACAACATTCTCCCGCATAAGCCATATCAAAAGTTTTTCTGTTTTTAAATTCAGTCTTTTTACCTTTATTCCATTGACTTACAGGACGAATATAGCCAACTATTCTTGAATAGATTTCACATTCGCTTTTACAGTGAGGGCATGTTTCATGTTCGCCTGAAATGTATCCATGAGTTGGACAAACGGAGAATGTTGGAGAGAATGTAAAATATGGCAAATGATAATTTTCACATACTTTTTTTACAAGATTTTTCATTGTTTTGGTATCATTTATTCTTTCACCTGCAAAAATATGGACAACCGTACCGCCTGTATATTTTGTTTGTAAATCGTCTTGATGGTCAAGTAATTCAAAAATATCATCAGTGCAGTTTACAGGCAGTTGTGTTGAATTTGAATAATACGGTTCTGCACTTTGCGAATAATACTGTTCATCATTTGCACATTTTATATCAACAAGATTTTTCTTATCTAATTTTGCAAGGCGGTAGCTTGTACCTTCTGCCGGAGTTGCTTCAAGGTTATAATTGTTGCCAGTTTCTTCTTGAAATTTTACAATCAAATCTCTCATATAATCCATTACTTCAAGTGCAAAACCGTGTCCTTCTTTATCTGCAATAGAACAATTTAACAGATTTTCGCACGCTTCATTCATACCGATTAAACCAATTGTAGAAAAATGATTTTTCCAATATACTCCAAATCTTGCTTTGATATCTCTTAAGTAAAATTTTGTATATGGATATAAATTTGCTTCAGTTAGTTTTTCCAGTAATTTACGTTTAATTTCAAGAGATTCTTTTGCAAGTTCCATGCGTTCATTAAGAATTTCAAAAAATTCTTCTTTAGTATTTGCTAAGTATGCTATTTTTGGCAAATTAATTGTAACAACTCCGATAGAACCTGTCAGCGGATTTGAACCAAAAAGTCCGCCGCCTCTGTATTCAAGTTGTCTGTTATCAATTCTTAATCTGCAACACATAGAACGAGCATCTTCAGGATTCATATCTGAGTTTATGAAGTTTGAAAAATATGGAATACCGTACTTTGCAGTCATTTCCCATAATCCTTCAAGAGCAGGATTATCCCAATCGAAGTCTTTTGTAACGTTATAAGTCGGAATTGGGAATGTAAATACTCTACCTGAAGCATCACCTTCCATCATGACTTCAAAAAATGCTTTATTTATCATGTTCATTTCTTCTTGGAATTCACCATAAGTTTCTTCCATCATTTCTCCGCCAACGATTACGCATTGGTCTTTGTAATATGAAGGAACAACTAAATCCATAGTTATATTTGAAAATGGAGTTTGAAAACCAACACGTGTCGGAACATTCATATTAAATACAAATTCTTGAATGGATTGTTTTACTTGTTTATAGTCAAGCCTGTCATATCTTACAAAAGGTGCAAGCAGTGTGTCGAAATTAGAAAATGCTTGAGCACCGGCACTTTCACCTTGCATTGTGTATAAGAAATTAACGATTTGACCTAATGCGGTTTTAAAGTGTTTTGCAGGTCTGGATGCTACTTTGCCTACAACACCGGTAAAACCTTCTGTAAGCAAATCTTTTAAATCCCAACCTACACAATATACAGAAATTATATTTAAATCGTGTAAATGAATATCTCCGTTTTCATGTGCTTCTTTTATTTCTGTCGGATATATTTTATTTAGCCAGTAATTTTTACTCATTGCTGAGGCAAGGTAATTATTTAACCCCTGAATAGAGTAACTCATATTTGAATTTTCATTTACCTGCCAATCCAATTGTTCCAAATAATCATCAATCATATTTACGGAAGCATTTTTTGCAAAATCTCTCATCCTTTTGTGTTGTTCTCTGTATAAAATATAAGATTTTGCAGTTTGTTTATATTCTGATGATAAAAGAACTTTCTCAACAATGTCTTGTATTTCTTCAACAGTTGGTGCTTCAAGATTAGATTGTTTTTCTTTTACAAAATCATTAACTATTTTCATAACATTTTTAGTTAATCTTCTTGCTGTAAATGTATCCATTTCTTTAGTAGCATTAGAAGCCTTGCAAATGGCATTGGTAATTTTCGATGAATCAAAGTCCACAATTTGACCATCACGTTTGATAACTTTTTGTTGCATAAATTTCCTCCAGTCTCGCAAAGTAATAACAAATTAAATAAGTATTCCGACTGTAACGGCTGCGGACCAGTGAGGGACTTGCACCCTTGCTTTCCTTATTTAATATGTACATTCTATCAAAATTATCAGTTTATGTCAAACACGGTACATTAAAAGTAGGATGACTCCCCTTATGGATATTGCCATGTAGGATAATATAACACTGCTCTTTTGCCTAATTTTCCAAATGAGCAAATTATAATTTAATTTTAGTTGTAAGCAATTTAATTAAGGAGAAAAATATGACAGTAGCAACAAAAACAATTTCAGTAATTATTGTTGAAGACTTTAAACTTACTCGTGTTGGATTAAGATGTGCTCTTAATGCCAATGATGACATTGAAGTCTTAGCCGAATGTGAGGATGCCCAAGAAGGTTTAAATCTAATCCAAAAATATAATCCCGATGTTGTTCTTATGGATTTAGGTTTACCGGGTATGAACGGAATTGAAGCAACAATTAAAGCAAAAGAAATGAATCCAAGTCAGAATTATTGCACTGACTTCTCACGACCGTGAGGAAGAAGTTGTTGCGGCACTCAGTTCCGGTGCAACCGGTTATTGCATGAAAGATATTGACCCAAATAAACTTGCAGATGTTGTAAGGGATGTTGCAAACGGGGTTTGCTGGCTTGATCCTGAAATTGCTCAACTTGCCTTAAATTCCTTTCCAAAGCCTGAAAATACAAGACTTTTGGCAAATAATTCAAATCAAGAAGGCAGAGTTCCGCTTACAGAAAGGGAATATGAAGTTCTAAAACACCTCGTTACAGGTAAAAGTAATACAGAAATTGCAAAAGAGTTAATCGTAAGTGTTCACACAGCAAAAGCACATGTTTGTTCAATTTTACAAAAAATGTGTGTGAATGACCGTGTTCAAGCAGCAGTAAAAGCAGTTAAAGAAGGACTTGTATAATGTAAGCTGTGAACCGTGAACTGTGAATAGAAAAAAGGACAAGCATTGCTTGTCCTTTTTATTTTAGCTCTGTAAATTCTATTTTATAACCTAAAATATCTGCTATTTGCTGGCATTCTGTAAACGAAATTGTATCTCTGTTTATTTTTCCATATAATTTTACAGCAGTATAAGGTTTATTTGATTTTTTGCTCATAAGCTCTGCTAATTGTTCCATAGTAAGATGCTTTAGCGTTAAAAGAATTTTTAATTGTGTTTTTATGTCCATTACAGAATTATAATAATAATTAAAAATATTTACTATTTTAGTATAATTATTATTGTATACAATAATAATTATCGTATGCGATAAACAAATTAATAGATATAAATGAAACAAGTTTTTTTAGAAATTTAGAAAAAATTAAAAAAGAAAATTATGAAAATTTAAATATAGAATTTTCAAAAACAAATATGTTGTTTACAAAAATATGACTAAGAAACAAAAAAAAGAAATTAAATTATTTAATCAAACAAGTAAAATTATGGATAATGTTTTAGATTTAATATAAAATCAAGCGGCTGAACTTTAGTTCAGCCGCTTCCTAAAAAGAATAATGAATAATGCTTAAATTTGTTGTCCTCTAATATCCTTATTTTCTCTCTATTATTTCGCTTATACTTCCGCTCGGCTTAATCCATATAGCAAGCCAATACTTCTTGTGCTTGTGCTTTCATTTTTTTCAAAGCTCTGATTTCTGTTTGTCTGATGCATTCTTTTGTTACACCATAGATGTTTCCGATTTCTTCTAATGTTTTCTTTGCAACATTGCCTAAGCCGTAACGCATTCTTACTACATCTTGTTCACGTTCTTTTAATGTTGATACAACCATTTCGATATCTTTTTTTAATCCTTCGTATTCAACAGCAGAGTGAACACTTGCTTTTTCATCTGCCAAAATTTCTGATAATGATGTTTCTTTGCCATCATTGTTTTCAAAACCGCCTTCTAATGAAACTGATTTTGAATATGCTGATAAATATGTGTCAATTTTATCTGCTGAAATATTCATTTTTTCTGCAACGTCTTTTGTGTTTACTTGGCAGTTGTATTCTCTTTCCATTTCAGATTTGATTTTAGAGAATTTTGATAATGTTTCTTGAATGTATACAGGTATCTTCATGCAGTGACCTTGTTCAGAAATAGCTTTAAACATAGATTGTTTAATCCACCAGCTTGCATAAGTTGAAAATTTATAACCTAATTTCCAGTTAAATTTTTCAGCAGCAATCATAAGACCCAAGTTACCTTCTTGGATTAAATCAACCATTGGTAAATTTGACATGTGAATTGCTTTTTTTGCAATAGCGATAACTAATTTTAAGTTTGCTTGTACTAATTGTTTTTTTGCTTCCATATCACCTTCAGCAGCACGTTTTGCAATTTCTTTTTCTTCAAATGGTGATAATGTTTTAACTGTTGCTAACTCTCTAACGTAAACTGATAAAGTTGAATCGTTTTCGCTAGCCAAAACTTCGCTTTTTGCAGGGTTTGTAAAACTTTTTTTCATTTCAACAGGACAATTTCTCATAAGCATCTCTCCTCATATTCTCTTATTCTCTCTTTTTCTCTTTAATGACGATTTTTTAAAATTCAACATTTTTGCACAACAAAGTAAGCTATTAAAACATAATTTTTAACAGACGAACTAAGCCATACGATAGACATATCTTCGTATTTGCAAATTTGTTATGGTTTAAATTAACAGACTTTTAAAATTGTTATTTGCGACGCTCCCAAATCGCAAAAGTTAAATGTATAATATGTACATTTTTATTATAGCTCTTCAAGAAAGCTTCCGCAACCCTTTTATTAAGTTTTGTTAAAATGAATTTATTTTTTTACTTGTTTTCTTAATATTACTTAACAATTGTAAAACGTTATAGTTTTGTCTTATAATGTAGCAATGGATACTTTGGCACAGTTTGTACAGCGAAAAAGGGAGGCTCTGGGATTAACACCGTTCGGGCTTTCAAAAAAATGTAACGTACCTGCGGTTATTATTGAGGAGATTGAAGCCGGTCGTGAATTGTTTTTGTCTGTTACAGTGAGGCAAAATCTTGCTAAAGGTTTAAGATGTTTAGCGGAAGAACTAAAAGCTTTAGAGAAGGATTTTGAATTTGAGCAAGTTCCAATGGAAGTGATGGACGTACTAAAACAGCGTATTCTTAATGGAGAAACCGAATTATATTGTCCAAAGTGTAAATCACCTTTAAAAGTTAAAATAGAAGAAATGTATGATTTAGAGGATAATTTGGTATATGCACCAAGAGGTTATTGTACAAAATGTGTATTTCAGATAAAGTAAAAGACCGTTTTAGCGGTCTTTTACTTTATTATTAAATTAAATTTTAAAATCATCACCATTTATTGTTCGTTGTTCAGGAGGATAATTTTGTTTTAGCGGATCATAGTTATTGCTGGATTCTTCACGAAGTTTTTCCATATATATTTGACCGTTTTTAACAAGTTGTTGGTGTTGAGATAAGGTATTTTCAAGGCTTGCAAGTACTTGTTCTGCGTATGCTTCCGCACCTTCTTTTATTCTCATTGCTTCATCGTGTGCTTGATTTCTGAAAACTTCAGCATCTTCCAGTGCTTTTCTTTTTATTTCCGCACATTCTGACATAACTTGTTCTTTAATTATTTCAGCTTCTTTTTGTACTTCTCTCAATAATTCTGATTCGCTTAAAAGTCTTTCTGCTTCGTGTCTTGCTTCAAGAACTATTTGTTCTGCTTTTTGTTGAGCTTCAATTTGAATTTCAGCTTTTCTTCTTAAAAGGCTTCTTGCTTCTTGAACTTCTCCGGGTAGTGCATCGTATATGCTGTCAATTATTGATTCAACTTCTTTTAATTTTATTGCCACCAAATAATTTGGTAATATAGGAAAACTCTTTTCCAAGATGATTTCCAAACTTTTTAATATATTGTATACATCGTTTTTTTGAACATTCATGTTTAAAAATAACCTTTCCAAATGTTATACTTTTATTGTACAACAGTTAATTTTTAATTGCAAACCATGATTTTATGTTGTTTTAAATTTTGATTTTAAATATTCATTAACTTCTTGAGGAACGAATTTTGAGCAATCTCCGCCAAGACTGACAACTTCTTTCACTGAACTTGAAGAAATAAAGTTATATTTTGGGCGGGTTGTTAAAAATATGGTTTTAATATCTTTGTCTAATGCACTGTTTGTTTGGGATAATTGCATTTCAAATTCAAAATCAGAAACCGCACGCAAACCTCGAATTAAAACTTTTGCGTCTTTTTTTCTTGCGTAATTAACCGTTAAGCCCTCAAAGCTATCAACTTCTACATTATCAAAGCCTTTTATTGATTTTTTTATCAGTTCAACACGTTCTTCAACCGATAAAAGACCGCCTTGTTTTTCAGAGTTATAAGCAACTGCAATAATAACTTTGTCAAAAATTGCTGCTGCTGTTTTTAAAACGTCTAAATGTCCATTTGTAATCGGGTCAAAACTTCCCGGATATATGGCTGTTTTCATATTTTTAACCTCTTATGTATATAATTCTTTTCTATTATATCACAGAGATTTTATTAAACTATCTTCAAGCCCGGTAACAAATCTAAAACTTATCATTTTTTTAATTTGTCAAATCTTCAAATTTTATATTGTATCCGAGAATTTTTGCTATTTGCTCCATTTCTTCATAACGCAAATAACCATTAGAAATTCTACCTGAAAGGTTTTGACGTGAATAGTTTTTACCTGATAATTCAGTTAATTTTTCTGCCAATGTTTTTATCGTCATGTTTCTTTTTAATAATAATATTTTAACTGTTTCTTTTGTTGACACGCCAAATATTCCTTTCGTTTGCAAGTTTATTTTAGCATTGTTGACAAATGAATGACAATAAGATATGATAATAGACAGATATTTATTTCTTTAGAAATAAATATCTGTCTATATAAAAATAAAACTTAACAAAGGAGTAAAAATGAAACTTTCCGAACAGAAATTAGAGCATGCCAAAAGATTATTATTTGATATTCAAGTATATGTTGATACAATATCTGAATTTATTGGCGGTGAATTTGTTGAAGCAAGTATTATTGATATTGCAGAAAAGATATTGAAATCAATAAAAAATAAATTAGACATATATTCTGATTTACCGATAGAAAAGAAAAAATTGCACAAAAAAATTTTAAAATCCATGAGGATAAAATATTTGTACCTAAAAGCTTTATTAGTTGGTTTGCAACGTCTATATAGTGATGATAATTATCCGACAGACAGACTTACGGATTTTGCGATTTTAAATCTTGATAAATTTTATGATGCCATAAATTAAAATATTAATATTTTGTTTATTTTTTTAAGAATTTAAAAAAAGAGTATTAATATTATATGTGTGAGAGAAAAACAATTAATAATTAAATAAAGAAAGGCGAAAATTATGGCAAAGACAATTGGTATCGACTTAGGTACAACAAACTCGGTTGTTGCAGTTATGGAAGGTGGTAAACCTACCGTAATCGCAAACGCAGAAGGTACAAGAACAACTCCCTCTATTGTAGGTTTTTCTAAAACAGGTGAAAGACTTGTAGGTCAATTGGCAAAACGTCAAGCAATTCTTAACCCTGATAAAACAATAGCTTCAATCAAAAGACACATGGGCGAAGATTACAAAAAGAACATTGATGGAAAAGATTACACTCCTCAAGAAATTTCCGCAATGATTTTGAGAAAATTAGCAGAAGATGCTTCTAACTATTTGGGTGAAAAAGTTACATCTGCTGTAATTACAGTTCCTGCATACTTTAATGATGCTCAACGTCAAGCAACAAAAGACGCAGGTAAGATAGCAGGTTTAGATGTTCTTCGTATTGTAAACGAACCAACAGCAGCTGCTTTGGCTTACGGTCTTGAAAAAGATAAACCTGAAAAAGTTTTGGTATTCGACTTAGGTGGTGGTACATTCGATGTATCTATTCTTGAAATCGGTGATGGTGTTCACGAAGTACTTTCTACATCAGGTGATACGCACTTAGGCGGTGATGACTTTGATGAAAAGATTATGAACTGGATTTGTGATGAATTCCAAAAAGCAGAAGGCATTGATTTAAGAAATGATAAACAAGCAATGCAACGTATTAAAGAAGCGGCAGAAAAAGCAAAATGTGAATTATCATCCGTTGTTGAAACAACAATCAATTTACCATTCATTACTGCTGATGCAAACGGTCCAAAACACTTGGATATGCAATTAACTCGTGCAAAATTCGAAGAATTAAGCCACGATTTATTGGAAAGATGTAAAAAACCGGTTGAACAAGCAATTAATGATGCAGGTATTTCAAAATCAGACATTAACGAAGTTGTATTAGTTGGTGGTTCAAGTCGTATTCCTGCCGTTCAACAATTAGTAAAAGATTATACAGGTAAAGAACCTAACCAATCAGTTAATCCGGACGAAGTAGTTGCAGTTGGTGCAGCAGTTCAAGCAGGTGTACTTGCCGGTGAAGTTAAAGATATCGTATTGTTGGATGTAACTCCACTAACATTAGGTATTGAAACTTTAGGCGGTGTAATGACAGCACTTGTTCCAAGAAATACTACAATACCTGTTTCTAAATCACAAGTATTCTCAACTGCCGAAAACAACCAAACTGCCGTTGATATTCAAGTTCTTCAAGGTGAAAGACCAATGGCTAAAGATAATAAGTCTTTAGGTATGTTCAGATTAGAAGGTATTGCACCTGCAATGAGAGGTGTTCCTCAAATTGAAGTTACATTTGATATTGACGCAAACGGTATTGTAAATGTTTCTGCGAAAGATAAAGCAACTAATAAAGAACAAAAAATAACAATTACAAATTCTTCTAACTTGTCTGAAGATGATATTGACAAAATGGTTAAAGAGGCAGAAGCAAATGCGGCAGAAGATAAAAAGAAAAAAGAAGAAGCAGAAATTAAAAATAATGCTAATTCTTTAATCTCATCAGCAGAAAGATTAACTAAAGATTTTGAAGGTAAAATAGAAAAAGCCGATGAAGATAAATTAAAAGAACAAAAAGAAACTTTGCAAAAAGCATTGGATGAAAATAAATCTGCCGATGAAATCAAAAAATTGTCAGAAGAATTACAACAAACAATGTTTGGTATTTCACAAAAGGCTTATGAAGCAGTACAAAAAGACGAATCTGCAAATGCAGGCTCAAGTGAATCTGCAAGTTCTGATTCATCATCTGATAACAAAGGTGATGACGATGTTATTGATGCTGAATATACAAAAGAATAATTCAAATATTCTAAACAATATGCAAGGGGTGATTTTTAAAATCACCCCTTGTTTTTATTATGATGTGGTATAATAAATCAACTTATATTTTGCTTCCTGTTGCTTTATAAAGGCTTATATAATCAACATAACAATTTGTGGTTGAATTTGTAACAAGTTGTTTTACTGTCAGTAAATTTTCTTTCATCTGTATCAAATCTAATTTTGATATAATGCCTTGATTATATCGTTGTTGTGAGTATCCAAAATCTTTAATTTCCAATTTTAGTTGTTTTTTGTGTTCGTTTAATTTTTCTTTATCACGTTGAACAGATACCAATGCATCGTTTACTTCCTGTATGGCAATTAAATTGGTTTTATAGTAATTCTCAAGCATTTTGTCATATTGAACTTTTTTAAGTTTTAGGTTTGCTATTCTTTTTCCACCTGTAAATACAGGCATTATTGCTGCGGCTGCCAAAGCATAAAGACCGTTATTTGTGTTAAATAGTCCGCTTCCGCTAGGTTGGCTCAGAAATAAAGCAAGTCCCGATAAATTTATTGAAGGTAAAAATTCTTTCTTTGCAACTCTTATATCTATACCAGATTTTTCGAGCATTTTTTCGGATTTTAAATAGTCAGGTCTGTTAATGATTATTTCAGATGAAATTTCTGTTGGAATTTCATTTGTATATTTTATGTCTTCTATTTTTGAAATTTTGTAGTTATTTATATTTTCCGGAGAATCACCAATAAGCACTGCCAATTGGTTTAATAATTTTGTTCTTTCCTTTTTATATTCTATTAATTGTGATAATCCGCTTATGTATGCTTTGTTAGATTTTACGGTATCTGATGTTGAAATAAGACCTTCTTCATTGCTTACAAGCATTATGTCGTAAATTTGTTTTCTCAATGAAACAATTTCTTCTTGTTTTTCAATAATTTCATTTAGCTTAGAAATGTTAAAATATATTGTTCCAACTGCTGATGCTATTGTTATATATGCGGCTCTTTCATCAAATTTTGAACTTTCATATAATTTTTTAGAGCTTCTTGTCTTATCTCTGTTTTTAAGAAAAATATCTGCTTCATAATTTATAATCATTGGCATAGCAAACATCCAGTCTGCTTCTGTATTCATAACTTTTGCGTAAGCAGGAGAAAAACCTAAACCAGCTTGCGGTAATTCTTTGGCAAATTGGATTCTTGTTGATTGGTAAAATTCATCTACATTCAATGTTGCTATTTTTAGGTCATAATTGTTTTTTATAGCTAAGTTGATATAATTGTTAAGATTTTCATCATTAAAGTTATTCCAAAAATCTAAATTTACATATTCGTATTTATAATTATCATTATATTTTTTGTTACGTTTTACTCTGTATTTTAGCATTTTTTCTCGTTTAATTTGTGCCTTTTTTTCTGCTTTTGTTTGACTTTCTGTTACTGCAAAAGCAGGCATAATATTTATGTTTAAAAAAGAAAAAATAAGTCCAAATACAAATATAGTTTTTATTTTCATAATTCCTCACTACATACTTGACAAGTTTTACAGGGATATGATAACATATTTTTGTTACAAATGCAACATGTATTATTTGTAACAAAAGGGATGATTATGACAACACAATTAAAACACAAAGTGCCGACAGATTATAGTCAAACTGTTTTTTATAAAATTCATCAGTTATCAATTTATATACAATTTTTAGGTAAAAAAATTTTTGAAATCAGAAAAGTTAACATAACTCCTGACGAATTTGCAGCAATGAATTTTATTATAAACAACCCTAGAATTTGCCAGAGAGATTTGGCAAAATTAATGTTAAGAGATAGAGTAAGAACCGGAAGAATAATAAGTACATTGGAAGAAAAGGGATATGTTGAAAGGGTTAATGACACTAAAAACAACCGTCTTGTGCGACGTTTAAGTATTACTACGTCCGGCAAAAAATTATACAATGAGCAGTTTAGCATTCTATCTCAAGTTTTTGAAAATATCTTAGAAAAGTTTTCGGAAGAAAAAATGATAGAATTAACTGAAAATCTGAATGAATTAAAAAGTGCATTGGCTGAAGTTATTGAATTTAATATATAGGAGAAAAATCAGTGGAAAATAAAGAAAATATAGAAGAAAGTGAAAAAAATCTAAAATTCAGAAAAAGATTTGTTTTTATACCTCTGAGCATATTAACTGTTGTTGTTTTAATTTTTGTAATAGTTTATAATATGCAATTTCAATCAACAGATGATGCTTACGTAGAAAATCACATGGTTCAAGTTGCACCAAAAGTTGCAGGTCAACTTAAGGCTGTGTATGTAAGAGATAATCAAAGGGTAAAGACAGGTGATTTAGTTGCAGAAATTGATCCTGCTGATTATATAGTAAAGGCAAACGAGGCAAGAGCCGCTTACGAAAAGGCATTAGCCGCACAAAAAGTTGCAAAAGCAAATTATAGTGCAGCACAAATTTCTATCGAAAATGCAAAAAACGATTATGAACGATATAAAAATTTGTATGAAACAGGTGCTGTTTCAAAACAACAACTTGATATGGCACAAACAAGATACCAAACTTCACAAGCAAATTTGGTAAATGCTGATGAAAATGTTATGTCAGAATCAAAAAACAAAGTTGCAGATGCTGATATAAAAGTTTTAAAAGCAAAAATGGATAAGGCTGAATTAGATTTATCTTATACAAAAATATATGCTCCTCAAGATGGCACAGTATCCGGTAAAAGAGCAGAAGTCGGTGCTTATGTTCAAACGGGTTCACCTTTATTTGCAATAGTTCCGAATGAAGTTTGGATAGTTGCAAATTTTAAAGAAAATCAAGTAGGACAAATGAAAAAGGATATGCCTGTTGAAATTAAAATAGATGCTTATCCAAATAAAGTTTTTAAAGGGAAAATTGATAGCATTCAAAGAGCTTCAGGTGCAAAGTCAAGTTTGTTCCCGCCTGAAAATGCAGTTGGAAGTTTTGTAAAAATTGTTCAGAGAATACCTGTAAAAATTGTATTTGATGAAGAAATTAATTTAGATGAATATAATCTGGTTCCGGGCATGAGTGTTATTCCAAAGGTTAAAGTAAAATAAGATGACACAAGCCGTTAATCAAAACGATTTAAACTTTAAAAAAGTCTTTGATTAATCGCTATACAAACTATTTTTGTCGCATTTTGGTTGCTTTTTTGATGTTTTTATTAAAAAAGCATAAAAATAAATAAAAAAAAGCCTTTCAGAAGAAAGGCTTGAAATTAAGAATAGCTGGAAGTATGAAAAAGATTTAATTATATTAAACAGGAATGATACTGTTTTTCCTATACCCAAGTGATTAATTCGACAGGATAATTTTAACTTCATAAAACTTTAAATTAATGGCAATTTTAAAGTTTGAGGTGTTTTATGTTGGTATGCTAAAAATTGTAGGGTTAGGCTTAAATAATCAATATAAACCGTTAAGAAAAACATCTGAAAATATTAATTTTACTAGTATTCCTGATAGTTTTGAGCCTTCAGTTGCAAATCAGTTTTCTGATGAAATGAAAAGTAAATTTTCAGAAAAACAGCTTACAAAACTTGCAAAAAAATCTTCGGAAATTCAAAAAAATGCACAATTACTTGCAGGTACAAAATTATCAGGCGAAAATATTTTAGATAATTTATACTATAATTATTCCGCAAAAATTGATGCAGAAAAAATTGTAAATAAGGTTAATGAATTAGATTCTCTTTGCGGAGAAAATCTTTCTGAAATAAAATTGGAAGTTAATAAGTACGAAAATGATGTTTTTGATATAGTTGCAATAAATAAAGACAAAAGCAAAAAAATAGTTACTTTGGATAAGGATTTTAAGACCCGCTCTGTTCAAGATGTTATTACGCAGGGCAAATATGAAGTAAAAAAATCAAAAGATTATAAAACAGGTGTAACATCTGAAGTTAAAAGTGAAATTATAAACGGTAAAACAATTCCTGTTAGCGAAGTAATAGTTACGAAGGATTATAAAGAATATTCAGAGCCTTCGGTGATAAAAGGTGTTTTTAATACTAAAAGAGTATACAATAACGGAAAAACCGAACAATTAAGCTCAGGGTATTATGACGAAAAGAATGGCATTAAAATTGTTAAAAAAGATTTTGGAGCGTTAGACGGTACAAAAACGCATTACGAATTTTCCGAAGATAATAAAGGCAATAGAATTGTTGATTATAAAATTACGGATAAATCAGGAAAAGTCTTATATAAAAATTCAGAAGCCTTCGAAGTAATTGATGATAATACTTTTATTTCTTCAAAAAATGAAAATTCATACGAAATAAAATATTCTGATGATGATAAAAAACTAAGTGTTAAAAACAGAAAAACAAATGAATGTAATGAGTTAAATCTTTATCAATATATGTTTGGTAATGTTTCCAAATTAATCCCGACTTTAAAGAAAATTTCCGGTGATGAACTGATTAAAATGAGTGAAAATGTTACTCGTTTATTTCAAATAGATAATGATGACGCATCTTATTATCATCCAGGAAGAAAAGATATTAATACATGTGATAATGAATACATATTTTTACATGAGTTAGGTCATGCAAAAGATATGAAAAATTATGATACAACAACTTTTAAAACAAAAGATGCAACTGAAAATACATTAATTTCGGCACAAAAGGAAGTTTTAGATACTTATAAAGCCGAAAAAGAATTATTTAATAAAAATTTTTCAAATACACAAAGAGAACACATAGATTACTTTATGCAGTCGTTAGGTCATAGTAGCGGAACAAACGGTGCATTAAAAGAGGCACTTGCTGAAATTAATGCAATATTAAATACCTTTAATACAGTAGATAGGTATTCTTTACGTTCAGAATATTTGCAAAGATACTTTCCTCGTACGATAGCAAAACTTGCAGAAAAATTATAAAACTGTTATAATATTTCTAACGGAGAATTTTATGTTAAAAAAATATATAGCATTTACCTTAGCAGAAGTTTTATTAGTAACTTCGATTATTGCAGTAGTTGCAGCTTTAACGCTGCCTAACACAATAAAAAGTCATGATGACGCAGTATTGAGAGCAAATGCAAGAACTGTTATGGCAAAACTTGATACAGTGCTTTCACAAATTGATATGAATGAATTAATGGTTAAAACTACAAATACTAATGCTGCTCGTTCGAAGGCTGTTGTTGACGAAATGGCAAAATATTTAAAATTATCAGGAAATTGCGGAAATTTATCAAGTACGGGTAATAATTGTTTCCCGTTGGCTTCAATAACAGATGGTACTCTTGGAGGTCTTAGCAGTCCTGCAAGAAATACTAATTGTGCTTCGGCAATATTGAATGACGGCACAGAATTTGCGGTTTGTATTGTGAACAGATTTCCAAATTCCAATGCATCTGTATTATCAAACAACAAAAAATTATACGGATTTATTGCCGCTGATTTAAACGGTTATAAAAATCCTCCAAATCAAAGAGCAAGAGATATTTATTATTATGTCATAAACGAAGACGGTTCTTTGGCTTTGGCGGATGCTTCCACACAACAACAGTTTGAAAGTGCGTCCCTACAAGGTGTTAAATACAGCTTTTAAATTCAAGTATGAAATCTTCAAAATCGTTGTTTAATTCTTTTGTTGTTATTTCATTTAAACCAATAGTGAATGATTTATTTTCAGGACTATCAAGTCCGCTGTGAATTGAAGTTATTGTAGCGGAATTACCTTCTTGTTTAATTGTAAATTCACTTTCTTGGCGTTTGTTTACAAATTTTACCGAAAAACTGTTATCTGTTTCAACTATCGGAGTTTCTGTATTGGATAAAATATCTTCGTATTCTTTTAATAATTCCTCTATAACAGGTTTTATAACATTTTCAACTTTTTTATCAAAAATTTGCTTGAATAATTTAAAGTTTTTATGAGTATTATTTACGGGTATTACTTCGTTATCAAGCCATTCATCATTTTTTTGAGAGTCAGATTCTATTATGTACAGTAAGTTAGGTGCAACTTGTGCTTTTGTTAGACCAATTTTCAATTCTTGTTCTATTTCGGTATAAGGTGATTTATCTAATACGTATATGCAGCCGCAAAGCGTTTCATCCGCACCTATACTTTTATTCAATCTGTTCCATACAACCATTGAACCTTCAAGATTTGTATTGGCTAATAACAGGTAAAAAGTATTTTGATATTTTGTTAATGCAACGGTATCTGTCGCACGAACATTATTTTTTATTGTTTCGATAATGTTGTCTGTACTTGGTTTTAATCTTGAATTTTTGTTAGGTTCAAGTGCAATAAATATTCCGTCAATTTTCTTTTCTGCCAAGTAATCAATTTCGTTTTGAAATACTTTGGAGCTATATTTTGATGTATAAAATCCTGTTTTTGAATCTATTGCGTTTAATTGAGTTAAAAGTTTTTCATATTTTTTATGTTGCTGACGAAGTTCATTTTTTTGCAAACTCCAAATAGTTCTCATTAATATTTCAGAATTACCGTATTGTATTGATAAAACATCGCTAATACCGGCTTTGTTTGCAATTCTTATGAATTGTGAGTTGTAATTTTCAACAAGTAATATGATAGGAACAGAAGATATTTTTCTGATTTTTTTTATTAAATCCAAACAAAGAGGTTCTTCAATTGTGCTTTGACAATTGATGATTATAGCCTGTGGTTTTTCTGTTTCAATAGAAGAAATTGTATCTTGATAATTTCTTATTAAAATACTATCTATATTTCTCAGTTGCACTAACTCGGGACTCAATAAGCCAAGTATAGTTTCATTGTTTGTAACTAATATAACGTTTGTTCCAGAATACATAATTTGTCCTTTACATTGATAAATCACTAATTAATATTTCTGCTCTGTTTAAGATACTTTCTCTTAATATTTCAGGGCTGTCTATGTTTATATTTAAACATTTAATATAACTTTCGTCTATATTTTCTTGTTTATAATGAGGCTGCACAAGTTTGTTGACGAGATATACAAGGGCACATTCAACAGGAACTGTTGATTTTAAAGGATTATGGTGATATTTTATAATATTTGTCAAAAGAACAGGTAATTGCCATTTTTTTGCAAGTTCCGCACCTATTTCTGCATGATTGGTACCGAAAAAAGCATCTTCTGCTTCAATTATATTTGAACCGTCTTTTACAAATTCATTTACTTTTTCCAGTAATTCATCTTTCTGTAAGTTTATTATAATTTTTCCAATATCATGCATAAATCCCATCATAAATGCTTCATCCATGTCTGAAATATTTAAATGTTCAGATATATATTCACATCCTACTGCCGTTGTTATTGCGTGTTCCCACAGATTTTTATTTTTTCCTGCCGAAAACATTGGTTTCATTGCTACTGCTATAATGATATTTTTTGTTCGATTCATTCCTAAAAGTGCTAATGCTCTTTGTATGGTTGTTATTTGTTGTGCAAAGCCGTAATATGCTGAATTAACAATATTAAGAACTCTAAGACTTAATGATTGGTCATAGCTTATTATATTCCCTAAATCTTTTATACTTGAATTAGGGTTTTTAACTATATTAAGTGCCTTTATTACGATATTAGGCATTGCCGGAACATCATTTAAATCTTGTATAATTTTTTTTGTTTCTTCATTCATTTAAAATTATACCTGTAAGTGTTTTTTTATTGATAAAAAGCTTCCGCTGGCACCAAATGCGGTACCAAGTATAATCATTGAAATTATTACAATATTTCCCGCAAAAACAGGTGACGGAATCAAAAAGAATTTGTGAATGTTGTTTAGCATTCCTTGTACTATATCAACAGGTATAAGTGCTATTAATGCCCCTATAAAACCGTACAATGCACCTTGCATAATCAATGGTATTCTTATGTACCAATTGCTTACACCCATTAATCGCATAATTTCAATTTCATCTTTTCTTGATTGAATAACCAGTTGAATCGTATTATTAATAATTGTTATTGTTAGTATTGCCACGATAATAACTACAAATACGGTTGTTGTATTTACAACTTTATTTAAAAATTGAATTTTTTTAGCAAGTTCTTGAGCATAACTCATATCTTCTACGACAGATAATGCTTTAATCTTTGTAAATACTTCATTAGTGTTTTCAGGTTTATCAATTTTTACGTGTAATGTATCAGGAAGCGGATTATCAATATCTGCAATATCAAGTTCCCGTTTTAAATCAGCCCAAGAACGTTCCTTTGGTATAATTTTTACTCTTTCTACGTGGTCAAATTCTTTAATTCTTTCTGATACAATATTTGCATCAGCATTAGATTTCAAGTACACTGAAATTTCCAAAACGTTACCCAATTCGTGTGCAAATGACGAAACTGATAAAGTAGTTCTCAACAAAGAACCAAATAACGTTAAAATTGCAGCCATTGTGGTTATAATCGCAAGATTAATCCAGCCTGTACGTCTAATATCATTAAAAATTTCAACAGACATTCGGTAAACTATTCTTATTTCAGTTAACCAGTCTTTTGGTATATGATTTTTAACTTTCTTTTTTATTTTTTGTGCTTTTGAATTATTCATAAGTACCTGCCTGAACATCACGGATAACTTCACCGCTATCAAGCGTGATTACACGTTTTCTAAAATAATCAACCATATTTTGATCGTGGGTTGATACAATAACAGTAATGCCTCTTTGATTAATTTGGTCAAGAATTTGCATGACTTCTAATGAGTTTTTAGGGTCTAAGTTGCCGGTAGGTTCGTCTGCAATTAAAAGCGGAGGCCCGTTGACAATTGCACGTGCAATACTTACACGCTGTTGCTCACCACCTGATAATTCGGTTGGTTTCGCTTTCATTTTATCAATAAGTCCTACAACCTTTAATGCTCCGGTTACTCTGGCATGAACTTCTTTAGAGCTCATTCCTAAAGTTCTGATAACGTATGCCACATTATCGTAAACGGTTTGTTGTTGCAATAATTTATAATCTTGAAATACAATTCCCATACATCTTCTGAGGTTTGGAACTTTATCAGATGTTAATTTTGCAAGATTAATACCACCTATTACAACTGTACCTGATGATGGAGTTTCTTCTTTATAAAGAATTTTCATCAATGTTGATTTACCTGCACCGGATTTTCCCACAAGAAATACAAATTCTCCCGGAAAAATATCAAGATTAACATTTTTTAGTGCATATTTATTTTTATATTTTTTTGTTACTGAACGTAACTGTATCATTATTTTCTTTCCATTAATTTTGTGATATCTTCTGCTAATTCTGCGGAATTTAATCTGTAATGTTTCATTAAATTATCAAAATCACCTGTTTGACCGAAAGTATCTTGAACACCCAATCTGTGAACTTGAACAGGATAATTTTCTGATAAAACTTCACAAACTGCTGAACCAACACCACCTATAACCGAATGGTTTTCAACTGTTACAACAAAGTTTGTTTTTTGTGCGGATTTAACAATTGTTGCCGCATCAATAGGTTTTACCATTGGCAAGTGTACAATTTCAACGTCAATACCTTGTTTTGCGAGTATTTCAGATGCTTCAACAACTTCCGCAGTTGTTTCACCATTAGTAACAACAGTTACATCTTTACCTTCTTTTAAAACAACGGCTTTTGTTAAATCAAATTGATGACCTTCTTCAAATACATCGGGAACATTTGTTCTCGGAACACGAATATAAACAGGGCCGTAATGTTTAGCAGCATATTTAACCGCTGCGTTCATTTCAGCACAATCACAAGGAACTAAAACTTGCATTCCCGGTAATCCTCTCATTAGAGAAACATCCTCTAAAGATTGGTGTGTTGCACCGTCTTCGCAAACTGTGATACCACCGTGAGTTCCTACAACTTTTATATTAAATCCTGCATAACAAGCACCATTTCTAACTTGGTCATAGTTTCTGCCTGTTGCAAAAACAGCAAAACTTGATAAGAAAGGTATTTTTCCTGTTGTTGACAGACCAATTGCTGTTGTTGTCATATCTGCTTCTGCAATACCGCAATCGAAAAATCTTTCAGGAAATTCTGCCGCAAATAATTTTGTTTGTGTAGAACCTGCTAAATCAGAATCTAAAACAACTACGTTTTTATTTTCTTTACCAATTTCTACTAATGCTTTACCATAAGCAGAACGAATAGATTTTCTTTCTTTTTTGTTTACTGTTAACATTAAAATTTCTCCTTTTTTTATCCTTGAAAATATTATACCATAAATTTTAAAAATCATCTTAAAATTAGTTTACATGATTTACAAACTAAAGCAATAATCATGTAAAATAGTACTTTATATTTATATAAGCGTAAATTATAAAGGGTTTTTATGACAACAATTGGCAACTTTTTTACACCACAAAAGACTGTAAAAAAAGGCGAAGCACAATTAAGCGTATTTTACACTAACGATATGCACGGCGATATCAATCGTTTAGCAAAATTAAAAACCGCAAAAGATACATTTGAAAAGCAAAATAAAGACAATGCTACACTTACTTTAACAGCAGGTGATTGTTTTTATGGCAAAGATAAAAAAAGAATCGGTCTTATTTCAAAAGTTATGAACTGGATGAAATTTGACGCATTAACTCTTGGTAATCACGAATTTACACCAGGTTCAAAAGGTTTGGCTGAAAACTTAAAACAACTTGATGCAACAGCAGTTTCAGCAAACTTGGAAATAGGTGAAGATTGTGCATTAAATGAAAGTGTTGCAGACAAAAAATTAGTAAAATCAGCCGTATTTATGAAAGGTGGTCATAAATTCGCAGTTATAGGTGCTTCTCCTTTTGATGCTGAAGTTGGTATTACAGAAGATGCAAAATCAGGTGTAAGAGTTAAAGATGTTGATAAAACAATTGCTGCTATTAATGAAGAAGCAAAAAATCTTGAAAAACAAGGTATAAATAAAATTATCTTGTTATCTCACTTAGGATATGGTGAGCATGCTGACTTAAGAGTTGCTCGTGAAACAGAAGGTATTGATATAATTGTTGGTGGTCATTCTCACGCAGTTGTTGACGGTGTTAATGAAAAAGATAACGGTGGCGACCATAAATTAAACTTAGTAAAATCAAAACGTGGTGAAAATGTTGTTATTACACAAGCCGGAAAATTAAATGAATATGCCGGTTTCTTAGATGTTGTATTTGATGAGAATGGTGTTGTTAAAGCAGATTCTGTTAAAAATAAATTAGCAAAAGTTAATGAATTTGCCGAAGATAAAGCAGTGAACAAATTAATGGTTGAAACTTTGGGTGAAAAACAGCACTTAGCAAAAGTTACAAACGGTTATGATCCTGAATGTGAATTTGAAGAAAGATATACAGAAAACCCTGTTCATAACGCATTAGCCGATGCTATTTTGAAAAAAGGTAAATCTCAAGGTGTTCAAGCAGTTTTATTTGCTACAAATACTGTTAAAGGTGGTGCTAACTGTGAAATTACAAATTACAACCTGAAATATGAAATGTTACCTTACAACAGTAAATATGTTGCAGCAGAAATGTCTGAAAAAGATGTTGTTGCTTTATTAAATGCTACTTCTGCAAAAGTTTTCGGTGAAGTTGATCCTCCTTTATTAAGATGTGCAGGTATGAAATATACAATTGAACAAGGTAAAGGTCAAACTCCTGTTACAGAATTACAATTAACAGATGAAAAAGGAAATGTAACAGCGACAATTGATACTAAAAATCCAAGCGATAAAAAAGTTAAAGTTGCATTTGATACATATTTATTTGCAGTAGATTATTCAAAAGATATTTTAGCAAAATACAAAGAATCCGCTCAAGAAGTTGGTGAACAACAAGAAATTATGACTTCTTACTTGGAAGAAAAAGGTACAGTTGATTTTTCAAAACCTCAAGATAAAAGAATCACAATTAAATACAACGATTTAGAATCGTTCTGTCCTCAATACCCAATGGCAGATAAAGTTAAAACATTGAATGCATAATGAAATTATGTTTATATTTTGATTAATTAAAAGACAGTGTTTTTAGCACTGTCTTTTGTTGACGATTTCAATAAATGGTGATAGAATTTTACAAAAAGCAGGTGATTTATGATAAAAAGAGCGTTTACGTTGGCAGAAGTTTTGGTAGTTGTAGGTATAATTGGGGTTATAGCATCCCTTACAATTCCAAATTTAAATCAAAACATTGATTCGGAAAAAAATATAGCTTTAATAAGAACTGCTGCTGACCAAATAGAAGTAGGTATAGGTAAGCATCTTGCAAGTGGTGAAACTATTCAAGAAAGTTGCGGTTCAAAAACGGGTACAAACAAGGTGGTATGTATTGGTGACAAAATTAAAAACAATTTAAAATCAACAAAAACTTGTAATTCTTCAAGTAGTATGTCGAGCTGTTTTGCTACTTCCGGAATAAGAAGTGGTCAATCTTGCGGGTATGGATTTGTTTTGTCAAATAAAGTATCTGCTTGTATAGGTACAAACGCAGATAGAATTTTTATAGATACAGATGGTGCAAAAAATGGTTTAAATACTTATGGTGCTGATGTATTTGAATTTTTGATATCTGATGACGGATTAAGTTTTATAAGTAGTGGCGGTCGTGAAAATAGAAGAAATTTTGTAAGTAATCAAGACGAAACAGAATGGGCAATGGTTGTTGGAAACCAAGACTATTTAACTTGTCCGGGTACTTTGCAATGGGGTGTAAAAGAAAGTTGTAATTAATAAAACTTTTGTAAATCTTTTTGTATAATAAGGCACTTTTTTTTAGTTACTTACGTTTATCATGGTAAGTGTGTGAAATAAGGTATTATTGTGTTTTCAGTTAATTCAAAATTATCTTTAAATCCATTTAAACCTCAAGGTAAAACTCAGCCTAAAGAAACGGAATTAGGTTTGTTTTACACCAATGACATGCACGGAGATGTTAACAGATTAAGTAAATTTAAAACAGCACACGACAAGTTCTTAAAAGAAAATACAAATACCCCGCACATGACTCTTGCAGCAGGTGACTGTTTGTTTGGTTCAGACAAACAACGTAATTCACTCATGGTAAAATTATTTAATTTAATGGGTTTAGATGCTCTTGCTTTAGGTAACCATGAATTTGCAGGCGGAACAAAAAATCTTTCGGATTCTTTGGATAAAGCAGAGTTTACGTCTGTTTCTGCAAATTTAGATGTTGCAAAAGACAGTCCGCTTCAAGAAAGAATAAAAGACAAAAAACTTGTAAAATCTGCCGTATTTATGAAGGGTGGTCATAAATTTGCCGTAATAGGTGCTTCTCCTTTTGATTCTTACATAAATACAGTTGACAAAACCGTTAATCCAAAAGGACTAAAAGATACTATAAAAGCGATAAACGAAGAAACAAAAGAACTTGAAAAACAAGGTGTTAATAAAATTATTCTTTTATCCCACTTGGGATATGGTGAACAAGGTGATTTAGCCGTAGCTCGTGAAACAGAAGGTGTTGATATTATTGTTGGCGGTCATACTCATACAAAAATTGACGGTGTAAATACAAAAAACACAACAGATAAAAATAATCCTCATAAATTAAATTTGTTGTTATCAAAGCGTAATGAACCTGTTATTATAACGCAAGCCGGTGGTATGAATGAATATGCAGGATATTTAAATGCCGTTTTTGATGAAAAAGGTGTTTTGAAAACAGATAAATTAACAAATAAAATATATGATTTAAACCAATTTGAAGATTCAAAAGCTGCAAATGATTTGATGAATAGCGAATTAGGTGAAAAAGTTAAACTTGCAAGCGTAAAAGGTAAATATTCAGTAAAATCTCCATATTTTGAACGTCATGAAGATAATCCTTTAGCAAATGCTTTTGCTGATGCTATGTTAGAGCGTGGCAAAAAATATGGTGCAGAAATTTCTCTATACCATGCTGCAACAATAAGAGGTGGTGCAGAAGGTCAAATTACAAATTATGATGTTAAATATACAATGTTACCGTTTAATAATGACATAAAAGTTGTTGATATTTCGGAAAAAGACCTTGTTGAAGTCTTAAAAAGAACTTCAGGTTCTCTTTTGACCAGTGATGATGATGCCCAGCTATTACGTTCTTCCGGCATGGAATACTCGGTAAGAAATGACAAAGAATATTTCTTAAATGGAGGAAAAGAACCTATTAGTGAGGTTAAGATTAACGGTCGTACGGTGGATACAAAAAATCCTGATGAAAATAAAAAAGTAAGAGTAATATTAAATTCATATTTGTTCTCTATGCCAAGAACAAAAGATATTATGTCAAAATACGCTGATAATGCTTTACTTGTAGGAAAAGAGCAAGAGATTTTTACGGATTACCTAAAAAATGTAAAAGAAATTGACTGTGATAAGAAAGAAGAAAGAATTAAACTAACAGCTTCTTATGACGGTTGGGGCGATATTGAAGCAACAAGAAAAGAAGTTATTGAGGCTTTGAATAAATAATATTGTGAACATGTAACATGGATTATTTTAAAGCTAACCGAAGCGGTAAATGTCCAAATAATACTCATTAAGTTGGACACAAATAACTTGTAAATATATATCTTACAAAAATAGGCAAGGTTTTGTAAACCTTGCCTATTTCATTTGAAATCTTAATTACAGATGTTTTTCAATATTGTTAATAATGGTTGTTTTTGGCATTAATCCAACCATTCTTTCAACGGCTTGACCGTCTTTGAATACCAAAAGAGTCGGTAAACCGCTTATAGAATTTTCTTTGACAATTTCACGATTTTCATCGGCATTAACTTTTACCACTTTAACTTTACCGTTGTAAGTTTCTGCTATTTCATCCAAAACAGGTGATAATTTTCTGCAAGGCCCACACCAAGTTGCCCAAAAATCAACTAAAACAGGTTCTGATGACTTTAAAACTTCTTGTTCAAAAGATGAATCTGTTACTTCTAATGCGTTTGACATGTTTAAATCTCCTTTTTATGACTGAGTTAATTCTAGCATATAATTTTTTTTTGTGCTATTATCTTAATGTATAAAGACGAAATTAGGAATATAATGGCTAGAAAAAAGGTTATAGAGATAGTCTTGGACACTGAAACAACAGGTCTTGACTACACTAAAGAAAGAATGGTTGAATTTGCCGGAGTAAGGCTTGAAAACGGAAAAGTTAAAGATGAATTTCAAACATTAATTAATCCGCAACAGCATATTAGAAAATCATCTATTGCAATTCACGGAATTACTCAAGAAATGGTACAAGATGCTCCGACAGAAGCGGAAGCAATGCCTAAAATTCTTGAATTTATAGGTGATTATCCGATAGTTGCACATAATGCAATTTTTGATTATTCATATTTGAACGAAGCAAGTTTGAGAACAACAGGAAATCCTATTAAAAATGAACGTATTGATACACAATATATGTTTAAAGAAGTATATCCGGAAATGGACTCTCACGGACTTGACGCTTTAACAAGAAAATTTGACGTGGAATTGGTAAATCACCATAGAGCTATGGCTGATGCTATGAGTTTGGCTCTTGCTTATCCGAAATTAAAAAAATTATATTTGCAAAAATATGATTGGGAAAATAAACAAATTGAAAATATTGAATATTTATTTGAAAGATTTTTAAGAATTCAGCAAAGCGTAAATACAATGCAGGCAGAGCTTCAAGATTTAAAATCTGTTTTTAAGTTATATTTTGAACTTGGAGGTAAGTCAATTACTGCACAAAATGGTGATATGCTTACTCAAAACAATCGTTTCATTACGATTTCGATGATGTAAAAGATGTTTTGGAAGAACTTGGAGCATTGAATAAAGCAGTAAAATTGAATTGTGGGTTTGTTGACAGATTATGTAACGGGTTTAGCTTGGATGATTGTCAAAGAGAAACTTTGAAGAATGCAAGAAAAGAAATTTCGGAAAATAGAAATGTACAAATTATAAAGGCAGGAAAATAAAAAATGGCTAATTTTATTGTAGATTTTTTTAAAGAACCTCCTATAAAAGAGGAAATTCAAGACAAAGCAGTTGTTGATAAAATGTATAGACATTGGACTTGGAGGATTTTTATCTCTTGTTATTTGGCATATATTATTGCTCACTTATGTCGTAAAAATATTGCCGTAGCTTTGCCATTTATAGGACAAGATTTAGGTTATACAAATACGCAACTTGGTATATTAGGTTCTTCACTATATATGACTTATGGTATAGGTAAATTTTGTAACGGTATTTTAGCCGACAGAAGTAATGTTAGAACATTTTTACCTACCGCAATGATAATTTCTGCTATTGCAAATTTATGTTTTGCATTCAGTGCGGTATTTATTACTCCGGGACATGTTTCATTTTTTGGTTTACCTTCAGCAACAATACTTTTGTGGGTGCTAACATTCTTTTGGGGTGCTAACGGTTGGTTTCAGTCAATGATTTTCCCTCCAATTGCAAAAGCATTATCTTATTGGTTGTCAAAATCGGAACGTGCAACAAAATGGTCAATTTGGTCAACTTCTCACCAATTGGGTGTTTTTGCAACAGTAATGTTATCAGGTATTTTAATCGGTAAATTGGGTTGGAAAATGGCTTTTGGTATTGAAGCTGTTATTGTTACCATAACAGGTTTAATTTTGTTCTGGTCATTGCGAGATAAGCCTCAATCAATAGGTTTACCGGATATAGATATTTATAGAAATGAACCTATTGAAGAAAAGAAAGAAGCTGAAATTCAAAAAATGTCTTATTTTGAAATGTTCAGAAAATTTATTGTATGTAATAAAATTCTGTGGTTATTGTCTATTGCGTATGCATTTGTATATGTAATCCGTTTTGGTACGGAAGATTGGTTTGTAAAATACTTAATGGAATATAAAGGTGATACGTTAGCAATTGCAACTGCAAAATTGAGTTCATTAGCAGTTGTTGGCTCTATCGGTGCTATTGCAGCTGGTTGGTTTTCTGACCGTTCAAAATCAGGAAGCAGAATTCCAATTAACATTTATTTCTTCATTGGATTAGGAACTTGTATATTTTTATTCCATATTAACAAGATAGATTTCTTTGATTATATTTTAGCAGCATTAATCGGTGCATTTACAGCAGGTCCTCAACTGTTATTGGGTGGTGTTTGTGCTTTGGAAGCTACATCAAAACAAGTGGCATCTGCTGCATTGGGTTTTGCAGGTATGTTTGGTTATGTTGGAGCTGTTCTTTCAGCATCAGGTACAGGATTTATGATTGATACATTCCAAGCAAAATTTAATAATGGTTGGTTGGGTGCTGTTATATTCTGGATTTCATCAGCGGTTATCGGTATAATAATGTGTTTAATTATTTTGGCATACAGTTCGCATCAAGCTAAAAAAGCACAAATGGAAGCAGCCGAAGTGAAAACTGAAGAACATGAAGCTATTAAGCAATAGGAGAATATCGTGAAAAAACTTTTTGTAATATCAGGTTCATCCGGTGTAGGTAAGGGTACTGTTATAAAAAAGTTTTTGGAAAATAACCCTAACTTTAAGTTATCTGTTTCTTGTACAACTCGTCAGAAGCGTCCGGGTGAAGAACATGGAGTAAATTACTTTTATCTCACACGTGATGAATTTATGCGGGCTGTTGATGACGGTGAATTTTTAGAGTGGGCTGAATTTTCAGGTAACTGTTACGGTACAAACAAAAAATTTGTCCAACAAGGGCTTGATAATGACGAAGATATTTTGCTTGAAATAGATACTCAAGGGGCATTGCAAGTTAAAGAAAAAATGGATAATGCTATTTTAATCTTCATTTTGCCACCTTCTTTAGAGGAGTTGGAAAGACGATTAAGGGGGCGTGGAACTGAAACAGAAGATGCTATTCAAAAAAGATTAAATACGGTTAAATCTGAAATGGAAAATGCAAAACATTTTCATTATCAAGTTGTGAATGATGAAGTTGATAGAGCGGTTTCTGAAATAGAAAAGATTATTAAAAATGAACAAATATAATTTAGTTAATTTAATCGAAAATTTTGCACCGCTTGAATTGCAAGAAAAATGGGATTGTTCGGGCTGGCAAGTTGATACGACCTCAGAGGAGGTTAAAAGAGTTTTAATAGCTTTAACTGTTACTGATGATGTTTTTAATCAAGCAATCGAAAGGCATTGTGATATGATTATTGCTCATCATCCGATGTTTTATGTGCCAATAAATTTTTCAACTATTGATATATATTCTGCTCATACAAATATGGATAAAGCACTTGGCGGTACAACCGATACTTTTGTTGAAAGTATCGGCTTAACAGCTCATCCTGTTGGTGAATTTTTGAGAATTGCCGATATTAATATTTCAGTAAAAGATTTAGCTCAAAAAATAAAAAAAGTTTCTCCAAATGCAAGAATTGTAAATAATAAAAATGTTCAAAAACTTTCTAAAATTGCATTTTGTGCAGGTTCAGGTATGGATTTATACAATGAGGCTATCGAAAATGATTGTGATTGCTTTGTTACAGGAGATTTAAAGTATCATAATGCTATTGATTCTAATATAGTTATTATTGATGCAGGACATTTCGAAACAGAAATATTGATTAAAAAAGTTTTTCAAGATTTAATAAAAGAAAATGTTGAGGTTATAATTGCAAATGAAAAGTCACTTTTTAAAAATATATAGTCTGTGTTTAATTTTATTTTTGTCAATAGGTACTGCTTTTGCCGCATATCAAACACTTGCTTTTGATTTTCCTAACGGTGCAGGTAACTGGCATGTTGCATATCACAGAAAAATAAGAACCGAAACGATTGTACAATATGTACCAACAGGTGAAACTTATACAAATTGGACTCAATCAATGATTATTCACGCATATCACGATGCACAAGCAAAAACACCTCTGGCTTTTTTAAGGCGAATAACTGCTCAAATGGAAGCATTAAATGATTATGCAAACTATCAATATGAAAGAATTACTCCAAATGATGCAATAGCAACAAGATGTGTTGTAGGTAATGCAAGAATGTCAGCTCAATGTGATATATACAGAGTTGTCAGGTCTTTTGACGGATATATCTCTATTCAGTATATTAATCGTAGTTTAGAAGATTTTAAATTTCAATATTTTAAGTGGCTTGACGCAATAAGAAATGCCAGACCTTATCAGGCAGATTTTAGAAATGATAGATATTTGAGTAAAGAATCTTTGGAACTTTAATAATGGAAAAAAGTTATAAAACCTACATAAAAGATTTGATAAATCTTGCATTGCCAATTATTATGGGACATATCGGATTTATTTTTATAATGGCAGGTGATGTATTTGTTGCGGGTAAATATTCGACTGACGTGCTTGCTGCCGTAAGTATTTCCGGTGCTGTTACAAGCCTTGTTTTTATGTTTGGAGTAGGGCTTATTATAAGTGTTTCTCCTGTTTTATCAAACAGATTAGGTGCTAAAAAATCCATAAAAAAGTTTTTCTATCCGACAATAAAATTTTCACAAATTATTGCATTTTTTTCAATGCTGTTAATAATGGCATGTATTCCTTTAATGGAGCATTTGGGGTTTGAAGAACATTTGTTTCCATACATAAGAACTTATACATTTGTTTTTGCCTTTTCTGCCTTTGGCGGTTATTTGCATGCGGCTTTAAAAGAATATTTGCAGGCTTATGAAATAGTCTTTTTTCCTAATTTTATTGCAATAATAGGTATATTTCTGAATATTGCGGTAAATTGGATTTTTGTTTTTGGCTTTGGTTTTATAAAACCAATGGGAGTTTTTGGACTTGCACTTGCAAGTGTATTCATAAGAACATTTATGGGACTTGCATTATTGATTTTTTGTCTGGTAAAATTTAAAATTAAAAATGTTGTAGTGCCAAAAAAATATTTTGGTATTTTGATAAATGTTGGTTTGCCTATTTCAATTGCTGTATGTTTGGAAATTTTAGCCTTTAATTCTATGGCTATATTAATGGGACGTGTAAACGGAATTTATGCAGCGGCTCAAAATATTATAAATGTTATAGCATCAACTTCTTTTATGATACCGCTTTCAATATCAAATGCTATTGCTGTTAAAGTAGGATATGCAAACGGAGCTAAGAATTTTGTTGATATAAAAAAATATTCAATAGCAGGAGTGTTGCTTTCTGTTGGATTTATGGCTTGTTGTGGTATTTTATTTGCATTATTCCCTGAATTTTTTGCAAAAATATTTACTAATGATAAGAGTCTGATTGCAATTATTGTTCCAATAATGTATATAGTAGCATTGTTTCAGTGTTTTGACGGTTTACAATGCTCTCTAAGCGGTGTTTTGAAAGGCTTGAAAAAAACTTTTATGGTTTCAGTCGCAGATTTTATCGGATATATATTGATAGGTATTTCATTAGGTTCATTTTTTGCATTTAAAATGAAATTAAACTTATTTGGTTTTTGGATAGGTATAGGCATTTCTTCTGCTTGTGTTGGTTTTGTTCTTTTGATAGAAATTTTAAGATTATACAAAAAAATGAAAAAAGAATATGTATAGAAGAAAGTGGCGGCTTGCTATGCAAGCCGCCACCCCCTTTAAATAATTTCTTACGCAGAAATTATTTATTAGTACAACCGAAAGCGATTGTTATATGTTCTTTAGGATTAACCGCAGAAATTTTTGCACCTTTAGGGTCTACTACGTATGCAATTTCATCTCCTGAAGTTTGGAATAAGCCCATTGAACCGGATAATGCTGTTCTTGTAACATCAATAGGTGCTTTAACTGTTTCAACCAAAGCATCTCCTACGCTTCTGCCTGCTGCTTTGAATTGACCTTGAGTTGTTTCACCTAATGCTGTACCTACACCGTTTGAAACATTTTCAACAGCATTACCTAAGTTTGAAACAACACCGCCTGCTGTTCTTGCTGTTGTACCAACAAGAGTACCTGCCCAAGTGAATGGAAATGCAAGAGTTCTTGCTATAAAGTGCGGATTTTTCTTTTTATTAATTTGTGCTGTCAGAATTTGTTTTGGTAGCTCTGCTTTGCAATTACCGTTTTGAATTTCTGTGAAGGCAAGTTTTAATGCACCTTTTTCTTTACAGCCGTTTGGACGGATAACTTCAATAACTTTACCATTTACACGTGAACCGCAAGGGAATACCTGACCGTTAATTGTAACTTCTTCAAGTGTTGTTGCTGCAAATCTTTGACCTACGTGTGCTGATTTAGCATTAATTTCGTCTAAAAATTCAAGTTTTAATGTCGGAATTTTTACGACTTCATCATTTTCTAAATAAGCCTGTTTGCTGTTATCAATAGGACATGCTGCATTTGCAGTTTTAGGATTTGTGTCATATCCGCCTGCTACACGTACGTTTTGAAGCATTGAAGCAATATCTGCTCTGGATGCTGTTTTATCAGGCATAATCATATCTGAATTTGGTAAATCTGATAATGCACCATTTTCTAATGCTGTTGCAATAGGAATTTGTGACCAACTTGGAACTCTGTTACCGTCACGATATTTTGATAAAATTTCTTTTGCTTTGCATTCATCAATTGAACAGTTATTTAAGCCTTTTGCCATTGCCGTAAGTGCTTCTGCACGGGTTACATTATTGTTTGGCATAAATCTGCCATTTGGGTAACCTTTCATCAATTGTTCATCAACAGCTTTCGCAATCATAGGATTTGCCCAGTTTTCCGCAGGAACATCCGAGAAGATACATTTTGGTTCAAGTGAACAATTATCCATGTTGAAGCCTTTTACAAGCATTGTTGCAAATTCTGCACGGCTTACATTTCTGTTTGGCTTGAATTGTCTGTCAGGATAGCCGACTACAACGTCATTCATAGCTAATTTGTCAATATCGCAAGATGCCCAGTGCTGTTCAGGAACATCAGGGAAGTAGTTTAGTAAATTAGCGGCTGCTCCCGTCATACCTTTAAGATTAGATTGTAAATCAAAAGGTTCGTAACTTCTTTTTAGTGCATCAATAGAGTTTTCTGTGTGAATGTCAATAGGGCATCCTCCATCAATGTATTTTTCTTCTCCACTTACTGAAACACCGTTGATTGTGTTCATATCAGAATTTAAATATGGCAGTTGGCTTGCTGCACCTGTCATTGAACCTTCAGATGTGATTGTTGCACCTGCAAGGCTTGGATTTAGGTAATTTTCACTTGAGGTGATTGAATTTGCATTTTCGCCAACATAGTTGTTTGTTCCGTAAATTGCATTAGGATATCCGTAAATTTGACGCATATCTTTTCTATCTGTTGTTTGTGCAGAAGCACAGCTTGCACAAGTTGGTTGTGCTTTTTTTGCACAACGTTCATTAATTTCTTCTGATTTTTGGCATTTACATTTTGGTTTTGCTTTATGGCACTTGTTACATTTTTTAGATACTTTTTCACAAGGTGCATTTACCTTAGGTTGTTCGCTTTTACAAGGGCATGCTGCATTTGCTGCATTACCGATTGTGGTTGCACTTATACCTAAAGCGATTAAAGCGGCTACTGTTAATTTTTTAAATTTCATTTTTTCTAACCTCCTTATTGGTCTGTTATTTTTTATGTTTTTTTTTGTCGACTTTCTTTAAGATTATGTCTTTTAAATTTTTTTATAACATTGTCGAAAGAGGTTATATGATTAGGCTATTTGAAAATATCGTTTTGGGTAGGGTATAAAAATGCGATTTGTATTATACAAATCGCATTTTTATTTATTAATTTATTAAATTTTTTTAAACGAAAATAGTTTGTTCTCTGTCCGGCCCGACACTTATTATTGATATTTTAGTTTCTGTTAATTCTTCAATTCGTTTTAAATATTTTTTGCAATTTTCCGGTAAATCTTCATAGGTTCTTATATTTGATAATTTTGTTTTCCAACCGGCATGAGTTTCATAAATCGGTTCTAAATATTTGTGCATAAATACATTTGTCGGATAATTTTCGTATATTTTACCGTTTCTTTTATCTTTGTATGCGGTACATATTTTAATTTCATCAAAATCATCAAACACATCAATTTTTGTAAGAGCAATAGATGTTAAACCGCTAACAAGTCCTGCATAGCGTCCAATTACGGCATCAAACCAACCGCATCTTCTTGGACGTCCTGTTGTTGTTCCGTATTCGTGTCCTATTTCTCTTATTTTATCTCCTGTTTTGTCTTTTAATTCCGTAACAAAAGGACCTTCTCCAACTCTTGTTATGTAGGCTTTTGAAACACCTATAACCTCTTTTATTATAGTTGGACCATAGCCACTTCCGGTTCCGGCTCCGCCTGCTATTGCGTTTGAACTTGTTACAAAAGGATACGTGCCATAGTCTACATCAAGCATTACTCCTTGTGCACCTTCAAATAAAATAGTTTTATTTTTGTTTTCTTTCAGTAGTTCTTGCCAATTTTCACAAATATATGGTTCAAATATTTTTTTGTATTTTTTTAATAATTCAAGTAATTCTTCTTTTGAATATTCTTTTAAACCATAAACTTCTTTAAGTATTTTATTTTTTAACGGTAAAATAATATCTATTTTTTCAGAAAGTGTTTCGTCATCATATAAATCGCCAATTTTTAATGCACATCTTGCCATTTTATCAGTATAAGTTTGTCCGATACCTTTTCTTGTTGAGCCTATTTTACCTTTTTTTACAGTATCTTCTGTCCAACCGTCAATTTCTGTGTGATAGGGCATTGTTATTGTTGCAAGAGGGCTTAATTTTAAATTTGATAAATCAACACCTCTTTCTTCTAATTCTTTTGTTTCTTGTTCAAAATTTTCAGGAAGAATTACTGTTCCTGCTCCAATAAAACAAATTTTATTTTCATATAAAATTCCTGATGGTACAAGATGAAGTTTATATGTTTCTCCATTATAAACTACGGTATGTCCTGCATTGCAGCCACCTTGATATCTGATAACAACATCTGCTTTTTGGGCAAGTAAATCGGTAATTTTGGCTTTACCTTCATCTCCCCATTGAGCACCGACAACAACTGTATTTTTCATTATGACTATCCTTTTAATTTGTTTATTAATCCAGGTAATATTTCAAAAACGTCACCAACTATACCAACATCTGCAACTTTGAAAATGGGTGCATTTTTGTCTTTGTTTATTGCTATTATTTTATCTGAACCGCTCATTCCTACCGTATGTTGAATAGCACCTGAAATTCCGCATGCTATATATATTTTGGGAACGACGGTTTTTCCTGTTTGACCTATCTGAATAGAACTGTCAGCGAGTTTCATATCAACAGCCCCTCTTGATGCACCAACAGAGCCTCCTAATAATTTTGCAAGTTCTTCAAGTAATTCAAAACCTTCTTTGTTTTTCATACCTTTTCCGCCTGCAACAATTATTTCTGCTTCGTCAATGCGAACATCTAAAATTTGTTTATTCGGTATAAATTCAATAAATTCAATTTTACTGTCTATTGAAGATACATCAAAAGAAATTTGCTCAAATTGAGTATTTTTGATAATTTCCGTTTCTGATTTTTTTAAAACTTTAGGTCTTACTGTTGCCATTTGCGGATAATTTTTGCATAAGATTGTTGCCATTAAATTTCCGCCAAATGTCGGACGAGTTGAGGCAAGTTGACCTTTTTCATTTATATCTAATTTTGTGCAGTCCGCAGTCAGACCTGTATTTAAGGTGGTTGCAACAACAGGTGCAAGTTCTCTGCCTTGTGTTGTTGCTCCTATTAAAAATATTTCAGGGTTGATATTTTTTATTAAATCAACTGTAATTTTTGAATAATATTCTGTTGAATATTGTCTTAATTCCGGTGAATTTGCAATATAAACCTTATTAAATCCGTTTTTGCTTAAAATATTTTTGTTTTCTTCTAAATTTGTTCCGTCAGTAAATAAAATAGCGTTAATTTCACAGTTATCAAGCTTTTGAGATAAATCTTGGGCAGTTTTTGCAAGTTCAAGAACGACATTTTGTAAAATACCGTTTCTGTCAGTTTGAGCATAAATTAAAATTCCTTTAGCCATTTAGTGCCTCCAAAAATTTATTTACTGCGTCATAAGTATTATCCGGCACGAAAATTTCTCCGCCTTGTTTTTGTTCGGGTCTGAATGCTTTACTTACGTAGGTCGGAGAACCTTTTATTCCAACCTGCTCTGCTTCAAGACCGATATCATTTAATCCGTAGAATTTAATTTCTGCTTTTTGTGCATTTTTAAAACCTTTAATAAGCGGTCTTCTTGGTTCATAATCGCATTTAAGCATGCATAGAACGGCAGGAAGTTTTACTTTTAATATTTCCGTGCCATCTTCAACTTCTTTTTTTACGGTTGCAATATTATTTTCTACCGATAAAATTTCTTTTACATAAGTTATAACAGGGCAATTTAAATTTACTGAAATTGCAGGGCCTGTTTGAGCGGTATCACCGTCTGTTGCAAATTGTCCGCATAAAATTAAATCAACTTCTTTAATTTTTTCTTTTATTGCGGCGGCAAGAGTTCTACCTGTGGCTGCGGTGTCTGCACCTGCAAATTTTTTATCCGACACAACAAAACCATCATCAATGCCCAAAGAAATTGCCTTCCTGATAATTTCTTCTGCTTGCGGAGGTCCCATTGTAAGTGTTGTAATATTTACGTTTTGCTCTCTATCTTTTAATTTTAATGCCGTTTCCAGTGCATACATATCAAAAGGATTGATAATACTTTCCAAACCTTCACGCTGAATGGTATTATTTTCAGTCCACTTAATATCCGCAGTATCAGGGACTTGTTTAACACATACGGCTATTTTCATCGTTATTGTTTCTTAGTTTGTTTGATTTGAACATCTAATGCTGCGTTGTGTGCCAGCATATAAATTGAACAAATTTTGTAACTTTTTAAATACCATGCACAAGCATCTTGTGTACATACTTTCTCAAACTGTGCACCTGCTGACATTAGCGGGCAAAATGGTATATTTTTGTCATTTCCTGCCATTTATTTGATTATCCTTTCTTTAATAGGTTGCAGTTTTCATCTCTTTTACGTTCTTGATCTTTGTAAATACGTGTTCTGTTTATAACTTCGTCAAAATCAATTTCGTGTGCGTTAAAATCAGGACCGTCAACACAAGCAAATTTAACTTCTCCGCCAACGGTTATACGACATGCTCCACACATACCTGTTCCGTCAACCATAATCGGATTCATACTCGCTTCTGTATAAATACCTTTATCTCTTGTTAAATTTGCAACTGCTCTCATCATAGGCATTGGACCTACTGCAATTGCATAGTCAACTTTTTCTTGATTCATTATTCTGTCTAATACTTGTGTTACAAATCCTTTTTCACCCAATGTTCCGTCATCGGTTGTGATAAATAGTTCCGTACAAGCGTCTTTCATTTTATCTTCCCAGAAGATTAAATCTTTGTTTCTTGCACCCATAATCATATAAACTTTGTTACCTGCTTCTTTAAATGCTTTTGCAATCAAATAGCAAGGTGCAGCACCATATCCGCCTGCAAGACATACAACTGTTCCGTATTCTTTTATGTGAGTAGGCTGTCCTAAAGGCCCTACAAGGTCTGCCAGTTCATCACCTTCATTTAATGCTGCAAGTTGTTTTGTTGAATAGCCGACAGCCATAAATACCAATGTTAAAATACCTTTTTCTTTATCTACATCAGCAATAGTTAGCGGTACTCTTTCACCGTCTTTTGTTGCTCTGAAAATAATAAACTGTCCTGCTTTTGCGTTTCTTACAACAAATGGTGCTTCAATAGTTATTTCATATTGATTAGGACAAATTTCCTTTTTTGTTAAAATTTTATATGGCATGTTATACTATCCTATTTAGCCCTTGAATTATATCATATTATTATAAGTTTATTATATAATTAAAAATAAAAAATACAACAGGTGGAGTATGCGAAACATTGCAATAATTTTAGCGTCAGGAAGCGGAGAACGCTTTGGTGAGAATATTCCAAAGCAATTCTTTATATTTAAGGGCAAAACTCTATTAGAACATTCACTGGACGCTTTTGAAAAAAATGAAAATATTGACGAAATATTTTTAGTAACAAATCCTAAATTTAGAGATTTAGCAGAGGAAATTTTGTCTAAAAACAATTATAAGAAAATCTCAAACGTTTTAAACGGCGGAAAAACAAGAGTTGAAAGTTCTTATATAGGTACAAAAAACGCACCTGATAATTCTAATGTTTTAATACATGACGCAGTTAGGGCTTTTGTTACACAAGATATTATTAATCGTAATATTGAGGCTTTAAATAAGTATCAGGCAGTCGGAACTGCCATTGAATCGGTTGATACGATTATTCAGGTTGATGAAAATAATTGTATAACCAATATCCCTGCAAGAAGCAGTTTAAAAAGGGTGCAAACACCTCAATCTTTTAGAGCCGAATTAATTAAAAAAGCACATAAAATGGCATTAGAAGAAAACAAACAAAATTTTACGGATGATTGCGGGTTGATTTTGCAGTATAAATTAGCACCGATACACATTGTTGAAGGTGATGAAATTAATTTAAAAATTACTCAAAAAAGCGATTTGGAGATTATTGAAAAACTATGGAAATAAAAGTTTCTGTCGTAATTCCCATTTATAATGCCGAAAAATATTTAAAACAATGTCTTGATAGTATAAAAAATCAAACTTTAAAAGATATTCAGGTTATTTGTGTAAATGACGGTTCAACGGATAAAAGTCTGGATATAATAAACGAATATGCTCAAAATGATGAAAGATTTATTGTAATCAATCAAAAAAACAGCGGTTGCGGAATGGCTTATAATGCAGGCATGTCAAAGGCGGAAGGTGAATTTATCGGCTTTGTGGAACCTGATGATTATATTTCTGAAGATATGTATGAAACACTTTATAATGTGGCAAAATTAAATGATGTGGATTTTGTTAAGTCTGATTTTGTAGAATTTAACTCTCAGGGTGCAACAAATTACAGAGCATTAACTTATTCAAAAGAATATTACAACAGGGTTATAGATCCCAAAGATGATTTAAATATATTTAATTTTGCGATGAATACTTGGACAGGGCTTTATAAAAGGGCGTTTCTTGAAAAAAACGATATAAACTACCATGAAACAGCAGGTGCAAGTTTTCAGGATAACGGATTTTGGTTTAAGACTTTTTGTTTTGCAGATAAAGTTTATTTTTTGGATAAGGCTTTTTACAATTACAGAATTGATAATCCTAATTCATCAGTAAATGACCCGAATAAAGTTTTTTGTATGAAAATTGAATATGATTTGATATATTCATTTTTAAACAAAAATAGAAAATTAAAAGAAAAATTTAAGTACATATATCAATTACGCAAATTTAAAAATTACAAATTTTCGTATAAAAGAATTGCTCCAAAATATAAAAGGTCATTTTTAAAGGTTTTTGCAAATGACTTGAAAGAAGCGGAAAGACGACAAGAAATTGATAAAAGCTTATTCAGAAAAGACGAATTAAGAGAAATGTTTTTAATAAAACATTTTCCGCTTTTGTATTTCATTTTTTTCAAGTGATTTAATATATTTGACTAATCGGTTGATTTGTATGACAATAAACGTAGGGAAAGTTAAGGAGATATTATGTTAAGCAAATATTTTGAAATAAAGACAAAATCCAAAAAATTTGATGATGACTTATTATGGTCAATGGGCGAAATAAAAGGTAAAAAAGTTCTTTTGTACGGTGCAGGAGAAGCATTTGTTGAATTAAACAAAAGATATAATTTCAAAGAAGTTTTGAATATTGTTGCTATTGCTGATAAAAAATTCGAGGTTGAAGAATGTGAATGCGGATGTTGCTGTTGTGGACACGAACATAAACACGAACATAAAGAAAAAAAAGAACAATATTTTGAAGGTATTAGAGCAATAGCACCCGAAGAAATTTTAAATGAAGATTACGAAGTGCTTTTAATTACAAATGAAAATCCAAATCCGATTTTACGTTATGTATTTAAAGATTTAAACATAAAAGATAAAGATGTAAGAACCGTATTTAATCAAGAAATACCTGATGAACAACCGAGTTTATTGTATTTGTATGAAAATAAATTTGAAAAAACTTTACCAAAACTGTTAAAAAAATTAGAAGGTAAGTCTGTTGTTATATATGGTGCAGGAGTATTTTTTGAAGCAATTAAAAAATATTTTGACCTGTCAGGTTTAAATATAATTGGTATTTCTGACAGAAAATTTGAAGACCACGAAGAAAATGAAGAATTTTTGGGATATAAAGTTTATGCTCCCGGTGAAATAAAATATTTAAATCCTGATTATGTGCTTGTTGCAACGAAATATTATATCAATATAATTGAAGATTTGTACTATAACACTTTACACGGAACAAAAATTAAAATAAAACCGTTGATGAAAAAATCTTTCTGGACTTTGTTCAAGGAAATATGGGGCTAAGATGAATGAGAAAATAAATATATTCTTTGCCGTAAATGACTTGTATGTAAAGTATCTGTCAGTGACAATGGCTTCTATTTTAATGAATACAAAAAGTGAGGTTTCGTTTTTTGTTATAAGCCATGATATTACAGATAAAAGTAAAAAAAAATTAGCACAATTAAAAAATATAAAAAATTTTGATATTGAATACATTGATATAGATAGTAAGAAATTAGATGTAATTCCTGAAAGTTCAAGAAGTGATATATCTGTTGAAACAAATTACAGATTTTTAGTTTCTACTCTTAAACCAAATATGCAAAAATGTATTTTTCTTGATGTAGATTTAGTGGTTGACAAGGATATATTTGAGTTATGGAATACAAATATTGAAGATTATTATATGGCTGCTGTTACAGACAGAATAAACTTCTCTCAAAATAAAAGTTGGATTTGTCAATTACCATTACCTAAAGGTAGTATGTATGTAAATACGGGTGTAACATTAATTAATTTGGATTTATGGCGAAAAAATAATATTGAACAAAAAATCTTCGAATGCAGTCAAAAATATCGAGATTTATTGAGATTTCCGGATCAAGATATTTTAAATATTGTTCTTACAAATAAAATTAAAATTCTTGAAAACAGATACAATGCTGACTGTAATCACAATTATTTTATTGAAGAAGAACGAGTAAAAGCATTTTCTAATCCAATCATCCTTCATTGGGTAGGTAAAAATAAACCTTGGAAATATTTTTTTGTAAAATCTGCAGAAATATATTATAAATATGCAAAATTATCGCCATACTATGAAGAAATTATGAATAAGGTAGAAACTGTTATTCCGATTATTTTTGCATCAGATAATAAATATATGAAATATTTTCTTGTTGCATTGAAATCATTGATTTGTAATATATCAAAGAATTACAACTACGATATATACGTGCTTGATGAAGATATATCAGATAAATATAAACAAATGGCTTATTCAATGCAAACGGATAATGTCAAAATTTCTTTTGTGGATATAAAACCAAGTCTTAAAAATATTGACAGAAATATATTTTTTACAGTAGGTCGTTTTGCACTTTCTACTTATTACAGGATGTTTATTCCAAGACTTTTTAAAGATTTTCAAAGAGTATTGTTTATTGATTGCGATACTGTTATATTGGATGATGTTGCAAAGTTATACAAAACGGACCTTAAAGGTAAGGCTATAGGTGCAGCACTTGATTTAGGTGTTAAATATTACGTCTGTGCCAATGAACCTAAACGTATAAATTATTTTGACAATATTTTAAAGTTAAAAAACAAAGATAATTATTTCCAAGCAGGTGTATTAATTTTAGATATTGAAAAATTACTAAATTTAAATGTAGAAGAAAATTTATTGAAAATTTTAGCGGAAGTGAAATCTCCAATGTATTTTGATCAGTGCATATTAAATAAATTTTTTGAAGGTAATGTTCAAATAATAAATCAAGAGTGGAATGTTTTATGGAGTATGTGTGACAAAATAAATTATGAAAACATTTTACCGAAAGATATATTGAACGAGTATAAAAGAGCATATAAACATCCGAAAATTATACATTTTTCAAGTGCAATAAAACCTTGGTTTAATATATTTCATAAAAAATCTATACAGTTTTGGAAATATGCTATTCAAAGTCCTTCATTAAAAGAACTTTTATTAGATTTAATATTTAAAGCAACAAGAAAAATCCGTTTGACAAAAATAATTTGTTTTAGTGAATTATGAATAAAGAGAATAAAGTAAAAATTTTAATAGCATATCATAAACCTTCTGTATTGCTAAAAAATGAATTGTATATACCAATACATGTAGGAAGAAGTGTTGCAACACAGAAAAGTAAAGACGGTCTGCTTACCAAAAAAGATTACAAATGGTTAATGAAAAACCTTGTTGGTGATGATACTGGCGAAAATATTTCATTATTAAATCGTTATTTATGTGAATTGACTGCATTATATTGGGCTTGGAAAAACTATGATAAAATTGGTAATCCTGATTATATAGGACTTATGCATTATCGTAGGCATTTAATTTTTAATGCAAAAGATATCAAGGATTTCAAAAAACATCGTATTTTTGATTGTTACAAGTTTGCTGATTTTAGAGATTTATATGGCAAAAATGGTTGTGAAGAACTTGATGATATTTATAATCTAATTTCAAAGTATGATATTATACATGCTGAAACAATAAAGCACACGCAAACTGTTAGAGAACAGTTTGCAGGACTTAAAAGAGTTCCTTTTTGCTTAAATCCTAAAATTTTTGATAATGTAATATTTAGAATAAAACGGGATAAACCTGAATATGTGCCTGCTATGGAATTATATTTAGAACAAAAGCAGCATTACTGGTTTAATTGTTTTATTATGTCAAAAGAATTATTCTTTGAATATGCAGATTTTGTATTTGATATTCTTTTAAAAGAACATGAAGTTATAAATTATGAAAATTATTCTGTTAGTGCAAAACGTTGTCTTGGATTTATATCTGAGAGATTATTAGGAATTTTTATAACAAAAAAAGTTATATTTGATGGTAAAACCATAAAACACTTACCTTTGGCATTTATTGAAAATACTGATAAATATCAGACTTTATACTTTAAAAAATTTTTAAACAAATTAAAAATATTAATAAATAAAATAAAGCGTGTAAATTTTTTAATCAAATATATTTTGGTAACTTTAGACTAATATTAAATTTAGTGTGTTATTATTATTATATGAAAAATATTGTAGTTGGTGCAGGGCTGACAGGTTCTGTTATAGCAAATTTAATAGCAAATAAATTAGGCGAAAAAGTTACCGTAATTGACAAAAACAATTTTGTCGGCGGTAATATTAATGATTATGTTGACGAACAAACTAAAATCCACGTTCATCGCTTTGGTCCGCACATTTTTCATACTAATTCAGAAAGAGTTTGGAATTACTTATCTCATTTCACTGACTGGCATGAGTACTCTTTTGAACCAAATGTAGTTATCGAAGGTCAAAAAGTAACTCTGCCATTTAACTTAAACACAATAAAACAATGCTTTGACGAGCAAACCGCTGAAAAATATATAAAAAAACTTGTCGAAACATACGGAATGGAGCATAAAATTCCGATTTTAGAACTTAAACAAACGAATGACGAAGATTTAAAATTTATTGCAGATTTTGTTTATAAATATGTATTTGAGGGTTATACCGTTAAACAGTGGGGCTTAAAACCGGAAGAAATCGACCCGTCTATTACGGCAAGAGTTCCTGTATTCATAAGTTATGACAACAGATATTTTCAAGACAAGTATCAAGCCATACCCAAAAATGGCTATACTGAAATGGTTAAAAATATTCTTAATCACAAAAATATTGAAGTACGTCTGAATACAAAATATCAAGATTTAACAGAAAATTTTGACAGAATTTTCTATACCGGCTCTATTGACGAATTTTTTAATTACAAATACGGAATGTTACCGTACAGAAGTCTTACTTTTGATATTGAAACGCTTGATTGTGAATATTATCAGCCAACCGCTATGGTAAATTATCCTTGCGATAACGATTATACAAGAATAACAGAACATAAATATTTTTTGAATGAACAATCAGAAAAAACAGTTATTTCAAAAGAGTATTCACAAGCATTTGAGCTTGGAAAAAACGAAAGATATTATCCGATAAAAAATGATGAAAATGCAAATTTATACGAAAAATATTTAAATGACACAAAGCAACTAAAAAATACCTACTTTTTAGGCAGGCTTGGTGCATATAAATATTACAACATGGATCAAGCGGTACTTGCAGCACTAGAGTTCTTTGATAACTTCAATAACTCTATCTAACGCACCTTGATTTGCTTCAAATACGTTTTTGCAATCTTCGCAGCACTTGTTATAAAAATCTCTATCAGAAAGCAGTTTCCGCATATATTCTTCAAGTTCTTGTGCATCTGCAACAAGTTTTGCCGCATTTGTTTGGGTTAGGAGTGCAAATATATCTTTAAAATTATGAATACATTTGCCTGAAATTACGGGCTTTTCAAATACTGTCGCTTCAAGCGGGTTATGTCCGCCTGTTTTGTTAAAACTTCCGCCCATAATCGCAAAATGGCACAATGAATAGGCTTTTCCAAGTTCTCCCATTGTATCAAGCATTATAATTTCTTTGTCGTCAAATTTATCACCTTTAGAACGCAGTCCCCATTTTAATCCTGTTTTTTCAATCAATTTTTTTACAGCTTCGTGTCTTTCCGGGTGTCTTGGTGCAACAAGAAGTTTTGCGTCAGGAAATTCTTTTTTAATATGCTCAAAAACAGGAATAATTAACTCGTCTTCTGTTGAATGTGTGCTTCCTGCAATTATTATACGACCTTGTCCTAAATCAAAATCACAATCTTTGCGGGAAATGTCAAATTTTAAATTGCCCATAACTGTTGTTGTTTCAGGGTTAGCACCTATTGAAATCAGTTTTTGATTGTCTTGTTCGGATTGGGTTAAAATTCTTGTGTAGTTGCGTAAAACAGGCTTGAAAAAGAACGACAGTTTTTTATAACTGTTATAAGTTCTGTCTGAAATTCTGCCGTTTATAATTAGTAAATTTATTCCTCTGTTTTTAACAAGTCTTGCAAAATTAGGCCATAACTCTGTTTCTGCTACAATTATTGTCTTTGGATTAACCTTGTTCAAAAAATGACCTATACAAAACGGAAAATCAAACGGAAAATAGGTTATAAAATCAGCAACATCTTCTAATTTTTTCTTGGCAATTTCTTGTCCTGTTTTGGTTCCTGTGCAAACAACAATTTTATTATTAAAAGTTTCTTTGGTTTAATAAGGTTTTCTAAAGCAATAACTTCACCAACAGAAACTCCGTAAAATACTATTGAATCTTTTAATTCAGGTGCATCAAAATATCCGCATTTTGTTTTAAATCCGTGTATTAATTTTGGTTTAAAAATTCCTGCAATAAGCCAAAATGGTAAGATTAAGATAAATAAAATTGTTGAAAAAAAGCCATATATCATAATATAATTATCTTACCACGAACATTTATAATTAAATACAAGGGGCGACCGCATCTCCTACGCACGACAAACATTACTGAAAGATGGTGAAAGGAGGTGAAAACTACATGAAAAACAAAATAAAAATTGCTATAACGGTAATTATAGCAATTTTACAAATCATTTTGTTGAGTTTGTAGGGGGTCTGAAAAGGCTGTTTGACCGAACAGCCACCCTCTGTATATGTCATTATAACATATTTTTATAAAATTTCAAGTGTAATGGATATAAAGAAAGGTAGGAAAAATGAAAGACAAGAATTTTTTAATGATACCGGGCCCTACACCTGTTCCTGAAAGTGTATTGCTTGCAATGGCAAAACATCCGATAGGACACAGAAGCAGCGAGTTCTCAAAAGTTTTGGAAGAAGTTTATACAAATTTAAAATACGTGTTCCAAACTGAAAATGATGTATTTATGTTTGCATCAAGCGGTACAGGTGCAATGGATGCAGCGATTTCAAACCTTGTAAACGAAGGTGATGATGTTTTATCGCTTGTTTTGGGTAATTTTGGAAAACGCTGGGCAAAAATTGCGGCAGGATACGGTGCTAATGTTGATACTATTGAGGTTAATGCGGGAGAAGTTATTAATCCTGAAGATGTTAGAAAAAAATTACAGGAAAAAAATTATAAAGTAGTTACTTTAACACATTCTGAAACTTCAACCGGTGCTAAAAATGATGTTGAGGCAATTTGCAAAATTATAAGAGAAACAGGTGCAATATCTGTTGTTGACGGGGTTACAAGTGTTACGGCAATGGATGTAAAACCTGATGAATGGGGAATTGATGTTTTAGTTTCAGGTTCTCAAAAAGGATTTATGATTCCTCCCGGACTTGCCTTTTTAACAGTTAATGAAAAGGCTTGGAAAGTTCACGAACAATGTAAACACCCTAGTTTTTATTTTAGTTGGGATGCACACAGAAAATCAGTAAGAGAAAACTCAACTCCATATACTGCGGCTGTAAACCTTATTTTTGCACTGCAAGAAGCGTTGAGAATGATTAAAGATGAAGGCTTGGAAAATATTTTTGCACGCCACGAAAGATTGGCACTTGGTTTAAGGCATTCTCTAAGAGCAATGGGACTTGAATTGCTTGTGAAAGAAGATAAAAACGCAAGTTATTCAATAACATCAGTTCTTCCGCCTGAAAATATTTCTGTTCCTGATATAAGAAGTCATTTGAACAAAGATTTTGATATTGTAGTTGCAAACGGTCAAAACGATTTGAAAGACAAAATTTTTAGAATGGGTACATTAGGCTTTGTATCGGATAGAGATTTGCTGACGGCAGTTTCTTCTTTAGAAACAGTATTAGCAAGACTTGGCTACAAATTTGAAGTTGGAATTGGTACAAAAACCGCTATTGAATGGTTGAATAAGTAGACAAATATGATGACAACGAACTCAAAAGTGCATTAATATATCTAATAATAAAAGCTAGTAAAGATAAGGCGGATTTTTATTAAAAATCTGCCTTGTTTTTATTATTATATTTCTAAATATTATGCATTTTATCAAAAATTTCTTTTTTCTGAATCCAAATTTCCATTCCAAGTTCGTTTGCCTTATCCAGCAAAGCTTGTTTTAGTTCCTTAAACGTACTTGTAGAATTTGATATATCTCCAAGTAAAAACATTACAAATTGACCTTGCATCAGAGTTTGCTTGATATCTTCAATGTTTACGTTAAATTCTGTCAAAACTGTTGTAAATTTCATTACTATTCCGACTTGGTCTTGTCCTGATATTGTAACTATGATTTTTTGTCCGTCCATTATTTCACCTTGTTTAAATCCATAACTTATGATAAAATGATAACACAAATATCGGGAGTTTTAATGAAAATTTTAGTTGTTGATGATAATACCACTAATTTGAAAATTCTGTCTATGCTTTTGTCAAAAGACGGTTATGACGTAAAAACAGCAAATGCAAAAGACAGTGCAATAGATAAAATGTCTAATTCAATTGATTTGGTCGTTATTGATGCAACAGATACAAAAGGTTATGAAACTTGCAAGGCTATAAAAAGTATTAATGAATATAAAGATACTCCTATAATTCTTATTTCAAGAGAATCAAGAACTGATGATATTGTAAAAGCATTTGCTTCAGGTGCAAGTGATTATATTTCTGCACCATTTAAACCTGAGGATGTCAGAAATCACGTAAAAACTCAACTCGAATTGAAAAAATTACAAAATAATTCAGATGTTCAAAAAATTACGGATTCGCAAATTGAACAAATTTTTTCACTTGCTCAATCTGCTCAGTCAAAAGATGATGATTCGGGAAAGCACTTGGAACGTATTAAGAAATATTGTGTTGTGCTTGCAAAAGAACTTGCAAAACCGGTTTATAAGCAAACCATAACTCCTGAATTTATCAAAAATATTGAGCTTGCATCTCCTTTGCACGATATCGGTAAGGTAGGTATTCCGGATGAAATAGTTTTAAAACCCGATAAACTGACAGATGAAGAATTTGAGCAAATGAAACAGCATACTATTATCGGATACAATATGCTTAAAGATGTTTACGAGCAATTTGACGGAAACAGTTTTATCAAAATGGCAATGAATATTGCTCGTTATCATCACGAAAGATATGACGGACTGGGTTATCCTGACGGATTAAAAAAGCAGGATATTCCGCTTGAAGCACGTATTATGGCAGTTGCAGATGTATATGATGCTCTAAGATGCCAAAAACCATATCACGATTCACTCTCTCACGAAAAAAGTTTTGAAGTTATAAAAGGCGGCAGAGAGCTTCAATTCGATTATTTAATCGTTAAGGCACTAAAAAAAGTTCACAGAGATTTTGAAAAAATTTGGGATGAATTACCTGATTAAAAATTTTGGCAAATATATACGTGTTTTCACTAAATAACACTCAAGCGGTAATGCTGAAATTTTTAAACTCTTTCTTTGTCCAATTTTGCAAACCATTTTTTATTAAACGCATAAGCGATATTGTGTCGTTTTGCATATTCGCATAAATCACGTTTAATTTCGGGTGCTAAAAAGTACATTGTTATAATGTTAGGCACTGACATTGAAATCATCATTGCATCCGTAATGTTAATTACAGAACGTAAGTTCATAACGGAACCGATTATAACAAATCCGCAATATGCCAGTTGGAAAATAATAGTTCTTTTATAACCTTCACCAAATAAAAAGTTCCACGCTTTTTGTCCGTAATAAGCCCAAGAAATTAATGTTGATAATCCGAATAAAACTACAACAACTGCCAAAATGTAAGGGAAGAATGAAATTACCGAAGAAAATGCTTTGGAAGTCATTTGAATACCTGTAATACTTCCTTGAACTACGTGATAATTATCAGTAATTGTTATTACAAAAGCAGTTAATAAGCACAACATACCTGTTAAAAAAGGTTCAATAAGTGATACAAAACCTTGAGAAACAGGTTCATTTGTTTTAACCGTAGCATAAGCGATAGGTGCAGAACCTGTACCTGCTTCATTACATTGAACAGAACGTCTTAAACCCATAATGATTGTACCAAATATACCGCCCGCAACAGCTTCAGGGAAAAAAGCCTGTTTTACAATGATTGCAATTGCATAAGGAATGTGAATAATATTTGCTAAAATTACAATTATTCCTGAAATTATATACAATGCACACATAAACGGAACAACTTTTTCGGTAACTTTTGCAATTCCTTTTATACCACCAACTATAATCAATGCAACAATGACCGCAACAGTTAAGCCAATAATCCAATTTTGTCCGTAAAGAATACTGTTTTCCCCTCCTGTAATATTAACTATTTGCTGCGTAGCTTGATTAATTTGAATCATATTACCGCCTGTAATACCGCCAAAAATGCATAACCAAGCAAATATTACGGATAAAGGCTGACCAAGCCAGCGTAATTTTTTACGTGTTAAACCGTGTGCCATATAGTGCATAGGTCCGCCTGATATTGAACCGTCAAGGTTAAATCTTCTGTATTTTACAGCAAGAGAGGCTTCTACAAATTTTAAAGACATTCCGAAAATTGAGCCGATGAAAATCCAAAATGCCGCACCGGGTCCGCCTAAAGAAATAGCAATTGCAACCCCTGCAATACTTCCTAAACCGATAGTTCCCGATAATGCAGTTGCCAAAGCTTGAAATGATGAAACTTCTCCGTTTTTATCATCTTTTTCTGTTGGTTTTCTTAATATATCAATAGCGTGTTTAAATCCCCAAATAGCAATACCTCTGAGGTATAACGTGAAAAATATTCCTGCGAATAAAATCCAGAAAATTATTATTGGAACATCTGTTCCGCAAATTGATACAGGAAAGAATATCCAGCCTGCAATTTTATCCGAAATCGGTGCTACATATTTATCAAGTGTTGCGTCAATATTAAAGGCATAACATTTCTGTTGTAATGATGCTAACAACACTAATATAGAAAACAAAATTTTATACATTAAAATCCTAACTTCCTTTGTAAAAATAAGCAAAATGCTTGCGTACTATAATTATAGCAAAAAGATATCCTTTACTTTTATCCTTTATATAATCTTTAATATATTTTCCAGATATTTTTCGGCACAATGTGCGGAATTATAGCAAGTAGCAGTGTTGTAACAATTTTGTAATATATTTTTTATATGATATTCATATAAATTTGAAATCTTATCTAAAACAATTTTGATATCTTCGGTATTTGGTTTTATTAAAAAACCGTTTTCTTCGTTTTTAATAATTCCGTCAATACCCTCGTTTTCTATGCCAACAGTAACACATCCGCAAGCCATAGCCTCTAAATATACCATTCCAAAGGTTTCGTTTATGCTTGGCAAAATAAAAATATCTGCGTTTTTCATTTCTTCAATAACTTTTGACTTTTCTAAATAACCGGTAAATTTAATATTTTTACCCGCAATTTTTTGTAATTTATCAAATTCTTTTCCCCCACCGATTACGGTGAGATTATATTTTTGTTCTTCGTTAATTACACGTATTAGTTTGTCTATATTTTTACGTTTAATTAAATTAGCACAAGTCAAAATGTTTTTTCGTGGATTATTTGTCCGAAGTATAGGTTCAAAATCTGTTCCGCTTTCACATAAAAAAGTTTTTTGGGCATATTGCGGATAGAGTTTTAAAAATTTGTTTTTCAAAACTTGGCTTCTGCACGCAATTCCGTCAGCATTTTGATATGCTTTTTCCATTTGTGATTTAAAATAGACGGAATATATCGGATTAGTTAAAACTTCTATATCCGAAACATGAACCGCACAAATCTTTTTGCCCTGCAATTTGTTTGAAAAAATTATTCCTGACGGCATGTGTGCAACTATTACATCGTAATCAAACTTTGGAAGTTTTTTTGTTACATCAAACAAAAACGGTGTATGGTAATTTACATTATAAACACTGCCATATTGACCTGTTTTGTAAAAAGGCTTTTTTCTGAAGAAAGAATTTAACAAAAAGTTAGGCTTTAGTATACTGACCGTATGACCCATATTCTCCCATTCTTTAACAAAATTATAAAGAGTTTTTGGAGTGTATTTTTCAGTTTCTTTGACAGGGTATAAATCAGTAACAAAAAGAATTCTCATAGAAAAATTCTATCACAAACTTAATTATCAGGTGTAAATTCTAAAATATCGTTAGGTGTACATTCCAAATAATTGCAAAGTTTATCAAGCTTTTCAAATTCAATACTTTTTATTTGATTATGATAAATTCTTTGGATAGTTGCATATCCAATATTAGTCATTCTGGCGATTTCTGACATTTTAATTCTTTTTCTACCCATTATTTCAGATAATTTATTTTTAATCATAAAGATTATTTTATTATATTTATCTGTAAGGTTGTATTTTATTCGCTAATCGTATATAATATTCGCATAGAGAATATTATTAGAAATAAAACTTAAAGGAGTGGTAAAAATGGCACAATTAGAAATGGTAAAAGATAAAGCAATTGAAGCATTATTTAGTGAAATGCTCGGGGATTATAAAGAATATTTGAGCAGTTTAAAGGTTATTGCAAATTCGGCGGAAAATGATTATACCGGTTTGGAACAAGAGGTTTTTGCAAATTCTATAAATATAATTGTAAGAAAAATGGAAAAAACTAACAGAATGTTAGATAAATGTTTTGAACTTACAATGTCAAAATGTGCTTTTAATTCAGACAAATAATTAAAGGATATGCTTAAAAATATTATGACAAAATAGTAAAACTTTCTTGCCAAGAGGATGTTTTTAAAGTACGATTTAGTTAATGGTCAACGAACAAAAAAAATTATCAATAGCATTCTATTGGCACATGCATCAGCCGTCTTACAAATTAAATCAAGACAGTGATTATTTGTTGCCTTGGGTTAGAATGCATGCGGTAAAAGATTATTTAGACATGGTGCTTTTAATGAATGAGTTTCCAAAACTCAAATTAAATTTTAACCTTGTGCCAATGCTTTTACAATCACTTATTGATTATGGTGAAAATAATTATCAGGATGTCCATTCTCGTTTGACTACAACTCCTGTTGAAGATTTGACTGATGATGATAAAAGATTTATTTTAACAAACTTTTTTGATGCTAATTTTAATTCAATGATTTTGCATCACGAAGAATATCGACAACTTTACGAAAAAAGGGTTTACAAGAATATTTATGATATAGAGGAATATTCAAATCAAGAGTATTCTGATATTATGGCTTGGTTTAATTTGGCATGGTTTGATCCAATATATGCTAATATTTATCCGGAATTAAAGGAACTGGCAGAAAAGGGTTCAGGCTTTACTCTTGAAGATAGAAAGACCATTTTAAAATATCAATATGAAATTATAAGACAAATAATTCCGACATATAAAAACTACATGGACGCAGGTAAAATTGAAATTACCACAAGTCCGATGTATCATCCGATTTTGCCTATTTTGCTGGATATAAAATGTGCTTACAGAAATATTGCAAATCCGGAAGTTTTACCGTCTAACTTAAAAATGGCAAAAGATGCTATTGCTCAGACAAAAATGGCATTAGATACAATGGAAGAAATTTTTGGAAAACGTCCTAAAGGAATTTGGCCTCCTGAGCATTGTGTAAGTTCAAAAACAATGGAAATGCTGTCAGATTTAGGTGTTGAATGGACTATTGCGGATGAAGGTATTTTGGCAAATTCGATTAACTTTGAGTTTGTAAGAGATTTTAAAGGGCATTTGGCTGATCCTTATCATTTGTTAAAGCCCTATGAATATACGGCAAGGAATAATTCAAAAATCAATATGATTTTCCGAGATTCGATGATACCAAATCTTATAAGTTTTGAATATCCGAATGTTGATGCTCAAAAAGCGGCAAATGATTTATATGACAGAATAAAAGTTATTCAAAGTAAAATTTTTGCATCTCCCGATGATTCACACTTACTTACTATTGCATTGGACGGTGAAAATTCTTGGGAAAATTACGTTGATGACGGTTCTAACTTTTTACGTGCCATATATCAACTTATTGAAAATGATGATACGCTTGAAACGGTTTTAATAAGTGATTATCTTGAAAAAGATAAAAATATAAAAAAACTTTCAAAATTATACTCAGGCTCTTGGATAAACAGAAACTTTCAGCTTTGGATAGGCGAACCAACTAAAAATCAGGCTTGGAATACTTTGAAAAAAGTAAGGGATGACTTTATGCAATTTGTTGCAAAAAATCCTGCTCATCCAAATATTGATAAAGCACGTCATGAAATATATATTGCGGAAGGCAGTGATTGGTTTTGGTGGTATGGTGAGCCTAATAATTCCGGTCAAGACCATGTGTTTGATTATTTATTCAGAGAACATTTGAAAAATGTATATAAATTATTAGAAATAGAAGCACCGCAATATTTAAATGTTCCGATTTCAATGCCAAACAGCCCTTCAAGTTTACCGACTGCTGCCATAACTCCGGCGATGGACGGTCAGGATAAAATTGATGATGAGTGGTTAAATGCGGGTATTATTTCGCTTTCCGAAAATACTTATTCTGATGAGATAAATCTTTTTGATAAAATTAAATTTGGGTTTGACAAGGATAATATATATTTAAGATTTTATATTGATAACGAAATAAAGGAAAACAATACTCAGGCTGTCAGACAAATGTTTATTTATCTTAGAAATCGCTCTAAATTGCAAAATCTTTCTCATATAAGATTAATAAGTAAAACTGAAGATATTTATCAACTTTTGAGAGAAAAATTTGGTACTGAAATTAAAATTTCATTTGTAAATGGCATGCTAAGACCTTTGCAAATTTCAAAATCTATGGCGAATGGCTTGTGGTGTATTCAAAATAACGAACAAATTAAAGTTGCTTATGATAGCGTAATAGATATAAGTATTCCGTTTGACGTTATTGATGTTGCGGAAGGTGAAATGGTGGAATTTTTCTTTGCACCCGCAGATTCAGGCATTATAGAAAGTGCAATTCCGCAAGAATTGCTTTTAACAATGCAAAGACCTAAACAACTTGTTTATCAATAAATAATCTGAATGTAGACTGTTCTTGTCCTTGCTTTGTTGTCAAAGTCTATTAATACAACCTGTTGCCATGTTCCAAGTTGTAATGCTCCGTCAATTAAAGGTATAGACAGAGAGTTCCCCATAATTGACGCTCTTACGTGTGCAAAACCATTTCCGTCATGCCAAGTTTCGTCATGATGATATTCAATATTTTGCGGGGCAATACGCTCTAAGGCTTCGGGTAAATCGACAAGTAATCCCGGTTCAAATTCTATTGTGGTTAAAGATGCTGTACTTCCCGAAACATAACAAATAATTGACGCATCTTTTAAAGAGTGCATGTATACAGCATTTTGAATATTCTTTGTTACATCTATGATATCAGTAAATCCGTTTGTGTGAATTTGAAATTTCTCGTTTATTACAGGCATGAAAATCTCCTTGTTATATATTAATTAAAAAAAATTGTGAGAATTAAAATCACAATTTTTAATTTTTATCACATATTTTTACAATTACATGTGTAATAAAAAAAAGGGCAACCGAAGGTTGCCCGAGAATTTTTATAATTCAAATAGCGAGTGTAATCTTTCTGTAATTTCAGAGTCTTGCAAATCCTCTGTTAATTTATTCATATCAAGTGCCATTTGGTAGTATTCGGCTGCTTGTGTTTTTTTGTCCAGCATTTCATTTGCTCTGCCTGCATTGAAATAAGCCATTGTATATGAAGGATTAATTTCAAGTGCTCTTTCAAAGTATGGAAGGGCATCGGATGCACATCCTAAACTATCAAGGTATATAACACCCAAGTTGTTTTGTGCTATATCAAAATTAGGATTTAAATCAATTGATTTATGTAATGAAACCATTGCTTCTTCAATCATGTCGTTTTCCCATAATGCAATACCTGCTTTTGAATAAGCACGATAATTTTCAGGATTACTGCTTATTGCTCCACAGTATGCTCTTATAGCATTTTCTACATCACCTTTTGCCATTAAAGCATCACCAAGTGAAATTTTTAAATCGTAATTTTTATCATCTAAATCAATACCAATTTGATATTTTTCAATTGCAAGTTCAAGATTTCCAAAAATTTCTCCGTAAACTGAGCCTAATGCGTGGCAAACCATTGCTGTCCATTCATTATCCGGATTTATGCTTATTGCCATATTATAGTGGTTAATTGCGTCTTCATACAATTCTGCTTTTAAGTATGCAAAGGCAAGTGAATTATGATAAAAAGGATTAGTCTTTTCTTGTTCAAGTGCTAATTTAAAAGCACTTACAGCGTTGATTTTATCTTCTTTTTTTAGGTATAAATGACCTAATTCATAATAAGTAAATGCACTTTGTTCAGGGTTAAGAGTTAATAATTCCGTGTAATAATCTATTGCTTCATCAACCATTTCAGGAAAATAAGTCTGAGTTAATGTTGCTAATTTCATTACATTTACAGTATTTTTAGGATTAGCATCATAAGATTTTTTATATGCTTCGTATGCTTTGATGTGTTCTTTTTCTTTAACTGAAATATCACCCATTAGTGAATAAAAAATTTCTTTATGACCTGTTTTAGTCGCTGCAACATTGTATAAATTGTATGCTGCTTTTGTCATTCTAATTTTTTCTAAAAATGCTCCGGCTTTTTTATATGCAAAAACTGACAAATCATCTTTCATTGAATGAGTTAGTATTTTTAATGAAGGAATGTCATAAGATAACATTACTGAGCCGGAAATAAAGTAGTATAAGAAGTTTAAAACATCTTTGAAAGATGCTTTTTGTTTATTTGCACGTCTTAAAATTGATAATGCAAGCATTAAACGGGGTCTTGCAGATTTTATACCTGTTAGGCTGATTGCTTTTTTAAATTCGCTTTCTGCTTCTTCATAGTTATCCGCTAATTTTTCAAAGAAGCCTTTGTAAATTCTTGCATTTGCACTTTTTGGAGAAAAAGTTAAAGCCATTTTACATTGTTCTATTGCTGCATCAACATCAATTTCGCCTTTTTCCCACATTAAAAATGCAAGTCTGTAATATGCTTCAGGTAATTCAGGATTATGTTTTGCTGCATTAACGTAATTTTCGATAGCTAAATTCCAATCTTCTTCCTGTTGTTTGATTAAATATCTTTGGTGTGCTGCTCTCGCATTTTCTAATTCTTCCAGTGCTAAATTAATTTCAATTTCGTTTTGTGATGCAGATAGTTGTTCTGACATTTTGATATCTCTCCTTGTGTTCGTACCAAGTTTTTCGGCAGTCAAAAACAAAAATTTAGCAAAAATTTAAAAAACTCATCTGTATAGACTAATTTCAAAAAATAAACTTGTTAGAAAATATATATCATGATAATATTACATAGAAGACTTGACTAGCGAGGACAATATGAAAAGTTCAACATTAAGAAGAGCAAATCTATCACGAGAAAAATTAGAAGTTTTAGAAACACTTGCGAAATATAGACGACAAAATTCAACATCGAATGCTCAAAATGCAAAACCAAGTGTTCCTGCAAAACAAATGCAAGAACGTGAACTTGATATGCTTTGGAATAGCTATAAACAACATAGCAAACAAGATAAATCACCTACTGTATATTTGATAGCAGGGTTTGTTGCAGGTGTTATTGTTACAGTGATTGTGACAATTTTAATTCAAATGTCTATGACAAGTATTAATCAAACTGCAAATGATATTACAGCAAAAGTTTCTGATACAAAAATGGAAGATTCTGCTATAACATTTATTCCTGCGGATAAGGAAACAGTTTCTGTTGGTGCTGTGGCAACAAAAAATAATCAGGAAACATATACTGTTCAGCACGGTGATACTTTAGAAAGTATAATTATCAGATTTTACGGTTCTTATAGCAAAGAACACGAAAGGGCTATTAAAGAAGCAAATAATTTGAGTAATCCGAACGCATTGTCTATCGGACAAAAATTAACTATACCGCTTCATTAATACTTTTATGTAATTTTTAAAAGCGTGATTTACAAATCGTTTATCACGCTTTTTTGCATGTAAATAATTTGCAAGTTAAGTATTTTTGGCATATAATCAAACAAAGATTAAGGAGTATATAATGGAAACAGATATAATAAGACAAACGGATTCAGAAATTGCTGATTTAATTGAAAAAGAATTAAAGCGTCAACAAGAAACGATAGAATTGATTGCAAGTGAAAACTTTACTTCAAAAGCGGTAATGGCAGCTTGCGGTACGGTTTTAACAAATAAATATGCAGAAGGTAAACCTCATAAAAGATTTTATAACGGTTGCGAAAACATTGACTTAATAGAAGAACTTGCTCAAAAAAGAGCCTGCGAACTGTTTAAGGCAGACCACGCTAATGTGCAGCCTCACAGTGGAGCACAGGCTAATATGGCAGTATTTATGTATGCTTTGAAAACAGGTGATACCGTTTTGGGCATGGATTTATCAAACGGAGGACATCTTTCTCACGGTTCTCCTGTAAATTTTTCCGGAATTAATTATAACATTGTGAGTTACGGAGTTGATGACAATGGTGTTATTGATTACGAAAATGTCGAAAAACTTGCAAAAGAACATAAGCCCAAAATGATTATTGCAGGTGCAAGTAATTATTCGAAGATAATTGATTTTAAACGATTTAGAGAAATTGCAGATGCGGTCGGTGCTTACTTAATGGTTGATATTGCCCATATTGCAGGACTTATTGCGGGTGGTGTTCATCCGTCACCTGTGCCTTACGCTGATTTTGTTACAACTACAACACATAAAACCTTAAGAGGTCCAAGAGGCGGTATTATCATGTGCAAAGAAGAACATGCACTTGGTATTGATAAAGCTGTTTTTCCGGGTATTCAGGGCGGACCTTTGGAACATATTATTGCAGGTAAGGCAATTGCTTTACTTGAAGCATCAAAACCGGAATTTAAGGCTTATGCCGAACAAGTTGTTAAAAATGCAAAGGCTTTGGCAAACGGTTTGATTAATGAAGGTCTTGATATAGTTGGCGGAATGACTGAAAATCATCTTATGACGCTTGATTTAAGACGTCAAGGTAAAACAGGCAAGGATATTGCAAATGTTCTTGAGGTTGTTGGTATTACAGCAAATAAAAATACCGTTCCTAATGACCCTCAAAGTCCTTTTGTAACGAGCGGTATAAGGCTGGGTACTCCTGCTGTTACAACCAGAGGCTTTAAAGAAGATGATTTGGACGAAGTTGCAAAAATTATTGCCGGTGCTGTTTTTGCGTCAGATAATGAAGTTGCTTTAAAAAATCTTCGAGAACGTTCTTTAAAATTGTGTCAAAAATATCCGTTGTATAATTAATAGTAAAATATAGGAGATAGAATAATTCTTACACTGGGTCAAGTACAAGTACATATTATAGGTGCGATAATATCGCTTATTTTAGGTGTTTTTATAGTTCCTTTAGTTATTGCATATTCAAAAAAGGAAGGTTTGGTTGATTTACCGAACGAACGAAAAATTCATAAAATACCTGTATCGAGGTTAGGTGGTGTTGCTATATGGTCAAGCACCATGCTTACATTCTTTTTGTTGGTATTGCTGAGTTATTATCCTTATGGCAGTTTACTTTCAGGAATTTTACTTGGCGGTTCGTTAATGTTCTTATTAGGACTTGTTGATGATGTTTATAACTTAGGTGCAAAATTCAAATTGTTTATTCAAATTGCAATTGTTACTATTGTTTATTTGCTTGGTGTAAAAATAGATACAATAATAAATCCTTTTGGAGGTGTTTTTCATTTAGGTTTATTATCATATCCGATAACTTTGTTATGGATTGTAGGCATTTGCAACGCTGTTAATTTTATTGACGGGGTTGACGGGCTTGCCGGTTCAGTTATTACTGTTAATTCTATTACACTTGCAATTGTTGCGGTTTCAATGACACCGTCAAATTCTATTAGTGCGTTGATTGCATTTATTTTAGCAGGTTCGATGCTAGCATTTTTAGCTTACAATTTTAATCCTGCAAAAATATTTATGGGCGATTCGGGAGCATTATTTGCCGGATTTTTACTTGCGTCACTTTCCATTACAGGTGTAATGAAAACTGCTACTTTGGCAATTTTTTTGCCATTTGTTGTGCTTGCTGTGCCGATTATGGATATTACTTTTTCAAGTTTAAGACGTATTTTAAAGGGTACATCTCCTTTTGTTGCTGATGCAGAGCATATTCACCATAAGTTATTAAAAGCAGGTTTTTCACAAAATAATACTGTTGCAATACTTACTCTCGTTGCAATAGTAGGTGGTGCTATTGCAACTGCTCTTGTAGGCTCTATCGGACACTATATTTTATACATGTTTGTTCTTTTGTCAATAATGTTTTCGTTAAGTTTGATAAGTATTACAAGAAAAAAGCACTAAAAAAGACTATTCAATCAACGATTGAATAAATTTTTTAGTTTATTTTAAATAAATTCCATAACATTTGATGATGGAGCAAAGCTGTTCTCAACAATGCCTTGCATACGTTTTTTACGATATAGCATGTCTACAAATGCTTCAAGGCGGGTAATAAATCCTGCTTCTCCTGTGTGTTCGTCAATTGTAAGATTTAATAACGGCTTGTTAAATTGTTTAGCACGTCTTGTAATTCTTTCTATCATAAGAGAATCAGGACCGCAGCCAAACGCAGTTATTGTAATAAGTCCGTCAATTTTGTTATCTTTAAGATAATGACCTGCACATCCAATCATTTCGGCTTCATTAGCCCAATATACAGGTTGACCCAATGTAGATACACCTTCTTCAAGTTGTTCATCGGTTAATTGGTATGCTGTATATACTTTTACACCCATTTTATTAAGTTTATCAATAACTTTCATAGATGCACGTTCATCGTAGATGTTATATGCGTGGGATACAAGTCCTATTGAAATAGGATATTCAGTTTCGTCTTTTTCTATTAATAATTTCCCCGAAGTTGCATATTTAAGTGCCTTTTCATATTTCATACCGGATTTAAGCATGACTTGAAAATTGTTATAAACTTTCCAACCTGCTTTTGAGGCTTTTTTAATTTGCTCCATGTCTATCAAACCGAATGGTTTTACACATTCTAACAAGAAATCATAAAGCCCGTGATGTTTAGCAGATTTATCTAAAGTCGGTTCTATAATTGTAAAGTCTTTTTTTATAACATTTCTGATTAAATCAGGAAGTCCTCTTATTTTTGAGCAATTATATATTTTTGGTGCGATAGATTGAATTGAAGGAATAAAAATTTTATTTACACCTTTTTCCAATAAGTTTAGCACTTGTCCTACAAAAATTTTAACAGGCAGACAAGTTTCTGTTACAACCAATGCTGAGCCACAGGAAAGGGTTTTTTTTGTGGTTTTATCCGACAAAATCATTTCTATACCCATTGCTTTAAAAAAGCCAAACATAAACGGATATATGCTATAAAACGATAAACCTCTCGGTATTCCAATCTTCATTTTAAAACCTTTTTATACTAATTCCTAATTCATGATATCTTAAAAAGAAAAAACTATAAATTATAAATATGTATTGGTTAATATTTATTTACGCTTTTGCTTTTCTTAATTCTAACTCTATCAATTTTACAAATTCGTTTACCAGTGTTGAATTCCATTTTTTATTTGCATCTTCTTTAATAATATCAAGTGCTTCATAAGGTGTTTTTGCTTTTCTGTAAATTCTTGGTTCTGTTAAAGCAAAATAAGCATCAATAATAAGAATAATTTGAGATGACAGCGGAATATCGTTTCCTGCAAGTTTATTAGGGTATCCTGAGCCATCCCAGTTTTCGTGGTGCTTTTCTATTATTGGTATAATATCTTTCACAGTTGAAATAGGTTCTAATATGTCATGTGCAGCTATAATAGGGTGATTTTCAATGTAATTTCTTTCTTCGTCAGTTAGCGGCCCGTCTTTTTGTAATATTTCTTGCGGTAACATTAAATTTCCAACGTCATACAATAACATTGCTACACGAAGTTTGTCAGCGTCATCCTTTTCAAGTTCAAATCTTCTTGCAAGTGTTGTTGCCATAACAACTTTTGATTTTGATGAGCCAAGAGTATGTTGTGGGTTATATGTTGTTACAAGTGCATCTGCAACACTGTAAAGAGTATCTTTAGGGTTTGAATTTTGTTCAATTGCCATTTGTAATTTGTGTCGTAAATTTTGTTTAAGTTCTTCAGATATGTTTACTCTGCCTGTGGAAAGGATATCGTTAAAGGCATTAAGTGCTACTTCTTGCCATGAAATTTCTGAGATTGGTGTTGCAAGTGTAACTTGATTTCTTCCGTTACGTTTTGAGTTATACATTGCTTGGTCTGTAAGTTCCAATAATTCTTCAATATTATTTGCGTGTTCTAAGAATGTAGCAACACCTAAACTTGCAGTAATTGTTCCTACGGTTTCAATAGGAGTTGCTTCAATAGCCTTTCTTATTCTTTCTGCTGCTATCATTGCACCTTTTGAATCAATACCGGGTAAAAGAACATTAAATTCTTCACCGCCAATACGTGCCGGTACATCAATAGAACGTGCATTTTGTTTTAGTACGCTTGAAATTTGTTTAATTGCTAAGTCACCGTATACGTGTCCGTATTTATCATTTATTTGTTTTAAGTGGTCTAAGTCTATACCAATTACAGAGAATGGTTGTTTTTGACGATTTGCACGTGTAAATTCTTTTTCTATTGATTCTTCAAAATATCTTCTGTTGTATAGTGTTGTTAGGGCGTCAGTTACGGCTTGTTCTCTAACCATTTGGAATAAATCTGCAATTGTTATTGCTAGTTCTATTTGTTGTGAGAATAATTTTAAAAAATCTATTTCGGCTTCTGTTGCTTCAATTCTGGATGACATTACTATTAATATACCGGTGTGTGTCATTTTTGATAGAGGAACTATCATAAATGAGCGACAGTGTGTTTCGCTCAAAAGTTCTTCAAGGTCTTCTTCTTTTAAATTTGGAGCAAGTGACAATAAACCTGCTCTTAAATCTGTACTTTGTAATATTTCTTTGCTTCTCAGAACCGCCCTTATGACATCTGATTGCTGAAAATTTAATCTTTGAGTATTTAACGGAGTATCCAATTTTGAATTAACTATTTCAAAAAGGTTATCGCTTGAGGATGCCATAACACTGTAATACTCACCATTTTCATCACTTCTTTTTTGTAAGATACAACTATGCATGTAACCAAGTTCTTCTTGTAAGTTTGTTACCGTTGTATCTAAAATGCTGGAAAGAGGTTTTGAAGAATTCATCATCTCCCAAATATGCTGTAATGTTAGCATACGACGATTTGCTTCATTTAATTCATTTGTTCTTTCTTCAATTTCCAATTCAAGTTGGGCATTACGTTCATATATTTCAAGGAAATCTTTTTTACCGCTGTATAAGTGATTTTCTACTGCATTAACCTGTTTTGTAAGGTCTTTAAATTTATCAAATAAGCCCATATTTTATCCTCAAACGCAATATTATATTTTGTATAACCGATTATACTACATAACTGTTGTTTCGTAAATTTTTTGTTTAGGTTTATTAAAAAAAATTATGACTTTTTAAATTTTGTCATTAAAAAATACATGTCGTATAAAAGTATGAAATTTATTCAAAGATATTCAAAAACGGCATAAACATAATGTATCATGGAATAAGAGCGAGGATAAGAAATTGTTTGATTCAATGAGAGTGACGCCAAGGATTACTCCTCAAAATAAGCAATCCGTTAAGCGTAATGAAGATGAAGAAAAGAATAAGCAAACCGAACAAACCGAAGCCGAAAGCGGTGGTACTAACCTTGCACAAAGTCGAGGTTTGCAATATGTTCAAGATTTACAAGACGGTAAAAAACCACGTCGTCCTGTTGCTTCCGCTCAAACTTATGCTGCGTATAATGCACCTGTAAATACAAATATTCATCGTTCAAACGTAAGGCCTGCAAATTTAAATACTCAAACACAGGCTGTTGAAAATAGCCAAGTATCAAGTGTGGATACAACTACTTCAACGCAGTCAACACAAACTTCAAAAAAGTTGATTAGTCCAAGAATTAACATTGCTCAGGTTATTGGCGATTTTAAAAATACGGCTCATGCTATCGGAACACCTGAAGATATTTTTGAAGAAGTTGACATGTATCTTGCTATTGTTGAAAAACAAACTAAAAAAGATAATGCAAACGTTAAAACTGTTCAATCAAATTTACGTAATGCGGCAGGTCTTTTAGATAAGTATATATCAGATACTTTAAATAAAGATTCAAAAGTTGTTGAAAATTGGGTTGAAGCAATTTTCTTACAACAAGTTGATTACAAGTATAATACCGAAGATATAAACGAAGCATTTTTGGTTCAAATGCCTGATGATAATAAAAAGAAATCAGAAGAAGCTTCACAGGCGGTTGAAACAGTTGAACCTCAACAATCTGCTCAACCTGAAAAACCAAAAATGGACGCAGTGTTGAAAAATCTTTTTGCTCAAGCAAGAAATATTCATAAAAAAGGTAATGACGATTTGGCTATTTCTACATATAAGCAAGCAAAAGAACGTTCAATAGCCGTTAATGATGTTGACAGTCAATCAAAAATTTCTTTTGAAATAGGCAAAATATACGATAAAAAAGATGATTTAGCATTAGCGTTGGAAAATTATAATGATGCTGCAAGTGTTGCAACTGATGATAATGTTAAAGTGAAAGCACATTATGCAATGGCTCAAATTTATGATGATGTTAACCAATTTAAGCCGGCAATAGAACATTATATGGCTGCAATTTCTTTTGCAGGTGAAACGGATAATTTTAAAGCACAAATAAAATCTTTAACAAAAATAGGAGATATTTATGCTGATAAATACGATAAAGAAGCATTTAATGTTTATGAAGATGCAAAAGTTATTGCTGATGAATCCAAAGATTTGAAAAGCAAAGGCTACGTTTCAAGCACAATTGCGACAGCTTATGACAAATTTAACAAACCTACCGAAGCATTGAAATACTACTCTGATGCGGTTAAAAACTATACGGAAGCCGGTGTTGACGATAAAGTTGCCCTAAATTACAAAAAAGCAGGTCAATTAATGATTGATTATAATAAGTTTGATAAAGGTAAAAATTTAATTCAAAAGGCTATTGCCTATGCAAAGCGTGCAAATAATGAAAAGCTTGTTAAAGAATTAAATCAAGAATTGAAAGCAGCATAAGGAGACTTTGTGGATACTCGTATTTCGGTTTATTTGAGTATATTTGCAATATTTGTAATATCTGAAATAATTTTCAGTTTGTTTTTTGTATTATTTGTAAATAAATTTATTCAAGACTCCAAAAAACGTAAAAACACTATTATAAGGTATGTTTTTTTTACTGTTTTTATAATATTAGGATTGTTAGCGGGTTTATTTAGCCATTCTTAGATTTTCTGACAATACTTGCAAGATTTGCGTATAGTTCTTTGTTTTTAGCCGATTCATCTATACTTGCAGCCTCGCCAATATATGCAAGTGCATCTTCATTTCTGCCAAGTTTTTGATAAAATTCACCCATTTGTACATAGTACATTGCGTTATTTACATCAAGAGAAATAGCTTTTTTCATTGATTCAATTGCAAAATTTGTATCACCAAGTTCAAACAAGGATATTGCATTATAAAAATATCCTTCAGCATTGTTTTGGTCAAGTTCTATTATTTGTTGTGCTGAATCAAAAGCAGACTCAAAATCTTTTATTGACATATAAATTTTTGATTGAAGAATGTATGCTTCAACATATTTTGGGTTATTTTTAATTATGTCTTCAATAATTTCTTGAGCTTCTCCGTAAGATTTGTTATTAATTAAAATATTTGCGTATTCAGTTTTATTTACAAGTGTTGGTGCAAGTTCTACAACGGTATTCATTAAAGAGCAAGCCGTTTGAGTTTGTTCTAATTCTACATATACTTGTGAAAGTGATGTAAGGGCAAAAATATTTTGCGGATTTTCTTTAATAATTTTATCTAAGTCAACTTTTGCACTTACCGGATCACCTGTTTTGCTCTTTATTAGTGCATTAAGTACATTTGCATTTACATATTTTGGATTTATTTGCAAAATATTTTTAATTTCACTTAATGCTTTTTCATATTGATTGTTTATATAATATGAATATGCTTGAGTGTAGCGATATTCACAATTTTCAGGCTCAAGACATATTGCTATGTTCATATATTTTGTTGCTTCATCATTCCAACCATTTACAACATAAGCGTTAGAAAGATTATACGCATATTTTGAATTTTGTGGTTCTAATTTTGTTGCTGTCAAAAAATATTCAATTGCTTCTTCAACTTTATTTTCATCAAGTTTAAATAAGCCTAAATAATTCATTACAAGAGCGTTTTCCGTATTATTTTTGTATTTTGAAAACAATTCTTTTGATTTTTCAAAGTTATTACTTATATAATAAATTTCTGCAAGCAAAGTTTCTGTTTTTTCATCATTTGGTCTTATAGCGGATGCTTTTTCAAGGTAAAAAATTGCCTTTGCATAGTCTTCCTTTTGGTAATGAGCAATTGCAAATTGATAATAAGTTTCTGCATCAAAATTAAAATCATAATTTGAATGTTCAAGATTTTCTATTGTGTCAAAATCTTTTATTTTGTTTAAAATTCTTATTTTTTCAGTAAAATTTTCAACAGTTTTGTCAAGTTCAAAAATTTTTACTGCTGCTTTTTGTGCTTCTATATAATTTTCTTCATCAAGATATATTGTTTTCATAAGCTTCAAACATCCTGTATGGGTTGGGTTTAGCTCAAGTGTTTTTTCAATGTAGTTTATTGCTCGCTGGTTATTTTCTAACAGATAGTATAATTCTGCAAGTTGAGATAATATTTCTACGTTATTATTTTCAATAGTAAGTGCTTTATAAAGCATTTCTATTGCAGGTTTATAAAATCCTTGTCGTTTAAGGTCAAATGATTGCGTTATATATTTTAAAACTTCATTATTATCTGTTGACATTATTAAATATTCCTTTTTTCTTTTTATTATTTATATTTTCTTCTTCTTCTTTATTATCATTAATAAGAATTAAAACCTCGTCTTCTCCGGCCATTTTAAGATTGTTTCTTGCTATGGCTTCTAAACTTTTTACTGATGAAAAATCTTTTATTTCTTGTTTTAGTCTTCTATTTTTCTTTTCTGCTTCATCTCTAATTTGTTTTATTTGAACAACTTTTCTCTGATATGAAATTGTTTTAGATATGTTTAAAAGAGCACTAAAACCTATTTGAGCAAGGCAAATTAATAGTACAATAGTCAAAAATGAATAATAAAAATTAGACTTTTTATTGTGTTGTTCACTTTTAGCTTTTGCCTTTTGCCTTACTGATTCAATATTTGTAACCTTGCTTGAAGGTTTTTTTCTTTTTGATTTATATTTTTTTATCTTATCGTTATCCATTGTTATTTCATTATATTATAAAATTATAATTTAAATTTTGTTGAAACTGAAAATTGGTAATATTGCTCACCGGATGTGTAATAAGAAGTCTGACTGACTCCGGCCTCCAGTGAAAGATTTTCTCTTGTATTTTTGATTTTTGGGCTGTATTGAAGTATAACTTCATTTCTAAATCTATTTTCTTCAGGATTTGCTTTGAATGCATCAACAAGTGTGTAAAGCCTTTGCCAAGCTTTATCTCCGGTACAATGTATACGCTGTTCAGTTGATTTCCTGATGTGGTATATGCATCTTTTCCGATTGCTGTCATTATGCCAAATCTTTTTGTATCATACCTTGTAAAAAGTTTAGTTCTGTATTCCAGTTGGGCTGTGTCCAATTCCGTTCCGAACGTTGTTCCATATGAAAATTTGCCAGACTGATATGTTAATTCCCCAAATGTTGGGTTAATTAAGTATTCGTCAATTTTTGGGGTTTCATATCTTCTTTGCTCCTCAATGGTTGAAAAAATTTCTTTATCAGATAGAACAGATTTTTTAGGATATTTTCGAGGCAGATTTATTTTTAATTCCATGTGGTTTACGTCTTCCGAATCCAGCAGTAAAACACCTTCTTCATCATATTCTACACGACCTTTAAATTTATAATCCTTATCATTAAGTAATGCTTTTTGTTCATTTTGAGGTGTTGTTTCGTTTGACATTTCAAGAGGCTTAAATTCGACTGCTTGAGCAGAATTTAGGTAGAATGTCATCAAAAATATTAAAAGAAATTTCCTCATAACTCTATTATTTTAAATCATTTTTTTGTCAGTTTCAACATTTTAAAGATTTATTTCTTTTTGTTTATGATATACTCTATTTTAGAAAAGAGGAAATATGTTTAGTACTGAAACTATATACGAGGTGGTTACTTTTTCTGTTGGTGATACAAAAGCAGGAACTAAAATGGGTAAATTACAATTGAAAGATCCAACAGATGAGTCTTTGTTAAATTGTATTTTGTGGGAAGAAACTCTTAATCGTCTTGACTCAAAATTATTTAGAAGCGGTAACAAGTTGAGAATTGTATCGGGCAGTTTTAACGAAAAATATAATAATTGTCTTGTTTCAGCGTTGGAACTTGTTGAAGAAGCAATGATTGGTTTAAGTGAAGATCAAACAAAAAAGTATTATGAAGGAATTTTATCTTATATTGAAAAAATAAAAAACGAAAAGTTAAAAGAATTTTTAAATAAATATTTTAAAGAGCATGAACAAGAAATTAAAATTGCACCTGCTGCAAAATTAATGCACCATAATTTTATGGGCGGATTATTGGTTCATACTTTTGAATGCTGTCAGATAGCTGAAAATATTGCAGATACGGTTTTCCAAAAAATAAAAAGAGATGAATTATATGCTGCTTGTATTCTGCATGATATTGGTAAAATTTTTGAATATAATGTTAATACTGAAAGCGGATTAATTGATTATAATGAGGATTTCAAAAAAGATTGGATAACTCACTCTCAGTATGGTTATTCATTGTGTATGAATAATGGTTTTAAGACTGTTGCAAGAATGATAGCCGCACATCACGGAAGAACCGAGTGGGGTGCAATTATAGATTTGGATGAAAAAGATCTTGAACCATACGTTTATATCGTTCATCACGTAGACGATTTATCTGCAAAATTTGGTAGAAATAATGTAGCAATGTTAAAATAGGTAAGTATGAAAGTAAGTTATAAAGTACCAGCAACAACTGCAAATTTAGGACCCGGATTTGATTGTCTGGGTATGGCTTTGCCTATATATAACATTATAACTATTGAAGAAACAGTTATGCCAAGTACAGGCATTGAAGTTAATGTGATGAAAGACGATGAAAATGCTGAGTTGTTGGAATTAAATGATTTACCGGAAGATAAAGATAATATTGTTTTAAAAGCGGTAAAAATGCTTTACAGTCTTGTCGGACAAGAAGCTAACGAATTGAAAATTAATATAAATACTAATATTCCTATTGCAAGAGGTTTAGGAAGTTCTGCCTCTGTTATAGTCGGAGGACTTCTTGCTGCAAATGAACTTTTGGGTTTTCCTGCTGATGAAGCGGCATTGTTATCTATTGCAACCGAAGCGGAAGGTCATCCTGATAATGTTGTACCTGCTCTTTTGGGCGGACTTGTTATGTCTTCAATGGAAGATGATGGTTCAATTATATACAGAAAAATAAATTGGCCTCAGGAGTGGCGTATAACCGCTTGTATTCCTGATTTTGAACTTGCCACAAATGTTTCTCGTTCAGTTTTACCGGAAAATGTTTCTTTAAAAGATGCTTCTTTTAATTCAAGACGTTTGGCAATGCTTATTCATGCTATAAATACAAAAGATGTTAAATTAATGAGAGTTGCTCTTGAAGATAGACTTCATCAACCGTATAGAGAAAAATTAATACCCGGATTCAAAGAGATAAAAGAAGCTTTTAAACACGAAGAAGATGTTTTAGGTACTGTTATAAGCGGTGCAGGGCCTGCGATAATTGTTATTTCGCAAAATAATATTTTAGATAAAATTCAAGATACGGTAGAAGAAATTTGGGATAATTTTAATATTCACTCTGAAATTAAAAATTTAAATGTTGAACTTGAAGGTGCTTCTAAAGTTGAATAGGTATTTTTTTTATAATTTCACTGCCGAAAAGTAAAATTCCTATGATTGCACTAAACAGGCTTGCAACTATAACAGCTCCCGCAGAAATATCTTTTGCTATGCCTACAAGACGTGAATATCTGTTATGAAAAACTGCATCAAGTCCGAATTCTAAACTTGTATTGACTATTTCAGCGACCATTACATTTGATATTGCAAGTACAAGTATACAAATTTTAGTTACAGACATTTGTAGTATAATTGCAAATAATATAACCATAAGTGCTGCTATAATATGTATTCTTACGTTTCTCTCGGCTTTTACGGATAATCTGACACCTCTGCCGGCATTTTTAAATGTATTTAGCATGCCTTTTTTCTTAAACTTAGACATTTTTATCCTCTATTCTTTTTAGAGCATCATTTTGAGCGGATACCATAAATTTATAATCTTCTTCTGTTTGGTGGTCAAAACCAAGAAGGTGCATTATGCCGTGTGATAATAGAAAACATAATTCTTCTTCTTTGGTTTTTCCTTTTTCTTTTGCACTTTTAATTATTTTATCAAGTCCGAGTATAATTTCTCCCAAGTTAATTTCTTCATCAAAAATAAATCTAAATTCAGGTTCTTCATCTGCAAATATTGCAAATGTGATTATATCTGCCACATAATCTTTGTTTCTGTATTCCTTGTTTATATTGTGAGTTTTTTCCCCGTCACAATAAAGTATATCAAACGATATAGTATTGTAATCCTGTTCAAATAAGCAGGACTTATTATATATTTCGGGAGTGTCAATATAATAATTTAAGATTTGACGGGCAATATCTATAAGTTTTGCTTCGTCAACTTGCCAATCAGTATAAATATTCTCGCTAAATATATTTATTACAGGCTTATTCATTATTACCTTGTTCTAACTTTTTGACTTTTTCTTCCATTTCCTTGTCCATCAAGTGCATTTGATTTGGAAGAATTACATTTGAATTATCAAGTTCTTCAACTATGTTTTGGTGATATTTAATTCTATCGTGTTGAGTTCCTCTTAAAATTCTGCTGAATGTTGTAGCAATTGTTTTTAAATCAGCAAGAGTAAGCGGACAATCCGAAAGTTGATTATCTTTAATTCTTTCATCAATAATATTTTTTATTATCGGATCAATTTCTTCAGGTGTGCTTGCTTTCATTGCTCTTACCGCTGCTTCAACAGCGTCTGCAATCATTAATATTGCGGTTTCTTTTGTTTTGGGTTTTGGACCTGAGTATCTGAATTGTTCTTCTTTTACGTTTTCAATACCTTCTTCTTTTATTGCTTGATTGTAGAAGTAACTGGCAAGACCTTCTCCGTGATGTTGAAGAATAAAATCGTTTATTATCGGTGGAAGATTATATTCTTTAGCCAATTCAATGCCATCTTTGGTATGGGCTGTTACAACCATTTTACTTAATCTTGAATTTAATTTGTTATGAGGATTTTCAATACCGAATGAGGATTGATTTTCTACAAAGAAAAATGGTCGTTTTAATTTGCCTATATCGTGATAGTATGCACCAACTTTTGCTAAAATAGGATTGGCACCTATTGCTTCTGCTGCTGCTTCACATAAGTTTGCAACCATTAAGCAATGGTGATAGGTTCCAGGAGCATCCATTTGTAAACGTTTTAAGATAGGTTGATTGTGGTCAGCCAGTTCTGCTAATGCATAAGGTGTTACAATTTTAAATGCACTTTCAAGTAAAGGAAGTACTCCTAATACTATCATACTGCTTAAAACTCCGTTTATGAAAATAAATACGGCATCTCTTGTTATCAATATGTTTTCTATATCAATTAAGAATTTTTCCAACATATAGATACTTACAACAAATAATGCACCGGCTAATGCTATGTACAATCCTGCTTTAATTAAATCAAAACGTCTTGTATAATTAACTCTTGCCATAAATACTGAAGAAACAACATTTACAAGGGTTAAGGATGTCATAAATTGAATATCGTATTGCATACCTAATGTGATTATTCCAAGTAATAAGCTTGCACTAACCAGTGCTATTCTTGGATTGGTAACTATTGAAATAATCATAATATATGCAGGGAACGGTATTATATATGGTGAAAAACCTGTTGGTAGTGTAACGGATATTAATGCCAATATAAGTGATAAAATTGCTATGATTTGCATGTGGTTATTTGTTACGTTGTTTCTTTCAAATGTATTTTTATACATTAAAAATGCTAAAATCGAAAATGATATGACAAAGAATACTCCTGCAAGACCGTTGAAATTAAGTTCTACAAGGTTATAACCTGCTTGTCTTAGGGCATCTCTTTTTAATTTAGTTACAGGTTCTCCTTCAAATAATATTTTATCGCCTTTTTCAAATGTTACTTCGTAAGGTTTTACCGCATTTTGTGCATTTTTTCTTGCTATATCTGTTGCAAATTCATCTACAATTAAGTTTGGCACAAGTATTTGTTCCAGAATAGCCGTGATGACAGATACTTGATTTTTGGATGTTTCTGCGGCTACGTGTTTTTTTATAATAGAATCGAGAATGTGTTTTTCAAAATCTTTTTCACTTATACCAACATTTAAAATATTTATTAAGGTAAGTTTTGATTTATCAAATATTATTTTTAAATCATTTTCAGAAGCTTTAAGAAGATAATTTATAACAAAATATTGTTTTGTATCGTCAGCGTTAAACAAGAGGCTTAATTCTTCTTTTTTCGTTTCTTCAGAGGTATCTTTTTCTCGTATTTTCAAAATTGAACTTTGCAATGAAGATAAGTTATTTTTTATAAACTCATCTTCTGTTATTGTCATAATAGGTTCAATTTTTTGTGCAACTTCTTTTCTGTGTTGCTCTGTTCGTTTTGTATCTTCTACCGTAATGGTTTTTTCTGCAATAATATCACGTTTGCTGATACCATTTTCTACTATTCTTTGAAATAAAAAATTTTGTGATGCAATGATTAATGTCATTGCAAGAGCAAACAGTACAAAATACAGGTTATTTAGGAATTTAGAAGATGTTAAAAATTCTTTTACCTGTCTTGGCATTTCTATTTTATTCATCATACATACCTTATTTTTATTAATATTTAATAACATAATTTTAGTACATATTTAAAATTTTGCAAATATAGCGTCAATATTTTTAAGATAATCTTCAGATTTAAAACATTCTTCAATTTCTTTTTGAGTTAAAATTTTAGTTATTTCACAATCATTAAAAAGGTTTTGATTAAAGCTTCCGTTATTATCAATCGCTAAAAGGGCATTTTTTTGTACAATATTATATGCTTCTTCTCGAGATAAACCTTTTTGGACAAGTTTTAGCAAAACTTTTTGAGAATATATAACTCCACCGTATAATTCGGTATTTTTTTTCATATTATTTTCGTAAACGATGAGATTTTGAAGAACATAATTAAATCTGTTCAACATAAAATCTATTAAAATTGTACTATCGGGATAAATAATCCTTTCTGCTGAACTGTGAGATATATCTCTTTCGTGCCAAAGAACCATATTTTGCATTTCAACAGAGGCATTTCCTCTAACAACTCTTGCAAGTCCGCACAGATTTTCGCACAAAACAGGATTTCGTTTATGAGGCATAGCTGAAGAACCTTTTTGTCCCTTAGAAAATCCTTCTTGAACTTCAAAAATTTCTGTTCTTTGAAGATTTCTTATTTCAGTTGCATATTGCTCAATAATGGTTGCTATTATTGCAAGTTCATTCATATATCTTGCATATACATCTCTTGAAATTATTTGTGTTGAAATTTTTGCAGGTTTTAAATCTAAGTATTTACATACAAGTTGTTCAACTTCCATCGGAACATTGCTGTAAGTCCCAACAGGGCCGGATATTTGTCCGATTGCAATATCTTCTGCTGCAATAAGAAAATTTTTGTATGCTCGTTCAAAAGAATCCAGCCAATTTAATAATTTTATTCCAAATGTTGTAATTTCAGCATGAATACCGTGTGAACGACCAATACAAACCATATATTTATATTGTTTGGCTTTTTGTTTAATTGTAACAATCAGGTTTGCTAAATCGTCAGCAATTATCGCAGAGGCTTCTCTTATTTGAAGTGCATAAGCCGTATCAATTACATCTGAACTTGTTAGACCCATGTGAATATATTTTGCATTTTCTCCGACGTTTTCGTTTAAGCAGGTTAAAAAAGCAATAACGTCATGATGAACTTCTTTTTCAATTTCTTCAATTCTTTCAATATCAAATTTTGCATTTTTAACAATATCTTGATATGCATTATCAGGTATTTGTCCAAGTTCACAATATGCCTTGCATACAGCAAGTTCAACTTTCAAGTAATAGTTAAATTTGGAATCTGTTTCCCAAATTTTTTTCATTTTTTCTAAGCAATATCTGTTAATCATAAACAAATGTTAACATAAACAAGACTTTTATTAAAAAATCATGGCAATTTTTTTTGACAAAAATACTTTATATATGTACGAGGAGTATTAAAGTTTAAAATGTCTATTCAATTTCAATTTTCAACTAATCCGCAAACAACTTCAACTCATTCAGAAGAAAGAATTGCTCAGTTAAAAGAACAACAAGAAGGAAGACGTGCTGAACTTTTTGGCTTCGTTCAAGAATATAGAGAAGCTTATCAAGCATCTCAAAAGGCATGTGCTAAAGCACAATCAATTTTCTTGATGCAACAACGTGAACTTGCAAAACACGATGAAAACGATAAAGATTATGCTAAATACGAAAAAGAATATAAACAAGCTAAAAAAGCATTTCGCTCTGCTTCTTCAGAACAAGATTTAAGACTTCAATTATTACAATATCGTACTGATAACTACACAAAAGCTTGCAGAATTAACTTAATTGATTTAGCCTAGTTTTTATTTTTTTGTTACAACTGTTAAATTTGTAGTTGATTTTTTTTCTTGACATACTATTATTGTCTTACAGACAGATAATAGAGGAATTAAATTTATGTCAATTAATTTGAAAAACAAAAGTACAATTGTTAAAAAATTCGGTGCTAATGAAAAAGATACAGGTTCAGCAGAAGTTCAAATCGCTATGTTGAGCCAAAAAATCAGCGAATTAACAGAACACATGAAATCTAATAAAAAAGATTTCTCTGCAAAACGTGGTTTGTTAATGATGGTTGGTAAAAGAAAAAGATTATTAGCATACTTGAAGGATATCAACTTAGACGGATACAGAGCTTTAGTTAAAAAGTTAAAACTAAGAGGCTAGTTATCTAAGAAAGATTTTTTTAAATCATGCTCTGTTATATGAGCATGATTTTTCCGTGTTTATAATTTATTTTATTTGAACTTTATCCAATCTGCCAATAAAAAGGTTTGTATATTATTATGTACATAACCGTTATAAATAGGAAAAATAATATACCTATTCCTATTAGTTTGAGTTCATCTATAATTTGTTCGGGTTTGTTTTTCCAAGTATCACTAATTTCTTTATAGTGAGATGCAATAATAAAAGCACCTAAAAAAGCAATAATAGCAATCAATGGTGCTATTATTATTATAATATAAAGCATTGAATCTTCACTTATATATTTGTTCAATCCGAATTTTGTATTCATAAAGAAAAATTCGTAAATAATAAGTAGCAGCCATAAAATTAGGAATATTTTTATAAATTTTGCAGTTTGAGGTTTAAGTTTCATTATCTGTTCATTATACCAAAAATCATTATTGCAAACAATATAATTGTAAAAATAAACGAAAATAGTATTATTTTTCCGATTTTTATTAATGTTTGTTTTAATTTTTGTGGGTTATATCGGTATTCTCGTATACAGGAAAGAATAAAACCTGTGATAAGTATAATAAAAAGACTTGACAGACCTGTCCAAAATACAATGGGATGTTCATAAGGAAAATTCTCATTATGTGCGACAACAATTCCGAGAGTTCCGTCTAATATGCCTACTATGCCTGCAAGTGAATATAAAATAGTTTCAAATTTTTTATCTTGTTGACGTCGCAGGCTATTTTTAAATTGAATTCGATTTTTATTTGTCATACATATATTAAATATTTCCTGTTGAGCTGTTTCTGTCATCTTCAAGAGATTTTAAGTCAATATCTTTTGAATCATCGTCATACGCAAGATTTTGTTGAAGATTGTTGTCAATTTCAACATTAACTTCTGCTTCAACCATTTCAATATCGTTCTTTTGATAATCTTTAATTTTTCCGTCTTCAAGTTTGACTTGAATAGAACTATTTAAGAAATGCAATGCACAAACTTTACCTAATCCGTCAGGTGTCATAACAGGAGAACCAACCGGCGGCATGCCTTTTGCGGCTTCTATGTAATTTGAATATTCGTAATTTAAGCAGCATAAAAGCCTTCCGCAAGTACCGGAAATTTTACCCGGTGTAATCGGCATTCCTTGATCTTTTGCAAGTTTTACATTTATTGAACCAAATTTCTTTAAGAATGAACAGCAGCAAAATTCTTTACCGCATATTCCGCATCCTTCCATTATTGAGGTTTCATCACGAACTCCTATATGGCGAAGGTCTATTCTTACACGTTTAAATGTTTGAGTTAAATCTTTTAAAAGTTCACGGAAGTCAACTCTTTCCGGTGCTGTATAGTAAAACGTGATTTTTTTTCTGTCAAAAGTTATTCTTGATTGTACTAAGTTCATTACAAGTTTATGTTTTTCGACAAGAGCTTTGCATTTAAAATAGGCTTCAACTTCTTCTTTTTTGATTTCTTGAAGTGTTTGTTTATCTCTTTCGCCTAAAACTCTTATAACAGGAAACGCATCAGGTTTTTGTTTGCTGTTTTCCCAAAGCTGTGCAATTTCGTCTGTTACATAAACAACTTTTAATGCTTCTTCACCTTTTTCCGTGCGTACAAGAACCATATCATCCGCTTCTATTTCAACCGTTGAAGGTACATCAAGCGGAAAGTACATATTTTTTAAGTATCTTACTGCATATTTACTCATTAGTATTTTTCTTCTTCTTTCAATTTTCTGTTCATTAATTTTTGCATTACTTCAACAGGTGTAATATCTGTGTAGAGTGCTTCATATATTGCCTCTGATAAAGGTACTTCAACTCCAAGTTTTTTTGCAAGTTCGCAAAGAGCTTTTGATGTTTGTACACCTTCTGCAACAGAACCAAGTTCTTTTAGTATATCATCAATTTTCTTGCCTTGTGCCAATAATGCACCAACTGTATGATTTCTTGATAATGGACTGGAACAGGTTGCAATTAAATCGCCCATTCCTGATAATCCATATAACGTTGAAGGATTTGCACCTAATCTTACACTGATACGTACAATTTCTGCCATTCCTCTTGTTAATAATGCACCGTTTGTATTATCACCAAGTTTCATTTGTGCTGCAAAACCTGCAGCTATTGCTATAACATTTTTTAAACTTCCACCAAGCTCTACACCTACTACATCTGAATTTGTGTATAATCTGAATTTATTTTTTACGTTTAAATACTTTTGTACAAATTCTGCAACTTCCATATTTTCTGATGCCACACACGCAGCAGTAGGGCAACCCATTAATACTTCTTTTGCAAGTGTCGGACCGGAAAGAATAGCAAGTTTTTGTTCGGGTAATACATCTTTAATAACATCAGACATTGTCATTAATGATGGTAATTCAATACCTTTTGAAGCATTTACAAGTATTTGATTTTGTTTTATACCTGCTTGTTTTAATTGTTCACAAACACTTCTTGTGCCTGCTGTTGCAACAACTGATAAAATAATATCAGCGTTATCAATTGCTAATTTCATATCCGATGTAACTTCAACTTTGTTTTGCAATTGTATTTCTAATGGCTTTGAACAATGTTTATTTTTAACCAAATCTTCTTGTAAATCTTGTTCTCGTGACCAAAGACAAACTTGTTCAAAATTATCTGTTAATAACCAAGCCAGTGTTGCTCCCCAGCATCCTGCACCAAGTATAGTCAATTTCATTATACTGTTTCCTTTTCGTTTAATACTTTTCTTAATACTCCATTGTATTTTTTTAATTGAACTCTTGCAGTTTCTATATCGGTATTTTGAGTGATTGCGACAACTGCAGTTTTTACTTCCCAATTACATTTTTCAAGTGTTTCAAATGCTTTTGAGTGTGTTGTATTGGCAATTTGTGCAACAATTCTAATAGCACGATCTTTAAGTTTTTCATTTGTAGGTTTTAAATCTATCATAAAATTTTGGTAAGTTTTGCCAATTTTTATCATAGAGCCTGTTGTAAGCATATTTAAAACCATTTTTTGTGCTGTTCCAGCCTTCATTCTGCTTGAGCCGGCTATAACTTCAGGACCTACTTCAACGCAAATTGTAAGAGATGCTTCTTCTGCTATTCGTGCTTTTGTATTACAGGTTATAGCGATTGTCTTTGCATTAATGCTGTTTGCTTGTTCTGCAACACCAAGTAAATATTTTGGATTGCCGCTTGCGGATATTAGTACGGCAACATCATTTTCTGTCAATATTCTTGCGTCATACTTTCCTGCTTCACAATTGTCTTCAGCACCCTCTATTGGAATTTTGAAAGCAGTATCACCACCGGCAATAATTCCTTGAACCATATCATTGTCAACGCTAAATGTCGGCGGACATTCGGAAGCATCCAATATTCCTAATCGACCTGATGTTCCTGCACCAAAATAAACTAATTTTCCACCTTTCAAAAATTGTTTAGATATAATATCAATTGCTTTTGCGATATATTCTAATTCATTTTCAACTGCAATGGCTACAAGTTTATCTTCTTCATTTATCTTTTGTACAATTTCCAAACTACTTAACAAATCAATATTTTTTGTATTTTCGTTGCGGAATTCCGTTATAATTTCGCTCATTTGTGTACCTAAATTTGTTTTACCAGATTTGCCATTTCAATAGCAGATTTTGCAGCATCAGCCCCTTTATTTCCTGCTTTTGTACCTGCTCTTTCAATTGCCTGTTCAATATTATCTGTTGTTAATACTCCAAATATTACAGGAACTCCTGTTTCAAGGCTCACGGATGCAACACCTTTTGAAACTTCCGCACATACATAATCGTAATGTCCTGTTGAACCTTTTATCACTGCTCCAAGTGAGATTATTGCAGAGTATTTACCTGTCAAGGCTGCTTTTTTTGCAACTAGAGGTATTTCAAATGCACCCGGCACCCATATTACGTCAATACTATCATCTGAAACGCCATGTCTTTTTAATTCATCTGCGGCACCTGATAATAATTTTGAGCCAATAAATTCGTTAAATCTTGATATTACAATACAAAATTTTTCGTTTTGTACGACAAATTTTCCTTCAATAGTTTTCATTTGCTATCTCCTTATATATTAATTGTAAATCAAATGGCTGATTTTACAATAGCGGAGAGAAAATCTTATAAAAAATATACAACCCTGATAATACAAGTAACGCACCGCTAAGTTTTAATAAAAGTTCCGAAACTTTAACAAATGATTGCATATTTTTGATTGATGAAGTGAAAACTCCTGCTATAATTAGAATTAAACCTTGTCCCAATGCAAATAAAAATAACATTAGAACTGCGAATAAAATGTTTTCCGACACAGAAGCAAATGCCATTATTCCTGCTAAAATTGGTGTAGAACAAGGTGTTCCTGCAAGTGCAAAAACCATACCTATTAAAAATGGGTATAAAAATGCATATCCACCGTCATTTTTAGGGATTGATTTTACTATTACCGGAAATTCAAAGTCAAGTATATCTAATAATTTTAGCCCCATGACTATTAAAAATGAGCCTATTATAAGACCAAAATAACTTCCAAAGAAGGATATAAATACTTTCCCTGTTACTGCACAAATTATTCCTATTGCCGTAAATACTACTGCTGTTCCAAGTACAAAAAATAACATTTGCAGCAAGGTTTTGAGTGGTTTTTCTTTAGAATAGCCTCCAATATAACCTATTATTATTGGTAACATTGCAAGTGAACAAGGACTTACCGAAGCAATTACACCACCTAAAAATGATGCAATAAGCATTGTTGCTTTAAATTGTTCGCCTTGTATATTTGTCGTTATTGTATTTAAGAATTCTATCATTTTATTTGAGTAAGTCTTTAAAATATGAGTCTAATTTTTCTTTTTTTACAAATCCTTCTGTTTTGTGTTTTTGATTTCCGTTTTTATCAATAAATATAACAGTCGGAACTAGCGTAATATTATATTTATCAATTGCTTCGTTTACATTTTTGTCATTATTTTCAATATCGTATTCTATGATACTGATACGGTCTTGATAGTTTGGTTTTAGTTCATCAAAACAAACCTTTAATTTTTGGCAGTCGCTGCATAATTTTGAAGAAAATTTTATTACTTGCGGTTGACCTTCAACTATTTTTGCTGCTTCAACAGTGTGTCCTTTTGACATAATTGCATAAGCGATAACAGGTAAAATGAAAACTAATGCGATTATGATAATATTTTTTTTCATAGTGTTCTCCTTTTTATATTTAAAGAATACAACAAACAAAAAATAAATCTAACCACAATCGGATAATATTACAAGGACACTGTGGTATAACCACAGTGTCCGTTTCTTCGTATTAAAATTCTTGTGTACCGAAGAAGTTTTAAGATTATTGGAATGTCTTGAATACAGTTTCGATATTTTTTTGGATAACGCTCTTTACAGATTCCATTTCTGTTGTAAGTGCTTTTTGTTCCGTATCTAACTGTCTTAAGCGTAATTCAAGAGTTCTGTCTTCTACTTGTATTCTAGATGTTTTAGCGTTGATTTCCGCAAGTCGTTTTTCATATTTTACAATATTGTAGTTATACTGTTGCATTGCGTCTTCGTATGCTTTATCATCTGCTTTTTCTTGTGAATTTAATGCAAGTTTTGTATCCATGCTTTCAAGTTTTATGTTTTGGTAACGGTTTGTTCCTGATTTATCATCAAGTCTTGCATATTCTGTGGTTGTAACTTTTTCCTGAACATTGTTTGCATAGTATTGATTTAGTGGTTTTTGAAAATCAATTGGTGAAGAAATTTGGTATTTGTTATTCACGTCAACTTTATTACTGTTTCCACTGTTTAGGCATGTTTGTAAATCTTTTTCGATAGAGAAATACATTTTTCCGTTACGTTCGAATACCCAGATATCACTGTCTGCAACTGTTGCTAATTCCGGATAATCATGTCTTATTTGGTCAAGTGCTTGTTTTTGGATTTTATCAGTAGAATCATATTTTTCTGCTGTTGCATTACCTAATTTGTATTGATAATCTCCTGCAATAGATGTTGCGTATTTTAATTCACCGGCTTTACCGCTTTGTGCAATCTTTTCCAAATCTTCATTTTTGCAGAAGAAATGAACCTTTTGACCTTGTTCATTTTCTGCTTCGCATTTGCTGATCTGGTTTACATTATCAAAAGTTATCAAACCTTTTTGTGCAAGTGCTTTAAGCTCATCCAAATCTTTTTCTGTACAAGTTTTGAATTGTGCTGTTGTGCCTGTACTGTCGGTTACATTGTATGTATCGCCTTGTTTTGCAACGGAAATGTTATTTTCTGTTGTTGAATTTGTTGTGTATGTTGTAACTTTTTGTACTTGAGGATTTGAATTTCTTTCTTGAATACCTTTATATACATCTTGGTTGTAGTGGTATGTAACTTGATAGTTATATTTTTCACCATTTATTTCTTTGTCTACGCTTTGTAATTTATCTATTTCATATTCGTTTGAACCGTCTGTAAATGCATATTGCTGTTCAACGTAATCTGTTTTGTTTGGTGCAATAGGTACAGACATATTTAACATTTTATTCCATAGCTCTGCCGACTGATTTGCGAGTGCAGTACGTGCTTGGTTTATCTGTTGACCTTCATATTCTACGTTTGTTTTTCTTGCTGTTAAGCCCAAGTATCGAGCCTGTGATGCTGCCATTCCCATAAGCGTATCTCCCAATTGTCCATAATGTGTCTATGCTTTGATTATAATGATATTATTTTAAATATCAATATTTTTGCATGAATTTGGGCTAAATGGTTGAGATTTATATATCTTCGGGAATGAAAATTATGCAGTCTTCAAGTTGATTTCTTATTTCATCGTAAGAACTTCGGTATTTTACATGCTTTTGGTATTCTCTGACAACATTTATTACATCATCAGATGTCATACGTATAATTCGTCTTTTTCCTTCTTCATTTTCAATAATTCTTGCCATTTTTTCTCCTTTTGTTAATAAGGATAACGGCAAATAATGGTTAAGCTTTAATAAAATCAACTGTTTTGGTTAGAAATGTTTTTTCAAATTTTAATTGTCTAATGAAACGGACAATCCTTCCATGATATTTAAAAAATCTTCTGTTGGAAGGGTTGACATTGTTTTTAGGGCATATTTTAACTCATCATTTTTATCATACCAGCGTCTTTCATTTACGCTTTGTTGATATAGACCTAAAACTCTTTCTATACCAAGACTTAATTCCGGTTCTTCTTCTTCTCTGTGAAGTTCTTTGATTTGTCTTATAATTTCAATCAAATCTTTAGACAATCTTTTTTTTGATTCATTATCAAGTTTTTGTAATATTTCAAAAGCTTGTGTTGCTTTTTCGTGGTTATCATACCATCTGCGTTTCAAGTTCATAAGTATTTTTCCTTTAATAAAAGAATATTATTTTTTTTAAGAAAGGTCAACTTTTTTTCAATCTGTAAAAAAAGTGATATAATATCCAAACGGAGAAGGTATGATTAAAAAATTATTAATATATGCATTATTAATATTTTCATTAAGTTTACAGTCTGTATCGGCTGATGAGCGAATTACGTCAGTTAATTATGATACTTCTGCTAATATGTTATTTCTCACTTCTTCCGCAAATTTTAAACAAGAAGATAAAATTAAATTTGTACCATTATCAAATCCAAATAGAATATATTTTGATATTCCCGGAAGTGTATTAGTTGGAGGAAAGCAAGACTATCAGATATCTTCAGGAGGAGATTTAAAACAAATTGTTGTTTCTCAGTTTTCTACAAATCCTAATGTAGTAAGAGTTGTTATTTATTTTGCCGAAAACTATAAAACATCTAATTTAAAATTATACAGGTTGAATAATAATATAATTGTAACTTTTAATAATCAGATATGTTATGATGCAAATTATATGCATACAACATATCGTGATGAAAAATTTGAAAGTACTGATTATTATTCTTTTATCTCAATGGTATCTCAAAATATTACCGCAGAGGAAAAACCTTTTGTGGCACTGGCTGATGCGTCAGAAAAAGTTTTAAATCAAATTCAGCAGGCTTTTAACAATTCTACAATTCCGGTAAACATAACAACATCTTATCAAAATGCAAATGTTCAACTGACAAAAAAAGATTTTAATCTAAAGACAAAGTATTATTTAAAGAGTGTTCAGGCGAAAAATAACGGAATTTTGCTAAGCGGTGTCGGTTCTTTTTCAATTGAGCGTCCTATGGTATTAAATTCCCCAAATCGTTTGGTTTTAGATTTGCCAAACACTTATACAGATAGAAATATTCGTTCAAAAACTTTTCAATACGGTTCTGATACTGTCCGTATAGGACAATTTGAAGCAAATAAGGCTCGTGTTGTTATTACAACAGAAAAGCATGATAAATATATTCCTATTTTTTCGGCAGATAATCAGTCGATTTTGATTGCAAATAAGGAAACTCTAAGTCATGACACATTGACAAATGTAATGACAAATCTTACTTCTGCAAAAGTTACAAAAACAAATGATCAAAATTACGGATTAAATTTTTATTTTAATAAACCTGTTGTTTATGCAATAAAGCGTGATGCTGCAAGCTTAACGATATATTTCTTTAATGCCGTTCAGTACAACGACCAAGATTTTAAATCAACTATAAGCGGAACGGAAATGTCTGCTTCAAAAATGAGTTTAATGCCAAGAGTTGGTTTAAGATATAATATTCCATTGGAAAAAGATGATGTTGTAAAAATATATACAGGTGCTGACGCAAGAACAGTAAAACTTGCTGTAAAAGTGCCGCCAAAGAAAGAAACATTAACCAAACGTACGCCTGAAGTAATTACAAAATTGCCTACAACAAACCCTGAACAGATAGTAAAACCTCGCAAGTCAGGTGAAAAAGTTGTTGTTATTGATCCGGGACATGGTGGTATAGATTATGGTGCAATTCGTTCCGGTATAAACGAAAAAGATATTACAACGGATGTTTCTGCCAGAGTTGCAAAAATGTTGCGTTCTGACGGTTATACGGTTTATATGACAAGAGATGAAGATAAAACAGTTTCCTTACAAGAACGAGTTGATTTTTCAGAGGAACGTAATCCTGATATTTTTGTAAGTATTCACGTAAATTCAAGTGAAGGTACTACGGCAACCGGTATTGAAACTCACTACTATCACGATTATAGTATTGGGCTTGCAAAAGTTGTGCATGCTGCAATGGCAAAACATATAAATTCAAAAGACAGGGGTTTGTTTAAATCTAAATTTTATGTTATAAATCATACGACGGTACCTGCAATTTTGGTTGAAATCGGATTTATTTCTAACGAAGAAGAACGTGAAGATTTGATTTCTGACAAACGTAAACAAGCAACGGCAAAAGCAATCGTAGAGGGGATAAAAAATTATTATAAGCAACAACAAAAAGAACAAAAATAAACCAATAGCAGTTTTTGATTCCGGTGTTGGCGGACTTACAGTATATGAAAAATTAAAAAAAATTCTGCCTGACGAAGACTATATTTATTTTGGTGATTTGAAAAATTCGCCATACGGTCAAAAATCGAAAACGCAACTTTTAGATATAACGTCTAATATTTTTGATTATTTTAAAAACAGAGATGTTAAGGCTGTTGTAATGGCTTGTAATACCACTTCAGCGAATGTTTACGAAGAATATAAAAATTCTTTTAATTATAAAATTTATCCTATTATACAAACCTGTGCAAAAGTTCTTTCGGATTTACCTATTAAAAATTTGGGCGTTTTTGCTACTTCTGCAACTATATCATCAGGTGCATATAAACGAGAAATAAATAAGCATAACAGTAATATTGAAGTTTTTGAAATGTCTTGTCCGGGTTGGGTTCAAATTGTTGAAGAAAACAAACAGGACGATGAAACAAGCATTGCAAAAGTTAAAGGAAATTTGGATAAGATGCTTGAAAATAATCCTGAAAAAATTATTCTCGGTTGCACGCATTATCCGTTTCTGTTAGATGTTTTGTCAAAATTTGCACCAAAAGAAATGTTTATTGACCCGTCAGAATATTTTGCAAACTATATTAAATCAGATTTAGAAAAACAAAATTTATTAAATGATATCGGTGGTAACGAAGAAATTTTAGTCAGTGCTAACCCTAATGAATTTAAAATCGCTGCTCAAATGTTTTATAAATTACAGGATATGCCATCAGTTATTGAATTTTAAACACAAAAAATGAAGTTCAAGTGAACTTCATTTTTTATGTTATATTATGTAGTCTTTATATAATTAGTCGCAAGCAGTTTTATCCTTAGCCCAACTTAATGTTATATTAGAGTTATTGTTACATACGTGAGCATCAGTTGCTTTTCTGTAATCTAAATTGCCATTATAAATAACCCATGCTGTACATCCTGCACCACCAGCAGCTTTACAGTTGGTAAAAGTTGCTTTATTATCTGCTTCTGTACCGGCAGGATAAATACCTGTTGTTGTTATCCAAAAGTTAAATTCATCAATACCTTGAGTATTTTTACCATTATAACTGTCAACATCTATAACTACTGAACCGCAAGTTTTTGCTAACGCAGGAGTATTTCCAACTGCTTTTGCACAGTTTGAGTCAAAAATATTTACACCTATTGCGGTTCCATCTGCCAAAATTGCAGAATATCCGGGAGTACCACTGGCAGCACCTTCATTAGTTAAAGTATTTGCAGTTCCTGAACATGTTGCTGCACCGTTACACTCTTTTGATAATTTCATATTAGCTGCTAAACGGTGTCCTAAAGTATTTGATGCAATATTGGTTGTTGACCAATCAGTTAATTCGCCATGTTGAGCAACCATTCTGCCAAATGCGTCATCAAGGTTTGCATGTGTCTTTCTAACTTTAGCAACAATATCTTTACTATTTGTGCTGTTTGTTAATGAAGGAATTGTCAGTGCTGCCACAACACCTATAATACCCATTACGATTAGTGTTTCTGCTAATGTAAACGCAGTAAATTTTCTAATTTTTGTCATATAAAGACTCTCCTTTTATGCCAGTCATGCTACTTACTTGTATAATAGCATATATTAATATATTTTTCAATATATAATACTAAAGTATTAACACTTTTTAATTATTTTTCTTTTTCAAACAATGCACCTTTACCGTATAAAACTCTTGCCGTGCAGCCGAATACATTTGTTTTTACGCTTTTAACGCAATCACCTTCTTTATACGGGAATGTTTTATCTCCGTCAGTACCTGTCGGTATTATACCGTCACGAGTGATGTAGAATAAGAATAAATCTTGTCCGTATAAATTTTTATTTTTACCTTTTTGCGTGTTAAAAATATCAGTATATGCAGTACCGCAAACCTGCTTTAAGTACAATGGTGCAACAGTTGAACCTTCTGTTACGTCAATTTTGCAGTCAGGGTCTTCTATTTGAAAAGCATAAGAAAATCCGTCAAATGCTATAAATTTATATACATTATTGCTTGTACAAGCATTAACAGCAGTTTTGTCTTTTGCCTTGTATAAACTTGGACATCCGGGAATACAGTCATTTACGGCTGTTAAATTATTTCTCGTCTGGCAATTCACACCTAAACTTACATTGTTTACAACTCTGTCACCATATATTTGTGTGTTTACTTCATTCCAGTCTATCATAGAACCGTGTTTTGCAACTGCCCGTTCATAAGCATTTGACATAATGGAATATGCTTTTTTAACTTTTAATATGGTTTCTCGTCCATAAGAATCTTGCATTACAATAGGTATTGTGAATGCTGCAATGACACCGATTACTACTAATGCAAACAGTGCTTCGCCTAAAGTAAACGCTTTATTCTTTTTTAACATTTATTCTCCTTAATATAAAACTTTTCTTAAAGTTTATCATTTTTTATTTAAAAGGTCAATTATTACAGCATAGGCGACTTTTTTTAAGCCGCCTATATTAAAAAACTATTAAATTTTATTGTATTCCAATCATTTTTTTGTACCAACTGAAAGATTCAATTTCAATACCATTGAAGGTTGTTTTCATACATTGGTTTCTCAAATACATTTCAAATTCATCTTCATTTGAGTTTTTATTTGAGTCTTTTTTTGCTTTAGATGAGGTCATGTTTTCTCCTTATTTTAAACACTATCCGTTTATATAAGGAATATCAAAAATATTTTTGCTGTTTTATATTTATAATATTTACACTTTTTAACACATTGTTATCCACAAAAATTTCTTAATCCAATTTGCCAAAATTATAGATATTACACTAAACATGTAATCATAGAAGATTTTAACTCCGCTTTGAGCAATAATCCAACCTATCAATAATGTATTTGAAGTTTGACTGATTGCACCAATTAAAAACGTGTATAAAATCCCGATTATATGGATTGTCAAAACGCCAACAAGTGCTGATTGTAGTATATTTTTTATGGTAAATCCGTTTTTTAGAATAGACGCAGACAAATAGACAGCGGGTATATATGCAAAAATGTAACCGAAATTGTAATCAAATACGTATTTTGGGCCTCCACCAAGAGCAAAAACAGGATATACAAAAAGTCCTATTGCTATGTATACAAATACTGCTATTACTCCAAAAATTTTGCCTAATAGTGCGGCAATGAAAACAATTACAGGTATTTGAGGTATATATCTGTAATATTTAAAAAAGTGTTGTTTTGCATCTGTATCGAAACCACCGGTATTTATATAATGAAGAAAATCGCCGGGTATTATAAAATGGGTAAATGAAAATTGTGTAAATGTTGCTATTATTATTAAAAATACGCAAAGACAAGTTAATATGACAGTGCCAAGAGTCATTTTAACAGGTTCACCATTATATCTAAAAACGTGTTCTTTTTTTACAACTTCAGGTTTATCAAGTTTCATAAAATTGTTATTTGTTCTTTCAGGTTAGATAAATTTTCTGCATATTTTTCTTTAAATTTATCCCAAAAAATATTTTCTGTCCACATTATCAAGGCATCTTCGTTATTGTTTTGATAGTAGCCCTTTCTTGTGCCAAGTGATTTAAAATTATATTTTTCATACAATTTTATTGCAGGTGTATTGCTTACTCTTACTTCAAGAGTTAAATATTTTACCATTTCCTTAATGCAGGTATCAAAAATTTTTGCCAGCAGTGCTTCGCCAATTTTTTTTTCTCTAAATTCAGGTTTTACTGCTAAATTAGTGATATGTGCTTCATCTATTACTATCCAGCTTCCAACATAACCAAGCAAATTATCTTGTTCATCAAATGCACAAAAATATCTGGCAAGGTTATTAGATAATTCGGAATAAAATGAATCTTTAGACCAGTGATGCTCACCATAAGTTGATTCTTCTATGGCAATAATACCGTCTATATCTTCTTTTTTCATTGGTAATATTTTTACGGAAAACTGTTTCATAACTTAATTTTATCTTAAAAAGATTATATGTAAAATCTTTGATTTTAGATTATAATGGCATTATGATAAACTATTCAAAATGGTTTTATATTTTAAGAGATTTATATTCAATGCCTGCTTATCACTCAAAATATGGCAGGGCAAAGTTAATGCCGTTAAGATATTTTTTTGAATTAACTTATCGCTGTAATTTGCAGTGTCCATATTGTTATGTAGGCGAAGACCGAAATAAGAAAGAATTATCTACTGAAGATTGGTTTGATATTATTAATCAAATTCCTTTTTATTCAATAATTACGCTTGTTGGCGGTGAACCTTTTATAAGAAAAGATTTTATTCAAATACTTGAAAAGGCATGCAAAAAAACTTTTGGTAAAGTACATATTGTTTCTAACGGAGTTTTACTTGATGATGAAATATCAAAGGCTCTAATTAAATATAAACCTGCATTGCTATCAATTTCGTTGGATGGTTATGGCAAAACACATGATTTAAACAGAGGTAAAGAAGGTATTTTTGATAAAATTTATACAAATATTGAAAAATTAAATTCATATAAAAAACGTCCTATGATAGACATAAAAACGATTGTTTTGCAGAATAACATTGATGATTTACCAAAGTTATTCAAAATGTGCTCGGATATGAATTTTGAATTTCTTTCGATTTCATTTTTACGCAACAACAATTTGAAACAAAATTCTGTATTGTTTGACGATTTTGTTTCGGAATTTAATGATAACTATCCAATTAAAAAATATTTTGATTTAGAGCATTTTAAAGAAGTTTATAAGGAGTTGGAAAGTCTACAAAAAAAATCAAATACAATTATAAGGTTTTCACCAAGATTTGAAGCTTCTAAGAATACTTTACAAAAAATAGAAGAATTTTTTAATTATGATGAAAATAAGCCAGTAAACGAAATTTATAAACCTTGTAAATTTCCGTTTTCTAATACATTTATAACCCCTCAGGGTGATGTTTATCCATGTTTATCTCAAAAAATAGGTAATATTAAAGAAAATTCAATAAAAGAAATTTTTAATAAACCAAATTATTGCTGCTTTAGGAAGAATATCAAAGTTGCAAAAGTTTTTGGTGCTTGTCAAATGTGTTGCGAATTAGAGGTTAAGTAATTACCAAACAAATGGTATAAATTTGTACTTAACTTTCTTTGTATATGCCCTGTAATCAGGATCTAACAATAAATGACGTTCTTCTGTTATTGCACGCATATAGTAGATAAATGTCCATGTTATTGCACCAAGTATATAAAAGGCTGTTTCTACGTATTTTCCGTTTAATAATAAATTTTTAAGAATGATAATTGATGCCAGCCACCACAGAGAAATTTTTGTTGCGTATGCAGGATGTCTTATTATATTATAAGGAAATATTGATACCGTGCCACGATTTGTTAAATTACTTGCTTTGGTAAATAATGCTACGGATGCAGCTACGTATATAAAAATTAAAAAAGCCGCTATAAAATAACAAATCCAATTAATTATTGATGTCGGATTATTTATAATATTAAATACATTATCATTATGTTCCCAATTTATTATTGACGCTGTTGCACTGCTAAATGGCGGATAGCATGCCAGACAAAATAACAACCCGATTGCAGAGGATTCAACTGTACGTATTCTGTTTCTAAATATTGTTAATTCTGTGCAATATCCTATTGTGTAGGTAAAACAATCAATAAAATACATAATTTGTACAAATAAAATGAAAATTATTTGTCGATAATTTATTAACGAAAATATATCTAATCGGTGTCCTTTCAGAATTTGGTTCGCATAAATAAGTTTGTTCCATTGACCTATTATTTGCTGATAATGCTGGAATGACCATAACAAAAGTTGTGGGCCAAAGAAAAATTTTATAAAATATAAAATTAGGGATTGTTTTTGTTTATATGTAGGTGTAAGCCATTGTATAAATTCGGCAGAATTTGCATTTTTTTTTAAGCCTTGTCTTTTGATTAACTTTAAAATATAGTTTATTATTTCTATACTGTGTGAAGCGTATACTGTTTTTGATTTAAATGTAAAAAGAAAAATAGGTGCTATAAGTAAATATCCTAAGTATAAAGTTAATACAATTTCGGTTATATCATAATTCGCAAATTTATTTACATAAAAAGGATTAAACAAAATAAAAAGCATTGCAACGGCATAAATAATAGCCGATAAAATATAGTGCATAAATAAAAGTTCATTAGATGGAGTCGGTAAATTTTCATCATAATATGATATATTATAATTTTTATTGAAATAATCTTTGGCTTCTTGGTCAGATAACTTTTCGTAATTGATTTCATTCATAATTAATATACTCCATACTATATTTTTACATTTTAACATAAATAAAACATGTCCGTAATTTTACGGACGTATTTTTACGTACGAAAAAATACGGACTTATTACAAAAATAAAAATTGTATAATTATTTCGTAAATTTGAATAAGGCTCACGCCCACGCAGGCAAAGTTGTTTTTCAAATTATTACGGGAGATATTGTGTTCAAAAGGAGATTTTTATGGGATTTATTCACTGTTGCAGCGGATTTAGATGTTGTAAAACTTATGAATTAAAATCCGATGAAAAATACAAATATAAAGAATTAGATTATCTGGAATGTTGTCCTGTTTGTGAGCATACCATATTGCAGCTTACGAGAATTGACTACAATAATAAAATTTCTGTATATCGATTGATAAATAAAAAAGCAAAAAAATTTTTTGAAAAATATCAAAAGGATATAGTAAGCGAAATAAAAGATTATGACAGTTCATACTTGTTAAATTATGGTAAATTTTACTTAAATTATAATGAATACGGAAAAAAGAAAAAATGTTTTTCAAATTTAAGTTCAATGAAACTGGGATTATTTGAAAACGGATATTAAAAACGTGAATATATAAAAAATCTGCTAAATTTACCGTGTAGCATAGAAGTATTAGTTGGAATTAAGGAAATATAAATGGTGTTAAGCAAGCAAGAGAATGCAGTTATAACACTGCTTTGTCAAGGTTTTTGTTGTAAAGAAATTTCGGATAAATTACAAATATCGCCAAGAACCGTAGAAACATACATAGAAAGATTAATGTATAAACTTAGAGCCAGAAATCGTTTGGAATTAGTAGCGATTTATGTCAGACAATATGAAAGGTTAAAGTAATATGAAGCGTATTATTATACATTGGACAGCCGGAGGTGCTGTCCCTAATGTTCATGAAAAAAATTGTTATCATTATTTGATAGATAGTTTAGGAAAAATTTATGAAGGAACATTTAAACCTCAAGCAAACGAGCATTGTTTAAAAGGACAATATGCGGCTCATACGGGAGGAGGTAATACAGGTTCAATCGGAGTTTCACTTTGCGGAATGCAAGGATTTAAAAATAAAAACAATATTGGTATTTATCCGATAACCAAAGTTCAATTTGAAGCAGCAATGCAATTATGTGCAAAACTCTGCAAAGAGTTTAATATACAAATTACTAAAAATACTGTATTAACTCATTATGAATTTGGTTTAACTCATCCTTCAACAACCAGTGCAGGAAAGATAGATATAATTTATCTCCCGCCTTATTCTTGGGTTGAAAAAGAGTCAATAGGCGATTTTATTCGAACAAAAATCAGATGGTATTTTCAAAAATTAAATTAGGAGAAAACAATGGAAAATTTTTATTACAGTCTTTCCGGAGGTATAAATCAAGCCTCAACAAAGACAGAGCTTGGGCTGCGTACAAAAAATTTGTTTTGGGCAGATTCAAAAAATGTAGAAATATATAGAAATAGAGGTGTTATAAGACAAAAAGGAAATACTATATTTACGCATTTGCCACAAGAAGAAGGCATAACGGTAATTCATGAAATGAAAGCAGGTAATGAATATAAATTAATAATTGCAACGGAAAATGGTAATTTGTATGTCTATAATGAAGATTTAGAATATCCTGTTTTACTGAATAAAACTATAAATTCCTTAAAGCCTGTATTTACGAATTTTTTAAACGGAACAATCGTATCAAGTGATTCTGATGAAATGTTTTATATAAAAAATAATTCATCTTATGACATAGTTGAATGTAATTTACATAAATCAGACAACACTCCAATTTATGCAAATGTTGTAGCAATTTATAAAGGCAGAGTTTGGGCAGCAGAAGGTGCTTCGATTTATTTTTCTGCATTAGGTAAATTTGATGATTTTTCAACAGCAAATGATGCAGGATATATAAGTAATTTTTATACTGATACCGATGAAATTACAGCATTATGTTCATATAAAGATTATCTTGCCATATACAAAGATAAAAAAGTATACCTTTTATCAGGTTCATCACCAAGTGATTTCAGTGTAATTCCATTTGCAGATAAAGGTGCTTATTCAGCAAAAAGTGTTGTAAACGTAAATAACAGACAATATTTTTATTCATCAGGTATATATTCACTTGAGGTTGGGGCATTAAATCAAATTTTACTTGGCAGTGAAATTACCGAAAATATAAAAGAAGAATTCAAATATTTTGATTTTTTACGTAAAAGGGAAGTTTTTGCTTTAAACTATGATACAAAAAATCAAGTTTGGTATTTTATTCCTTATGTCAATGATGAGTATTTTCACACAATATGGATAAATGATATTATAAATAATGCTTGGTATAAAAGAGTTTTGCCTCAGAATATTACATCTGCTTGTAATTATAAAAATTTTATTCTTACAGCAGATAAAAAAGGTTTTATATACAGAGAAGACGTAAATAATACTTTTGCGGGTGAACCAATAGAGTTTATGTGGAAGTCCCCATTCTTAGGACTTGGTAATCCTACAATCAGAAAAACGATAGATGAATTTTATTTTGTTCTGGATGAAGCACACGAAAATAATTTTAATTTTTCCGTGTATAAAAATTTTGATGCGGAAAATAGAGATGATATGGAAAAAATATATTCAAATAATTTAGAAAATCTTGTCTGGTATAAAGATGACAGCGAAATTCTGATGAATTCCAATTGGTCTGACGAGCAAGAAGCTATATGGGCTTTGGATACGGAAGGTATTTATAAGGCAGAAATTTCGGAAGCAAATTATTCAATACAAATTTGTGTTGAAGGCGACAGTATAGAGCATAATACTGCAATTATAGGTATACAGTTTAAAGAAATTTTTAACGAAGATTAGTAAAATCTTCTGAAATAGTACAAAAAAAGAAAGGAAACAAGAAAATGACAGAAAATCAATCAGCAGCAACACCGGTACAAACAGCAGAACAAAAAAATTCTTATTCTGCTTTTATTCCAGAAATATGGAGTAAAAAATTAAACGCAATTTTGGAAAAAAATTGCGTGATGATGCAATGTGTAAACCGAAACTATGAAGGTGATATTCAAAATCAAGGTGACAAAGTAAGAATTATTACTCCGGCAGATGTAACAATTTCAACAGTAAGTAATGAAAACTTATCTTATAGCGAATTAGAGCCTACATCAATGGATTTGACAATTGACCAAAAGAAATATTTTGCATTCAAAATAAATGATGTAGCACAAGCACAAGCAAATCAAGATATTATGCTGGCACATCTCGAAAACGCAAGACGTGCAATTGAGGAAGTACAAGATTCATTCTTATTGGGAATGCATACAGACGTTGAAGAAGCAAATACTGTTGGTAGTGAAGAAGAAGCAATTGTTTTGAATAAATCAACTATATATGCACAATTTGTAGAGTTAGCAATGAAATTAAAAAATGCAAATGCACTAACTGGTAACAAAAAACCTTGGGTAATTATTAATCCCACAATTGAATCGTACTTATTGCAAAGTACCGAATTCATTGGTGCACATAACGTTGCTGATGAAACAATAAGAGAAGGGGCAATTGGAAGAATTGCCGGCATGGATGTTCTTGTAAGTACAAATTTAACATCTACTTCGGGTCTGTTTTATGTTCTTGCCGGTACAAATGATGCAATTACTTTTGCTTCTCAATTGGCAAAAATTGAAAGTTTAAGAGATAAAGATTCTTTTGCAGATTTAGTAAGAGGTTTATATTTATACGGAGCAAAAACAGTTCAGCCGAAAGCATTGGCAAAAATGGTTGTTGCTGATCCTTCATCAGTTGAAGATTCAACTTCATCAGAAACAACAGAACCTTTAGGCGAAGACGAAAATGATACCATAAATGGTGGTGAAGGCTAAAATTTTAACTACCCGTTATTATACATATTACCCCCGACGCAGATTTAATCTGCGTCGATTTTTTAGGAGAAATAATGTTTAAAAATTTAAAAAATACAATAAAAGACTTAGCATATTTAGCGGTTAATTATGCCGAAAATAAATTATCAGAAAGTTCAGGACAAGAAAAAAAACAATTAGCAATAAATTATATTGTAAATAAACTGGCTATTTCACCTGTTTTTAAACCTTTTTTGATAATTATTTTTAGCAATTTTATTGATAAATCAATAGAAAAAGTATGAAACAATTAAATAATGAGGATTAACAAATGTCAGAAGAAATAAACGAAGCAACATCTTTAACCGAATCAAAAGAAGCGGATTTGGAAAAAAAAGACTTAGATATAAAAGCACAAATTGAAGAAAAACTCGACACTAAAGTTGAAGAAAAAGAAAATAATCACAAAGTGAGAAATGATTTTAAAGAAAATTTGAATGCTCTTCAAAATCTTTTAAATTCAGGTTTAGTAACCCAACAGCAAGGACAAAATTTATTGAACCATATAATCAGGACGGCACTTGATAGTAATACACAAAATTCTACGTTGGATGAAAAATCTAAAACAGTTTGTGATAAAACAGCGGCTTTTGAAGAATTTGAAAAGGAAAAACCGGCTTTTTTCTCGGCAGAAGGTCGTTCTGATTTGTTAAAATATCTAAAATCCGATGAGATAAATTTTGATAAGGATGAACTTTCTAAAATTGCAAAAATTGTTGAACAAGTAGAAAAATCAGCAATTGACAGGTATTTAAAGAAAGCAGCACACGATGAAAGTTTGGTAAAATTTAATTCCGAAGCTAAGCAGCGTCTAAAAGCAAATGCTCAAAAATCACAAAACAGCGGAAATCAAGCCTTGTCTTTTACTCGTGAGCAAATCGGTAAAATGACTACTGATGAGTTTTTAAAAAATGAAAAAGCAATTATGGACCAATTAAAAAAAGGTCTAATCAAGTAGCAGTAATTTAATGGCAGCAAGACTAATGTTTTGCTGCCTGTATCAATAGGAGTAAAAATGAATTATCTTGAAATAATAAATAAGTGTTTAGTAGAACTAAATTATAAAAAAGTAACTAAATTTGAAGAATTGGTTAAAAACGACCACCAAAAAATTAAAAATATATTGAATATTATAAATGCAGAAATTTGCACATTTGATAACTGGAATTTTTTATTACGAAAGCAGACACTGCTTTTACCTGCAAATTCCGCAGAAATAATTAATACAGTAAACGGAAAAATTCATACGCTAAGTATAGACGGTAAAAAATTAAATTATACCCCTGATTTTGAAGGTCTTTTATTATCAAGCGGTAATTCATCTTCGGTATATGGCGTGTTAAATGATGTATTAATTTTACCAAAATATGATAAACAAAAGAATGTAGAAGTTATATATTATACAAATAACTTTGTAAAAGATGAGGACGGTAATGAAAAAGCAAGGCTGGAAGTTGCAACTGATGAACCTTTAATACCTCAACCTTTTGTTGAACCCCTTTTGATTTACGGTACTTGCATGAAAATAAAGGCAAATCCGCAATATAGTAAATTTTCTTATTGGATGAGTATGTACAAAGAAAATCTTGCTACAATGCGTTCAAAGCTTTGCACTGATGTCCAACAAAGTCCTTGTATCGTACTTAAAAGAATTTAATAAAATAAAACAAAAAAATAGGCCAAACAAAAGTTCTGCCTACTAATAAGATTTTACACTAGCCGAAATATAAATAGCATATTAATAATATTAAATTGAAATTTTAAAGGCAAATATATTAAGAGTTCTTAACATTATGAAAAAATTAACATTACAGCAAAAAAAATTTGTAACTGAATATTTAAAAAATCTTGATGGAGAAATTGCAGCCAAAAATGCGGGTTATAAAAGTAACAATTTAAAATCCGTTTCTGAGGATTTACTGTCAAGAGATTATATAATTCGTGAATTAAACAGACAATTAAATAATCAAATAAAAACATTGCATGTTCAAAGAGGTTATGTAGTAAAAAAACTTCTTCAGATAGCTGAATTTTCACTTGCAGAAGAAGATGTTTTGGATAAAGAAGGTAATCCGACAGGCAAAAAGAAATTACGAGATACTTCTGCTGCTCTCAAGGCACTGGATAGCTTGTGTAAATATCTTTTCCAAAAGGATGATTTAAATACAGATTTAGAAGCAAAAATAATAACAATAAGCAATTTAAACGATAAAAAAATATAAAGGAGATAATTATGAAGAACAAAAAACAATTTGTAGAAGATGCATTACTTTCAGGAAAACGTATTGATGAATTAATAAAAATTAAAATGCAAGAAGAAATAAAACAGGCATTTAAAAAAGTTTCAACAAAATTTATAAAGAAAAAAGTACATAGTATAAAGGAAGTACCAACAAAATACATTTTTAGCAAAAATGCCGTATTCAAAAAATACAACAAAAACAACAATACGGTTAGTTTTATTAACGGAATGCAAGCAGAGGCAATGCTTGGTTTAGATAATATTTCCAGAGAAAAACTGTTAAAAGGTGAAATTGATGTTTTTTCAACAGAAAATTCATTTGTAAAATTTGAATATGCTGAAGTTATATCACGTTGCTGACAAAAAATGCCGGAATAACTTCAATCATAAGTATTACAAGAAAAGCCAAAAAACTAAAAATGGCTAATATTTTTTGAATATCACTAAATACGAAACTTTTTTTATTTTCTCTAAAATCTCTTAATGCTTTATATTCCATTGTATAAGGTTGTACAGGGAGTTGTTTTTCAATTTCTTCAAGAACTTTTGCAAATTTAATTTTTATAAGGCAGTTGTAAGAGTCCATATTTAACCACCATAAAGAGCAACTAATTATTCCAATGATAGAAAATAATGTTGGTGCGGTTAATCTGGCAAAATATAAGCCTTTTGTTGTAAATGCCAACAACATTAATACAATTACAAGAACCATATAAAATTTATTTGTTCGGAATGTTCTGTCAATAAATTTTTCTTTTGATTCGGAATACAATTTGTATTGATGTAGTATTAATTCTTCGTTTGTCATATAAACCCCTTATCAGATATATAAATTTTATAGTATTAAAAGGATTGTGTCAATAAATGATTAAATTTATAAAAATAAAAATTAATAGAAAAACAAAGTCGTATCGAAATATTAAATTTATAGAGGATGTGTATATTCTCTATAAAAAATTTACAAATTTTTTGTCTGATGACTATGCAAATAAGGATTTGCTTGAAGAAACTATTGCAACAATAGAAAACGCAACCTTATTTTTGGGCTGTGTTGAAGGATGAAACTTTTGCAGGGTTTGTATTTTTAGAAAACATTGTCGGTAATGAAAATAAATTACATTCTGCTGAAGTAACAACCTGTTTTAAAAAAGAATTTTGGGGCGATTTTACAAAGCAAGTTGCCAAAAAATTTATAAGATACTGTTTAAAAAAACTTGGATTAAAAAAAATAAAAGCAAAAGTTTTTAAAGAAAATTTCAGAGCAGCAGCTATCTTGAAGGCTGCCGGAATGAAATTTGAAGCCGAATTAAAAAAAGAAACCATGAAAAATGGTAAACCTCAAGATATTCTTGTTTATTCGCTTATAAAAAAATAGAGAAAACGAAAATGAGTAACAATGACAATTTTATAAAGCAATATAATAATGAAATATATGCAAAAACTAAAAAATATCAAAAAATATATGCTATCAAATTGATATTTAATATGGGTTGATGATTATACCCGTCAAGACGGAACACTCGTAAAAGGTTATTACAGAAGAAAATAGACCTTACATATTATTAATCATATCAAATATCGCATAAATAACCAAAAATATAAAAATTAAATAAGCAAAACTAATAGGTATTAATACAAAAGAAAAAATATAAATTATTTTTTTGAATAAATTTGTACGCACTGACAATATTGATTTAATTACTTTTGATTTTCTTAAGATTAATTCTGTTAAAGCTCCTAAAATCAAAATCAATAAAAAAATACAAAACACAAAATAGTACTTGAATGAAAATGAAGTATATTGCATTAAAGTACAAGAGAAATCATCAATACAAAAATTTAAAGTTTTAATTCTAGTGATTAAAAATGCAAATACGTATATTATATTTCCAAGTAAAGAAAAATATGATAATACGTTTGGAACATAATATTTGCTCAATAAAAACTTGTTCATATTAAAAAGTTTAACATAAAAGGAGGTAATAATGAATAAGGACAATGACTTATTGTATTTAATTGAAGCTCTTCCACAATTTAAAAAATTTAAAGAAGATATATTTAGTAAAACAATGGAATATCAAAAAAAATACGGATTTGATATTAGTACAGGAGAACATTCGACTTGGAATAATGAAGCTGATGCATTTAAACATGCATTTATGCGTTTATCAATAATAAATAAATACAAATAAAGAACACATTAAGAATAAACCCTAAATAAAATATTATAGGATTTAACTTTATTGAAAACTTTATAAACTTTTTAATAAGCATTTCTATAACAAAGAGAAGTATTAAAAATATATTAAATAACATAAAATAAATAAATGCTATGGCTATATCATTTAAATAAAAATAAATATATTTATTAGGGAATATTTCTGTAATGAACACAAATAGTAAAAACAGAAAAAAAATAATACCGAGTAAAGAAAAAAAATTTAAACTTAAATAATTTATTAATTTCATAATTACAGTATAACAGATATAAAGGAGATAACAATGAGTAATAGTGATAATTTTATTAATAAAATGAACCTTGCTAAAAATTATGGTAGTGAAGTATATGCAAAAACTAAAAAATATCAAAAAATATACGGTTTTGAAATAGGAACAGGTGAACACGATACTTGGAATAACGAAGCAGATGCTTTTAAACATACTTTTATGCAAGCTGATTTGGCATTAAAATTTTTATTGGGTATAAGCAAATATGCTGGAGATAAACACGAAAAAGATGGTGAAAAACATGGACAACCACAAGGTGAAGAAAATATGGATAAATGGAATAATGCTCAAGGACGCGAGATAGCTAAAGAAATCGAAAAAGAAATTGGTAATCCTGTTTTATTAAAAATGTATGCCCATAGCGGCAAATTAGACGACCTTATAGCCAAAAAGGTTATGGAGAGAATGAGAGCAGGGAAACTTATAACTCACCCTTCTGACAAAAGAAAATATACAGGTTTTGCGGCAAACATAGAAGATGAAGCTTATATTCCTGATGGAAAAATTTTTACAGCCGAAGAAATCGGCAAATTATCCACAGCGGATTTTCAAAAATTTGAAAAATATATAGATAAACAGTTAAAGGAATTTGGTGTTCCGTATGAACATCAAGCTCAGGCAGAAGTCGCAAAAGGCTCAATGATATGGGTTGATGATTATACCCGTCATGACGGAACTTCAGTCAAAGGTTATTACAGAAGAAAATAAGGAAAGGTAAAAATGAAAACAATCAAAAAGCAAGACAAAACAGACAAAATGTTGTATTTAACATCATCAGTTGTTCAAAAATATGATGATATGGAAGATTCAAGACGAGGTCAATTAAGCGACATTCGCCTTATTAAGAATGCAATTTATTCTAATAATATTCCTTCAGTAAATGAATGGCATACTAAAATTCAATTACCTGATATTTATGAATTAGCACAAACCTTAAAGGCTCACATAAGCGAAAACCTTTATTCACACCCTGATTCAATGTTTGATGTTTCAGGTAACACACCACAAACTCAAATGCTGGCAAATCGTCAAAAAGCAATGCTTGTAAACACATTTGAACAAATGAAACTTGAAGAAGAAATGGAAAAAATGGTTGATAGTATTGTTGAAACAGGCGAAGCCACACTATTTGTAGGTTGGTCTACACAGACAAAAACCGTAAGACGTCCGCAAACAATTGAAGAACAATTGGTAAATCCGACAGAAACAGGCTTTGTGATTGAAGAAAAAGTTGTTTATGACAATGCAAAGGTTAAATTTATAAGACCGGAAGATTTTGTTTTTGATAAAAACGGACTTGATAATTGGGATGCTTGTGCAAAAGTTTATAGAACCTACTCCTCAATTCACGATATCATAGCCGACAGAGCAAATAATTTATTAACAGATGAAAAAATAGAAAATTTAAAATCTATAATTTCAAACAAAAAGAACAAAAATTCTGATGCCGATAAGGCAGTTGACGGAAATAAAGTTGAAATTCTTGAATATTGGGGAGATATTGAAACAGAAAAAGGCGAAATTTTAAAAAATCAATTAATAGTTGTTGCAGGCAGATGTGAAATAATAAGAATGGAAGATAATCCGTTTGTTATAAATCCTTTTATATATGCAAATATAATTAAAAATCCTGATACCCAAAGAGGAATTTCACCATTAAAAGTTGCATTAATATTGAATAATATTTCATCAACAATTTTGAATAAACAGTTAGATGCTCTTTCGTTAATGATGAATCCTCCATATTTAGCACCAAAAGGATGTTTTAAAGGTGAACAAATTGTAAGACCGGGAAAAATTATTGAATATGATTCAGCTTTAATGCCACAACCTCCGGTACCGTTGAATTTTGACAATGCCTTGCACGGCTGGGATTTTTTGAATTACTTTAAAACGACGATCGAAAGTGCAACGGGCATATTTAAAAATATGGCAGGTAATTTGCAAAATGAAGCAAGAACTGCGACAGAATTGACTTATTCTGTTTCGGGTCAAACTGCAAGATTAAATATGATGTTAGATGCGATTAATCGTAAATTGATTATTCCAATGGTAGAAAAAACCGCCGAAATTATTGCAAACTTTAAGCTTGGTAGGGAATTAATCTGCATAAACGAACACGGTAAACCTTTATTTATGGAAGTTGATGATACTGTAAGAAATGCAAATTATATTTATCGTTACGGTGACAGAAAAGCAACACTCGAACGCAAAACTCGTTCAAGAGAATTGTTTGATGTAGTTAAATCGTTTGCGGAAGTTCCTGCTGTTAATCAGCAAATCAATTGGATAGAATGCTTTAAATTTGCACTTGAACAGTACGGAATAGAAAACGTAAATAATTTTTTAGTTCAAAATGATTTGCAAACCCCTCTTGTATAACACCTATTTATCCACTAATTATTTTCGTTGGCGGTTATTTTATACCGCCAACTTTTTTTACGGAAAGGAAAAATTAATGTCAAAATTTAAGAATTATTTTAATGCAATATCAGGAAATGAACGTATTTTTTCGCGAGAAGATATTGTAAATATGACGAGCGAAGAATATCACAAAAACGAAAAGTCAATTAATTATCAGCTAACAAATATCGGTGTACCGACAAACAAAGAATTGATGAACAGTGAGAATGTTGTGTATGTAAAAGCATACACAAAAGTTGACGGCACGCATGTTAAAGCCCATTATCGCTCAAAACCTGATAAATTATTGACTGATAATTTAAGTTACAATAGTAAAAATCAATTAAAACAATCAGAATTTAAAAGTCCCTTGTTAGATTTTAATGCAAATATAAATCGAACTCGTCCTGATACAAAAGAACTTATGGATATATCCATTTTAGGTTTAAATAATGCTTTCAAAAATGACAAATATACAATAATACCGAGCGATAAAACAAAAAGTATAAATAATGCGTTAAGAATAAATAATTCATTATCGCTAAAAATAGATAATAAATGGGGAGGTGTGAGATTTGCTGAAGATAGCAGATTAAGTAAAAATTTATCAAATTCTTCTCAACTGCAAAGACAAGTTAAAAACTATTGTCAAAAACACAAAAACATAGATAATAATGACCAAATAGGCATAGAATTAACGGAAGATAGTAATTTACATTTATCAATCGGTCACGGAACTATATTAAATCCTACAATAGATAAAAGTGGTAATTTTAGTGGCTTGTTATTTGATAAATATGATTTTGAGTTTATGAAAGAAGAATTTAATAGTAAAAATTTCAAAACAGCGATATACAATAATTTTGCATACGGTTTACAAGAAACAAATGTAATAAAAAACTATTATTTATTGATACCGATAAAATTTGAGTTATAATCTTATCATGAAAAAATTAAAAGACATTATACTAATATTAGTATCTAATATTTTAGCAGATGCATCAGTTATGTTAACTTTCTATATAATCTTGTCAGTGATAATTTCAATGTCAGAAAATGCTTTTTTATTTTGGTTAACTTTTTCCTACATAATATTTATTTCAATTGGAAGAAATACTATATTACCTGTTGTTTATGATTATATATTTAAGAAATCACAAATTAGTTTATCTAAAAATTTTATTAATAAATTAAAACTGTCAAATTCAACAAAAATCATAGCTGTATCAATACTAACTTTATTTTCAGAAATTTTAAATTTATTGTTATTTGATATAAAAATAACAAATTTTAAAATAGTGTTGGCAAACGTAGTATCGTCATTATTTATTGGTATATTAGGCAGTTATATATTCTTGTTTTTATATTGGTACATAAAAGATAAATTTAATGAAAATCATTTGGTAAACAAATTATTAAATATAATTATAAACAAATACACATGTATATTTTCTATAATAGCAATTCTTTTAGGTTATATAGTAATTATAATAATGGTAATTTCATCAAATTTTAATAAAATTTAGAACAACTTAAGTCTGTCAATCTGTCAAGGAACAATATTAAATCCAACAATAGACGAAAACTAATTTTTGCGGATTATTGTTTGATAAATATAAAAATAAACACACAGAATTTATTAATAGTATTTCCGATATTCAATTTACAAGAGATATAATAAACGACCTAACTACGTCAGAGTTGTATGAGTTGTACGAGCCTGAAATATTCAGACGACTAAAAACCGGAGATATTTTAACAAACTCTCAAGCCCAAGAGCTGGTACAACAAGGCGAATTGACTTATTTTCAAGAAAATGATATTATCAAAAGTGCAATAAAAGGGTATTTTCTAAAACCGTGCAAAGACTAATATTAACCATAGTATTAATAATATTAATAAGTTGCTCTGCTTTTGCAGAGCAACTACCGGGCTATAAAGATATAACCCGAAAAGATAACCCAATATTATGCAAATATTTGACAGATTATGCAATATATTTAAATAATAAATTGAAGATACCATTTTATTTACCGACCGATTTAGGCGATTGGTATATTGCAATGTTTGACAGAAACGGTGTTTTTATAGGAGAACGATACAATCCTGAAGTTACAACAGTAGTCAAAGACCATATAAGGCAAGTAATAAAAGAGAATCCCCCTCCACCGTTACCTGATGAATTGGAAGGTAAGTTTTTTACCCTGCAAATAAGTCTATATAAATCCCGAGATAATCTTATTACATTTCATAAATTTAAAAATGAGTATAATTATTTTTATATAGATATAGACAAGAGAAATAATTTTCCTCGAAAGGTAAAACCCAATAAAGTATATTTGAAATGGGAGGATAAAATACCTGGAGTAGAAGAAGTAGATTATGTATTAATTCCAGGTAGAGAACAATTTTATCAGCCTCCACCACATCTACAAAAACAAAAATGAATAAAATGCAAAGACTAATATTAACCATAGCATTAATAATATTAATAAGTTGCTCTGCTTTTGCAGAGCAACTACCGGGCTATAAAGATATAACCCGAAAAGATAACCCGATATTATGCAAATATTTGACAGATTATGCAATATATTTAAATAATCAGTTAAGCGTAAAAATGTTTAGCAGACGTTGTGTAAACCATATTTACTATGCTTTATATGATAAAAACGGTAGAATGCTTGAAGAACCTACTGATAAATTTAGTTATCTTTTTTTATCTCAAAAACTAAGGAAACAAATTAAAAAACTACCACCTCCACCTTTACCGGAAGAAATTGAAGGTCAAAATTTTATTATAAAATATTTGTTTGTTCAAGGTCTTAAAAACAACAATAAAATAATTATATCTTCAGATACTGATGAATATAATTACTTTTTAATTATGATTATCAAAAAAGATGATAATATTGAAAATTTAACACAAAAAGATATTTTTATTGAAGATTATAATACATTATTAGATAACTTATATAAAAGATAATGTAGTCTTTAACATAAAAATATAGATAACGAAACACGTATAGGTATATAATTGACCGAAGATAAGAATTTACATTGGTCAATCGGTCACGGAACTATATTAAATCCTACAATAGATAAAAGTGGTAATTTTAGTGGCTTGTTATTTGATAAATATGATTTTGCTTCACAATATCTAAAATACAAAGAAAAAGATTCTTTTGTTACTATTGCAAATGAGATAGCTTTTGTAGGTCAAACATTTGGAGTTTTAAAAAACTATTATATATTGATTCCGATAAAATTTAAATTATAATGGGCTTATGTTAAAACAAATTTTTCATAAAGATATTTTATTAGTTTTATTTGCAAATATTTTTGCAGACGTTACAATACAGAATTTTAATTTAAGTTTTATTTCCATTATGCCCGGCTTCCAAGATAAGGCTGCATTACTGGAAGCCAATATTTTAGCTTTTTTAATAAATTTAAATATGATATCCAGAATTGTTATATTGCCAGTTGTCTATCAATACATAGAGGAAAAATCTGATAGCTTAATTTTGAAAAATTTTATATTTAATTTAAAAAAATCACTTAAAACCAAAGTTCTGATATTATTTGTAAGTGTTATATATTCATATTTATTTGTATTAAACAGTTTTAATAAATCCAATTTTGATATTAACTATGCAATTTTCCTTTTTGTTTTAAGTATATTTTTAAGTTTGTTTATCGGATTAATGGGTGATTATTTAGCACTATATCTATATTGGTATTTAAATAAAAAAAATAATAAATTAAAATATTTGTTATCGTTTATTTTTAATAAATATACATTAATAATTGCGATACTCTCAAACTTTTTAGTTATAGGGATTGTTTTAAATTTTGATATTTTTAATTATATCGTTAAATTTACTAAATTTTTTATAACGAAGTAAAAACTTATCAAATTCCTCTCAATTACAAAAATAAGTTAAATACTACTGTCAAAAGTATAAAAATATAGATAATAATGACCAAATAGGTATAGAATTAACGGAAGATAGTAATTTACATTTATCAATCGGTCACGGAACAATATTAAATCCAACAATAGATAAAAGTGGTAATTTTAGTGGCTTGTTATTTGATAAATATGATTTTGTGGGCGGATTTTAAATCCGCCCACTTTATTTAGTGAAACAGAAAGGAAAAATTATGACAAAATTAAATAACAAATTGATGAATTTAGCACAAGATGAAAA
>CAJOKJ010000012.1 GCA_905235155.1 Candidatus Gastranaerophilales bacterium
GTAGTCTAATTTGTTTGCTACTGCCATACCTGCTGCGTCATCTTTTGATGAGTTGATTCTCAAACCTGTTGACATACGTTGCATCGCAGTATTCATTGCGTTTGTAGCCTTGTTCAATGAAGCTTGTGCTGTTAGTGATGGGATGTTTGTGTTTACTGTAATTGCCATAAGCGATCTCCTTTCAATTAATACTTGTGTATATATCCTTATATACCGCTGTGTTTTTCTTACATACCTAGTATCGTATATTTCATGCAATTACTTAATATTTCTTTAGTTTGAACTTTCTCATACTTTAGTTTGAGATTTACAAATCAAGACATGCTTTTTTAGTTTTTATATATTTTTTTACTCTGCCAACAACTTCTTTATATCCCTGATTTTCTTTTTGCCTGTATAGTTTTACGGAATTATACCATTTAGAATTTTGTTCAAATAATCCCCAACGCCAATCGGCATGGTTTGGTAATAACAAAAGAGTTTCTTTACCCATAGCTCCGGACAAATTAGTTACAGAGGTATCACACCCTATAACCATATCCAAATTATCTATAATTGCAGCTGTATCGGAAAAATCAATTATTTTATCACTCATATTAACAATCATGAATTTGCTTAAAAATAATTTATCGTACAAACTAACTTCTTTTTGGAGAGAATAAAATTGAATATTTTGAATTGAAAAGAGTTCTTCAAAATCTTTTAATTGCACATTTCGTTCATCCTGACTTTTAGAGGAATTCCAAACAACACCAATTTTTAGTTTTTTGGTATTGAAATATTTATTTTTTAACAATTCTGATTTTTTCTTATTAGCTTTTAAATAACCTTTTGACAATATTTGAGTATCATTTTCGCGATACAAATAAGGTAAACCCTCAAATGAAAGCTGATAGTCAACCATTGTTTTATCAACTTTATTATAAGTATTTATTCCATTTTCTCTAAATAATTCTTTTAAAGATTCGTCAACGGTTACAAAAAATTTTAAATTTGGATAATCTTGCTTCAATTTAAACAAAAATCTTGAAAAAAATATTGTATCACCAAGTTTTGTCACGGGATAAACATATACTTTAGCAGATGTATTTTGCAAATTAAACTTTTTTTTATTTATAAACTGAGGAAGTTTATTTCTATACAAATCAAAACGAATTTCATTATAAGCCCATGCTTTATCTATATTCCTCGTATATAACAAATTTGAAGCTAAATCCATTTTTAATGAAATTTCATCCGGAAACTCATCTATTGCATTTTTTATTAATCTTATACTATTGGAAATATAGTTGGAATTTCTATACAATTCAGAAGCTCTAAGATAATCCTCTACAGTAGAATCTAAAGTAATTAATCTTTCAATTTCATCATCTAAAAACGGAACTTCTTGAGTTGTAATAGTTGAAAATAAATAATAGATATATAAAAATATATCTTTATATTCATCTTCAAAATCAAAATTGTTATTTAATGTCTTTGCTTTATCTCTGTACTTTTCAGCATTTTTCATATCACCAGAAACAAAATAAGCATGCGACAATACATAATTTAATATCGAATTATTTTCATAATCCAACAAAATTTCATATTCTTTAAAATCATATTGCTGATTTAAATGATTTAATAGTAAATTATAAAGTCTTTGTTCAAATTCATTAATATTCATAAATATAATAATACACAAAAATCCTGCATGCTGACAAGTCAACATGCAGGATTTTAATATAAAACTTAACTAATTAGTCTTTTTTAGTTGGAATAGTCATTGCGTAGAATGTTCTCCATACAAATACCAACGCTACTACCAAGAATACAACACCAACAACAGGTGCATATTTTTGGAATGAAGGGTTAATAGCAATTTCCATTGCCAATAAACCAAATAGAGTTGTAAATTTGATGATTGGGTTCATAGCAACTGAAGAAGTATCTTTGAATGGGTCGCCTACTGTATCACCAACAACTGTTGCGTCATGTAAAGGTGTTCCCTTTTCAGCCAAATCAACTTCAACTATTTTCTTAGCGTTATCCCAGCATCCGCCTGCGTTAGCCATAAATACAGCTTGGAATAAACCAAATACTGCAATTGCAATTAAGTAACTTACGAAGAATGATACAGGATGCAAGTTTTCGCATAAAGGAGCTGATAAGAATGCGAATGCCAAAGCAAATGAGAACAATGAAATAAAGATGTTCCACATACCTTTTTGAGCATATTGAGTACAAATCTTAACAACTTCTTTTGAATTTGAAATGTTAGCTGATTGTTCATCAGAATCCAATTTAATATGTTTTCTGATGTATTCAACCGCAGAATATGCACCTGTTGTAACAGCCTGCATAGATGCACCTGAGAACCAGTAAATTACAGCACCACCGGCAATGAAACCAAGTAATGTGTATGGATTTAACATGTTCAAAATCATTTCAGGTTCAATACCCAAAACATTTTGGATAACTAATATCAAAGAGAAAATCATAGTAGTAGCACCAACTACCGCTGTACCGATTAATACCGGTTTAGAAGTTGCTTTGAATGTGTTACCTGCACCGTCATTTTCTTCTAAGTATTTTTTAGCGTTTTCAAAATCAGGTTTAAAACCGTATTGTTTTTCGATTTCGTCACCAACATTTGGAATAGCCTCAATTAATGATAACTCATAAACTGATTGAGCATTATCGGTTACAGGGCCGTATGAGTCAACTGCAATAGTAACAGGTCCCATACCCAAGAAACCGAATGCTACTAAACCGAAAGCAAATACTGACGGATAAACCATTGTTCCTTCAGGAATAAATAAGCTTGCCGCATAAGACAAACCCATCAACAATACAATAACTGCACCAATCCAGAAACCTGAGAAGTTACCGGAAACGATACCTGAAAGAATTGTTAATGAAGAACCACCTTCACGTGAAGCTGTTACAACTTCTTTTGTATGAACTGCTTGAGGTGAAGTAAATTTCTTTGTAGCTTCAGGAATTAAAGCAGCACCGATAGTACCGCAAGAAATGATTGTTGATAAAACTAACCATAAATGACCGCCCATAGGAGCTAATAACCAATAGCTTACACCATAAGTCATAACAATAGAAAGGATTGATGTAATCCAAACTAAATTCGTCAAAGGTTGTTCAAAATCGAATTTTTTAGCGTTTTTAGCATAAACATTTGTGAATAAACCGTTAACCCAATAAGCAACAATTGATGTTACAATCATTAAAAATCTCATTGTAAAAATCCATGCTAATAATTGACATTGGTTAACATCACCTTGAACTGCTAAAAGAATAAATGAAACAAGAGCAACACCTGTTACACCATAAGTTTCAAAACCATCAGCAGTCGGCCCGATAGAATCACCTGCGTTATCACCTGTACAATCGGCAATTACACCAGGATTTCTAGGGTCGTCTTCTTTAATACCGAATTGAATTTTCATCAAATCTGAACCGATATCAGCAATCTTTGTAAAAATACCACCTGCTACACGTAAAGCAGAAGCACCTAAAGATTCACCGATTGCAAAACCGATAAAGCAAGCACCTGCAATGTTACCCGGAACAAATAATAAAATTACCAACATCAAAATTAACTCAATTGAAACAAGTACAACACCAATTGACATACCTGCTTTCAACGGTAAGTTTAAGATGTTTAAAGGATTACCTTTTAATGCTGTAAATGCAGTTCTTGAGTTTGCAAGAGTGTTCATTCTGATACCAAACCATGCAACTGCATAAGAACCTAAAATACCAATAACTGAAAAAGCTAAAATGATAAGAACTCCTGTCCAACCCATTTTAGCCAATCCACCGAAATAAAATGCTATACATAAACCGATTAGAATTTCTAATGCGATTAAGAATTTACCTTGTTGTACAAGATAAGTCTTACAAGTTTCAAAAATTGTGTTACCAACAGCTGCCATGCAATCATGAACTTCTGTTTTCTTAACTTGTAAAAATGCGATAAGTCCAAAAATCAAACCCAAAACAGAAACTCCAAGACCACACAACAACAATGTGTGTCCAAGAGGATAATGTTCTGCGATTTTAGGAACTACTAAATCTGCTTCACTCGCAAACGCAGGAGCAGACATTAACATTGTTAGCAACATCGCTGACAATGCCATTCCAGTTCTTTTTTTCATTTTTTCTCCTTCTTCACTAAAAAAAGTAAAAACTATTAATATCCAAAAATATTTTCACATAAATATCTTTTTTTTGCAACATTGTAAATAAAATTTCATATAAAAGTTGTAACCCTGAAAATTAGTGTAAATAGTACATTATAAACAATTGTAAATATTTAAACATGCTAATAACAAAAAAAAATTTTACGATTCTTATATGTGAGTGAAAAGTGTAAAAGGAGTTTATCTATGATATTGAGAAACATTGATGTTCAAAATGTAGCAGTACAACAAGCAAAACAAACTAATCTCACAAAAGATGTTGCTAATCAACAAGTGCAACCCGAGTTAAAAACAGAAGATAACAAAAAAGGTTCTCAAGCACTTTCCAGCTACTTTAGAGGTGGGCAAATGGTTCACTTTGCAGGACATCCTTGTTCAAAATCAGATTTTAAAGTAAAAAAAGAAGAAGGTATACCTTGTGCTTGTTGTGGTCGTATGATGATGACAAATAAAGGTGTACAAAACTTTGAAAATAAAGCAGTTGGTGCAAAAGGTGAAGATTTACAAAACCTTTTAACAGCAAACATGGAATACTTTAGAGGAACAGAAAAAGCTGTTGTAAATTTTTTAATGAAAGCCTCAAAACAAAATCCTGATTTAACAATGCAAGGTATAATGACACAATATTCACCAAATGCAAAAGTATTATTGGAAGATGAACAAAAAATTGTTATGAATGAAATTTCACAAAAAGCATCTGTATTGGGTAAAGATAATCCTGTTGAAAAATGTGTCCAACAAGCACTAAAGGATATTAAAAACAGTACTGATGCACATCACTTTGAAAGAAAACCTTTCTTAAAAAATTTAGTTGAAGTTACAAATACATTAAAAGATAAAGAATTAGCAGGTCAAATTATAGATACTGCCGTAAAATTGCCTATGTCAAAAAACTCCATAGAAGCGTTTATTGTAAAATACGGTCACGGAATGAAAGAGGATAAAGATATAGCACACAGATTGGCACAAACTGCGATTTCAACTGCTGAGCATATTCATCCTGATACATTAGGAGGTCCTGATCACACTGCAAATTACGTTGCTGAATGCGGCGATTGCAACAGCAAACGTGGTCACATGCCTTTGGAAGAATGGATGGAAAATTTCCCGAACATGCCAAGAAGTGTTCAAAGAAACATTGACGAAGTTACAGAAAGAATTATTAATGGAAACTTAGGCGGCAGATACGATGATTATCCACTTGATATTCAAGAAACAATGAATAGAGAAACAGGCGGTATAATAAAACTTGAAGTTAAAAATCCTGAAGAAATTGATAAGGCAAGAGAAGAAAGAGGTTTAACAAAACCGGCAACTCCGCAATATCCTAATAAGCCTAAATCTCAACCATCTTAAAAAGATTGAAATAAAATTTAATATTTATTGAAAAATTTAATTTAGTACATACAATAATAATATAAATAAAAAGGTCTCTTATAAATAATATATAAAATATAAACACGAAAATTTAGGTAGGATAAAAAGGTAAGGTCTCAAACAATGCACGTACAAAGAATTTTTGCAGCTACACCGGTAGCAATGATGGCAACATCCCAAAAATCAAAAGAACAAAATCAAGAAGTAACAAAAAACGTAACAAATCCAATAGAAGCAAATTCATCAAGAGCATCTCAAATTGCCAGAAATTATTTCTTTGGTTCTCAAATGGTAAACCCTGCATTCACAGGTTTTCCATGCTCTACTTCTAACTTCAGAGTTAAAGAATTAGAAGATATGCCTTGTACTTGTTGCGGTCGTCCAATGATGACAAACAAACAAGTTGATGAATTTACCGTAAAAGCAGGTAGAGCTTCAGGTGCTGAATTAAACCAAGTTTTAGATGACCATATGGATTATTTCAGAGCAGAAGAAAAAGCAATCGTGCATTATATACAAAAACAATTAAAAGATATGCCTGATGCATCATTAACAACTGCTATAACAAGAAAAGGTGCTGATGCTGCTCAAATTCTTAAAGATGAACAAATTGATGTAATCAAAAGAACAAGTGAAAAATCTAAAGAACTTTTAGGTGAAGGAAATCCTGTTCAAAATGCTTGTGAAAGAGAATTAAAAACAACATTTGGAGTTGCAGCAGACAGAAAAAAACAAAAATCAACAGGTAATTTTAATAGAACAAACTTTATAGGCAGCATTGTTGAATTAGAACAAAAGAAGGACATTAAACACGAAGATATGCACAAAATATTAGATGTTGCAGTTCAGTTACCTGAATCGGAAAAAATCATACAAAAAATGATTACAACATACGCATACAACGGAAGCGATGAAAAATTTGCTCGAAGATTAATTCAAAAAGCTGTTGTAACAGCAGAGCATATTCATCCAAAATCAAAAGGCGGTCCTAACGCAACTGATAATTATATGGGTGAATGTCAAGAATGTAATGGTTCAAGAGGTAACATGTCCTATGATGAATGGATGAAAAGATATCCAAACATGCCTGATAACATTCAAGTTCACGCTGACGCTGTAACAGAAGAAATTATCAAAGGTAAAATTGGCGGAAACTATGACGATTATCCTGTTGATTTAAAAGATGCAGTATATAAAGAAACTGAAGGTAAAGTTGTATTAACGGTAAAAAATCCTGAAGAAATAGATAAAGCAAGAGAAGAAAGAGGTTTAACAAAACCAACAGCAGATGCAAAAGAAAAAGCAAATGCATCAGGTGCATATCAAGGTTCTTACCACGGTATTCCTGAAAATCAAAAATCAGGTAAAAAACATCACCATATCGTAAGATATCCTGAAACTGCACAAACTCAAGAAGTAAAAGAAAACGAAAAAGCTGCATAGTATTGTTTAGATAATAATTAAAAAAGGATGACTTTACTGTCATCCTTTTTTATGTATATTAATTCATTCCGCTTCTGCTTTTGCTTCCGGTTCTTTTTGACCTTTTTTCTTAGATGCGTCTGCTATTTCACTACAAATGTTATCATTTTCACCCATTTGTTTTATAGCACCCAGGAAACCATTTTCTTGTTTTGCTGTATTAAAATCTTTGATTTCAGCCATTTTTGATGTATCAACATACTCTTTACTTACGACATTTTCAATACCTTTTGTATTTGCAAAACCAAAACCATATTGTGTTCCGACTTGTTTTACACCACCAACAACATTTTGTGATGAACCGCCAAGTTGTTCGCCAAGAGCAATAGCAGCATTACCCATTTTATGAGCCATGCCTACGTCGCCTTTCTTTCCGCCAAATAAACTACCAATAGCACTGCCTAAAAAGCCACCAATTATACCACCACCAATGAAACCAACTGCCGCACCAATAGTAATACTCGAAGAACTGCTACCTTTAATAAAACCGGCATTTTTAGCTGCTTTTTTATCATTAATATTAGTTGCTTCTGTACCTTGTGCGATTGTAACATCTGCATATTCATTAGCATTTATTGCATCTTTTAATGTTGCTTCTGCTTTTTCTTTTACATCCATCATTGAATCGCCCAATAATGTTGCTTTTAATGCTGCTACTTCCTTTATTTTAGCGGCAGATTTTGTTTCTAATGCTTTCATTTCATCTGCTACATTGCCTACATCACCGCTTAAAGTATCTATTTTATCTTGTGATTCTTCAATAACCTCTTCGTCTGCATTATCACCTTTAGCAACTTCTTCATCTATTACTTTTTGTTCAGTTTCTATTTCTTCTTGTTTTGCTTCCGCTTCTGCTACTTTCTTATCTGATTCTGCTTGAACCGCATTTAAATCTTCTTTTGCTTTTGCTTGAACATCTCCGGCAACAGCAGATAAATCTTCCATTGTTACAATATATTTATCCATTTCTTGTTGAAGTTTTGCCATTTCATCATTTTTTGAAGCACACTTGTCCATCAGTTTTTCAAGAATACCTTTTAAATTTGTTCCGTATTCTTTTGCTGTTTCAACTTCTTGCTGAGCTTCATTTACTTCACTTGCATCATCTTTTATTTCGTATGAAACTTGTGCTTCATCACTTTTTTTTGCAGCAGTAGCTTCTCTTTCTTCGGCAGCCTTAATATCTTTATCCGAAATACCTTGAACACCGGCTTGTTTTAGTTCTTTTAATTGTTCAACACTATAATTATTAAAATTAATTCCTGAAACCATACACCTATTCTCTTTATTTTTATTGCTTACATGCAGGTTATCAGTTAATTATCATGAAACTTTAGTATCTTAAGATATTTTATTAAATTTTATTAATCTAAATTTTTGTTAGAAACGTTAGGAATTTATCGCCATATTTTTTTTGTTTTATTAATTCGTAATTTGAAAAATTGATTTCTGTTGTATGCTCCAAAATAATAATTCTGCAATTTGGTAATACATCAAGTGCTTGCTCATAAACTCCTGCATAATATGGAGGGTCAATATATACAACATCAAAATATTCTTGTGGTATAGATTTTAAACTATCACCTTTTATTAAATTTTGTTTTTCTCCTATTTTTTTATAATTATCTTCTAAAATTTTAAAAACTTTTGTATTTTTTTCTATCGCAGTAACTTTAGAAAAACCTCTTGAGAGAGCCTCAAGTCCCATGATACCTGAACCTGCAAACATATCTAAGAAACTGGATTTTTCAAAATCAATTAAGGCTTGAAGCGTGTTAAAAACCGCCATTCGAACTTTTGACAAAGTTGGACGAGTTATATTTTCATCTGGTGCCGTTATTTTTTGATTTTTGTATTTTCCTGCTGTTATGTTCATTTTTACCTGTTTATTGCAAAATATACATCCTTAAGTCGTTTTTTACTGATGTGTGTATATAGTTGTGTTGTAGCAACGTCACTATGTCCCAATAGTTCTTGTACAACACGTAAATCTGCACCATTTTCAAGCAAATGAGTTGCGTAAGAGTGTCTTAATGTATGTGGTGAAATATTTTTATGAATTTTTTTGCCCAATTCGTGTATAAAAATATATACCTCTTGTCTTGTCATATTTTTACCGTTCGCATTTATTAGTAAAACTTTTGTATCCAGTCTAAATTTTTTTAATAAAAAATCTCTAAATGGCAAATATTCTTTTATCGCTTTTATTGCCATTTTTCCAATTGGAATAATACGCTCTTTAGAACCCTTCCCGAAAGCTGTTAAATATTTTGCACTCAAATCAAAATTATTTATTTTTAAATTTGTAAGTTCAGATACACGGAGTCCGCAGCCATAAAGCAGTTCTACAATTACTTTTTCTGTTTTTGAAAGATTTTCACGCAAAATTTCTTCAATTTCAGAAATAGTCATAACCTTTGGTAATCTTTGCGGAATTTTTGGTCGTTCAATTGTAAGTGTCGGATCAAACTTGCACATTTCATTTGCACAAAGCCATTTAAAAAATCCTCTTATTGATGCAATTTTTCGTATAACGCTTGTCGGAGAATAATTTTCTTCTCTCAAAAATCGAATATATGAATTTATACCCATTCTTGTAATATTATCAAATTCAGGGTGTTGAGAATAATCCAAAAACATAAGTATATCACGTCTATACGCATCAATTGTGTTTGAAGATAACCCTCTTTCCAATTCAAGATATTCCAAATATTCGGCAAGAATTTGTGTATCCATACTCGCATTATAATATCTATTTAAAAAATATTAATGCTTTAAATATATTATTTTTAAACAAATTTTTAATATTTTTCGGTTTTACTCCTTAAACCACTTTCATATAGTTTATTTGTAAGACTATTTAAGTCATAGGTAGTAATCCAATAACAATCGAACTTTGGAAAATAGCAATATAAAAGGGGTTAAAACCAGTTCAACCCCAAATATTGTGAAAAACTGCGTTGAGTGTACGACATTAGAACTTTTTCGCTAAAATTTCTTGCGAAATCTTTAGCTTTTTTCTGTGTTCTTTAATTTTATCCGCTAAACTCTTCGCAATTTCATGAGGAGTTTTTTGATTTAGAAATTGATTGTTCATAGATAATATATTAACTAATTTTACCAAAAATGTCAATATTTAGATAATATATTATCCAATTATAAAAACATCAAAGTTTTATTGTGATGTATTTTTAGGGGTAAATATTTTTAACTTTTGACAAAATTATCACACTTCATAAGTAGTGCCAAAATTGAAAAAGCCGTTTTCTTTTGAATAGCCTATTTTTATATCCAAATCAGTCATTGAGTTCCAACCCTTTTCGGCTACTTTATCAAGTAAGTCTTTTACATAATTAAAAGCTGCACCTTTAAAATCAAGTCCTACCGATGTTGCATTATCAATGCCGTTTTTCAACAATTCCTCTACATTTACCCCTCCGTCAGCTGTGTAATATTCTCCGTCTTTGAGTATTAATTCAGATAAATCAAGTCCTGTATACTCTTTGAGTGAAGTATAAGCACGATATTTAGTCAGAGCATCACTATCTACACTTTGACTTTGCATTCCATAATGTAGAAGATTTGTTGAATTGTTGTTTTTCTCTAATGCATTCAGGAGAATAGACTTCATATTCAAATCATCAATACCATCAATTTGAACACTTTTTGTGTACGGATTTATTGATATTAACAAAGAATTATTACCAATATCAATTCCGTTATTTTCAAGTAAATGTGCCATATTGTTGCTTATAGAATCGTGTTTGGCTTTTTCTTCTGCTTTATCGTATTCATCTGCGGAAGAATATTGAGGATTATTAATGCGAGGATCATTTAAGTCAAATTGATACCCTCTAACTGTTCCATATAGAACCATATTTAAATCGTTTTTATACATAGCATATTTTTCGGGTTCTTCCCATTTCATTGTATAGCCTATTCTCTCTTGCCCGAAATATTTTTTGCATAAGTATTTATCAACATCATCCGCATTTGAGAATTTTGTTCTCATACCCTCTGCCCAAGAAGCAAGTTTCTCATCAAGTGCGTGTGTGCTTTGGTTTAAATCAGAATAAGGGTTAAGCATTTCATCTTTTGTTCTAAGGTCATCTGACTCATATTGATTAACCATTTTTTGATACCAATCATCAGGTTTATCAACATTTCTGCGACCTTGTAGATTATAATAATTATAATATCCGATTTCAGTCATCCTTAACCTCAAATTGATATATTCATTATATCACTTTTTATAACTATTTCAACCCTTATGACAAGTATTAACTAAATTTGATTGATGAGATGATACATATATGATTTTATTATCTAAAAAATAATCTTGCGTAAGCCAGTCTAAAAAGCAACAGATTTTTTATAGTCATTTGTACAATAATTATGCTCTAAATATTTCGTGTTTCTTGATATAAACTAAAGTATCTAGTACCTGTTTTTCCTGTTTTATTTTTTACAATTTTTATATCAAAATCTCTTTTCAGATCTTGTGCATCATAAGCAAAAACTTTTGTTGTCATCACCTTATCTGAATAACAGGCGAATGCATCATAAATGCCTAGGTCATAAAGTTCTACATATTCTTCTACGCTATACCTTTTAAGTCGAGGTAAATTTAATGCAATAGCAATTGGTATATTATTTTTTCTTGCTAAAATTTTTAATTTTTTTGCTAAAGATTCGAGTTTATCTTTAGATTCAAATCTAGTTCTAATATCACTAAATATCTGCTCAGTTCCACTTATAAAAATCATGCCCTCTTCATGTATTTTGACAAAATTTTGTATCATTTCATAAATAATATCAATTGGTTTAAATATAGATATTTTATTGTATTTACTATTCTTACTGATTTTGATGATTTCTATAAGTTCACTATTATTATCATTTATTCCAAAATCTAAAAATAATACTTGTTTTTCCCCTTTAAGAATGATTTACGGTTCAAACAAAGAAGAAATTTATTTGTATGCTCAAAATAAATATGGTAAGTACGGCATAATTGATTTTAAAGAAAATGTCATTGTTCCTTTTGAATATGAACACAGTTTTTGCGAAATAAATAATGACTATACTGCAATAATGGTTAAAAATGGTAAATACGGAGTAATAAATATAAAAACAAATGAAGTACTTGTTGATTTTATATATGAGGACATTTATCTGTATAATAACAGAGAAACAGCTTTGGCTAAATATAACGATAAATGGGGTATTATAGATAAACACGGTCAAAGCATAAAATATGATTTCTCAAATGTAAAAGAATTAACAATATAAACAACTATTCTCATGACAGCAAAATATGATATAATTGCTTCATGACAAATAGAACAGAACCATTGGAAGTATATTTTTATAAAACAAGTTCAGGAAACGAACCTGTTAAAGAATGGTTAAAATCATTACCAAGAGAAGATATGAGAACAATTGGTTTTGATATAAAAACGGTTCAATATGGTTACCCTATTGGAATGCCTTTAACAAGAATTTTACACGGTACAAAAGGATTGGAAGAAGTGCGTTGTAATATTTCAAATGGCATTGCAAGAGTTATCTTTTATGTTGAAAATAACAAAATGGTTCTTTTGCACGGATTTATTAAAAAATCGCAAGAAACTCCACAAAAAGAGTTAGACGTTGCTATAAAAAGATATAAAGATTGTCATTAAGCAAAAGATAATATAATTCTTTTACCTAAATATTTTGCAACTTTTTCAATAGTATTTAAAGTTATAGATGTATTTTTGGGGTCAAGAATTCTTGATATCGCAGTTCTTGATGTATCTAACTCTTTTGCTAAACGACTAACAGACATTTTTTCTTGTGTCATTTTTTGTTCAAGAGCATAAGCAATAACTCTTTTTATTGCAATAGCTTCGGATTCTTGAAGTAAGCCTTCTTCTTCAAGAAAATCGTCAAATTTAGAGCCAATACATTCTTTATTAGTCATCTTAAACCACCTTTTAATTTATCTGTTTATATTGTACCAAATTTGGTGCAATTTTTCAACCCTATGGTTTATTTTAAATTTTAAAAAATTACGCATTCCAGAATTAACGTGGTTAAACGGAATTAAACCTTTTTACAATCAAGTTCTTCCATTTTTCAATTGTGCTATAATATCTGCATTAAAGCATAGACTATTATACTATTAGCCTAATAATAAAATTTGTTACATCATTTTTTGATATAGCAAAATTTTAAAGTACTATTTTAGGAATGTAGAAAGGGACTAAAAGTATGGAAATTTGTGAAAAATACAAAAATGCACTAGAAAATTATACTGAAGAGAATATATTACCCAATATATTTGAAAAAATTAATATGCGAGAAAATAGTCATTCTGAAATTTTAAAGTGGCTCCTAGATGTAAAAGATAAAGTTGAAGATAGCATTCAATACTCATTTATAAAGGATTTTATAACATTTATAGTTAAAAAAGGATATATTAATATTGATAATATTGATAATTTTATTAAAAATTTAAAAACTGATATAAATATTCCAAAACGAAACACTTGTAAATTTGAGAAGAAATTTCTAAATTGTAAATACATAGATATATTATTAAAATCAGAAAAAGCAAAATTTGTTTGTGTAATTGAGAACAAACTTGATGCAACCATAAATACTGATGAAAAAGGAAAAACACAATTAGAATATTATTATGAATATATAGAGAAAGAGAATGAATATAAAGATTACCAAAAACTATTCATTCTATTAAGCCCTAAAATTGGAGAACTAAAAGAAGAAAACGTAAAAAGGATATGTAGAAAAGAATTTGTAACATGCATTAAATACAATAACAATAAATTTAAAAAATTTGGAGATTATATAGATGCACTTGGAGTTTATAAGACTATAGAATATAGTGATATAGTCTTATTTATTTATAACTTTCTAAAAGACAAAAAAATTAATTGCAAAGATATTAAAGAATATCAAAAGTTTTTTAAAGCTATAAATAAAAATTATGAAAAGGAAAATAAAAATAAGGAAATCCTTAAAAATTTAATCCAAAAACCTTTTGATTCATTTCATAAACCTCGACGTTTTGATGTTCCAATGAGAGAAATAATGGAAAAAAAATATGAAAAAGAAGATATAGATTTTATATACTTCGTGTTAAAACAATACACTGAGTACTGGGAATATAAATCTAAGTTTATAGGTGGAGGTTATACAAAAATAATTGATATTGCCGGTGAACAATCTAAATATTTATGGAGTATTTTGGAAAACGTCATAAAAAAAGACGAAGAATATTGGAATTCGCTAAAAAAAGACAAAGTAAATAATAAAAATTTAATCAGTATAATGAAACAAATAGAAAAACAAGAAAAAATAAAAAACAATTATTTTAAAACTTATGTCACAAAATGACTATTAGAGTGCTAACATGTAAATGGAGGCACTCTTTTTTATGCAAAAGAAAGGAATATTCTATGAATAAAAATCAAATTATTGAAATTTTAGATTTATTACCTGAAAATGCTACGTTTAATTTATCATTAATTTCAAAAGAGTTTGATTTTAATTAAAAGAGGTTCATAATAAAAAAAGAGGTTATTCAAAAGAGGTTAAAGCAAGTATCATAAAACAAATTAAGGTTTTAGAAAATAGAATTGAAAAAGCGTTTACACTCAAATTGGACGGTAATATAACTTATGAATTTTGGAAAACTCAAAATGATAAATGGCAAACAGAGAAAGATAAGCTTAAAATTCAGTTAGACGAAATGGATAAACTTGATAAAGAATTTTATGAAAAAGCTGATATTTTACTTGGTTTTACGGATAACGCATATAAATATTTTTTGAAAGGAAACTCCAAAAGAAAAAAGAAAATTCTGGAAATTATATCAGAAGATATCAAATACAAAAATAAAATTTTTGAAATAAAACTTAAACCAATTTTCCAAACGATAGTAGAAAATCAATACAAATTAGCCTGCGAGAGCGAGAATATTATTGAAAACAAAAACTCATTTTCGCAAAATTTTACTAACAATCGAACTTTGGAAAATAGCAATATAAAAGGGATTGAAACCAGTTCAACCCCAAATATTGTGAAAAACTGGGATGGAAGGACTCGAACCTCCGAAATGGCTGGACCAAAACCAGCTGCCTTACCACTTGGCGACATCCCATTAGGTATGTTTCTATTTTAATCTCACATTTTTATTTTGTCAAGAGAATAATTTTATGTATTTTAACCAGCCATTTCTTCGTTATCATCATCATAAAATGGAGGTTTTATATTACGTAAAATATTCACACTCTGAGCAGCAGTCGAATAGACCGTGTATTCGTTATCCGGAGCGAAGTAACGGCGTATAAACTCTTTATTCTTAATTTGTTCGCTACAAGTATAAGAGTCGATTCTGTCGCTTAGATAACCTGCAAAAATCCGTTGCCTCAATGATAACTTGTAGTCCTTCAAGTTTTTTATTATATCCATATTCACATGATAACTCTTGTTTTAATCCTTTTAAAGCCATGACTTCAATACTTTTTACAATTAGTTACATGTATTTTTTGCCAGATTAAGTTCATCTTCTTTTGTTAAATTTGGATTTTTTAATTTTATTTTTAAAATTTCGTCTAAAACCTCCGAAATTTTAGGCGATTGGTTATATCCCAAATCAATCAAGTCTTTACCTGTAATACATAATTTTATGTATCGTAATATATTAAGATATTTCTTTGTAATAACATTATCTTTTAAAATTCCATATATTATCACTGTTTCAATATTTGAAGTTTTGAATTTCTTATATAATTGAAAATCTTTTAAATTTTGCATTTCATTATAATCTTCAATAATTTGTTTTTCTTTTTTTGTAAGCGGAATGTTGCTTAAATCAAATCCTGCAAGGTATATAAGCCAAATGTGTTCTATTTCATTTTTGTATGGCTTAATAAATTCTTCAATGTTGCATAAACAAGAACTGTATTCTTTATCGGAAATCAATTTATATATTTTTTGTTTGATAAATTTGTCCAAAACTTCCTGTTTATTCAAATTAAACGCATCTTTTAGTTCATCTTTTAAGCGTTTAAAAGACATATCATAATTAACATTTCGCAAATATTCGTCTTGAAGTTTTTTTGTTTTTTCTTCCAATTCAAACCCCAAACGTACTGAAAATTTAAGACCTCTTACAATCCTTGTTGGGTCATCAATAAAACTTTTGTCGTGCAAAATTCTTAATTTTTTATTTTTTAAATCCTCGATACCACCTGTAAAATCAATTATTTCTCCTGTTTTACAATTTTTAGCTATTGAATTTATTGTAAAATCACGTCTGAAAACATCTTCTTTTAATGAACATCCTATTTTATCAATAACCGGCAAATGTCCTTTTTGCGGATAAGTTTCTATCCTTGTTGATGTAATATCAACTGTTTTATCATCAATTTTTAAGTGAACAGAACCAAATTCTTCATTAATTTGTGTAATTTCAGCATCAAGAGTTTTAGCAAATTCAACGGCATTTCCGACATAAGTTAAATCTATATCAGGACTATTTTTACCAAGTAATTCATCACGAACAATACCACCGACAAAAAATAATTTTTCAGATTTTTCATATAAACTAATGATGCTCATAAAGGCATTCTAGCGTAAAATATAGTGATAAGCAAATAAGGATAATAATTATGTTACAAGAATTACACGAAGCTACAAGAGCATTAAATTCAGCATTTAATAACAGTTTTGTAAAAAAATTAAGCCAATATCTTCATGACTGCGTCAGAGAAGAAGTTAAAAGTGCAACTTTTAGAAATTTGAAAGTTGACAAAGATAACAAATGGATTTTTTTAAAGCAAGAAGAAACCCTTTTTACTAAAGGCGAAGATTTTTTACGCCTAAGCGGTGAAGATGAAAATCTCAGAAAAATGATGATTTTGAGTGAAAATAACACCAAAGACAAATATTTGATATACGGATATTTGTTTTTAGTAGGTAAAAACTCAAAAACACGCAGACAAAATGAATTTTTAACACCACTATTATATGTACCTTGTCGCCTTGAAGCAAACGGAATTAATATTAATTGCGTTCCTCTTGATGATGTATTATCTTTAAATACTGCGGCACTTGCGGCTTTAATGGAAAAGAAAGAAGATGAAGACGAAATTGATTTAATGTTAGAAGGAATTTTGGATGTTGTTCCCGAATTACCTATGACACAGGAAAAAATGGATATTTTCTTAACAACATTAAAATCTATTATTCCCGATATAGAAATAACATTAAATGCTGAAAATAATGAAACAGAAGATAATATTTCAAAAGAATTTTATGAAGAAAAGATTAATGCAGAAACCATTGATGAATTAATAGAACAGGAAGAACAAGAAGAAAGAAAAGCCAAAGAAGTTGCAAAAAAAGTTGAACACGTAAGTGTTACAAATCAATCTGCAATAATTTTAACCAAAAGACCTCCTGTAACAGCAGGTGTTTTACACGAATTAATGCAAATTGCGGAAAAACCAAGCGGTATGTACCGTGAAACAGCATTAGCAATTATAAACGAAGAATTTATACAATCAAAAGAAAAATCAAAAATAATTTCTGAAATAGAAGAAGCTGAAAAGTTTTACCCGATAACACCACTTGCATTGAGTGAAACACAAGAAAAAGTGTTAAAAACGGTAGAAACAGAAAAATTCATTGCAGTACAAGGTCCTCCGGGAACAGGTAAATCACAAACAATAGTAAATCTTGCTGCACATTTGATTGCAAATGGCAAAACAGTTCTTATCGCTTCAAAAATGGATAAAGCCGTTGATGTTGTTGCAGAACGGTTAAACGGCTTAGGTGCACCGTTTTTAGCATTGCGAGCAGGCAGACTGAACTACCAAAAACAATTAAGAACGGATTTAAACGAATTAATAAACGGTCAGGCTGATATTGATGAAGGTGCTGAAGAATACTTAACCGCAGATGTTCAAGATATGAAAGACCATCTGGATAAAATGTATGACCTTCAAACAAAATGCGATAAAATTATTAACCTTGAAAAACAATGGCACGATGTTTATGAAGAAATAAAATTAAGTGGAAAATCCTATGAAACAAATGAATATGTAAAATCTGTTCTTAATAAAACTGAGATAGAACAACTGGAAACATCTTTTGTAACAATTTCTGAAAACATGGAAAAAACAGGATTTTTTGCAAATATTTCCAATCATAATGCCAAAAGCCAATTAAAAAAAATACTAAAATTAAAAGATACAAAAATAAACAATGAAATAATTAATGACATTAAGTCAGAATTTGATTTTGCAAAATTAGATTTTACTTTACACGAAATCGAAACTAAAATTCAAAAAACCGGTAATATTCATTTGATGATTGAACAAATTTCTCAAATGAAGAAAAAACAAAAGACAATTGCATCAAACATTTTGAAAAATAAGAGAAGACAATCACTAATGGGTATTTTAAAAGATAGTGTTAAGAAAAACAGATTAAAAATTCATGCCCGCTCACTTGTAGAAAGAAGTTTAAGAAAACAAAATGAAATTCTTGAAACAGAAGATTTCAAACCTCTTTTAGACGCATTTCCTTGTTGGTGTACAACAACTTATGCAATTTCAAGTTCAATTCCTCTAAAACCAGGAATGTTTGATGTTGCAATTATTGATGAAGCCTCTCAATGCGATATTGCAAGTTGTTTTCCTATTCTGTTCCGTGCTAAAAAAGCTGTAATAGTAGGTGATGACAAACAATTACCGCATTTATCCTTCCTTGAAAAAGCAAAAGAACAATCATTTATGAATCAATACGGTATTCCAAACAAATACCAGTTAATGTGGCGTTTTAGGACAAACTCAATGTTTGATGTTTCGGATTATTATTCTGCTAATTCAATAATGCTTGACGAACATTTTAGAAGTCTGCCGCCAATTATTGATTTTTCAAATCAAGAATTTTATGGCGGAAAAATAAGAATAATGAGAAAAGACAAAGTCGGAGATAAAGTTCTTGAGCTTGTACAAGTACCTGAAGGTAAAGTTGACGGAAATATAACAAGAAATTTACCTGAAATAGAGGCTGTTGTAAAGGTTCTGCATGAATTAATTGTAGAAGATGAAAGGAAAAGCCCTAAAAAGCCTGTAACTATTGGTATTATATCTCCATTTAGAGCACAGGTTGACCAATTAAAAATATCCGTGTCTAAAGTACTTTCAGACCACATGTTAAAAAAGCATCAGGTAGAAATAGGTACAGCACACACATTTCAGGGTGATGAAAGAGATATTATGCTTATATCTTGGGCTTTTGCAGATAATAGTCATTCTCAAAGTTTAACATTCCTGCAAAAACCTAATTTATTCAATGTTGCAATTACACGTGCAAAAAATAAAATGATAAACTTTATTTCACATGATATTTCAAATTTGCCGACAGGACATTTTAGAAGTTATATGGCATTTTTAAGAGAGTACATGGAACGTCAGGAAGCAATTTTAAATAAAGATATTGATGAAAATATCTACAAAAATGATTTGGAAAAAGAAATTGCAGAAACCTTACGTGAAATTGGTAAAGATGTTATTGCAGGTGCAACTATTGCCAATTTGAGTGCCGATTTAATCTTTGACAAAACAATAGTTGAGGTTGACGGTGTCGAAGACGAACCTCATGAAAAAATTAAAAATATGCGTAAACAAGCAATATTAGAACGTTCAGGATATCAGGTGAAACGTGTAAGTTATCGTGAATGGCTGACATCTAAAAAGGCTTGTATTGACCGATTATTAAAGTAATTTTATGCACCTGATATCATTTCATCAAAAGTAAAATTATCGGTAAAAGTTTCATCTAAATTTTTATAATACTCTGTTCTTCTTTGCCTCATGCAATAGGTTATAAGTTGAACAGCAGTGTTTAATGCAATAACTTTTTCTAAAATCTCTTTGTCACATTTTCCATTCACAATTTCATAAAAATTATCTTTAAGATTGTTATTAATATTCTTGCAAATTTCATTTATTGCAAGAATATAATTTTTTTCTTCAATTAAGTAATATTCAAGTTCCATTTTTACCTCTGATTAATTGTGACTATTTTAATTTTAATAAAGAAATAAAAATAAAGATTATAACAAAATTATAATTTTATTATAATGATATTTAAAAATAAAAGTGATATAATTAATTATCATAGAATTTATAAGGCTGTCATTATGTTAAAAAAGCTTATACAGATAGGTACCAGTTGGGGAGTAATTATCCCAAAATCCACTCTTGAATTTTTGAATATAAATCCTGTTATTGATAAAGTAGAAATCTTATGGAATGAAAACGAAATTATAATTAGAAAAAACAAAAAGTAAGTTTCTTGTTTAATATTTTTATTTATAATATACTGTTTGTATTATGGAATTAAAAACAACAACTGCAAGAAATTCGTACAGATACGGCTGGTTATTAAAAAGATTATATCCTTATGTAAAACCTGTTATGGGCAGAATTATATTAGGTTTTTTAATAGCGACACCTATCGGTTTATTGGACGGTTTTATGGCTTTTGCCTTAAAACCTTATATGGACTATGTTATAGGACAGAAAGACCTTGTTGTAATGGGCTTGACTATAACGTGGCAGGTTATGGCTTATTGTATTCCTTATGCAGTCGTGCTTTTTGCCGTTTTACAAGGTGTACTTAATTACTTGAATAATTACCTTACGGATTGGACAAGTCAAAAAATTACTATTGCTATAAAATCAAATTTGTTTAAGAAACTTGTATACATGGATTCTCAATTTTTTGATGATAATCCGTCAGGTATAATAATTTCTCGTTTTATTCAAGACCCTGACAACGCTTCAAAAGGTATTATTGATAAAATTAAAGACATTTTAACAAGTTTCTTTGGTGCTGTCGGACTTGTATTTGTAATGCTTTACAGTGCTTGGAGATTGGCAATAGTTGGTGTTGTTGTTCTATTAATTGCATTTTTACCTATACTTTTGGTAAGAAGCTGGATTAAAAAGACTTCTAATAAAAATGTTGTAATTACCGGTGATATAACTACAAATTTAAACGAAACATACAGCGGAAACAAAATTGTATCATCTTATAACCTGCAAGAAAGACAGCTTCAAATTTTCAAAAATAAACTTGATGAAGGATTTAGAGTTAATATTGCATTAACAAAACGTGTAGGTTGGATGAGCCCGTTAATGTATATGATAGCGTCTGTCGGCATTGCTATTGTACTGGCATACGGAACAAATTTAATATATATCGGTAAAATGACCGCTGGTGGATTTGCATCATTTGTAACTTCTTTGTTATTACTATATAAACCTGTTAAAAATCTTGGACGTGCGTTACAATTCTTGCAGGATTATTTTGTTGCGTTAGGTCGTGTATTTGAACTTGCTGATTACGAACCAACAATAGTTAATAACGATGATGCCGTTAAATTCCCTGAATTTAATGACGGTTTGCATTTTGAAAATGTAAATTTTGAATATAAAAAAGATATACCCGTTTTAAAAGATATTAATTTGGATATTAAGAAGGGAGAAACCCTTGCAATAGTTGGTAATTCCGGTGGCGGAAAATCTACAATAGCATCTCTTGTACCAAGATTTTATGATATAAAGTCAGGTTCAATAAAATTCGATAATGTTGATGTAAGAAATATAGAATTAACCGATTTACGTAACAATATAGCAATGGTTTTTCAAGACAATTTCTTATTCTCAGGCACAATCAGAGAAAATATAATGCTTGGAAATCCAAATGCTAGCGAAGAAGAATTGATGAATGCAGTTAATTCAGCACATTTACAGGATATGATTGCAGAGTTACCTAATGGAATTGATACACAATTAACCGAACGTGGTGTTACACTTTCAGGCGGTCAACGTCAGCGTGTTGCAATTGCAAGAGCAATGATTAAAAATGCACCTATCATTATTCTTGATGAAGCAACTTCTGCATTGGATAATGAATCTGAAGCTATTGTTCAGTTAGCTTTAGATAATTTAATTCAAGATAAAACAGTATTATTAATAGCACACAGGTTTACAACAATAAAAAATGCAGATAGAATAGCGGTTATAAATGAAGGTGAACTTGTAGAGCTTGGAACTCATGAAGAATTAATGCAAATTCCAAATGGTGAATATAAGCATCTTTACGAGATGCAGTTTAGTAAAGAAGAAGGTACAACAGAGGTATAAAAATGAGCAAATATTTATTAGAAGTAGGATGTGAAGAATTACCATATAAGTTTATTGCACAAGCAATTGAACAATTAAAAAACGGATTTTCTAAATTTTTAAAAGAAAATAACATTAAATACTCAGATATAAATGTTCTTGCAACACCAAGACGTCTGGCAGTAATTTTAGACGGACTTTCAGAAAAACAAGACGATGAAACAAAGGTGCTAAGAGGTCCGATAAAAAATGTTGCCTATGATGAAAACGGCAATCTTACAAAGGCAGGCGAAGGTTTTTTGAAAAAAAATGGTGTTGACCCTAAAGATGCTTACCTTCAAGATAATTATTTACACGCAAAGGTAGAGATTAAAGGAAAAGAAACATCTTTGATTTTACAAGAAAATATACCATCTTTAATATTAAAAATGCAAGGTTCGCACTTTATGCGTTGGGATGATTTTGAAGAAAAGTTCCAACGACCAATTCGCTGGATTGTATCAATTATGGATGAAAAAGAAGTTCCTCTGCAAATAATCAATGTTAAATCAGGTAAAATTTCTCGTGGTCACAGATTTGCAAATCCAAATACTGTTGAAATTAATAATCCTGATGAATATGTTGAAAAATTGAAAACAGTAAATGTTTTGGTAAATCAAGACGAAAGAAAAGCAGAAATTGTACGTCAGGCAAAAGCACAAGCAGATAAAATAGGTGCAACACCAAGATATAGTGATGATTTATTAGAAGAAGTTACTCAACTTTGCGAATGGCCTGTTGCTGTTACTTGTGAATTTGATGAAGCGTTTTTAACTATTCCTGAAGAAGTTACCGTAACAGTTATGGCTGTTCATCAGCGTTATTTTGCCCTATATAAAGACGGAAAATTAACAAATAAATTTATTACTGTTACAAACTATGTTGGTGATGAATTTGAAAATATCAAAGCCGGAAATTTACGTGTTATCAAAGCAAGACTTGATGATGCTGTATTTTTCTTCAATGAAGATACTAAAAAGCCTCTTGCCGATTATGTAGAAGGTCTAAAAGGTATGACATTCCAAAAAGGTATGGGCTCAATTTATGACAAAACTCAACGTATTGTTGAATTATCAAAAGTTATTTCTGAAGATTTAGGAAAATCAGCAGAAACTATAAACAGAACGGCTCAATTATGTAAAGCAGATTTATGCACAAGTCTTGTTTTTGAATTTACGGAATTACAAGGTTATATCGGTTCAGATTACGCAAGAATTGCAGGTGAAGATAAAAATATTGTTGAAGGTATAAAAGAACACTATTTTCCTTTAAATGCAGACAGTGAACTTGCTAAAACTGTTGAAGGTCAAGTTGTTGGTATTGCGGATAAATTAGATACCATTTGTGCAGTCTTTGTTGACGGCAGAAAACCAACCGGCTCATCTGACCCTTTAGGTGTAAGACGTGCAGCATTAGGTGTTATCAAAACTGTTATTGCAAATAATTTAAAACTTGATTTAAATAAATTACTGCAAAAAACATTGGAACTTTTGCCTGTAAAAAAAGACTGTATACATGATATCCAAGAATTTTTTACACAACGTTTAATAATTTTCTTGAATGACGAATACAAAAAAGATGTTCTTGAAGCGTGTGTAGCAAAAAATCCTCTTTGTGATTTATCAGACTATGTTGCAAGGGTAAAGGCAGTTGCAAAAATGAAGTCACCTGAATTATTAGAAAGTGCAAACAGAATTATAAGAATTTTGAAAGAACCTGTTTATGTAAAAGTAAATAAAGATTTATTTAAACATGATTCGGAAGGCATGCTGTACAATGCAATTAATAACATGCCTGAAACCGATAATTATGATGAATATTTATCTCAATTAAATGCCTTAGTTCCTGCAATTACAGCATTTTTTGATAATGTACTTGTCATGGATGATGATGTTAATGTCAAAAATAATCGTTTAGGCATGCTTACAATTTTGAAAGAAAAATTTGAAAATTTATGTGATTTTTCAAAAATACAAGGATAGCTTAAACACAAATAATGCTGCTATATTTGAATTTCAGAGTTTTTTGTAAAGTTATGTAAACAAAATCTTAAAACAAGTAAATTTTTATTTTGAGGTAGCTTTATATAGACATAAGAAACAAAAATAAAAAAGTATAGGTAAATAAAGGTAGGTTCCCCAAATGCAAAACAAAAATTTAAAACAACAACAAATTCAACAACAAAATCAACAAGCACAATTCTTGAATTTTATACAAGGTCAAGATAAAACAAGTGCAGATTATATGAATATGATTACATCAACAAATCCAATGCAAAAATCAAGCACATCAAAACTTGAAGCAATGGTAAGAGCACAATTACACAAAGAATTTCCTGGAATTGAAAATAAAAAATCTTATGAATTTTTAGTAAGTGCAGTTATGCATAATTATCAAAAGAAGCAATTACAAGAAATGTAATATTGTTGTTGAATAAATAATATATGGAAAAATACCAACAGTTGGCTGTTGGTATTTTTCTATTTTCATGATAAATAAATTGTATAAAAGATAAGAAAGGGTAAAATATGACAACGATAATAGGAATAGGTATTGAAAACAGAAAAGAAACAGCAATAAAAGTACAAGATGTATTAACAGAATATGGTTGTGATATAAAAACAAGATTAGGTTTAAGCGATTTTAAAGAAAAAGAGTGCTCTTATAAAGGCTTAATATTGGTAGATGTACCAAACAGAGAAAAAGCATTGTTAATAGAGAAAGAATTAAAAAATATTGATAGTATAATAATAAAAGAAATGGAATTTTAAAAAAGATATTGCAATTTTTTTATGGTTCAATTATAATTATCTTACGAATTGAACACAAGGGGTTGTAGCTCAGTTTGGTTAGAGTGTCTGCCTGTCACGCAGAAGGTCGCGAGTTCGAGCCTCGTCAGCCCCGCCATTAAAAAGCCCGCTAGTCGGGCTTTTTTTATAGGTAGAAATTAACGATAAGAGGTTTATATGGTTTTAGAAAATAAGTTAAGTCTGACAAATTCAGCAGATTTAGCAAGAGAAGAAGAACGTATCAGTAAAACTAAAGCTGTAAAAATGTTTGAAACAGGTTTTTTAGATGAACTTGAAGCAGGAAAGTTTGAAACATTATCTAAAATTCATAAATATTTATTTGAAGAAATTTACCCCTTTGCAGGAGAAATCCGTACAGAAAATATCGCAAAAGGGAATTTCCGTTTTGCCCCTGTAATGTACTTAAAAGCATCCTTAGAACACATTGATACAATGCCACAATCAATTTTTGATGAAATCATCGAAAAATATGTTGAAATGAATGTCGCACATCCATTCAGAGAAGGTAACGGCAGAAGTACAAGAATTTGGCTTGATTTAATTTTAAAAAAAGAAATTGGTAAAGTTGTTGATTGGAGTAGAGTGGATAAAGAAGACTATTTGCTTGCAATGGAGAGAAGTCCAGTAAAAACAGTAGAAATCAAAGAGCTTTTAAGAAATGCCCTGACTTCTGATATAAACAACAGAGAAGTTTACCTGAAAGGCATAGATGCAAGCTATCATTACGAGGGTTATAATATATTTAAATCTGAAGATTTAAAATAATCATTTATACTATCGTATCAAGTGTATATTTTTAGATTCTTTGCCATTATTACTCTATACAAAATAATTTACTCAACATCAAAATCAAAATATGTATCAGGATAAGGTTCATTTTGTAGTGTAAAATGCCACCATTCTGAATCTATACCTTTAAATCCTGCTTTAATCATAGCATCGTGCAAAATTTTTCTGTTTTTCTTTTGTTCCTTAGTTAATTTTTTATAATCAGGGTGCGAAATTTCACTGAATAAATCGAAAGTTCCGCCCCCATATCTACAAAAGAACCATCTTTTTTTATTAATGTTAAATCAACGGTTGAACCTCTTGTGTGTCCTGATTTTTCCATTATATATTGACCTTTTAATAAATCTGATTTTTCAAGATTTGGGTAAAAAGATTTATCTCCTGCATCATTTGGATTATTTATCCAAGCTACAAAATTATTTACAGCTTTCTGAGGTCTGTATGTATCCCAAATTAACAATCTGTAACCTTGTTTTCTTAAATCGTCAGCTGCCTGAGTAAGAGCTTTAAGCGATTCTTTTGTCATATAAGCAACAGGAGCCTTATATCCGTTTATTTTATTACCTGTAAAATTATAATTTGAATAATAACGTATATCATATACTGCATCGTTTATCATTGTATATACAGGAACAAAATCACTTTTATCGTATGAAGTTTGTGATGCAATTGTTGCTTGTGTAATGCCAAATAGTATTAAAACCAATAATAATAATTTTTTCATGTTAAATTTCCTTATATCTGCTATATTTGTAATTATACAGCAATATCTTATACTGTCACTTTTGTATATTAATGTAAACTTGTATTAATATTTTAAATTTTATTTGATGTGTTTTAAAATGTTTTATTTTAGAATAAATGTGTAACCGATATAAGAACATCGGAGTTTGCTACAAAAAAGAACAAATAAAATGTATAACTAATTAAAGTAGTCAAAAGGAGAATTAAATGAAAAAAATTATTTTAATGACTTTTATAGCACTATTTTGTTTTTCAAGCAATGTTAATGCAAAAGTTATTTCAAATGAAAAAATCGACAACGCAAAAGTTGAAACTGCAAGTAAAATTATAGCAGATTTACAAAAAGATATGCAAAACTTTACTAAAAAGGGTTCAGGTCCGTTTGTTGCCGCTATATATGACGATAAAGGAAATCTTATCGTAAAAGTTGCAAATTCAGTTGTAAATGAACAATGTTCAAACAATCACGCTGAAATGAATGCAATAAAAGCGGCAGAAAAAAAATTAGGAACTTTTGATTTAGCACCATATAACTTAAAATTATACGTAACCGCAGAACCATGTATGATGTGTCTTGGTGGCATTATGTGGTCAGGTATCAAAGAAGTTTATTACAGTGTTCCATCAAAATCAGTAGAAGAAATTACAGGCTTTGATGAAGGTTTTAAACCTCATTGGTTCAAAGAATTTAAGAAAAGAGGTATTGTTGTATACGGAAATATCGAAACAGAACTTGGTGAACAAGAATTACATAATTACGTAAATAACGGCAAAAAAATCTACAAACCTTCAAGATAAATTTGTAATAATTTATTAAGATTAATAACTTATAACAAAAAATGCGACTCCTTAGTAATACTAAGGAGTCGCATTTTTTGTTATAAAAACCTAATTACTTTATTTTTTGTAATAATAAGTTAATTCTGAATTTAAATCCAGTGTCCTGCCTTTATTTTTGAAGATTCCAAATTTCAAACCGCATTTTGCCAATCTATATAATAAACTTACACCTAAAACTCCCAAACCGTACTTGCATGAGCGTATAAAATTAATTGAAGACGCTTCTTTAAAATATTTCGTAGGACAAGAAATTTCACCGATATTATATTCATTAAAAAATAACAAAGCCAAAACTTCATTGTCAAAAATAAAATCGTCATTACAAGATTCAAGCGGTAATCTCTCTAAAACTTTTTTAGTAAAACCTCTGAATCCTGTATGATATTCTGATAATTTTTCGTGCAAAAATAAATTTTCAAATGCAGTTAAAAATTTATTAGCATAATATTTATATAACGGCATACCACCTTTTAGAGCCGAACAACCAAGCATACGAGAAGCCAAAACTGCGTCATATTGTTCAAAAGCCATCATAGAAGCCATAGCAGGTATTAATTTTGGAGTATATTGATAATCCGGATGAAGCATAATTACAATATCAGCACCCGCTTTTAAAGCCGCCTTATAACATGACTTTTGATTAGCACCGTATCCTTTGTTCTCTGTATGAACAATTGTTGTAATTTGCAAAGACTTCGACAGCTCCTTAGTATTATCTAAAGAGCTGTCGTCTACTAAAATTACCTCATCAACAAATTCACGATATATTTCATCATAAGTTTGTTTTAAAGTATGCTCTGCATTATATGCAGGCATTATAACAACGATTTTTTTACCGTTAAGCATTATTCTTCAGAAATAGCCTCAACAACAATAATTTCATCATCGTCATTGTCATCTTCTACTGCATCAGTTCTTATAGAAGCCTTATTTGAAGATAAAGATTTATCTTTAACTTTTTTAACTTGTCTCAAAAGTTTATCAGAAAGCAAGTCAATACTTGCATACATAGATTCTGCCGTTTCTTCAAGATGTAACTTAACCTTGTCTAAGCTGCATCTTACTTCAGCAATATGTTTTTCAGCAGCAGCAGGATTTTTAATTACTGACAAAATAACTTCAATACCTTGAATTTGATCATAGTGAGTTGCTACTTTACCGATTTTTTCTTTTACATAAGATTTGATAGCGTCAGTTATTTCAATGTTTCTTCCGTTTACGTGTATACGCATTTATTCCTCCAATTTATTTTACAATGTAATGTTAGGATACATGAAAAATAAAATAAAATCAATTAATGAGTTAAGTAATTAATAAATATTATTAATCCGAAATAATTTGTTGTAACTCTACGTTTGGTGTACCCAAAACTCTTACTAACTCTAAAACAGATGCCTTCATCTGACATTTTTGAGATGAACCTGAAAAGAAATCTTTATAGAAACAGCCTTCGCAGTTGCAACCTCTTTTATAGCAATCCAACGCAGTTGGTGTCCATCTTCTCACTGCCACTGCACGACCCATATCACGACTTCTAAACACTTTACATGTCCTCCAAGATTAAATTTAATTTTAACAAGATTATGAAATATAAATTTATCGGTTTTACAATATATGCTTTCCGATAACTACCCCAAATTCAAGCAGTGCTTGATTTATATTCATTGTAAAATTTCAAAGTATTTTTACAAGTGGGTTTTAGCCTTATTTTCACATTTCGCAACATATATCTCAATCATGCTCGGGGCTTGTATTTCAAGTATATCAACTATCTTCATAATTAGACTACATCATGGTTTCGGACTTTTAAATCATGAAAACGCATGTTGGGTGCATGTTTTCATGATTTAAAAAATAGTTAAGAAATGTAAATTATTTCAAAAACCATGCCTGTTTTGACGATTTTGGCATGCCAATTTTACATTTTTTCTTGAACTTAAGAAATATTTAAGGTATGCTTTTTCATGTAAACGATATAAATAGCAAAAAGAGGAAGTACATTTTGAATAACGGATTTATTGAAGACGGTTTTATCATAAACCTTAGTAATGCAAGCAGTGCCGCAGAAGTAATATATGAACTTAGTTCTATTTTGGATATGCCGGAAGCTCAAAACAAAAAAATTTGTTTAAAATTGGAAGGTATTAGCCTAACTCAATCTCAATTATTAAGTATAAGAGCATTAATTGAATCTATGGACTCTACTTTAGAATTTGTAGATACGACATCAGAAGCAACAAAAGAGGCTGCAAATTCTTTAGAGATTAAAATTTCTGAATTAAAAAATGAAATGGAAATTCCGCAAATACAACCCACAGAAGATGAATTAAAACAACATACAGGAAATAATAATTTATTCGAAGAAAATATACACGATTTTGCATTCCAAGAATTAGCACAAGAAGAAGGTCTGATAAAACCTGAAGAAATTAAACAATATGCGACTATGGATGATGATGAAAGACCTGATATTGAACTTGAAGGCGATGATGAAACTGTTGACAAATTGCCTACATTGTATTTAAATCAGACACTTCGTTCAGGTCAAACAGTATCATCAGACGGAAACATTGTTATCATTGGAGATGCAAATCCGGGAAGTGAAATCATTGCAAGAGGTGATGTAACAGTTTGGGGTGTTTTGGGCGGAATTGCTCATGCCGGTTCAAAAGGTAATGCTAATGCTTGCATTAGAGCATTAAAAATGAATGCTATTCAGTTAAGAATTGCTAATTTATATGCAAGACGTGTTAATAAAGAAAATATACCGTTTGTACAAAAATCTTCTTCATTTGTACCAGAAGAAGCAAGAGTTGACGGAAAAACAATAGTTATAAAGACAACATACGAAAGTAAGGAGAAATAATGACAGGTAGAGTTTTAGTAATTACCTCAGGTAAAGGTGGTGTCGGTAAAACAACAACTACCGCAAACATAGGTACTGCTTTAGCAAAAGCAGGAAATAAAGTTGTTTTAATTGACACAGATTTAGGTTTAAGAAACTTAGATTTATTATTAGGTTTGGAAAACAGAATTGTATATACAATAGTTGATGTTGTAGAAGAACGTTGTAAATTAAAACAAGCCTTAGTTAAAGATAAGAAAAATCCTAATTTATGCTTGTTAGCAGCAGCTCAAACACGTGATAAAACGGCTATAACAGGAGAACAATTAAAATCAATTTGCGAAGAACTTAAAGAAGAAAATGATTTTATTATAATTGACTGCCCTGCCGGTATTGAACAAGGATTTGAAAATGCAACCGCAGGTGCAAGCGAAGCAATTGTTGTTGCAACACCTGAAATGTCAGCGGTTCGTGATGCCGATAGAATTATTGGTCTTTTAGAAGCAAAAGAACATATTGAAAAATACAATTTGTTATTAAACAGAGTTCGTCCAAATTTAATCAAAACAAACGACATGATGAGTGTAGACGATGTAGTTGAAATATTGTCTTGCAAACTTATCGGTATAATTCCGGAAGATACTGGTATTATTACATCAACAAATAAAGGTGAACCTATCGTCAACGATGAAAAATCTCTTGCAGGTCAAGCATACCAAAATGTTGCAAAGAGAATAATGGGCGAAGATGTTGAATTTTTAGATATTGACCAACCTCAAGATTTTATCTCAAAGGTTAAAGCATTTTTCTTAAATTTATTTAAGAAGGAGGCTTAATCTATGAAGGAAATTTTTGCAGACATATATAACAGAGTTGTGGACTTTTTTACCAAAACGGAAGAAAAAGACAAAACAAAAGATGTTGCCAGAAATCGTTTAAAACTTGTTCTAATGCAAGATAGAACAAACTTAAATCCTCGTCTTCTGGAACGTTTAAGAGGCGAAATGATAGATTTGCTTTCTAAATACGTTGTAATGGATAAAGAATTGTTAGAATTAAACTTTACACCTGAAGATGACCAACTTGCATTAATGCTTTCAATTCCTGTTATTAGGGCAAAAGACGAAGAAGAAATTGAAGCAGCGTTAAAAGCGGAAGATGAAGAAAAAGAACGTCTTGCAAAACTTGCAGAGGAAGCAGACGAAGATGATGATGACGATGTTGATGATTCAGATGAATACGACGAAGATGATGACGAAGACGAAGACGAAACAGAAGAAAATAATTCTAATGTAGAGGATGACTCAGAAAACACAACATCTGAACAGGCTGAAAACACAGAAGAACAACCTAAAAAGAAGAAAAAGAAAAAACATAAAAAGAAAAAATCTCAACAAACCGAAAATGTAACAAACGAAGAAAACAAAGAAAACAAAGAAAACAAAGAAAACAAAGAAGAAGCTTCACAAACTTCAGAACAAAATGAAGATAATAAACAAGAACAAGAAGAAGTAAAAGAAGAACAAAACGAAGAAAATAAAAAAGAACATCAAGAATAGAAATAATAAATAAAAAAGAACGAAGTCGGTTTTGATTAATCAAAACCGACTTCGTTCTTTGTATTTTTTGATTGATTTAACGAATTCCATATATAATTCTATTTCACTATCACTTGATGAATATATTTCTTTAATAAGTTCATCTCTGACTTTATTTTTATTGCCACATTCCTTATTTTTAATCCCAAATTCTGACAATGGAATATTTAGTGTTTCTACCAACTTAAAAAAGGATTCCAAACTTGGATTAAAACTGCCTCTTTCAAGTTGTCCATAGTGTTTTTCTGAAATATTTGACCAATTTCTTTTTGTTGTAGAAAATCATGAAATAGTTCCGTATGGTAATTCTACGAATACTAGCACCGCTAGGTTAAGATGCTTATCTGGTGCTAAATCAAAGGATTATTTTCACGATAATTATTGCACAAAATGGGTTATTGATAACGGAAATATGGATTATTTAAAATGTCCTGATGCTTTATATGGTAACGGTTCACCTTCAAATTCAAATGTGACTTGCAATTAATTTATTTATTTCTTTGGAAAAATCCTGCAAGTTCTTTATGCGGAATTAGTTTTGAAATTGGACGACCATGCGGACAAGTGTAAGGTTTTTCACATTTTCGCCATTTTTTAATTAATTCTTGCATTTGAAACAGTGATAATTCTTGACCTGCTTTTACGGCAGCTTTGCAGGATGTCGTAATCAAAATATGTTCTTCTAACCCTGCAATATCACCTTCTAAATTTTCTAAAATATCAGCCAAAATTTCTTTTGTATTTACTTTTGACAATAATTGCGGAACTTTTTTGAATGTTACTTCTTTATCGTTCAAAACTTCTATTTCAAATCCAAAATGTTCAAATTTATCTTTGTTATCTCTAATTAATTGAGCCTCTGTTGGTGAAACTTCTATTACATCCGACAAAAATAATATTTGAGATGCAACTTCGTTTTGAGATTTTAATTTTTCATAAATATAGCGTTCTTCAGCAATGTGTTGGTCAACAATTTCAAGCCCTTCGTCCTTCTCAATCAATATATAAGTTTTTTTATACTGACCAATAATCCTGTCTGTTTCCGATTCTTCTTTATCAATTGTTGTATCAATAAATTTGTTTTGTTGAATTACAGGCTGAGTATAATTCTGAGTCGGTTTTGAAGGGACTTCTCTTACAGGTTTTAAAAAAGTTTCCTGAATAGGCTTTGTTGGTTTAAAATCGCTTATATAAATATCCTCTGATACTTCTTGAGATTTATTTTCAGACGGTTTAAACTCAACAACGCTAATCGTTCCTGTTATTGATTTTTCTGTATAATTCGATAATGCCATATCAATACCTGCATAGATAAAACTAAAAACTTGATTAGTATTCTTATAGCGAACTTCTTTTTTTGTCGGGTGAACATTCACATCAACATCTGTTGGAGGAAGTTCAAGATTTAAGACAACAAAAGGATATTTTCCTTTTGCAATAAGATTTTTATATGCAGTATCTATTGCTTTTTGAAAAATAGGACATTTAACACTTCTTGAGTTTATGTAAATATTATATTTTTTACTTGAACGAGTATAATCCGGAGTTGAAACATATCCCGAAATTTTTAACCCTGATAATTCATCTGTTTTTAAAACATTTTTTAAATGACTTACAGTATCTTTTGTATAAACCTCTTTTATCGTATTTGATAAATTACCTAAACCATTTGTTTTAAGAACCGTTTTGTCATTATTTTTTAATTCAAAAGCAATATTTGAATTAATTAAAGCAAGAGATTGTATTAATTCTTGAATATACGAAAATTCTGTTTTTGAGTTTCTTAAAAATTTCAGACGAGCCGGTATATTATAAAACAGGTCTTGAACATTCATAATTGTACCGACAGCACAGCCTATTTGAGTTTTATTAACCTCTGAATTTGCACATTCAACCTTAAAACCGTAGTCGTAATCTTTAGTTCTTGTTGTACAGGTTACTTTTGCAATTGATATAATACTTGAAAGAGCCTCCCCTCTGAAACCAAGCGTTTCAATCGCATATAAATCATCCGTTGTTTTAATTTTGCTTGTTGCGTGTTTTGAAAATGCAAGCATAATATCGTCAGGATGTATTCCGGAGCCGTTATCAGCAACACGGATATCACGACATTCATTGTTAATTTCAATACTGATTTTTGAAGAACCTGCGTCAATTGCATTTTCTACAAGTTCTTTTACAACAGAAACAGGTCTTTCAATAACTTCACCTGCTGCTATTTGGTTTATAAGATTTTTTGATAGTTGTTCAATTCTTGCCATAAGTGAATTTTAACCCAAAATCAAAACAAAATAAAGTAAATTTATCCTCTGTTTTATGTAGAAAAATTTTTCAATATCCTCTTTTTATTTGATGAAGTAGCAGAAAAAATTTTATATTATTAAGACACAAAGAGGGACAGAGGATAGTAAGATTAATGGCTAATACAAAGTTAAAAGAAGCACAAGGACGTGCTAATTTAAATGTCGTTACAACAAACCCGATTAAAACGACTGCTTATAATGATATTAATTTAAAAGAATGGAAAAATTATCCCGAAGTGAAAACAGATACTTTCTGGCAATTCCCGACACGCTTAAAAACAGGTGGCCATTCTAACGAATATCACGGAAATTATATTCCTCAAATTGCACAACAACTTTTACAACGTTATACAAAAAAAGGTGATGTAGTTTTAGATTTATTCTTTGGCTCAGGCACAACAGGCATTGAAGCCTTAAACGAAAACCGTCGTTGTATAGGTGTTGAACTTAAACAAGAATTAGTAGATTCTGTAAGTCAAAAATTTTCACAAAAAGAATTGGTTACAGATATGAATCTCATCTGCGGTGATTCTGCAAGTGATGAGATTGTAGATAAAATCCAAGCAAGATTAGAGGTTATGGGCGAAGAAAAAGCACAACTTCTAATCCTGCACCCACCCTATGATGACATAATTAAGTTTTCAGATAAAAAAGAAGATTTATCTAACTGTGCATCAACAGAAGAATTTTATGATTTGTTTGAAAAAGTTGCAGAAAATGGTTATAAATTGCTTGAAAAAGGCAGATTTGCCGCACTGATTATTGGCGACAGTTATAAAAATTCAGAAGTACAACCTTTAGGCTTTGAGTGTATGAACAGAATGAAAAAACTTGGTTTTAAATTAAAATCAATTATTGTAAAAGACATTCAAGGCAATGAAAGAGCAAAAGGTAAAACTGCAAATTTATGGAGATATAGAGCCTTAGCAGGCGGATTTTCAATCTTCCAACACGAATATATCTTCATATTCCAAAAAGTTTAAAAATATCATTTCACACACAAAATTATTTCATTTACCCTAAACCCACCCCACATTTCACACACAAATAAAGTGCGGAGATTATATAACCTCCGCACTTTGTTTATAAATATTTTGAAAAAGTTTCGAAATGAAGTTGCAATAATGACTTTTGAATATGTTGGAACAAAATATCCTAAAATATATTCATAGGTTAATTATTAATATTAACTAAAACAAAAAGGTGCAATTTTTTGTTAAAAATATATAAAATAGCTTATAAATAACTAATTACCTATTATAATTTTTATCTATATTTATATTGGATTAATTTTGTTTTTGTTTATGATTTACTATTTTTTCTAGTATTTCAAATATATGATATCATTACCGTATTTATCAACATTTTTCTCAAATTTATCTGAATTAGCATATATTTCCATTTCAATATCAATTGGACTTACTTGTAGCAATTCAGCTATATCATCTATTTTCATATAATTACGGTTTACTAATATATTTTCAATTTTTAAATGCAAATCTAAATAATTTCTTTGAAGATATGTTTCATAATCTGGTTCTTCGCAATAATATTTTTTTTCTTCTTTGTCTGTGTTATTTTTTATTAAAAATGTTTCAAATTTTGTTGTTACTTCTTTTATTTTTTCTAGAAGTTCTAAATCCTCATTTTTAGTAGCTAATTTTGAAATGATTTTGCAATAAGTAAGAGCTTTTTCAACATTTTCTTTAGCTTTCCAGTTTTTCTTAATATATAAAATATACGGTAAATATTTTTCAGGGCAAATTTCTATTGCTTTATTAAAATATTGAACCCCTTGTTTATTTTCATATTTATAATAAAATGCTTCTTCTTCTTTTAAAACGTACCATTCATATTTGTATTGATCAATGATTCTGTTTTTTATTTCTTCATCAAAATTTGTTAAATAGTTTAAACTTTTTGTACAATATGCATAATCAATAAAATCTTGTATTAATTCTCGTTCGTGTTGATTAAAATCATTCAACCATCTATTCAATTCAGATGTCACTACTTCTAAATTTTTTTTTGCTAATTCCAAATTCTCTTTAGCTGTATCGTCTTCAGGGTTTAGTTTAATAGATTTATTAAAATCTTCAATGGCACCCTCATAGTCCCAATTTTCATTTTTACAAATACCCCTAATTTTATAAATTAAACTATTATCTGGATTTATATCTATCGCTTTATTAAAATCTGTAAAAGATTCTTCATTGTTTTTTAATCTATAGTTACAAAATCCACGAATTACGTATGCAGAAGAAACATAATCTTTATTTAGCTTAATAACAAAATTAGCATCTTCAATAGCACCTTTATAATCTTGATTTTCTATTTTATCTATTGCTCTATGGTAGTAAATAGAATCTTCATTATTTAAATTTTTCATTTTATTACTATTTTTTCTTAATTTATGTATTTCTACAATTAAATGTTGATTAAATTATATTTGAACCGTAGTATATTCCTGTAAAGAATGCTATTATAAGCATACCTACAATTATGCAATAATATGCAAAAAAGTTCATTGAAAATTTTGCTACAAATTTCAAGAAATATTTAATACAAAAATATCCGACAAAGGCAGATGTAATTGTTCCTAATATTATACCAAGCCAGTTATAACTTGCAAATTCTGACGGATTTATTTCCAATATAGGGTAAAATATTGAAGCACCAATAATAATTGGAACTATTAACAAAAATGAAAATCTTGTACTTTTTACTCTATTCATACCCAAAAATAACCCTGCGGCTATTGTCCAACCCGAACGTGATAAGCCCGGAAATCCAGCCAAACCTTGTGCTATACCAATTAAAATGGCTTTTTTAAAATCTAAATTTTTTGTGTGTTCTGGCATGTGTTTAGATTTAAATTCACTAAAGAATAACACAAAACCTGTCAAAATCAATAACAAAGCCACAATTATAGGACTTACAAGCAATTTTTCGGAAATATCGTTAAGCGGATATGCAATTGCAATAGTAAATATAGTACCCACAAGAATATATACACCAAGCATTGCATCTTCATCTGAAAAATCTCTTTTATATAGTGCTTTAAAAAATGACTTTGTAATAGCCCATAATTCTTGTCTAAAATAAACCATTACAGCAATTAAAGTACCAACGTGAAGCATTATACTAAGGAATATATGTTGACTTGTTTTCACATCAATAGGTGAACCTGTTAAAATGGCATATATATTTGAAGTAAAAACAAGATGTGCCGAACTTGAAATAGGCAAAAATTCACTTATGCCCTGTATAATTCCTAATATTATTGCTTCTATTGTACTCATTTTTATTTATCCTCATAGTATGTTGCACAAGATTCTTTTGTTTCCCAAACAGAAACCTTGTACAATTCTACATATTTTTCTTTCATTTTGTAATATATATAATTTGCGATAAATTCACTGCTTGGACTTTCATCTTTAAAATCAGGTAATTCATTCAAATCTTTATGGTCTAATTCAGAAAGAACCAAACGTAAATCTCTTTTTAAGGCTTTAAAATCAACTAAAATATTACTTTGGTCTAAAATATCACCTTTTACGGTAACTTCTACTGTCCAATTATGACCGTGTTGTTGCTCACATTTACCACCTTCATACTCCAGTAAATGATGAGCTGCTGAAAATTCTACTTGTGCACTAACTTCGTACATTTTAAACTCCTATTATTTTCCCTCTGATACTGTATACTCTTTTTCTATTCCTTGTGCTTCAAGGATAAAGTCTGTCAACTCTCTTACTGCACCTTTTCCGCCATCTTTTGTCGAAATAAAATTACAAATACTCTTTACTTCGTCGACAGCGTCATTAGGACAGCATTTTAAACTAACTTTCTCCAAAATGCAAATATCAGGTAAATCATCACCCATATAAGCTACTTGTTCGTAAGTTAAATTATATTTTTTCATAATTTCTTCCAATGCAGGAAGTTTATATTTTTGTCCTTGATATAATTCGGTTATATGCAAATTTTCTGCTCTATGTCTTACAGTTCCGTTATTTCTTGCCGTAATTATTGCAGTAATAAAACCTGCATTTTGCACTCTTACAAGCCCATGCCCGTCTTTTACATTAAAAGATTTATATTCAACACCATTTTCATCATAAGTAACTTCGCCTGTTGTCATAACACCGTCAACATCAAAGGCAAGTAATTTAACTTTTGAAGCCTTTTCTTTTATAACGTCATTCATTATACCACTCCTGCTTTTAATAAATCATGAACATGTACAACACCAACAGGCTCACCAACTTCGTTGATAATAGGTAACGCAGTTATCGAATATTTTTCCATTAAATGTAAAGCACTTGCAGCATAAGAATCTGCTTTAACTGTTTTTGGTGATTTTGTCATTGCATCAACAACTTTTAGATTGCTTACATCTTTGTATTTTATTAAATTACGCCTAATATCACCATCTGTAAGAATACCTGTTAATAATCCTTTTTCATCAACAATAAGTGCCAAACCTAATCTATATTCGGAAATTGTTTCTATAACATCCGTAAATAATTTATATTCATCCTCAACAGGCAAATCTTTTGTTCGCATAAGATCAGAAACCTTATATGTGAAACCTTTACCCAAAGCACCTGACGGATGGAAAATTAAAAAGTCTTCTTCCGTAAACCCTCTTTTTTCAAGCAAACACATTGCCAAAGCATCTCCAACTGCAAGTGTAACCGTTGTTGATGCAGTTGGGGCTTTACCCAATGGACAAGCTTCTTGTTCTACCGAAATATCAATAAAAATATCACTTGCTTTTCCTAATGTTGAATTTTGATTGCCGGTCATGGCAATAATTGTTACACCAAAACGCTTCAAAAGCGGTAATAAGTTTAGTAACTCTTGTGATTCACCACTGTTTGAAATTGCGATAATTACATCTTCTCTTGTTATTATACCTGAATCCCCATGAGTACTTTCAGCAGGATGAAGAAAATACGATGGTGTTCCTGTTGAAGAAAATGTTGCGGCAATTTTTTTGCCGATATGACCGGATTTACCCATGCCTGTAACAATAACTCTGCCATTACAGTCATATATAGCATCTATTGCCTTATTAAATTCAATTTCGTCTAAGTTATTTTTTATTTTTAATATTGAATTTGCTTCAATATCCAAAACATGTTTTGCAGTATCAATTAAATTTAGAGTTTTCATTAAAACAATCTCCGTTTTCTATATTATACAATAATCTCATACAAAAGTTGTAAATTAATACAAAACTTCAAATTTTTGTAATGTTTTGAACGATATAACAACTATAAGAGAGATAAACATGTTACAAGCAAAAATTCAAAACATTCCTACGGAAAAGAATCCAAACAAAATTTTAGAAAATATTAAATTAACTATTAGAAAAAGCAAATATTCAAACATGACCATTGATATTTCTATGTTAAATATACTTGATGCATCAAAAGTTGCAACAATGGCTTCGACATATCATTTTTTAAAGTTTGCACAAGGCAGCATTAACTGGATTGTAGGCTCAAAAGAAATTGAAAAGATGTTAAAACCACTAAATTTAGGTAACAGCAAATTCATTTTGGCATAGGATAAACTATCCATATTTTTAGTCAACCGTCTAATTTTAATCACTTCTTTAAATTTTAAAATAAATTTAAAAAGAAGGTGATATTATGAATTTAGAAAAATTATATCAAGTTCCAAAAAGCGAACTTACAAATTTAAACAATTTATTTATAGAATTAACGGCTAAAAATTGTAATCAACATTGCAAACAATGTTATATTGATTTTCCAACATCAAGAACGGTTAAAGATTTTATTAACATAGATAAAATTAAACAAGCACTTAAAGACACAATAAATGAAAACATTTATTGTATCTATCTTACAGGTGCAGAACCTATGCTGCACCCAGACTTTAATGCCATTTTAAGACTTTGCTTAACAGTTACAAATGTTTGTATTTGCACAAACGGTTCTTTTTTAAACGAGAAAAAAATAAGATTTTTAAAAAAAGTTGAAGACGAATCCGAAAATGAAATTATATTCATGCTGCCAATTAATCATTATAACGAAATAAAAAATGATGAAGTAAGAAGCAGAGGCTCATACAGACAAATATTACATGCATCAAAAATATTGTCAAAATATAATTTTAATCCTATTTTTAATATAACAAACTTTTATAAAGAAAGTAAAAAAACTTTATTAACTAACTTTAAAACAATATTTGATAACATTGATGTACACGTAGAAGACTGCAACTTTTTAATAAACGAATACTATGATAAATACAACAAAGAAGACTGCGTTGTAGAAAATTTTGAAAAACTTGACTGTCAAACAGGAAGAATTTTAACAGAAAATGGCATTTATGTTTGTCCGTTTCTTGCAAATGACCACAGAGGCAGAATGGGAGCCGATTTCAAAGATTACGGTAAAAAAATGTATCTGGAAACACCGTATTGCTCAACTTGTGCAAAAAATAAAGAAAACATGTTTTCTCTAAATTACAAATATTTTCAAAACTAAAAGACTTTCCAAAAGGTTAAAATAAATTATTCGCCTTCCGGTTTTTCTTCTTTGTCTTCTTTGTTTTCTTTGTTTTCTCCTTTTTCAGCTTCGGCTGTTTCTTCAGCAGATTTGTTAGCATACAGAGTAATAGTTAAATTTATAAGCAAAATTCTTTTATTTTTTGAATATGGGAAAACTTCTATATTGTTTACATTTAGCAAATACGGATATTTATATAAATCTTCAAGAAAACCTTTGAAATCTGTATAGTCGGAAATCATCTTCATATCTAACTTATTAGCTGAAAAATGTGCTTTATCGCCTTTTATAAAAGGATCATCTTCAGGGTCAAGAGTAGACTGAATAGAGTGTGTTTTTATGTGATTTTTTCTTGTTATTTCAATAACATCATCTAATAATAAAGCGAATGTTGATTCCGAATCGGTTGCTGCACCATTTGGCTGATAAATCTTTTTAGTCATATCATCAAGCATTCTCAATTTCTTTTTTCTGTCTGCCTTTTGCTTTGCAATAGATAATTGTTGTGAAATTTGCTCAGCAGCATTTGCCTGTTCTTTAACTTGACCAAAAATTGCAATTGTAGCCATTACCTTTGGTTGAATTTGTTTAAAACAAAATACAGCAATGATAATAATCAGTACCAAATACATTAAAGCTTCTTTATATTTTTCTAATTCTTTCATTAATCATACCTTTTTAGAATTTATCAATTGATTCAAGGTTAGCCGGTAAATTTTTCGGAGGTTTACCTTGATTTTGCGGTTCAGGATTATTGCCGTTTTCTTGTGGTGCTGCTTTATCTTCCATATTTGGAAGTTGTAAAAAGTCATTAAACAAGAAGCCACGACGCTTCTTAGGCATCTTTTCAGCATTATCCATTGGATTACCTTCTTCATCACGAGGCACGGCATTTAATTCTTCGTCCAATTTGTGCAAATCATCTTCATTTAAGTTAGTAATTTCAAATTCATAGAATTTAGGTTTTATACTGTTTAAATCTTCTATAACCAAGTTTCCAACAGAATCAGCTGACATTTCAAGTCTGTTTAATCTCAAATCTGAATTTATAACAGACATCTTCATACCTTTATAAAATGAATAAACCGCATCCGCTGTCTGTGCTCGACCTATAATATCAATTTTACCGTTTGCTAATATTTTCAAATATATTAACCACGTATTTTGAGGTATATTTGCACCTATTGCGGAATAATATATCATTTTTACACGGTTGTATGCTTGAATAGTATTAGTTTCGAGCTTTACGTCAAATTCATCTTTTCTATCAACCTCTGCAAAACCTTCTAATTCAGTTTTATTTGCTTCCATTTGACTATTTATTTCATCTAATTTTGCTTGTTGACCACCCGTTAAATAGTTTGAAAGTAAAATTATTAAAACTGTCGGAATTATAATTATTGCAGCAAAGATACCTAATGCTTTTTTCAAAAAAGATGATGACAATTCAAATTCCACATTACCAATCATAATCTTTGGTGCGGAATCGACTACAAGAGCATTTGCGTCTATGCCTTGTCCAAGCAGATTAAACTTGAACGGAAAATCTGAATATTGATATACTCCGGCACCTATTACTTCCGGAGTTATTTTAATTGCCAGATTAGGAAGAACATTATACGATGCCTGCATTATAACGTTTTGAACATATTTGTTGCTTTCTAAAAATTTAACATTACCATCAAACGGTATTTTCATTGACAAAACTTCTGCTGAAACAACATCCGTTTCTGATACAATATATAAATAATTTGATATAACAGTTTGCAATGTCAATTGTGCAGATGAAATAATGGCTTCATAAATTTCATCACCGACAAAAGAACGTAACGCAAGTGGTTCTTCTCTATATTCCATAATACTTCTGCCGTTCATTGTAATCATGGAATAACTGTTTTGATTAATAACCATCATAATCCAAGTTGTATTTGGAGCCATTTGTTCTTCTGCAAGTTGATTAAAACTCAATGTTTTTAACAAACAGTTAGGAGCGGTTTCAATGGCAATTAAATTACAACCGACTTCAACACATGCCGCATTAATTTCATCCAATGCAGATTGTTGAATTGCACCATATACAACTTCTCGATTTTCTTTATTTTCATTATTATATGCGTCCGTCCAACTGATGACAGGATCTTGACGCTTAAAAATATATGAAGATTGTTCAACTTCTGAAATAATAGCACTTGTAACACCTTCATCGCTTAAATTTATAGGAAGCGAAATCAAACCATAATGCACAGAAGGCAATGACAAAATAATAGAACTTTTCGGACTTATTTTAAGTTCTTCAAACAGTTCTTTTAATACATCTATAAATCTGTTATAATCTGCAATCTCACGTTTTGAATAATCATAATCCAGTGGTTTGCATGCATATTTTTCAACTGTTTTTGTTTTTGGATTGATTTCAATCATTTCCAAGCCAACAGAAGGTGAAACTGATACACCGACAGTCCCCTTTGTATTTGTGCCACCCAATTGTGATAGTAATTGATTTAACATATATTCTGATTTGTTGTTTTTATTATATAATAACTTAGGTACATTATAATTTAAACATGTATTTACGTCAAATAAATATAACGCAAGGCATTTAAAATGTTAAAAGACAAGATTTTAAAATTAAAAAAGGACAAAAATGCAGTAATCTTAGGTCACTGCTATCAAAATATCGAGATTGATGAAGTTGCGGATTATGTAGGCGATTCTTTATATCTTAGCCAAATGGCAGCAAAAACGAATGCTGATATCATTATTTTTGCGGGGGTTTATTTTATGGCCCAAACTGCAAAAATAATTTCACCAAATAAAAGAGTGTTCCTGCCAAATATGCAATCAGGTTGTTTAATGGCTGACATGATAAATTTAGAACAATTAAGGGATTTTAAATCACAAAACAAAAACATACCCGTTGTTTGTTATATAAATTCTACGGCAGAAGTAAAATCAGAATGCGATATATGTTGTACAAGTTCCAATGCGTTGAAAATAGTTAAAAGTTTAAATGTACCTGAAGTTTTATTTTGCCCTGACACATATCTTGGGAAATGGGTTGAAGCACAATTAAAAAATATCAAAGTAACGACATATCCCGGTTTTTGTCCTACACACATGAGAATCAAACCCGAAGATATAGTATCGTCAATGGAAAAATATCCCGATGCAAAAGTTCTTACACATCCTGAATGTCATAAAGAAGTATGCAAAATATCTGATTTTGTCGGAAGCACTTCTCAAATAATGGATTATGCAAAAAAAAGTAATGAAAAAACATTTATTATTGCAACTGAAAAAGGTGTTGTTGACAGATTAAAAAGAGATTGCCCGGATAAAGAGTTTATATTAATCAAAGAAAATGTTGTATGTCCAAACATGAAACACAATACCCTTGAAGATATTTACAATGTATTAGAAAACGAAACAAACGAAATCTTTGTAGATGAAGAAATATCAAAAAAAGCACTTGGCTGTATTAATAAAATGCTTGAGGTTTGTAAGTAATGGATGATATAATTTTCGGTAAAAATTCCGTTCTTGAAGCATTGGAAAACCAAGAACGTGAAATAAATAAAATTTTAATATCTAACAGCGTACATACAGACGGCAAAATTGCACGTATAAAGGAACTTTGCAAAAATCAAGGTGTAATATTTCAGTTTGTAGCAAAAGAAAAATTTTCCCAATATAACGAATACAATCATCAAGGGGTTATTGCACAAATTTCGCCGATAAAATATACCGAATTAGAAGATTTTATAACAGAAGAACATCACAATTCTTCTGTTGTAATGCTTGATGGGGTAGAAGATGCCCACAATTTAGGTGCAATTATAAGAACTTGCGTATGTGCAGGTGTAGAAGCAGTTATGATACCTGCAAGACGAAGTGTTCAAGTTAATTCGGTTGTAGAAAAAACTTCGGCAGGTGCAACCAATCATATCAAAATAATAAAAGTCAATAGTCCTGTCAGTGCATTACAACAAATGCAAGAACACAACTGGTGGGTAATTGCAGCGGAAGCAAATGCAAAAGATAATTATTACGATGTGAATTATACAGACATGAATTTTGTACTGGTAATGGGTGCAGAACATGCAGGAGTTTCAAAATCCATAATAAAATTATCTGATTTTCAGATTAAAATTCCCATGCTTAGAGATTTTAATTCACTAAATGTTTCAAATGCATTAAGTGCTATTATATTTGAAACTGTGCGGCAAAAATGTATTAAAAAGGATAAATAATGAGTGATAAAGAATTAGAAAAATTAAATTTACTTGAAGAAGAAATATCAGACGAAGGTGTTGATTTTAACAGCTTACAAGAACCTGAAGATGACGAAGACGACATACTGAATAACGTCGAAGATCCTAAAGTTCAAGAAAGTATCAGCTCTGTTAATACTGATGACTCTGTAAAAATATATCTCCAACAGATAGGAAAAATACCTCTTTTGTCTTCAGCTGAAGAACTTGATGTTGCCAAAAAAATCAAAGAAGAACAAAGTGAATTTGCAAAAAATATTCTGGTAAATGCTAATTTAAGACTTGTTGTAAGTATTGCAAAAAAATATATAGGCAGAGGCTTGTCATTTCTTGATTTAATCCAAGAAGGAAACATTGGTTTAATGAAAGCCGCAGAAAGATTTGATTACGAAAAAGGATATAAATTTTCAACTTATGCAACATGGTGGATACAACAATCAATAACACGAGCAATTGCTGATAAAGCAAGAGCAATAAGATTACCTATTCACATGATAGAATCTTTAAATAAAATCAAAAAAACAACGGTAGATTTGACAACAGAACTAGGAAGAACACCAACAAAAGATGAAATAGCATATCGTTTAGGTATACCTGTTTCTAAACTTACTCAAATTGTAAAATCAGCACAATCAACAATAAGTATTGAAACACCTGCTAATAATAAAAAAGAAGATTCAACAAAAATTGCGGATTATATTGTTGATGAAACTACGGATACTCCTGATTCAAGAGTATCACAAGAAAGCATGCTTGAAGATATACAAAAAATGCTTAGTCAATTAATGGACAAAGAACGTGATGTTTTGATTATGCGATATGGATTAAATAATAACGGTGAAAAGAAAACACTTGATGAAATAGGCTCAATGTACGGAGTTTCCAGAGAACGTATAAGACAAATCGAAAACAGAGCTATCTCCAAATTAAAAAAATTATGCCGTAATGAAAAACTTACAATAAATCTTAAAAACTACTTTGGAAACTAAATAAGGGTTGAAACAAATTAAAATTTAGTGTAAAATTACTTTTAATAAGGAAATTAAGAATGACTGGAAGACAAACGGAATATCAAAATCTTAAAAGATATAAAAAACAAAAAGATGTTACGGCTCAAAATGTTTTAACGGTATTTATTACAACATTTTTAATTATGTTGATATTTTTTATCGGTGCTGCAAAACATATTACTCCAAGTGTTGACGTTGCAATAGGTGAAGATAGTTCAACTGATGCAAAAGAATCAGGACTTGGTGTTAAAGGTTTTATTGATAACAGGTTAAAAGCTATTCAATCTGAAGATACTTCGGATATTGCAAAAAAAGTTGAAGAAAAAATGAATTCGACTTTTGAAGAAATAGACGAAGATAATTATTTTTCAAAAGAATTAGAAGAAAAAGTTAAAATTCCCGTAAAAAAAGTTAAACAGGAAATTACACAATTAAAAGACCTTGATGAAGAAAAAACTGCAACAAAACCTTCGTCAGTACCTATGTTAAAACCGACAGTAAAAATTACTAAAATTTCGGATGAAAATTCTGTTCCAACCGTTGTTAAAGTTGTTGTTGGCAGTTATTCAACAATTGATCAAGCAAAAGTCGCTCAAACAGCATTACAAGATTCTGCTTTGGGTGTAAGTCCGTTCATTAAAAATATCAATGGAACTTATACATTGCAAGTCGGTTCTTTTTCATCTGAAGAAAAGGCACAATCTCTTGCTAATGAACTTTTGAAAAATAATTTTCCGGCAAGAATTATTAAGAATTAAAATTAAACAAGGAGATTTTTATGTCAAATATTGTAACAATTGGTAGTGCAACTATTGATGTTTTTGTCAGATGTGATGATGCAAATATTGTTTCAGTACAATCAACGGATAAAAAATCAGAATTTATGAGTTATAAATATGGTTCAAAATTGGAAATTACTGATTTTGATACTAATGTTGGCGGTGGAGGTGTTAATACTGCCGTAAATTTTGCAAATTTAGGTTTTGATACTTCTGCAATTTTTAAGTTGGGAGAAGATATTTACTCAAAAGGTGTTCTAAAATATTTTGAAAATAAAAGAGTAAATCTTTCACACATAATTCAAACACCAAAAACTACAACAGGTTTTTCTATTATATTAGTTAGTTTTGAAGGTGACAGAACCGTTCTTGCACACAGAGGCGGAAATGGGGAAATAAAAAAAGACGATATTGATTTTGATGCAATAAAAAATACAAAATTTTTATATGTTGCACCTTTAAACGGCAAATCAACAAAAATTTTAGAACCATTGGTGGATTTTGCTCATAACAACGGTGTTAAAGTTTGTGTTAATGCAGGGACTTCAAGTATTAAAAAAGGGTTTGAATATATGAAAAAAATTCTTGAAGATGCTGATGTGGTTGTTATGAATAAAGAAGAAGCCCAAATGTGTACAAAAATTGAAATTCGCCCTGATACTTCCGAACATAAATTTTCAGAAGAAAAAATACATCCTGATTTAGTAGATATTTTAAAAAAATTAAAAGTTAAAGATTATCAAGTTGTTGTTGTAACTGATGGCGGAAATGGTGCTTATGCTTACAATGGCAAAAATATATTCTATTGTCCCGTATATCCGGGTAAAGTAGTTTCAACTCTCGGTGCAGGTGATGCATTTGCGTCAACTTTCTGTGCAAGTATGAACAGAACTAATATGGATATTGGTAAATCTCTTGTGTACGGTTCTATAAATTCAGGTTCTGTGGTGTCAAAATTTAGTGCAACAGAAGGTCTTTTAACTTTTGAACAAATTGAAGAACGTATGAGAGAATTACCTGATTATAATTATAAAATAATTGATTAAATGTTATATAGATAATAAAAAAGTCTTGGTTTTAAAACCAAGACTTTTTTATTATCTATCATATAATTAAAATTCTAAATTTATTTGAGAGAATTGAACGATTTTATTTTTACCACGTTTTTTAGCGTTATACAAAGCATGTTCTGCGTATCTGATGATTGTATTAGCATCTTCGTCCACATTCTTTAAGCAAGGATAAGTAGAAATACCGCCTGATACTGTAATTGGGTGTTTTTCTTCTTCACCTGCCGGTATAAATTCCATTTTTTCGATATCACGTCTGAAACGTTCACCAAATAAGAATGCATTATCTTCCGATGTGTTTGGAAGAATTACGATAAATTCTTCATCACCATAACGAGTCAAAACATCTTCTTTTCTTATCATTTGTTTTAATTTGTCTGACAAGTTTCTTAAAAGAACGTCACCCCATTCATAACCGTACATATCATTAACAACCTTAAAGAAATCAATGTCAAATAACAAGCAAGATAATGGAGTTTTGTAACGTCTTGCACGTGAAATTTCAGCATCTAAACGTTCTTGTAAGTATTTTCTGTTATGTAAACCTGTTAATTCGTCTGTTGTAGAAACTTCTTCTATCTTATCGTATAATTCTTTAACCTTTAACAAAGCGTTAATTCTTACAATTAATAAATCTTTGTTTATTGGTGTTGTAATATAATCATAAGTCAATGCTCTAATTGTAACATCATTGATTGGGTTGCCTACAAATAATACAGGAACCTTAAATTTTGTTGTCATTAAAATATCTGTTAAATTTGGAACATCCTCAATAATTAGCATTGCAGGATTTAATAACAAATAATCTTTTACATTGTCTGATAACTCAACACGTATGTTTAAATCTTCGATATTATCTAAGTGTTCGATAGTATCTTTAATTTCAGATGTTTTTTTTGTAGTAAAAATAACTATATTTCTCATGATTTCTCCTAATATTTGAAATAATTATAACAAAATAAATTTTTAAAAGCAATAGTACTTAACAAAATTAAAATTACTTGCAATTGGACGATATTTCAAGCCTGTTATATACTTGAGAATTTATTTCTGCACCCACAAGAATAAGTATTGAAGTGTAATAAAGCCAAACCATTAAAACCGCAAAAGCACCAATTGTTCCGTATACAAAATTGTAGGTATGTAAATTATCTATGTATATAGAAAAGCCCCAAGAGCCTAATAACCAGCTTGTACAAAAGAAAAATGTACCCGGAACCGTACTTTTAAGTTTCAATCTTATAGAACCTTTTAAATCCGGTAAAGCGTAGTATTGCAAAAATGCGAGTATATATAACGCAACAAAGGCAATAGGCCAGCGTAAGAACATCCACATTGAAGCAACATCTTCGCCCAAATTTAAATATGTTACACAAAAGTTTAAAAGAACTTTACCAAATATAATTAAGTTTATAGTCAAAAATAAAACAGTAGTATTTACGCAAAGCATGGCAAACGCAATGGCTCTTGTGTATATAAATGAACGAGTTTCATCAATTTTATATGCTCTGTTTAGTCCTTTTGAAATTATTGCAATCATGTTTGTTGTTAAGAATAGAGTAATAACAAAGCCTAAAATAGCCCAAAAACCACCCTTAGAGTAAAACATAACTTCTTTCATAACGGTATTTATTAAGCCCATAGTATCAATCGGCATGATAGAAGACATAAATGCAAAAACAGGACGCATAAATTCGTGTTTGCCTGCCCAGCCAAAAACACCTGTTAAAAAAAGCATTAACGGGAAAATGCCAAGACAACACATGTAACTCATTTCTGATGCCATGCCAAAAAAGTCATTATCTACAATTGATTTTATAAGTCTTTTCAGATAAATTATTGCTTTTTTCATTATAAACCTTGTTTTTTAATTTCTGCCAAAAGTCTTTTTGCACAGTCTTCTGCTGTACCCTTGACAACACAACCGGCAGCAAATTTATGTCCGCCACCGTTAAATACAGATGTAACTTCTGCAACATCAATATTTTTACTTCTCATTGAAACTTTAAACATTTTATTATCAATTTCTTTCAATAAAAATGCGACTTCGGTAGAATCTATTGAACGTATCTTTTCTACAAGTCCTTCTGTTAAATCGTCTTCATTGGAATATTTTTCCAAATCTTTTTTGTAAACCGTAAGATATGCTATTTTATCATTTTCTGCAAATTCTGTTTTATTTATACAATTTGCCTGAAACATAACAAAATTTTTGGATTTTAGTTCATAACAATTTTTATAAATCCATTGAGGTTTTGCACCGGCTAATACCAGTTTTGAGGCAAATTTTAATGCTAAAGCACTAGTGTTATCATGTCTAAAACCGCCTGTATCAGTAAGAATTGCCGTATACAATGCTTCTGCAATTTTTTCATTTATTTTCCAACCGTGATTTTCTGCTAATTTAAACAGAACTTCTCCTGTTGAACTTGCTTCGCTGTCAACAAACCTTATATGTGCGTTATAATTGTTAGTTTTATGATGATCTATTGCTACTTTTATTTTTGCTTTTTCGTAAAAAATCTGAGCCTCAAAAATCCTGTCTAACGCTGCTACATCTGTCAATATGACCATATCATATACCATTGAATTGTCATATTGAGAGAAATGTTTTGCATCTTTCAAACCTTCCATAAAATTATACATTTTAGGAATTTTTGAAATTATCATCATATCGGATTTCTTTTTGTAATTTAAATTTATAATATCTCTCAAGGCAAGCATTGAACCTAATGTATCACCATCCGGATTTACGTGTGATATAATTAATATATTTTTCGATTGTTTTATGCTATCATCTAAGTTCAAGTATTCCATTTCTTGATTATAACACGAAATTTTTAAAACAGGTATTTTATGGCAAAAAAGGTACTATACACAAATTTTGAAGGTGTTGATGAAATTGTTTCGCAATTGCTGGCGGATAATAATGTTTTAAAAAAGGCTATTACAAGAAATAATCTTTTTAAATTTTGGAAACGCATTGTTGGCGAAAAATTCCAAAATAATTCAAGACCATATTCAATGACAAGCGGACAGGTTATGGTTGTTGCCTGTAAAAATTCCGCTGTTGCACAAGAATTAATGCTCAGAAAGACAAAAATATTGAAAGATTTTGAACCATATTTGACATCGCTAAAAATTAAAGTGAAAGACTTGCGTTTTGATGTTAAGCGTTGGGTTGAAGAAACTGAGGAATAAAATGAAAAAATATATTATTTTAATTGTTTTAATATTATTTTCAATGCCTGTATTTGCAGAAAACTTTTTTGATGAAAATGCTGTAAATGCGAGTATTTATCATTTAAAAAAACTTATTCGGCAAAATCATTTAAAAGAGCAATTGCGTTTTCTGGAATTTGATAATGATAAAATTAGTGAAATATTATTAATGAAAAATAATAATAGCGACAGTGTAAAAAATGAAGAAATACGTAATTTTGGAGCAAGTTGCAAAAATCGAAGCAAGATTATGCTTAACAATTTTAAGCATAGATATTTTTTGCCTTCATATAACGTTTATAGGTCAATAGATAAAGAAAATGAAGTTACGCTTAATGACTGGATTGAAAATGTTGGTATGGCAAAAGAATCACCGCTTTATAAATATTATGTCAATTTAAGTGAAAATTACAAAGACTGCGACAATATATTAAAATTTGCAAAATAATAACTATTTTTTAAAATTTTTGAGTGCAAAATTTATACACTGAACAATAAGTTCATTACGGCTTATATCAGTTTCTTGCGAAATTTCATCAATATTTTTAAGAGTATCAACATCAAGTCTGATACTTATTACTGTTTTTTCTTGTTTAACCGGTTTAAATTTTTCCATAATATCTTTATTGTATGCAAAGTATAATATTTTAATATATTCAATAATAAAATATATTTGGTATTTACTTTTATAAATTAATAAAATAATGTATTCTTATTTTAAATACACGAAGGAGAATATTATGAAAAAATTATTTGCGTTTACACTGGCAGAAACATTAATTGTAATGGGAGTAATTGGTGTAGTTGCAGCATTAACACTGCCAAACTTGAATAGTTCAACAGGCGACAAAGAAAAAGTAGCAAAGGTAAAAAAATTATATCAAAATTTAAGCGATGCCACAGGAAGAGCATGGGTAGTCTATGATAATAAAATAAATGAAAACAGGATAATCGAATTTTTAAAGATATCAAAAAATTGTGGTCAAACAGGTAGTGGTTGTGAAAGTACTTCAGCAAAAAAATTAGATAATTCTAATGGTGATATTTTATCTGAATATGGCTCTCATGCTGAAGTGGGATATACATATCTTTTGGCGGATGGTACAGCCCTAGCAATAGGTGGATATACCGATTATTTTGCTATTGATATAGATGGTCCGAATAAAGGTGCAAATACTTGGGGTAAAGATTTATTTGCTTTTGATATAAATAATGGTGAAGTATATCCCATTGGTTATAAATTAACGGATGCCCAACTTAAAGATTCTTGCTTTAAAACCGGTGTACATTGTACCGGTTGGGTAGTTCAAAATGAAAATATGGATTATTTAAAAGCAGACAGAACGGGTAAATGTCCAAATGGAACTCAGTTAAGTTGGACAAATACTACTTGTAAATAAAAGTTCAAGTTCAAACACATATTAGACAATTTACTACTATTCACCACTCTCAATTCACTTTGGTTAACATGATTTTTTGGCATTGTTAAAGAAGTGTTACAAAAAATCTGTTGGAAGTCACTAAACTTGCCTTCTTTGTTTGTATATAATTTTTTGTTTGATATAATAAAATCAGTATAGGAATTTAAAAATATGGAAAACAAAAGACCAACATGGAGTTCAAGATATTCATTTATACTTGCGGCAATCGGTTCTGCCGTAGGCTTGGGAAATATTTGGCGTTTTCCTTATGTTATGGGACAAAACGGTGGTGCTGTTTTTTTAATAACTTACGTTATTTTGATATCAACATTATGCTTTATACCTTTAATGGCAGAGCTCATGTTTGGTAAAATTACAAAAAAGGATTGTGTTGGTGCTTATGAACAGGTTAATCCTAAATTTAAGATTTTTGGATTTTTAGACAATATAACTGCCATAATTATTCCGTCTTTTTATTTCGTAATCGGTGGATGGATAATTTATTATGTTATTAAGAGTTTTGTGAATTTTAACATTGAAAATCCTGTTGAGTACCTTGCAAATTTTGTTCAAAATCCTTATGCCACATCAATATCGACAATAATATTTTTATTGATATGTACATTTTTTATGGCCAGAGGTGTTAAAAAGGGTATTGAATTTGTGAATAATTATATGATACTTGCAATTATTTTAATTGTGTTAATGGCTGCATCTTTAAATCTGCCAAATGCTCATTTAGGTTTAGAGTATGTATTTAAGCCTGATTTTTCAAAGTTTAACAGTCAAACTGTTTTAACAGCAATGGGACAAGCCTTTTTTACATTGAGTGTTGGTACAGGTACATTATTAACCTACGGTAGTTATATAAAAGAAGATAAATGTATAGTTCAATCAGCATATACAATAATATTTTCAAGTATATTATTTTCAGTACTTGCGGGAATAATGATATTTCCTGCGGTATTTTCTTTCGGACTGGAGGCAAATTCAGGTGCAGGCTTAGTGTTTGTAACTCTACCAAAAGTATTTATGCAAATCCCTTGCGGTAATAGTTGCATTTTTTATTTTGTTATTTTGTGCTGCAATAACATCAGGTATAAGCATGCTCGAAGTTCCTTGTGCAACTTTGGTTGAAAGATTTAAATTATCCAGATTAAAAGCATGTATTATAATATTTTTTATCGTCGCATCAATCAGTGTACCTGCGACATTGTCCTTTGGAGTTTTAAATAACCTAAAATTATTTGATAAAACAATTTTTGATATACTCGATTTTTCAGCATCAAATATATTATTACCTTTAAATTCTCTTATTTTATGTATAATTGCAGGATGGTTTTTGAAAATTAGAGGCGAAATGATATTTAAAAACATGATTTTTGCAAAAATATTTGATATCGGTCTTAAATACATTATACCGATAGTTTTGATTTTTATTTTTTATTTTGGATTAAAATAAAACTGTTTAAAATAGTTCAGAATTGAAGAAAATACCTTCTTCTGTCACTTCTTGATATAGTTCTTCGTCTTTTTTTAATTCTTGAATTGTTAAAGGATGTAAGTCAATAAAAACATCAAAATCTTCTTCTATTTTTCCGACTATTCTCCAAGTTTCTTCTCTTTTGGTTTTATCCTGTTTATTATCAAAAATCGCAACAAGTTCAATATCTTCGTCTTCGTGCATTTTGCCGTCAAGATATAAACCGAACAAATAAAGACCTTTAAAATCAGAAAATTTTTCTTTTAAGGATTTAATAAGGTTTGTTATAATTTCATCTACCTTATTGGACATTTTTTAAAATGCCCCCTAATTCTTCAAGTTTTACTGAAACTTGTTCGGAATTTTCAAGATTTTTAACAGAAATTGTGCTGTTATTAATTTCATCCTCGCCTAAAATCAAGGCAAAACGTGCAAGTTTTGAAGCTTTTTCAAGTTGTTTTGTAAATTTTTTATTAGTCATATCAAAATCAACTTTAATATCATTTTTTCTTAAATATTCAACCAATTTAAGAGTTTCTTCAATATTAGTTGAAACGACATAAGCATCAAGTTTTTGGCTTTCTCTTTGTGGTAAAAGTGAAATCAACCTTTCCATACCCATTGCAAAACCGACAGCAGGAGTATCTTCGCCACCTAAATTCCTTACAAGACTGTCGTAACGACCTCCTCCGCAAACTGCATTTTGTGAGCCTAAGTTATTTGATTTTATTTCAAAAACTGTTCTGTTATAGTAATCCAAACCTCTTACGAGAAGTTTATTTACGGAATATTTTATACCTAAAACATTTAAATAGCTCTTTACATTTTCAAAATGCTCATGACATTCAGGACAAACAAAATCTGATGTTATAACTTCTTTTACTTCAGGTTTTTCGTAAATTGCCTTACATTCTTCAACTTTGCAGTCTAAAAGTCTTAAAGGGTTTTTTTCGTATCTTTTTTGACAATCAGGACAAAGTTCTGACAAATAAGGTTTTAGAACTTCTTTTAATCGTTTTTTATATTCTTCTCTGCAAGTCGGACAACCGAGTGTGTTAATTTCTACATCCAAATCGTTAAGACCGATAGCATTTAGATAATTTACAGCAAGTGAAATAGCCTCAACATCAGCCGTTGGTTGTGCTATACCGAACAATTCCATACCTACTTGATGAAACTGTCTTTGACGACCTGCCTGCGGACGTTCATACCTAAACATTGGACCTTTATACCATAATTTTACTGGTGCAGAAAGCCTGTGCATACCGTTTTCAATATAAGAACGAACGACACCTGCTGTATTTTCAGGACGCAATGTTAAAGAACGTTCTGATTTTTCAAACGTGTACATTTCTTTGTTCACAATATCTGTTGTATCACCAACGCCACGTGCAAACAACTCTGTTGCCTCAAAAATAGGGGTTCTTATTTCTTTATAACCCGCATTTGAAAAAACTCTTTTAGCAGTTTCTTCAATGAAGTGCCAACTGTCCATTTCTGTTGGCAGAATATCTTTTGTTCCTTTTTGTACTGTAATTATCTTAGCCATAAGAGAATGTTAGTACAAACAACAGGTTAATTCAAGATTTATTTTTGTTTTGAAGTGTGTTATAATGAATTTATGAACAAAATTTATACGATAGAAGAAATAAAAAAACATATTGAATGATAACAAAGATTATTTTGTTGAAAAATATAATGTGAATAACTTTTTGTTATTTGGTTCTTATGCAAAAAATCTTCAAACTGAAGAAAGCGATATTGATTTGTTGGTTAATTTTGCAGAACCTGTTGATATGTTTGATTTTGTTGACTTACAAATTTTAAAGGAAGCTCTTGTTCTATGATAATTAATATTTCTTAACAAATACCCACAATGCAATAACCACAACGGTCTTACATAGCGTTAAGAAATATTCGATGTTTTTTATAGAAAATTATTAGTTTCCTTATTTATATTAAGTATTTTTTGTA
>CAJOKJ010000013.1 GCA_905235155.1 Candidatus Gastranaerophilales bacterium
TCAGGTTTTGAATGAGAAGAGAACTCCCGTCGGTAGTGAGATGCCTCGCAAACAAAAAAGACTACCGAAGTAGTCCTTTTAAAATGGTGGGCGTTGAGAGGCTCGAACTCCCGACATCTTCCTTGTAAGGGAAGCGCTCTACCAACTGAGCTAAACGCCCACACCATAACTATTAAATTTCTTTTCAGTTGGTAGAGCCTTATTTGAACTCTCGTTCGGTTCCACCTCACTGGGCAACTGAGCTAAACGCCCACACCATAACTATTAAATTTCTTTTCAGTTGGCAGAGCCTTATTTGAACTCTCGTTCGGTTCCACCTCACTGAGCAACTGAGCTAAATGCTCTCAATAGTGTACAACCAATATACAAGAAAAATTTTTTTCTGTCAACACTATTTTTAAATTTTATTTAGTTTTTTAAATTATTCTTCTTCTTCTAATGTCTTTTTTTGTTGTTTTGGGTTTAATATATCAGGATTTACATACGGTGTAAAGGTTTTAATCTTTGGTAACGGAGGAATTTTTCCGGTTGATGCCATTTCGCTATCAAAACATTCGTTTTCATCACATACACCTAAAAATTTATTTAGAGCATTGTAGTAATAAGTTTTTTCTCCACGAATAGCACTTTTTCCTATTAATTGACCTGTTTTATTATAGAAAAATGTTTGTTCTTTTATTTTTTTATCTCTTGCAAAAAATTTACCTTCTTTGTCATAATAAAATATTTGATCGCCATTTATAATTGTCGTATAGTCCGGTTTTGGTAAAGTATCGTCGTCTTTTGTTTTTTCTTCCGAAGGTTTTACTTCTTCTTTTTCTAATGTTTTATTGTCATCTGTTTCTTTTATTGTATTATCAGCAGGCATGCTGTTTAAACCGTTTTTTACATTTTCTGCAAATGATATAGAACCGGCAAGCATTATTAACAGTATTAATATTAAATTTCTCATAATTTAATACTATCATATATAGCAATGTTTTAAGAATAGCAATTTAAATATTTCAATAATTTAATGTAGTTATTTATTTAGAATATAAAAACTTAAATTTAAATATAATGCAAAGCTAACCCATAATAAATAAGGTATGAGCAAATATGCGGAAAGTTTGCTTATTCTAAAAAATTCTATTATTGTAAAGGCAATAAAAAGCCACATGAAAATTACAACAATTAAAGCACCTTGAATATCAGTCATAGTAAAAAATACTGTTGACCAAATAAAGTTTAGCAATAATTGTATAACAAAAAATGAAATTGCTAACGTCTTTTTTATAGGACTTTCTGTTCTAATAAAAATCCAAAAAGAAGCAAAAATCATTAAGTATAAAATTATCCAAACCGGTGCAAATACCCAATCCGGAGGTAATAATAACGGTGTATTTAAAGATTTATACCATAGTGAATCATACATACAAAAATTATGTACAATAAATAGTTTAATACATTAGTCCGTGGGGTTATTTTCAGATAATCCTATTAAGTGATTTAACATATCATCGCAATATTTTCTATCAATGGCACTAAACGGTAAAACAACTCCACCAAATTGTTTTTTTACATTTGTTATAACCTTTAACACTTTATTTTTTGGAACATAATCCATTTTTGTAACTACTGTAAAAATCGGTAACTCATAAGCATTTACCCATTCTCGCATTTGCAGGTCATTTTTTTGTAATTCATGTCGCCCGTCAACAAGTTGAATTAATGAAGTTATTTGGTTCCGATTTAACAAATATTCTTCTAAATATTTTTGCCAGCGTTCTTGTGCTTCTTTTGAAACTTTTGCATAACCATAACCCGGCAAATCTGCTATCATAAATTTTTCTGAAAAATTGAAGAAGTTTATTAATCTTGTTTTTCCGGGCGTGTTTGAAGTTTTTGCAAGTTTTTTGTTATTGCAAAGACAGTTTATAAATGAAGATTTACCAACATTTGAACGTCCCAGCAACGGAAACTCGGCCAGCGTAAAGTTTGGACACTGACTGAGTTTTTCTGCACTTATTATAAATTTGGCGTTGAGTTGTCTTGCCATCTTTTGAATTCTTTTTCCTCTTTTTGTTTATATTTATTATTTACTTTTTGCAATTTCTTTTCAAGTTTTGTTATTTTTTTATTAATGCTCTTAACTTTACGTGGTCTTTGGTCTAAGCCTGCAACAACTTTGTAAGAATCTATTGCTTGTTGATATTTTTTTTGTTTTTCACACAATTTTGCACTTAGTAATGCTGCATCATAATTTGTTGGATTATATTCCAATGAACGAAGTGCATATTCTCTTGCAAAAACCTTATTTTTGTCCTTTTTAGTTAAAAATTTTGCATCTTTATATAAAGAGTCGGATTGTTTTTCCATTGCTGCAATGTAGTTTAAATTATGTATTGCTTCTTCATTTGAAGAATCATTAATAAGAACTTTTCTTAAAATATTTTTAGCACTCGGATAAAATCTGTCATAGGTTAAAATTTCTGCAACAAACAAGTAATCTTCCGGTGATTGTGCAAATACAACAGAATTCTCAAACATCTCCTTTGCTTCTTGATATTTATTCATTGCAAAATAGGCATCACCTTTTGCAAGCATATCATTTAAGCCCCTTGCAGGTGTATCTGTTATCTTTTTTAAGGATTCTTCCGTTGCTTGTTCTCTGTTTGTAATTTTTGCTAATTTTAATTTTGCAAGATATAATTCCAAGTCATTAGGGTTTGCATTTAATGCTCTTTCTATGTTATTGTATGCATTTTCTAAATTTTTATCCCTTCCTATAATATTTTGACTTGCACTAACTTTTGCATCGGCAAAATAAGCATTAGCAATACCTTTTAAAGCATCTGCATTATAACCGTCTACTCCGACCAAACTTGAATAGTATTTTAATGCTTCTTTATTATCACCTTTTAGTAGTGATAAATCAGCAATATATAATTTTGCTTGGTTTAATGATGGATTTACAGCCAATGCAGATTTTAAATTTGCAATTGCAAGCTCATTGTCAAAACGTTTTTCATAAATTCTTGCTAAGTTCATGTAGGGTTTTGTATTTTCGGGTTTTATTGCAATGGATTTTTTAAATGATTCTATTGCTGCGGCTTCATTACCTTGTTTTTTAAACATTTCACCACGAAGATTGTACGCTACTGAAGATTGTGGTTTTAGCCTTAATGAATGGTCAATTGAATCCAATCCTCTTGAATACATTGATTTTTTATCAAAAACTTGTGCCAAGTGAAAATATGCTGTTGAACTGTTTGGATTTATACTCAGTGCTTTTAAAAATTTATTTTGTGCTTCTTCATAATCACCTTTTAAGTAGTCTATTGTTCCTGAGTTATCAATTGCAGTTGAATAATTTTTATCAATTTCTAATGCTTTATTAAAAAATTCTCTGGCTTTGGGTAAATTTCCTGTATTTAAAGCAATAACTCCAAGTGCATTATATGAAGGATAATGTTTTGTGTCGAATTTTATTGCTTCATTAAATTCGTGTGTTGCTTCTTTTATAAGTTCTTCAGAGTTATTTCTATAATCCATATCTGAAGATGCTTGTCTTTTTATATTTACAATACCTTGTGCATAGTGAAGGTTTGCATTTTTAGGGTATTTTGGTAAGTATTTGTTTAATTGCTCTTGGGCAATATCAAGCTTATTTTGCTTTGCCAGAGAAACAGCATACAATGCACGTGCTGTTATGTCATTTGGATTGTCTTTTAGTATAGTGTCAAGTAATTTGTCTGCTTGTTTATAATTTTCATTTTCCAATAATTTATCAATTTGTTGATAATTTTTTGTAACCTGTGCAGTAATAACAATTTTCTTATTTACTGATTTTGCGGGAGTGTTTTTAACGGCTGCTTTTGCTGGTGCAACTTTACTGTTTACAGGTTTTGCATAAGCCTCATAAACTGATGTTGACAATAAACCGGCAACTGCTGCGGCAATAATAATATTTTTTTCTAATCTCATTTTTTATCCTCAATTTTTGTAATAAATTGTCCAATTATACGAAAATATTGTATAATAGCATTTATAAAAAAAAATCGTGCGTAAGTAGGAATAATTATGGGACTAAAAAAAGAGTCAAAAAATTATTTGGAAGATTTTAAAACTTATCTTTTGATTGAAAAAAACTTTTCTCAACATACTGCCAAAGCATATTATTCAGATGTAATGAGTTATTTATTATGGCTTGATGAAGCATCTTGTCTTGAAGTAAATTTTCAGAAGGTAAGAGATTATTTGTATTACATTCAAAAATTTGAATATAAGAAAACTTCACTTGCAAGAAAAATTGCTTCAATTAGAACTTTTTATAAGTATTTATACCGAGAAAGACTTATTGATACAAATCCAACAGTAAACTTATCCGCACCAAAACGACCAAAATCATTACCAAAATTTTTAACTACAAGTGAAATTGAACAAATTTTATCAGGTATAAAAATAGAAACACCTGCCGGTTTTAGAAATAGAGCAATATTAGAGCTTTTGTGGGCAACAGGTATGCGTGTATCAGAGCTTAGCGGTTTGAATTTCGGTGATTTAAACCTTGAAAATAACGAGATAACCGTTTTTGGTAAAGGTGCAAAGGAAAGGATTGTATTAGTTTCTGACAGAGCAAAAAATTATCTTCAAAGATATATTGAAACTGCAAGACCGCTTGTTGCAAAAGGATTTACGCTGGATCCTATAACTGATAAAACACCTGTATTTATAAACAATACAGGTTACAGACTGCAAAATAAAACTATTAGAAATGTAATTAATGAAACGGTAGAACATATTGAGTTACCAAAGCATGTTACTCCTCACATGTTTAGGCACAGTTTTGCAACAAGATTGATTGAAAATGGTGCTGATTTAAGAGTTGTTCAAGAATTATTAGGTCATGCAAGCATATCAAACACACAAATTTATACCCATGTATCAACAAAACATTTGCAAGATGTATTTGAACAATCACATCCCAGAGCATAAAATATATTTGTGTTAAAATAGGTTTATGAAAAGAAAACCGATAGTTGCAATAGTTGGACGTCCAAATGTTGGTAAATCAACATTTGTAAATCGTCTTGTAGGTAGACGTCAGTCAATAGTAGATGATATGCCCGGAGTTACTCGTGACAGAATTTATTTTGATGTTGAATGGCAAAATAAATGGTTTACGGTAATTGATACCGGCGGAATTGTTCCCGGTGATGATGATGAAATTATGGTTTCTATTTACGACCAGGCAAAAATTGCTTGCGAAGAAGCAGAAAAAATAATATTCATTGTTGACGGAAAAGACGGTGTTACACCTGTCGATGAAGATATTGCAAATATTTTGCGTCAAGGTAAGAAACCTGTTTTTCTTGCTGTAAACAAAGTTGACAGTCCTGCTCAAGCGTTATATACAAGTGAATTTTATTCGCTTGCTTTAGGTGAACCTATTGGTATTTCAGCACTTCACGGTTCCGGTGGCGTAGGTGATTTATTAGAAATTTTAACAGAAGATTTTGAAGCAGACGATGAAATTGAAGAAGAAAATGATATAAAACTTGCAATTGTTGGCAGACCAAATGCCGGCAAGTCTTCAATTGTGAATGCTCTTTTAGGCAAAGAAAGAGTTATTGTTTCTGATGTTTCAGGAACTACAAGAGATAGTATTGACAGCAAATTAACTTACAAAGAACAAGATTTTACAATTATTGATACCGCAGGTATAAGAAAAAAAGCTAAAGTTGACTATGGTGTAGAAAAATTTGCCGTAGATAGAGCCATAAATTCAATAAAAGAATGTGATATTGCAATACTTGTTATTGATGCAACAGAAGGTATTTCAGACCAAGATAAGAAAATATCTTCAATAATTACAGAAGCAGGAAAAGGCTTAATTATCGCTATTAATAAATGGGATTTAATTGAAAATAAACAAGCAAATACAACCAGTCAATTTGAAAAAAAACTTGTTAATGAAATTCCGTTTTTAAGTTATGCCCCAAAGATTTACATAAGTGCAGTTACAAAGCAAAGATTAAATCAAATTTATGAAAAATCAATGGAAGTTTATGAACAATGCACAAAGCGTATTTCAACAGGTTTGTTAAATAAAGTTGTAAATGACGCTTACTTGATGAATCCGCCTCAAAGTGTTAAAAATAAACGCTTAAAACTTCTATATTCGACACAAGTTAATGTAAAACCACCAACATTTGTATTATTTGCAAACAATGCCGATTTAATGAAAGACCATTATAAAAGATATATTGAAAATAAACTTCGTGAAGCATTCGGGTTTTTCGGAACACCTATCAGAATTTCTGTTCGTGAACGTTCTGACAAAAAGAGGTAATAGTGGATATATATGATAAAATTGGCAATATTTTAGATAATTTTGAATCAATTTTAGTTGGTTTAATTTTTCTGGTTTTCCTCTTTTATTTATTTTCCGCAAGTGTAGAAAAATTTGGCATAAAGGGTGTTTGTATAGTTATTATATTGCTTGCAGGACTTATAGCGTTTGGATTTTTGGTTTATGAGTTAACACAAGGGCAAAATCTTTTTGTGCAAGCATTAGCAGAATTTGTTGTAGGTATAACATTTTATTTTGTGCTAAAATATTTCCTAAAGGGTATTATGTAAAATGAACAAATCTGATTTTATTTTTGAAATATTAGATAAATTAGAATTGACATTAGGAATAGTTTTTCTGGCAGTCGCCCTTTTTATTTGGTGCATGGTTAGCAAAGACAGATACGGTAAGAAAGGTATTTTATATCCGATTTTATTTTTAGCATTTATAATAGGGGTTTTTGCCGGAATTTTACTGGTTTGCGAAAAAAATATAGTATTCGGCATAGCACTTTTAGTACCGTACACGGCACTGGTTGTTTATTTTGCAGATAAACTTTTTGGTAATAAAAATTAAATATTGTATTTTTATCATTCAATTGTTCAATGTATTGATATAAGTAAAAGATAGATTTATAATTATTTTATAAACAATGAAAATTATATAGAGCAAGTGGACATCACTGAACCTTATTGATTGACGGTTCTTACGTCAGGAAAGAGGTGATGCTTATGGCGAAATCAATATTGCTAATTTTATTTTTTATAATTTCAATATTATTTAAAATGCAAAAACTAGCACTTGCGATTGCCGTCCTAGTGCTAGTTTTATAAACTAAACCTGTGATGTAAAATTTCAGCTTATGCTGATTGCCACTTGTTCTATTTTTATTATAACTCGTTTTGAATATTTTTCAACCCATTGTTTCGTCTAATATTGTGTTTTTAAATTTTTCTTGCAACAAGAAGTCCGGCAGGAAGGTCAAGAATTTCAACCTGATAGTTTTTATTACCTTGAATTGCGTCAACAAATGTTTTAACCTTTTCTGCGTGAGAAGTAATATTATCGGCAGTAATTATCGCTCCTGATTTCATGTGTTTATCAATAATGTGAAAATAATCTATATATTGAGCCTTATTTGCATCAATAAATGCAAAATCAATAAATTCATCTTCAGGTATTTCTTCTAATGTTTCAATGGCAGAACCTTGTTTGATATTAATAATATCTGCAACTCCACAAGTTTTAAAATTTTCTTGAGCAAGTGCAATTCTCTTTTCATAATATTCAATGGTTGTAAGATGCCCACCGGTTTCTTTTAGAGCCTTTGCAAGCCAAATTCCGGAATAACCGTTAGATGTTCCAACTTCTACTGCATTTTTTGCGTTAGAAATTTTTATAAGCATATTTAAAAAATTACCTGTTGCCCTTGATATGTTCCAAAAATCGTGTTGTGTTTCTTCTAATCTTTTTAGTACTACTTCTGTTGTTGAATCTATCATTTGCTTATCTTTTTAACCTTATTTAAAATTACAATCTTACTAACAGGAATATCAATAGGCAGCGTTTTTATTACTTGTTTTTTATCCAAATTTAATATGGAATATTTGCCTGCTCTTGCACCTGTTATCACTGCTATATTTGTATTATCCAATTTATAGATACTTGTTGCGAAGGCTTCTGTATTCAAGTTTATTGTTGTTGTTATTTTATCTGTTTGGGTGTTTAGAACTTGTAAAACACTGTTATTTGCACTTAAAATATATAGGTTTGCATAATATAAAAGCATATCTACTGGTTTTTCTGATACTTCTATTTCACCTATTTCTGTTAAAGTAACATAATCAACAATTGCAATTTTATTCTTAGTTCTGCTTGCAAGATAAATTTTATTTTCTGAGTATGCTATTGATGAAACATTAGGGAAAATGCCGACTTCTTTGATGAGATATTCATCAAAAAGTTCTACAATCCAGATATCATTTGTGTTTTTATCAACATAAATCAACATTTCCGCATTATTTGTCAAATATAATTTTGAACATCTGCCATTTACTTTTAGCTTTTGTTTTAACGTCATTGTTTTTAAATCAATCACATAAATTGACGAGTCATCAGGAGTTGTTACATACGCTAAATCATGAATTTTATCAATGACAATTTCTTCCGGCTGAGTATCAAATTCAAATGTTTTAATGACCGCCTCATCAGCAACAGAAATTACATTTAATTCATTTAAACCAAATGCTGTTATCAGTAAGAAATTTTTATAACTTTTTAAATCAATCGGCACGGAAGGCATTGATAATGCATATTCAGGTTTTGATTTGTCTGAAGGCATTACATGAATATTTTTAGATTTGCAAGTGATAATGTAAAAAACTTCATTTTTTAGTTGATTAACCGTTGAAACGATATCATTTTTTACGTTAACATTTATAGGCTTTTCATCCACTAATTCCGAGTGAACTTTTAAACCTTTTTCTTCTTCTGTTGCAATTCTTAAACCTCCAATAATTGTTTTAATATTTGCAGGAATTATTAAACCTTTTGGTACAAGCATATCTTGAGGTAATAATCCTGTTTTGACTTCCAAAAATGGAGTATTTTGATATAATACGGTTCTTTTACCGTTGTCTTGTTCAATAACCTTTAACAAGACAAAATCATTATTAAATACAACAATATCCGGTAAATCTTTTAATTTTTTATTATCTGGTGCTGTTTTTTTTATCTCTAATGTTTCAATATTCTTGCATTTTGCGGGGAATAAAGGCAAGTATAGAGTATTATTAACTGTAATCAATCCGTCAAATCTGATTTCGGCACTTGGAAAAGTTTGTTTTACATAATTAACAACATTTTCAGGCAATGTCGCTGCTGACACTGATAATATGTTTAAAACAAAGATACAGACAATTATTAATACTTTTTTCATTACTTAAAAGCCCCTTTTACTTTTTCGGTCAATGTTTCTTGAGGTTTTTTGCCTGTATTTATTTCAAATAATCGTTTATATAATTCACGTTCTTCTGCTGAAATTTTTTCAGGAGTTTTTACCGTTACAACTATTATATGATCGCCTCTGTGCGAAGGTTTTTGAATGTGCGGAACTCCTACCCCTTTTATTTTAAGCATGTTACCGCTTTGAATACCTGCGTGTATTTGTAATTTTTTCATACCGTCAAGAGTTTGTATTTCTACGGTATCACCCAAAACTGCTTGAGCAGGTGTAATATCAAGAGTAGTAATAATATTCAAACCATCTCGGTTGTAGTATTCCGAAGGCTTAACATGTAATACCACATATAAATCACCGGCAGGTCCACCGTTTATGCCGCAATCACCTTCATTGGAAAGACGCATTTTTGACATATTATCAACACCGGCAGGAATTTTTATTTCAAGTTTCTTTTCTTTTTCAACTCGTCCTTGTCCGTTACAATGATGACAAGGAGAACCAATTTTTCTTCCCGAACCTCTGCAATCAGGACACGAAGAAATTTGAGCAAATTGTCCTAAAACTGTTTGAGTTACGTGTTGAACTTTGCCGCTTCCGTTACATGTAGGACAAATTATAGGTTGAGTTCCGGGTTCTGCACCTGTACCATGACATTCTTCACATTCTTCCAGATGATCTATTTTTACATCTTTTTTACAGCCAAAAACGGCTTCTTCAAATTCTATTTCAACATCTAAACGTAAATCATCACCTTGTCTTGGTGCATTAGGATCACTTTGTCTTGGAGAGCCAAATCCGAAATCTCCGCCAAAGAATGATGAAAAAATTTCGCTTAAATCTCCAAAACCTCCTGCAAAAGGTCCTTGAGTATCAAATCCTGCATTCTTAAGTCCGTCTTCACCAAAACGGTCATAAGTTGCACGTTTGTCGTCATCCATTAATGTTTCGTATGCTTTACCAATTTCTTTGAATTTTGCTTCCGCATCAGGTTCTTTATTTACGTCAGGATGATATTTGCGTGCCATTTTTCTGAATGCACTTTTTATTTCATCTTTCGTTGCGTTTTTATCTACCCCTAAGGTTTCGTAATAATCTGCCATTTCCAGCTATTCCTTTATTTTTTATTCAGCAGCCGCTACATTTACAAGTGAAGCTCTTAATACTTTATCACCTATTTTGTAACCTTTTTGAAGTTCTGCAATAATCGTACCTTCTTCATATTCACTTGTTGGTGTTTGCATTACAGCTTCATGAATATTAGGGTCAAATTCTTTGCCTTCTGTTTCTATTGCTTCCAAGCCTATTTTTTTCAATGTTTCTTTCATTTGTTTGCATACCAAATTAAAACTGTCTTTTACTTGTCCGCAATCTTCGATAGTTTCAATTGCTTTTTGAGCTCTGTCAAAATTATCTATAACTTCAATAAGTTTTTTCAAGGTTTCTTCAGCACCATATTTTAATAAGTTTTCACGTTCTTGTGCCTGACGCTTTCTGAAATTATCAAAATCTGCCGCAAGTCTTACGTACTGGTTATTTAGTTGTTCGTATTTTTCTTTATAACCGTCAGTATCATTTACGGATTCATTTGTTTCTTTAGTTTCTTCTTGTTCTTCTTTAGGGTTTTCAACCTCATCTAAATCCATTTCTTTATTAAACGGATTTGAGCTTTCTTGTAATTCTTCCTTGTCTTTTTTCTTTGACATAATTTACCTGCCTATTTATATTATAACATCATTTTAATTATACGTTATCAATTTATATTAACAAGGTATATTTATTTTTTCTTAATTATTCGTTTAAAATATTAATTTTTCATTAATAATTCACATTTTTAATTGATTTTGGAGTATAAATATGATACAAAGACAAATATAAATATGAAGGAAATAGGAGGTAAAAATGAAAATCAGACCGATAGGTGACAGAATTGTTATTAAAGTTATTGAAGACACAGCACAAACAGAAGGCGGAATTTTTATTCCGGATAGTGCAAAAGAAAAACCTCAAAAAGGTGAAGTTGTAGCCGTAGGTGAAGGTAAAACTTTAGATAGCGGTGAAAAAGCACCTGTAAGCGTTAATGTTGGTGAAACTGTCATATATGAAAAATATGCAGGCAGAGATATTAAAATTGATGGAGAATTATTAAAAATCTTATCAACATCAGATGTTTTAGGTGTTTTAGAAAACTAACCTAAATTAATGGATGTCTATTCACGACTCACCATTCACTATTCACGAAAAAGTTATCACATTATTATAAAGGGAAAGAAAAATGGCTAAAAAAATTGTATTCCAAGAAGATGCAAGAAAAGCATTATTAAAAGGTATTGATGCAGTAGCAGATGCCGTAAAAGTAACACTTGGACCAAAAGGTCGTAACGTAATTTTAGAAAAAAAATACGGTGCTCCTCAAATCGTTAATGACGGTGTAACAATCGCAAAAGAAATTGAATTAAAAGACGGTTTGGAAAACGCAGGTGCTCAATTATTGAAAGAGGTTTCATCTAAAACAAATGATGTTGCAGGTGATGGTACAACAACAGCATCAGTGCTTGCTCAAGCAATTGTGAGAGAAGGTTTGAGAAACTTAACGGCAGGTGCTAATCCAATGTCAATTAAACGTGGTATTGATAAAGCTGTTGAATATTCAGTACAAAAAATTAAAGAAATGTCTAAAGAAGTTGCAACAAAAGAAGAAATTGCTCAAGTTGCATCAATTTCAGCAGGCAACAACAGTGAAATCGGTGAATTAATCGCAGAAGCTATGGAAAAAGTAGGTAACGAAGGTGTTATTACTGTTGAAGAAAGCAAATCTTTCGGTACAAACTTAAAAGTTGTAGAAGGTATGCAATTTGATAAAGGTTATATTTCACCATACTTTGTAACAGATGCAGAAAGAATGGAAGCAGTTTTAGAAGATGCTTATGTTCTTTGCGTAAACAAAAAAATCAACTTAATTCAAGATTTAGTTCCAATCTTAGAACAAGTTGCAAGAGAAGGTAAATCATTATTATTAATTGCAGAAGATGTTGAAGGTGAAGCCTTAGCAACATTAGTAGTTAATACAATGAGAAAAGTAATCAGAGCAGTTGCAGTTAAAGCACCTGGCTTTGGTGACAGAAGAAAAGCAATGTTAGAAGATATCGCTATTTTAACAGGCGGTCAAATGTTCACTGAAGAATTAGGAACAAAATTAGAAAACTTAACTCTTGATATGATGGGTTCTGCAAAACGTGTTACTGTTTCTAAAGACGAAACAACAATTGTTGTTGGTGATGCAACAAAAAGAGCAGTACAAGAAAGAGTTGCTTTAATTAAGAAGCAAATTGAACAATCTGATTCAGACTACGATAAAGAAAAATTGCAAGAACGTATTGCAAAATTATCAGGTGGTGTTGCGGTAATTGAAGTTGGTGCAGCAACAGAAGTTGAATTAAAAGAAAGAAAATTAAGAATTGAAGACGCTTTAAACGCAACAAGAGCCGCAAACGAAGAAGGTATCGTTCCAGGTGGTGGTGTTGCATTATTAAGAGTTCAACAATACTTAGAAGAAAAATTATCTAAAGAAGAATTTGCTATGGATGATGAAAAAATCGGTTTCAAAATTTTAACAGCTGCTTTAGATATTCCTTTAAGATTAATTGCAAGCAATGCCGGTGCATCAGCAGATGTTGTAATAGAAACAGTAAAATCTGAAAACGGTTCTTATGGGTATGATGCCTTGTTAAACACATATACAGATATGTTAAAATCAGGTATTGTTGACCCTGCTAAAGTTACTCGTTCAGCATTAGAAAATGCAGCATCAATTGCCGCAATGTTATTAACAACAGAAGCAGCAGTTGTTGAAATTCCTGAAGAAAAAGCACAAGCAGCAATGCCTGATATGTCAGCAATGTCAGGTATGGGCGGTATGATGTAATATAAAAATATAAAATTAATATTACAATTAAAAACAAGGTTTGTTATTTATAACGAACCTTGTTTTTTATAATATATAATCTGCTATAAAGTAAACTAAACTTAATTTAGCGTTTTGCTTGTTTTAGAGATTTTTGGTATAATTCAATTTTTTGTTGATGTGCTTCTTTTGCTCTTTTTATATCTATAAATGAACGAATATTTTTATATCTGTCTAATTCCATTTTTAATTCATTATATGTTCTTATTGCACCTAATGAAATATGAACTTTGTTACCAATGTCTGTATCAAAAATGGTAATTGTTGGTATACTTCCGACATTGCCGGCTACAAGAGGCATATTTTGAGGTTCTCTAATGTTTAATTTTACAAAGTTAAAATCTTTTGCACAATCTTTAGCCAATTGCTCAAACACAGGCTTAAACGCTAAACACCCGGGACATTCAGGAGCATGAAACAGAACTACAACAGGCTTATTAGTGTCAAGTGATTCCAGCTCTGCTATTGTTGTCAAAATTTTGTTTTGATTAAAATAATTTTCCTTTATTGCCAATTCATCACTTCTTTTTAATAAACCTAATGTAAGTGCAACAAGTAAAACAACGACAAATAACACAACTGTTGCTATAATTATTTTTGTTTTTGTTTTCATACTAAAAGCTCCTTTGTGCGAATTCTATCACAAAGGAGCTTTTTTGTACAATATATTTTAAAATGTTAAAGGATAGCACCTTTCGGTACAACGGTGATACCATTAGGTGAAATGTAGAAACCTTTTTGTAAATCAATTTCTTTATCAAAGCCGATTTTTGTGTATGGTGGTACTTGAACATTTTTATCAATAATAGCACGTCTTATTTCGCAGTGACGACCGATATTAACATTTTCCATCAAGATACTTTCTGTAACCGAAGAGTAAGAGTTAATTCTTACTTTTGGTGAAAGAACACATCTTGATAATCCGCCACCTGAAATAATACAGCCTTCTGATACCATTGAATTTGTTGCCATACCAACACGATCACCTTCTTGCCATATAAATTTAGCAGGCGGATAATTGTAATTAAATGTTCTTAAAGGCCATTCTTTTGCATATAAATTTAATTCTGGAGATGAATCCAACAAGTCCATATTTGCTTGCCAATAAGCATCAACATTTCCTACATCTTTCCAGTAACCTCTTTCTGCATCAGTAACTCCAGGGAAAGTATTTTCTTTGAAGTTGTATACATAAACAGGCTTACCTTCATTTAACAACATAGGAATAACGTTTTTACCGAAGTCGTGGCTTGAATCTTCAATTTTACTATCACGATATAATGCATCCATTAAAACATCTTTTCCAAAAATGTAATTACCCATAGATGCAAGACACATGTTAGGATTGCCCGGTAATGATTTTGGTTTTGTTTTTGGTTTTTCAACGAAGTTTGTCAATTTCCAGTTTTCATCGACTTCCATAATACCAAATTCAGAAGCTTCTTCTATTGGAATAGGTATAGCAGCAATAGTTAAATCAGCTTTCTTTTGTTTATGGTAATTAAGCATTTGTGACACATCCATTTTATAAACGTGATCACCGCCAAATACGCATACATAAGTAGGATCGGCATCAACAATATGTAAAACATTTTGGAAAACTGCGTCTGCGGTTCCTCTATACCAATCTCCACCTGTTCTCATTTGAGCCGGAACCAAATCAACATATTGATCCAAGAATGGTGACAATGCGTAACCTCTTGATATGTGTTGATTTAGTGAGTCAGATTTATATTGAGTTAAAACTTTTATTTTGTAAAAACCCGAATTGATAAAATTGTTCAAAACGAAATCAATAATTCTGTACCTGCCACCAAACGGAACAGCCGGTTTTGCACGGTCTTTTGTAAGCGGATGTAATCTTTTTCCTTCTCCGCCTGCTAAAATCATAACTAAAGCGTCATCAATAGACATTTTTTACCTCACTATTAACTTATACAAATATTATTATAAATATGAATGCAGATTATACAATCATATAAAACGATGAAAAATTTTTGTTGACCTTTTGTAACAAATTTGTTACAAAATATATCTGATTGGACTAATACAGTTTGACTAAATTTGTCGTTTATGATATAAATGCTGTGGGGTAAATGTATATTTTTTTAAGTCTTGCACTAGTGTAAGACTTTTTATTTTTGTTTAAAGATAAATTATATATTTATTCGGTTAGGACTTTTGCTATTTTATAAAAATCCTTAATTCTGTTAGGATTTTTTTCTAATATTTCTATAATTTTATTTTTCAAAACTTCATCAGAATTGTGATGTTCAAATGTAAATACATCAATAAAACTAACATCTAATATTTTTATTATTTTTTCAAGTGTTGAAAATAACGGATAATTTCGACCTGTTACAATATTACTTAAAGCAGTCGGTTCAATACCGATTTTTTCTGCTAATTCTTCTTGACTAATTTTATTTTTTTTTATAAGTTCTTTTATTCTTCTACCTAATAAATGCTTTGTATCCATTATAAATACCTTGTTTCAATTGTATATGGATTTATTTTAATTTTAAATAATTTTATACTGATTAAAATACTTGAAATCCAGTATAAGATATATTATTATGTTCTTACTCTGATTTTTTTTATAAAAAATCAGTTTCATTAAAAGTAATTTTGTCTATGTACTAAAAGAGAATTCTTATGATATATATTTCGATTATATTTTTATTAATTTTGTTATTGTACAAAATTGTAATATATGTTATTAAATTAAAAAAATATAATAACCATTCAATAATAGATATAATTTTTGTAATTGTTATTTTGTGTGTTTTGTTTATTCCTGCGTCGCACATTGATAATAGAAAAAAATCAAAACTCGAAAAGAGAATGCTGGCAAAAGCACCTGTTTTTGTAAAAAATCATAAATTAAACCTTAAATATGGAAATGAATTCAATGCTTGGTTTAATGACAGATTTTGCGGACGAAAAAAGGCAATAGAGTTCAATACGTTATTTGTATGTGTAATAAACCAAAATTCATGTAAGTTCGGCGGTGTTACTTTTGACAAAAAACATAATTTATTGTATCGAGATTATAACTTTTGGGGTATGCATTCAATACAGGAAAATAAAGATAATGAGTTAAGATTATATGCCAAAAATTTAAACAAATTTCAAGATTATTGTGATAAAAATAATATAGCTTTATATATTTTGTTCGTTCCAAGACCTGCGGATTTTTTTGATTTTGATATGGCAGATAAAAGAAAACGAGAACCTAATCCTGCTGACGAAGTTATAGACTATTTAAATAGAAATACAAAAACAAAAATGATATATCCGATTGAAGAAATGAAAGAGGCAAACAAAGAAACCCCTGTATACTTTAAAACAGACCATCATTGGACTAAAAAAGGTGCTTATGTCGGATATAGAGTATTAATAAAAGAAATTCAAAAAGATTTTCAGGCTGTACCTTTTTTGGAAGAAAACACTCTTGAAAAATATTATGATAAACGTGTTTCTGAATGGTGGAACAGAGAGCTTAACTTAGGGCAATCTTGGAAGCAAATGAAACTACCAATGTTTTTTGCAAAACGTGTTTTAGATGTAGATTACACTTACTACAAAAATCCATATAAGAAAAATTTAAAAGAGGTAAGGAGCAAATATACCGAATTTGAACGTGATGCTCAATTTTATTATCCCAATGGTGCAAAACAAAAAATTCTTGTTATAGGTGACTCTTTTGGCTGTAACTTATTTGAATTTTTGCCATATAGCTTTAAGAATTCACTTTATTTATACAACAATCCAAGAGGTTTTAAATTTAAAAATTATAAAGACACAATAGAAGGGTACAGACCAAATATTATTGTTTTTCTGTTCTATACTCCAAATATTGCTAAGTTTGCTGATTTTTATTCAAATGAACAAAATGAAAAGGACTCTAAATAATGTTATTTTCTTCGATGACGTTTATATATGTATTTTTGCCAATACTTTTTGTATTGTACTTTATCTCAAAAAAAAAATTGCATAATTTTATTTTGCTTGCCGCAAGTATTATTTTCTACGCTTGGGGGGAACCAAAATATTTGGCAATAATGCTATTAACAATACTGATTAATTATTTAGGTGCAATATTAATAGATAAATTCAGAAAATTTGATAAACAAATTTTAACTGTAACTATAATTGCAAATTTGTCGTTTTTAGTATATTTCAAATATTTTAATTTTATAATAAATAACTTTAACAATATTTTTCATTCTCATCTTTCAGTTTTAAATGTTGTGATGCCAATAGGTATTTCATTTTACACCTTTCAAGCGATGTCATACTTAATTGACGTATACAGAAAAGAAGTAAATGTTCAAAAAGACATCTATAAATTATCTCTTTATATTTGTCTTTTCCCTCAATTGATTGCAGGTCCGATAGTTAAATATCATGATGTTGAGGAGCAAATAACATCAAGAGAAATTAATTTTGAAAATGTAAATATTGGAATAAAAAGGTTTATTATTGGTCTTTCTAAAAAAGTATTAATAGCAAACACTATGGGTGCAATAGCAGATAAAATTTTTACACAAGCACCTGACGCTTTTGGACATGGTATAGCTTGGCTTGGTGCTGTTGCTTATACATTTCAAATATATTTTGATTTCTCCGGATATTCTGATATGGCTATTGGTTTAGGATTAATTTTTGGATTTAAATTTATGGAAAACTTTAATTATCCGTATATCTCAAAATCAATAACGGAATTTTGGAGAAGATGGCACATTTCACTTTCGACTTGGTTTAAACAATATGTTTATATTTCATTGGGCGGAAATAGGCAAGGCTTAGTTAAAACTTGCAGAAACTTAGGAATAGTTTTTCTATTAACAGGTATATGGCATGGTGCTGCATGGAATTTTATATTTTGGGGTATATGGCACGGATTTTTTATAATATTAGAAAAAATACTAAATATTAAAGAATTTGAAAAACAAAAACATCCGATTTGGGTTGATATATTGCGTCACGTCGGTTGTATTTTATTAATTATTACAGGTTGGGTATTGTTTAGAAGCGACAGTTTAAGTTATGCTTTAGGCTATATAGGTAACATGTTAGGTTTTATAACAGTAGCCAAAGATGTTGCTGTTTATAAATTTGAGTATTATGTTGATACAATAGAAGTTATAACTTTTGTGGCTGCAATACTTTGTTCAATGCCTATATTCAAAAATATGATTTATATAAAAAATCAATGGGCTAAAGCCTTTGTAAACTTATGGTTGTTGTTACTATTCTTGCTTTCGACGGTGTCAATTGCCTCAGGTACATATAATCCGTTTATTTATTTTAGATTTTAAATTTAGTAGATATTGATATTAATTAATTTTATATAAAAGTAACAGTACTTAACAATTTTGATATTATTGCAAAAAATGGTTATTATATTGTTGATAAGGTGTAAACTTGGGACGATAATACACAATGGAAAATAATTTAAAACCATTCTTAGATGATATTAAAAAACTTTGGGACGGCTTGGAACTGCCCCAAAAGATAGGTCTTTTGGCACTTACTGTTATAACGGTTGCCGTTGCAACCTTTATGTTTGCAAGGTCGCTTGAACCTGAGTGGTCAATTTTATATAGCGATTTACCTCAATCAGATATTGCAAATATCGTTGAATCTTTCAAAAAAAGCGGACAGGCTTATAAAGTTTCTGAAGATAAAAAAGCAATTCTTGTACCTGCAAAGGACAAAGATGATTTGAGAATTTTTGTTGCGGAAAATAGTTTGATAGATTCTCAATCACCTGGTTTTGAGTTGCTTGATGATATGCAATTAGGTTCTACCGATTTTAAAAATAAGATGACCAAACAAAGAATTTTTCAAGGTGAACTCGTACGTTCAATTGAAAAAATGAATGGAATAAAAAGCTGCAGAGTTCAATTAGCAGATCCGGAACGTTCTATATTTGAAGATAAAGATGAAATTCCGAGTGCTTCAGTTATGCTTATATTACAGGAAGGTTATCGCTTAAAAGCTTCTCAAGTTAAGGCTATAAAAAATCTTGTAGCATATTCCGTTCCGAGATTAACACCTGAAAGAGTATTTATTACAGACCAAAATGGGGCAAGTTTATCAGAAGAAACAGGCAAAAATTCAAACGATATGGAAACTTTCAAAGCTAATGCGGAAAAACAAACTGCGGAAAAAGTTTCTCAAGTTTTGGAAAAAATTGTTGGTAAGGGCAATGTTTCTGTTCAAGTAAATGCTGATATTGATTTTAATTCAACAAAAGCAACTATTGAAACGTATGTTCCTGTCGGTGACGGACAAAATGGTTATAAAGGTGTCTTAACTACATCTCAATCAGAAGTTGAAACTTATGAAAATCCTAATCAAGCACCTGTAAACGCAAATGTTCAAGCGAGAAATTTAAATTATGCAAAAGAAAAAAATTCAGTTAATTATAGTGTTTCAAAAGAAATTAAACAAGTTGTCTACGCACCCGGAACGATAAAAAGAATGACAATAGCTGTTGCCGTAAATAAAATCCTAACAGACAGTGAAAAAGAAGAATTGCAAAATTTAGTGCTTTCTGCTGCCGGTGCAAATTATGAACGTGGGGATGTAATTACGGTTTCAAGTTTGCAATTTGAATCAATTGCAGAAGATCAAAAGAAACAAGAAGCAATAGAAAAAGAAATTAGAACAAAATCAACGGTTGACTATGTAACAAAAGATTTAGGTCCTTTAATTGTTGTTTTGATACTTGGTCTTGCAGCATTGTTTATAATAAGAGGTTTGATGGGTAAAATGGGTATCAGCAGAACAGTTGAAGCGGCTGAACCCGTAAAAACATTTGAACCTCAGTTGCCTCCTGTTGTAGAGGAAATTCCTGAAGTGGCATTACAAGAAGCCCTGCCGACTATTACAGCAGATATTGATCCTGAATTAGAAAGAGCAAGGATGGAATTAAACGATACAATTATGGCAGATCCGGCTGAAGCAGCAAGAATTTTGGTATCTTATATTAAGGACTGATTATAGATGAATAATTCATTACTAACTCAACAAATAATAGCTATGAACTCAACGCAAAAGGTTGCGGCTTTGCTTATTTTACTGGGGCCTGCAACTGCATCTGAAGTGTTGAAAAATGTTACTGATAATGATTTATTGGAAAAAATTGCATTAGAAATTGCAAGTTTAAATAAAGTTCCTCTTACTACATTAGCAGGTATTTTAGAAGAATTTAGTAATATCTTTAAAGCAAACAGTTATCTTGCAAAAGGTGGTAAAGATTACGCAAAACAATTATTAGAAATGACTTATGGGCCTGAGCAAGCAAAAAGAATGATGAGCCGATTAGAAACATTAATGAATGCTAATCCGTTTCAATTTTTTAATGAAGCTGATCCTGTTCAACTTGCTACATCATTCCAAAACGAAAATCCACAGCTTATAGCTTTAATTTTGGCATATTTGCAGCCTACACAGTCAGCAAAAGTTTTAAATTGTTTATCTCCGGATGTGCAGGCTCAAGTTGCAATGAAAATTGCAGATATGGATACTACAAATCCTGAAATATTATCTGATATTGAAAAAATTGTTGAAACAAAATTCTCATCAATTATGGTTCAAGATTTTTCACAAGCAGGTGGTATAGATACTTTAGCAAATATATTAAACAGAGCAGACAGGTCGACAGAAAGAAATGTTATGGATTTATTGGAATTAGAAAATCCTACAATGGCAGAACAAGTAAGAGAATTGATGTTTGTATTTGAAGATATACAATCTCTTGATAACAAAACTGTTCAACGTATTTTGCGTGAAGTTAATACAAAAGACCTTGCACTTGCACTTAAAGGAACTAAACCGGAGGTTCGTGATAAGATATTTTCAAACATGTCAGAACGTGCTCAACAAATGCTTAAGGATGATATGGAATTTCTTGGCCCTGTTCGTGCAAAAGATGTTCAAGAAGTTCAATCCCAAATTTGTTTGACAATTAAAGCACTTGAAGCTTCAGGTGAAATTGTACTTGAAATGGATGAAGGTGAGGAAGAATTAATTGACTAGGATAAAAGGTAGTAATGTTCAAATAGGCTCCGATTTTGTTCTTCCTTTGGAAAACCAGCATAAAGAAGAGCTTAATGCCATTGAAAAAATGCTTCGTGATGCAAAGGCTGAAAAAGAAAGAATTATAAAAGAGGGAACAGAACGAGCAAAGCAATTAGTTGAAGAAGCAAAGCAAATTCTTGCCCAAGCACAAGAAGACGGAAAGAAAATTTTAGAACAAGCAAATGCACAAGCAGACTCAGAATCAAAAGAAATTCGAGAAACCGCCAAAAAAGAGGGGTATGAAGAAGGTTATAAGCAAGGTTATGATGATGGCACAAATGCTCTTGAACTCAAAGTTAAAGCAGTTGATGATTTTGCAAAAAGTCAATTTGAATTGAAGCATAATATTGTTAAATCTGCTGAATTAGACATTGTTGAATTAGTTTGTGCTATTGCAAGAAAGGTTTGCAAAAAAAGTTTTGATAACGATATTAATATTTTGAAAAGTATTACTGTTGAAGCAATAAAGCAATTAAAAGACAGAGAAAATATTACAATAACAGTTAATCCAAAACTGGCCGAAAAAATTTATTCTATTTCTGATGAATTAAAAGAAGAAATACCAAAACTGCAAACAATTAAAATTATTGAAGACAACAATATTTCAGATGACGGAACCGTAATAGAATCTTTGCTTTCAAGAGTTGATAACAGATTAAAAATACAGTTAGACCAAATTGTTGAAAAATTTATGAATGTACACTATTCGTCTGAAGAAGACGCTCAAGATGAGCCTATATCTGAAACAAAAGATGATTATATTAATTCAAATTTTTTGCAGGATGATCAATCTAAAGAAACTTTTGAAAATATATCCGAAATTTTTAATTCAAATGACAAAAATGAGGACTAGCCTATGTTTACAAAAGAGAAATATTTGAGTATTGTTGAAGATATTGAAACAATAAAAGAGATAGGCAGAGTTACCGAAATCAAAGGGTTGATAATTGAATCAGACGGGCCGGAAGCAAGTATTGGTGATTTGTGCTATATATACAAAAAAAATGAAGATGTACCAATATGGTCGGAAGTTGTAGGTTTTAAAGAAGGTAAAATTCTTTTAATGCCTTTGGGAGCAATGGATGGTATTCAACCAGGTGCTATTGTGCTGAACACAGGTGAACCGATGAAATTAAAAGTCGGAAATAATATTTTAGGCAGAGTTCTTGACGGCTTGGGAAATCCTATTGATAATTTAGGTGAAATAAATGCAGAGGCTTATGTTTCAACTTCGGCAACACCAATAAATCCTTTAAAGCGTGCAAGAATAGAGGAGCCTTTGTCTTTGGGGATTAAATCAATAGACGGTTTTATTACGGTTGGGAAAGGACAAAGATTAGGTATTTTTGCAGGTTCAGGTGTAGGTAAAAGTACAACACTTGCTATGATGGCAAAAAATACAAGTGCTGATGTAAATGTTATCGCTTTGATTGGTGAACGTGGTCGTGAAGTTCGGGAATTTATTGAAAAAAATATGGGACCCGAAGGTATGAAGCGAACAGTTGTTGTTGCTGCAACTTCTGAACAACCTGATTTAGTAAAAATTAAAGCGGCATTTGTTGCGACATCTATTGCGGAATATTTTAGAGATAAAGGTAAAGACGTACTCTTTATGCTTGATTCTGTAACTCGTATTGCTATGGCTCAACGTGTTGTTGGTTTAAGTGCCGGAGAACCGCCTGCAATGAGGGGTTATACGCCTAGTGTATTCGCAATTATGCCTCAATTAATGGAACGTGCAGGTTGTAATGATAAAGGTTCTATTACTGCACTTTATACTGTACTTGTAGAAGGGGATGATTTCAATGAACCTATTTCTGATACTGCGAGAAGTATTTTAGACGGTCATATTATGCTTTCAAGAGATTTGGCTCACAAAAATCATTATCCTGCCGTTGATGTTTTACAGTCAATAAGCAGGGTTATGGGTGATGTTACAACAAGTGAGCATAGAGCTGCTGCTGCAAAAATCAGAAATTTATTGGCGGTATATAAGAAAAATGAAGATTTAATAAATATTGGTGCCTATGCAAAAGGCTCAGATCCTCTTTGTGATGAAGCAATAAGGCGAATGGATACAATTAACGCTTTTCTTTGTCAAAGTACAAGTGACTCTTTTGCTTATACACAAACAATTGAAGATTTAATTAAACTTGCAAAATAATATATTATTTTGCGTTAGTTTTTAAAATATCATTCATCATTTTTCTTGCCATAAGAAGCTGTGCATCACGGTTTTTCTTTAAATCATCAAGAGTTAATTCTACTTTAACATCAGGTGCTATACCTTTTTTGTTAATGTCAGTTCCGCTTGGGGTTAGATATTTTGCAATTGTAAGATTTAGTCCTGTTTCGTTAGGTAGAGCAATAACCTCTTGTACCATGCCTTTTCCATAAGTTGTTGTTCCTACAAGTTTTGCTTTGTTATAATCTTTTAAAGCTCCTGATAAAATTTCGCTTGCACTCGCACTTGAATTGTCAATTAAAACTACCAGTGGTTTATTTACGGTAAAATTGGTTTTTTGTGCGGATAAATCTTGTTTATACCCGTTTCTGCCAACAACGCTTACAATTTTACCTTCAGGTATAAATAAATTTGCAATAAAAACGGCATTTGGCAGCAATCCACCGGGATTTCCCCTTAAATCTATAATTAAACCATCTGTTTTTTTTGTCTTTTCTAATGCTTCCAAAAACTCATTGGAGGTTGTTGAACCTATAAAACTCAAGATTTGAATGTAGCCGATATTTTTTTCAACAGAACTTTTAACTGTTTTTATTTTAATTTCTTTTCGTTTTATATTTTTAATTATTTTTTTGTCATCACGTAGAATTGTAAGTTCAACCATGCTATTTTCAGGGCCTCTGACCAATCCTGCAACATCAGCAATAGTCATTCCGCTTACTTCTTTTTTATTAACCGCATAAATTATATCACCATTTTTAATATTTGCGGTATTGGCAGGAGTACCTTCAATTACGTTTAAAACCGTTATTTTACCCGCATTTGAATATATATTAACACCGATACCTGTTATTTTTGATGCAATAGATGAATTTAACTCTTCAAATTCTTTTTTTGACATAAATTTTGAATATGGGTCATTTAAACTTGCAAGCATTGTATTTACAGCAACATATAAATCATCTTCTGTTTTGATTTTGCCTTGATAATGCACTTTCCAACGGTACCAGTCTTGGTGATTCATATCAGTATCATAGTAAGATTTTTTTATAATTTTCCAAGTTTTGTCAAACAATTTTTGAGATGATATTTCTTCGGTATTAGTTGACGTTTGAATATTTGTCGGTGTTGATACCATTTTTATATAAATATCGTGTAAGATATTATTAAAAATAAGCAGTGCTGCCACTAATATTAATGCTATAACAATGTGTTTTTTATTCATAAAAATATTTAACATCAACTGTTAATTTTTATCAATAGATAACAGATTAATTTTTAAATTTTAATTTATAAATTCAACTCACTACTTACTATTCAAGATTAAAGTCGTTCAAAACCTGGTGAAGTTTGCGGAAGATTTTGATATCCTTTGTTTGCGTAAACGGTTTTCTTTATGTATTTGTTAGTATATCCGCCTTTTACAAAAAGCTGTTTAAGCGTATTTTCACGTTGCAAAAGCGGGTGCTGAACATCATTTGATTCAGGATAGATTTCAAGCATTTCGCACCAAACAGCAGCCTCCATAGTCCAAGCATAAGTTTCTTCCGCAAGCGAATTGAATTCGTCTTGATGTAAGGCTTCGTGTGCTAAAAGTGCTGCCAATGCCGCCGGTGGAGCATCTGCGTGTCGAGGATTTATAAAAATATATAAATCGTTTTTCTTTTTCCAGCCTAATGCATCAAAATTTGCATAATCTGCTTTTATTGAACCCAAATCTTTAAATTGGATTTTTACCGGTCTTTCTGTCAAGTCAAAATTGCACGTCTTGAAAAATCTGCATTTGTATTTTTCATCATATCCAATGCAACCAAAATAACTTCATCATTACTAACTTTTTTATATTCTTTTTTTAGCTGTTCAAGGTAAATATTATCATATTTAGACGGATATTTAGCGTGCGGTTGTTGAACCGTTACAGCTTCCTTATCTTTTTTAAACGAAAATGCAAAACTTGTTTGCGGTATCGCAAATAAAATAAAAAGTGATAATGCTAAAATCTTTTTCAAATTCATAAAATCCCCTAATTTGTTCATATTTAATATTATAATCACATTTTTTTAAATTTCAAATTGTTTAAAATTTTTGTTTGTTATATTATTAAGTGTATGGAGGACAAGAAATATGTTACAAGAAGGTTTAGTTATAACAGTTGTCGGAATGGGAACAGTGCTGGTATTTTTAACAATACTTGTATTTGCAATGAGCATAATGTCAAAAGTCGTTGCTTTAATAAGTAGAATTATGCCTGAAGAAGTTGAAGCACCTGTTGCTGTTCGTAGAGAAATAAATATTGATGAAGAGGTTGCGGTAGCAATTGCTGTTGCAAAAATGAATATGAATTAACAATTTAAGAAAAGGAATAGAGGTATGTCAAAAAAATTAATTAAAGTTATGGATACATCTTTCAGAGATGGTTTTCAATCCGTATTCGGAGCAAGAGTTTTATTGGAAGATTTTTTACCTGCTTTAAAATCAGCAGTTGATGCCGGTATTAAGCATTTTGAAGTTGCAGGTGGTGCAAGATTTCAAGCACCTATATTTTTCTGTAACGAAAATGCTTTTGAAACAATGGATAAAATCAGAGAAACCGTAGGTTCGGATGTTAAATTACAATCATTGGCAAGAGGTGTTAATGTTGTAGGTTTAAATTCCCAACCACGTGATGTAATTGATTTACACGCAAAAATGTTTAAAAAACACGGTGTTGATGTTGTTAGAAACTTTGATGCTTTAAATGATGTTAATAATTTAATTGACTCTGCAAATAGCATTAAAAAACACGGTTTACAACACGAAGTTACAATTACAATGATGGAATTACCATTTGGTTGTGAAGGTGCTCATGATGTTGCTTTTTACGAAAGAGTTTTAAGAAATATTTTAGATTCAGGTTTACCGTTTGATTCTTTGGCATTCAAAGATGCTTCAGGTACATCAAATCCTAGAAAAGTATATGCAACAGTAAAAATGGCTCGTGAAATTTTAGGTGCAGATGCACATATTCGTTTCCACTCTCACGAGACAGCAGGTACAGGCTTAGCAGCATATTTAGCAGCTTTGGATGGTGGTGCTGATGGTATTGATTTATCTATGAAACCTGTTTCAGGCGGTACTGCTCAACCTGATATTATATCTATGTGGCATGCACTAAAAGGTACAGAGTATGATTTAGGCTTAGATATAAAGAAAATTATGGAAACAGAAGAAATCTTTAAAGAATGTATGAAAGATTATACAATTTCACCTATTTCTTTAGCCGTAAATCCTATTTTAATTCAAGCCCCATTGCCTGGTGGTGCTACTGCAACAACAGTTGATCAATTAAAGGATATGGGTATGGCAGATAAGTTTCCTAAAGTTATTGCAAATATGAAAGAAGTTGTTGAAAGAGCAGGTTTTGGTACATCAGTTACCCCTGTATCTCAATTCTATGCTCAGCAATCTTTCTTAAATGCTGTAACAGAAAAGCCATGGGACCAAGCAAATCCGGGTTAAATGATTTTGGGATATTTCGGAAAAACACCTTGCGAACCTGATCCTGAATTAGTTAAATGGGCAGAAGAAAAAACAGGTTTAAAACCAACAACGGAAAAAGTAGTTGATTTGAACGAAAAAGACCCTGAAAAAGGCTTAAAAGCAGCTGAAGAAAGATTAAAAGCAGCAGGTTTACCTGTTACTGACGAAAATTTATTTATCGCTGCAGCTTGTAAAGATGCTAATGCGGATAAGGGTATTGATTTCTTGTTAGGCAAAGGCAAAGTTTTGGTTAATAAAGGTCAAAAAACAACTTCAAACAATAATTATAAAAATGGTGCAACAGTTACAGTCAACGGAAAAGAATATGCTGTTAAAATTGACGGAGATAAAGCAATTGTAAACGGTAAATCTTATGATGTGTCGATTGCTGAAGGTATGAAAGAGTCAGCAGCGGTTGCTTCATCAAGCAGTGAAGGTTCAACCGAAATAAAAGCTCCATTACCGGGTGCAATTTTAAAAGTAATCGCACGAAGCGGAGATTCCGTAAATGAAGGTGATGTTTTAATTTTAATGGAAGCAATGAAAATGGAAACAGAAATTAAAGCACCTCGTGCAGGTAAAATCGGTTCTGTAAGAGTTGATGTGGGTGCTACTGTAACACCCGGACAAGTATTGGTAACTTTGGACTAGAGAGGTGTGAAGTATGCAATTATTAGAATCTTTTAAAAGTTTAGGCAGTATCACAGGTATTGCCAATATGGTAAAAGAACCGTTAGAAAACGTTAATTGTGTAGAAAATTTCTTACACATGTACGGTGCAGTTATAATGTTCTTTGTTTGTCTTGTATTGTTATATTTGGCAATTAAAAAGAATTATGAACCGCTATTGTTATTACCAATAGGTTTTGGTGGTATTTTAGCCAACATTCCTGTTGCCGGAATAGCAGAACCAGGCGGTTTTTTATACACTGTATATCATGTCGGTATTGACGGTGGATTATTCCCATTGTTTATATTTATGGGTGTAGGTGCGATGACAGACTTTGGCCCGTTGATTGCTAACCCAAAAACTGCTCTTTTAGGTGGTGCTGCTCAATTTGGTATTTTTGGTGCTTTATTGGGTGCATTGTTGTTAGCAAAATATGCAGGATTTGATTTCGGTTTACAGGAAGCAGCGTCTATTGGTATTATTGGTGGTGCTGACGGCCCGACTTCAATATTTGTAACGTCAAGATTAGCTCCTGATTTATTGGGTGCAATTGCGGTTGCTGCATATTCTTATATGGCTTTAGTACCTATTATTCAACCTCCTATTATGAAGGCTTTAACAACTGAGGCAGAAAGAAAAATTCAAATGGTACAATTACGTGAAGTTTCAAAACGTGAAAAAATAATATTTCCTCTTGTTGTTTTGGGCTTATGTATTATTTTCTTACCGGATGCAACACCATTGTTGGGTGCTTTAACATTTGGTAATTTGGTAATGCAATGTGGGGTTACAGACAGACTTGCAAAAACTTTGCAAAATGAATTTATTAATATAGTAACTATTTTATTAGGATTGTCTGTTGGTTCAAAATTGTCTGCGGATAAATTCTTGACACTTGAAACTTTAGGTATTCTGTTCTTGGGCTTGTGTGCATTTTCAATTGCAACGGCATCAGGTGTGATATTTGCTAAGATAATGAATTTATTTTCAAAGAAAAAAATCAATCCGCTTATTGGTGCAGCAGGTGTTTCGGCCGTACCAATGGCAGCACGTGTAGTTAATAAAGTTGGTTTGGAATCAAACCCACAAAACTTTTTATTAATGCACGCAATGGGACCAAACGTAGCAGGTGTAATCGGTTCTGCTGTTGCAGCAGGTATATTACTTGCACTTTGTCACTAGCTTGATATTAATTTATTAAAATAAAAAAAGGCGAATTTGTTTTAACAAATTCGCCTTTTTTTATTTAAAATAATTTAATAAATTAAAAAAATAAAATTCTACCATGTTATACTCATGGTATGACTAAGCCGTATGTACCACTACATTTGCACACGGAGTATTCACTTCTTGATGGTGCAATAAGAATAGATGATTTATGTAAGTTTGCAAAAGATGAGGAATTTCCTGCTGTTGCAATTACTGATCACGGTGTAATGTATGGCGATATGGAGCTTTATACGACAGCAAAAGAGGCAGGTATAAAACCTATTTTGGGTTGTGAATTTTATGTTCATAATGGCGATATTAAAGAACGTGATAAAATGAATAATCCTTGTTATCACTTGATTTTGCTGGCAAAAGATAAAGACGGATACAAGAATTTAATCAAATTGACTTCGGTTGCTTGGTGTGAAGGACGTTATGTTCATCCTCGTATAAATTGGGATTTAATTAAAGAACATCACAAAGGGCTAATTTGCTTATCTGCTTGTCTTGGCGGTGAGGTTTTGCAAAATCTTCTTCATCACGATTTTGAAGGTGCAAGAGAAGTTGCAAAACGGTATAAAGATTTGTTTGGTGAAGATTATTATATAGAACTTCAAGATCATGGATTGGAAGACCAAAAAAAGACTAATCCTGAACTTATTTCGATAGCAAATGAATTTGGTATTGAAATGGTAATTACAAACGATTCTCATTATTTACGTAAAGAAGATGCCGACATGCACGATACTTTGTTGTGCATGAATACAAATTCTGAAAAAGATGACCCGAATAGATTTCACTTTGAAGGTAATGAATTTTATGTAAAAAATGCAGAACAATTAAGACAATCTTTTTCTTGGATGGAAGAAGATTTATTCAATAAATGTATAGAAAATACCGTTAAAATTGCTGAAAAATGTCATTTGACATTGGAACTTGGTAAATCTCCGCTTCCGCATTATGAGGTTCCTAAAAATCATACAACCGAAAGTTATTTAAATTATCTTGTAATGGAAGGTGTAAAAAAACGCTATGGTGAAATTACAAAGGATTTACGTGAGCGTGCGGAATATGAATTAGGTGTAATAGAACAAATGGGTTTTGCTGCATATTTCTTAATCACTTGGGATTTTATCCACTATGCAAAAACTCATGGAATTCCTGTCGGTCCCGGTCGTGGTTCAGCAGCAGGTTCACTTGTTGCGTATGCTCTTGAAATTACGGACTTAGACCCTATTGAACATAAACTTTTGTTTGAAAGATTTTTGAATCCTGAACGTTTTACAATGCCCGATATTGATATCGACTTTTGTATTGAACGTAGGGGTGAAGTTATAGATTATGTAACTCAAAAATATGGTGAAGATAAAGTTTGTCAGATTATAACATTTGGTACTTATGCGGCAAAAGCAGCAGTTAAAGGTGTTGCCAGAATTTTAAAAATACCTTTTGCTGAAAGTAACAGAATTGCAAGTTTAATTCCATCCGACCCAAAAACACATATTAAAGATGCCCTTCAAGAAGGCATGGAGCTTCGTCAAATGTATGATGAAGATACACAAATTGTTATTGACCCGATTGAAGGTAAAAAAGTTGGTGTAAAAAAATGGATTGATTTGGCAATGGGTATTGAGGGTATTAAAAATAATACAGGTACCCACGCAGCTGGTGTAATTATTGCACCAAAGCCTTTAGACCAAATTTTACCTGTACAGCCGGCAAAAGATGAAAATGCTATTGTTCAAACAGGTTATCCTCCTCATGATGTTACAGAAGTTTTAAGTCTTTTGAAAATGGACTTTTTGGGATTAAGAAACCTTACAACAATTTATAAAACTATTGATATGATAAAACAACGTCAAGGAATTGATGTTGATATCAACCATATTCCACTGGACGATAAGCCTACATATCAAATGCTTATGCAAGGGGATACAGACGGGGTATTTCAGTTAGAATCATCAGGTATGAAAAACCTTGTAAAACGATTAAAGCCTGACGTATTTGATGATTTAGGTGCTTTAGTTGCATTATTTCGTCCCGGCCCGCTGGATTCAGGCATGGTTGATGAATTTGTTGACAGAAAACATGGCAGAAAAGCTATTACTTATGCACATCCGTCATTAGAACCTGTTTTGAAAGATACTTACGGTACTATTGTATATCAAGAGCAGATTATGCAGGTTTTCCAAACTCTTGCCGATTATTCACTCGGTCAAGCCGATATGGTCAGACGTATGATGGGTAAGAAAAAAGTTGAAGAAATGCAAAAGCAAAAAGGGAAATTTATTGAAGGTTCTGCCCGTCACGGCATGTCTGCACAAGATGCGACAACTCTTTTTGAACAAATTGAAAAATTTGCGTCTTACTGTTTTAACCGAAGCCACTCAGCAGCATACGCATTTGTAGCTTATCAAACGGCTTATTTAAAATGCCATTATCCTGTCGAATATATGGCATGCCTTCTTTCCAGTGTTTCAAATGATCAGGAAAAAACCCAGCTTTATATTGAAGAATGCAATAAAAAAGGTATAAAAGTTCTTCCGCCGGACATAAATAAGTCATACGCAGAATTTGCTCCTGACGGTGATAATATTCGTTTTGGACTTGCGTCTGTAAAACAAGTGGGCGAAGTTGTTGTTAAAATGATTATTGAAGAACGAGAAAAAAATGGTGAGTATAAATCTATCTACGATTTTTGCAAAAGAATTGACCCAAAAGCAACAAATAAAAGGGTAATGGAAGGGTTAATTAAATCAGGTGCATTTGTAAATCTTGAAAAAAGTCGTAAACAACTTTTGGAAAATCTTGAATACATAGTTAATACGGCAAATAAAGAGGCTAAAGCAAAAGAATTAGGGCAAACAAGCCTTTTTGCAGGTTTAGAAGATAATGAAGATTTTGCAGGAACACAATTTCAATTAGCAGGTTCTGATGAAGAATTTTCAAATAAAGAATTACAATCTTTTGAAAAAGAATTTTTAGGATTTTATGTATCATCTCATCCGCTATCATCAATTATGGATAAAATGGATTTTCTTGAAACACATAAAATTTCAGAAGTAAAAGAACTTCCTGATGAAAAAATTGTTACCTTGTGCGGACTTGTTACTTCTGCAAGACAAATTCCATACAAAAAAGATCCTTCAAAATTTTTGAAGACAATTACACTGGAGGATTTATCGGGTAAGATTGAAGCACTCTGTTTTCATCAGAAATTAGGCGAATTTAATGATTTTATGCAGCCTGATAATAAAATTATAATTACAGGAAAAGTAAGTTACAGAAACGAAGATGAGCCGAATATTATAATAGATGATGTAAAACCTGTTGATAATGCAAATATATTTATGATATCAATAAATGATGAAGTTCCATACGAAGAACTTGTAGCAATGAAAGATATTTTAGCAAAATATCCGGGTTCAGATCCTGTTGTAATTAAAGTAAAAGACGATGACAGCGAGGTAAAAATAGCATCTGCTCCGACTTTCTGGGTTAATGCAACAAATGATTTAGAGCATGCGGTTAAGAAGTTCATACCAAGTAAAATAGATGTTGAGATTAAGTCAATTGAAGAAAAGATATAGAACAAAAAGGCGATTGCTTTGCAATCGCCTTTTTGTTCTGTTATTATTCGTATTTTTATTCTTCGTCAAGGCTTTCAAAACCTTGTTTGTGTGATTTTAAAAGAACACCTCTTTTTGAAGTATGTATGAATTCAATCATTTTTTCAATATATTCGTTCATTGGAATTTCAGCTTTAATTTTTTCTATTGCTTGAGTTGTGTTATATTCCGGAGAAACAAGCAGTTTGAAGGCAGCATTAGTGTTAATTCTGTCTTCTTTTGAAACACCACGTCTTCTCATAGCTACAACGTTTAATCCTTTTGGAACAGGAGGTCTGCCTTCACCTTTAGAATAAGGTAAAATATCTTGTCTTGTTGCCGAGAAACCGCTAATTATTGCCATATCGCCAACTCTAACGTTTTGGTGGAAAACAGTCATACCGCCAAGCCAAGCACCAAAACCAACGTGGCAATGTCCTCCAAGAGTAGCAAGGTTTGCCATAATAACTTGATCGGCTAAAACGCAGTTGTGTGCAACGTGAACACCCGCCATAAGTAAGCATTTGTTACCGATTCTTGTTGTAAAATCTCCGCAGGCTGCTCCTCTGTGGACAGTAACATTTTCTTTAATAATAACATCATCACCGATAACAACTTTTGTTGGCTCACCTTTGTAACCTAAATCTTGCGGTTCGGAACCAACGGTTGCAAAAGGACTTATTGTGCAATTTTTACCAATTTCCGCAAATTCAATAAATGCACTTGCAATTACTCTTGTTCCACTGCCAATAACAACATTTTCGCCTATTACAACATTAGGTCCGATGTAAGCATCTTCTGCAATTTTTGCAGTTTCGTGAATTATCGCTGATGAATGTATCATTCTTTTCTCCAAAATAAAATAGTTACATATTAACTATATAATAAATAATTAAAAATTAAATTTTTTTTACAAAAATTTAATATCTTTAAAGTATTTTTTCAAAGGCAAATATATGTAAAAAATTTTAAAAACCTTATTTAAAATTAAAAATATTAAATAAGATTTTGGGAAGATTATAAACGAAAGGGTTAGTAAGGATGAGTGAATTTTTGACAGAAAGAGAAAAAGCTGTACTGATTGAATTGATGAGAGGCAAATCAAACAGAGGGATTGCAAAAAAGTTATATATAAGTCTTTCAACAGTAAAAGCACACATAAGTTCCGTATTTCAGAAATTAAAAGTTAAAAACAGAGTAGAAGCAGCTGTCAAAGGTGTTTTTTTACTGAATTTACTGTCAGATAATAACGAATTTATGGATAATAATTGACTTTTAGAGATTCAATGTATAATACAAACTAATAATCATAATAATTGTAAATTTTTTGTAACATAGTACCGATAATCCTAAAGTTCATACATTTAAGTACCGACATGCCATGTGTATAGTGTAAAATGTTAAAAGAAAGTAGGTAAGGTATGAGTATAAACGAATTCCAATCAGTAGGTAATAAAGCACCTAACTTAATATCACAAGTAAAAGTAGATACGGGGTATAAGACGAGAGGCTTGTTGGATGAGTATTATGCAAGAAAAAATGAATTAGAAGAAAAACAAGATGAAATTGAAAGAACAATTACAGATGATGATGGTGAAACAGAAAAACCGTCTGCATTAGATTATATTACTGCTTCATTGACAGGTATTGCAGGTGTTTTATCGTCAGCAGCACCGTTGTTACAAGGTAATGGTGGTTCAAGTGGCAATGCCGGTGGCGGTAGTGCAGGTGGTGCTTCTGCTGCAAATGATCCTGCAAGTAAATTAGATAGTGCAGTTGAGGCATATAATAAAAAGGCTTCAACTAAAAATAAAGTTGCTCTTGATAAATGTTTAGGTGAAGCAAATGCCGAGTTGGCAAAAGTAAATGAAAAAATAGAACCTCTGGAAACAGAAAATGCATCACTGCAAAAGGCTCTTGATGGTAACTTTAAAGATGTATTTACATCGTTAAAAGATGGTGCTAAGGCTTGTAAGGAAACTCGTGATAAAGCAGATGCACAAGTGAAGATGACGGACGACAATATTACAGCAGTAATAACAGCAATCGCTGATAATACTGATAAAAAAGCAACGGTATCTGGATTACAAAAAGAAACAAACGGTAAAATTGTAGAAATAACTAATGGTATTGATGTCAAAGTTGTCGAAAAAGCACAACAAGAAGATACATTAAAAAGTTTAAGCAAAGATTATCAAAAAGCCGTTGGTGATATTAGAGAAGATGAAAATGCTATAAACACTGCAGAAAAAAATATTAATACTGCAAACGGAAATGTTGAGGCGGCAAAACAAGATTTAATTGAAGCAGAAGCTATGGGCACAACATCACTAGATAAAGATGGTAAACAAGTAAAAGATTCAAAAAAAGTAGAGGCAAGAAACAATGCAATTGAATCAGCAAAAGAAAAACAAAAAGCGGCTGAAAAAGAATTAAAGGATGCTCAAGACGAAAAAAAAGCCGCAGAAGATAGAAAAGCAGAACACGAAAAACAAAAAATGGATTGTGCTGACAAAATTCAAGTCGGAGAACAAACTTTAGGCGATATTATCAGAGCAAAAGAAACAGCAGAGGCTCAAAGAGATGAAGCACAAGCACAATTGAATGATTACGCAACACAATTAAAAGGTTATATCGATGAAGATAAACAATTAGGTGAAAGAAAGAATACTCTTGAAACCGAACAAAAAAAGAATAATGCTTTAATTGATGACCTTATAAATAGTGATGATGAGTTTAAAAATTTGCAAGTAAATGCAGAAGAAGGTAAGGCTACTGCTCAAGCAAAACTTGATAAAAATAATCAAATATTGAAACCTTTAAAAGAACAACAATCAAAACTAAATAATTCAATAACAAAAGCAGAGCAAGCTGGTGCTAAACTTTCTGACGGTGTTGATAAGGCTGAAGTTAAACCGACACCTGCAGGTAGCACTCCGGCAGCAGACGGTAGTGCAAAACCTGCGGCAACAGGCGGCACTCCAGATGATAAACCGGCAGCAAACGGTGATAAAAAAACACCTACCGTTGAAGAGTTTAAAGCATCCGATGATTATGCTGAATTCGAAAACAATTGGAAAGCTAACAATAATGGTCAAGCTCCTAATGAGGCAGATATAGAAAGATGGATAAAAGAAAATATAAATAACTAAGTAAAAAATCGGGAATTTTTCAATTCCCGATTTTTTGTTTTTAATACAGTATTTTAGCAATCGTAAGCTGTGCTATTTTGCTATAACTTCAACGTTATCAAGGTTTATTGTCTGTTTTGCATGCCATAGGTCATATTGTTGTTGAACATCAAGCCAAAACTTTGCCGGAACCTTAAATGCTTTTTCTAACCTTAAAGCCATTTCCGTACTTACTCCTGTGTGACAATTTACCAACTCGGATGCGGTATTTCTTGATACACCAATACGCAATGCAAAAGCTGTTACGGATAAATTATATCCTGGCAAATAATCATTTTTTAATATTTCTCCGGGATGTGCAGGGTTGTACATTTCCATAATTTTTGTTCCTTTTTGTTAGTGATAATCTTGATAATCTACTATATAAACATCTGATGTTTTTTCATCATATTCAAATGTAATTCGCCAATTAGCCTGAACCGTTACAGCCCATTGACCTTTTAAATCACCGTGTAAAAGATGTAACCTGTAAAATGGCTGTTCTAATGGTTTTAATCCATATTCTTTAGTTAATGTGTTTAAAATAGTAAGAATACTTCGTATTTTCTTCTTATGTGTTGCTTGAATACCTTTTAAAGAACCTGTCAGAAAAAATGCTTCAAGACCTTTATGTTTAAATGATTTAATCACACTAACATTGTAACCTGTAACCAATCACTTGTCAAGTGTTTGTTGAAAAATAAAAAATACAACCCGATGTCGTATAGAACATCGGGCTGTATTGTATCTTTATTAAATTATTCTATTTGCAGCAACCGCAAGCTGTGCAAGTTAGACCTAAAGATTCTTTTGCTTCTTCAAGTCTTACTTTGATACGACCGTCAACTGCAATACCTTCACCTGTTTTTTCTGAGATTAACAATGGGTTAATATCTAATTCGTCGATGAATTTGTAGTCAGAAACTAATTGAGATAATCTTAATAATGTTTCTTGAATTTGGTTCATATCAGCAGGTTTTGTTCCTCTTGCACCTTCCAATAATTTGTATGCTTTTACTGATTTAATCATTTCTTCTGCATCAACGTCAGTTAATGGAGCGATTCTGAATGTTACGTCTTTCATAACTTCAATGAATACACCGCCTAAACCGAACATCATCATTGGACCGTATTGAGGATCTGTTGCGATACCGCAAACCATTTCTCTGTTACCTTTAACCATTTCTTGAATGATTACACCTTCAAGACCGTCTAAAAGACCTTTTTCTTCTAATTTAGATAACAAGTCTTTATATTCGGCTCTTAATTGTTCTTCTGATTGAATGTTTACTCTAACACCGCCAACATCTGTTTTGTGAGATGTTGTTTTAGAAGTCATTTTCATTACAACAGGGTAGCCGATTGAGTTACCTAATGCAACAACTTCTTCTTCGTTAGTAGCAAAGCCTGATTTACATACTCTGATACCATAAGCATCTAATACATCAATAGATTCACGAGTTGTTAATTGTGCTCTGTCTTCTTTTAATGCTTGGTATATAATTTCTTCTGCTTTCTTTCTGTCAACATCATAGCAAGGAATTTTGCCTTCAGGTCTTGCAATCCATTTACGTTGTTGGTCTAATCTTGCAAAGCCTTCTGCTGCTTCTTCCGCATACATAAAGAATGGCATATTTACATCCATGTCTGATAATGCTGTGAAGAATTCGCTCTTAGTCATGAATACACCGATAACAGGTTTTTCAGGATATTGTGCTTTAATTTCCATAACTGCTTTTGCTACATCAATATCTTTCAAGCCCAAGAATGGCAAGTAAATTACCATAATCATATCAACATTTTCGTCAGCGATAACTGTTTTTAATGTTTCTTTGTAGTGTTCGATAGGTGCTGATGCAATCATATCGATTGGGTTTTTAACTGATGCTGCTGCCGGTAAGAAGCTTCTTAAAGTTTCTTTTGTTTGGTCAGTAATTTTAGCTATTTCCATACCGTATTCGCATACAGCGTCAGTTGCCATAATGCCTGGTCCACCTGAGTTTGTAATGATAGCTACTCTGTTTCCTTTTGGAATAGGGCAGTTAGCAAATACTTTTGCTGTTGAGAATAAGTTTTTCAAAGAATATTCTCTGATAACACCTGATTGAGCCAATAAAGCGTTAGCGGCTTTATCTGCACCTGCTAATGAACCTGTGTGAGAAGATGCTGCTGATGCACCTGCTGCTGAACGACCTGCTTTTAATGCAAGAATAGGTTTTTTCTTAGAAATTCTTGTTGCTAATTTTCTGAAGTTAGCAGGGTTTTGGATTGATTCCATGTATAATAACATTTGGTGAACATCTTCATCATTTTCCCAGTATTCTAAAGCAGTTTCAGCGTTAACATCTGCTTGGTTACCGATTGAAATGAATTGTGCAAAACCAAGATTTAAGTCTTTTAAGATGTTTAAGATACCGCCGCCTAAAGCACCTGATTGTGAAACGAAACCGATATGTCCACGTTCAGGTAAACTTTCTGCGAAACATCCGTCCATACTGATTTCAGGGTTAGTGTTTACAACTCCTAAGCAGTTAGGACCTACGCATCTCATACCGTATTCATTTAATTTTTCTACTAATTGTTTTTCAAGTTCAGCACCTTCTTTACCTGTTTCTTTGAAACCTGCTGTGATAATGCATAAACCTTTGATTCCTTTTTCGTGACATTGGTCAATTGTTGATAATACGAATTTTGAATTTACAACTATGATAGCCAAGTCAATACTTTCAGGAACTTCGTTTACTGTTGTATATGCTTGTAAACCTTCAATTACTCCGCCTTTTGGGTTAATCGGGTATATTTTACCTGTAAATTTGTACTCTTGTAATCTTTTCATGATGTCTGAACCAATTGTGTGTTCTTTTGTAGAAGCACCAACAACTGCAATAGTTTTAGGACACATGATTTTGTCTAATTGTTCTTTTAGCATTTGTTTTCCTTTCCTTTCATTTCTACAATATACTAATATCCGTTATTTAACCATTCTCTTACCCTAAAAGCAGCACCGATATCATCTGCTATTTTTTTGCAGGCTTTTATATCAAGTGTATAATCAGGGTAATTATTTACAACCGAAGGTTGTTTTAATTTCATTTCCAACGCAATATTTTGCAAATTCAAGCATTTCTTTGTATGCATTTTTAACTTGCGGTTTTGAAATTTTTTCGTATTGTTCTTCATTCGGGGCATTTAAACTTATTGAAACTTCATCAACAAAGTCTGTTATTTCGGGTAAAATGTTCCTGTTGTTAATAACATTACCCATACCGTTTGTATTTACTCTTATTTTTACACCCTTTTGGTATCTTAAATAAGCACAAACACCTTTTAGAACATCAAGCCTCATAAAAGGTTCGCCATATCCGCAGAAAACAACTTCTTGAGGAGTATTAAATTTTTCAAGTTGTGCAATAACATCTTTGGCTGTGAAATCTTCATTTTCAAGCCACATTTTTTTGCCTTTAATTTCATCAATAGTGTTTCTTATACAGAACACACAAGCATTTGTACACTTATTAGTTAAGTTTACGTAAAGTGTTTTTGCATTTTCGGCATCATCTTCTATTGAATAAACGTACGTATCCATACCTATATTATATTGCTAGAATTTCCGTTGTAAAGTGTAATTTGAGAATTTTTGATATAAATTTTAACGAAATATGGCAACTTTTCACAATCAGACTTATTTGCAACTCGTAACAGTATCACTTAGTGTAATATCACTATTATTACACTTACCATTAGTATCTACTTTTAAATAGTCCATATTATCATATTGAATTATCCAACCGGTGCAACTCTCTACAACTTTATGATTTACGCACCAATGTAAATTATTGGACATATCAAGTATGTTAGGATTAAAATAACCATTTCCGCAAGAAAGTGCAAATATATCATATCTTTCTTGATTTTTACCTTTACTATTGCCATCAATATCAAAACTAACGTGATTTTTTGTCTTGATATTAAGAGTTGTCCCGTCGGCTAAAGTATAAAGATTTGCATCAGAAGTTTTAGAACTTTTTGAAATTTTCATAAATTCTGTTAATCGTTCTGCAAATCGTGTCCTTTGCGATGTTGCGTCTAAATCTTTAATATACCAAGTATCAAGTGGACCATAAATTGCCGTTGCTCGACCTAAAGCATCTTCAAGGTTTTGATATATTTTTTTTACCTTAACGACTTTTTCTTTATCGCCGGTTGATTGGTTCAGGTTTGGCAGTGTTAAGGCTGCAACAACACCTATTACACCTATTACAATAAGTGTTTCCGCAAGGGTAAATGCTAAAATCATGATTTTGTTTTTCATAAGTTCTCCGTTTTCACAATTAAATTCTTATAACAACAAATTTAATTATGATTTTACACAAGTAAACTAGTTTAGTCAACAGTTTAATTTTGTATATTTTAAAATATATTAACCTTAAAATACAATGAGGGGTTAAAATGTCAGATATTAAAAAGTTATTAGGGAAAAAAATTAAAAGTTTGAGAAAATCCAAAGGTTTATCTCAAATGGAGTTTGCTGAAAAAATTGATATTTCGCTAAACGGTTTAGGGATAATAGAAACCGGAAAAGGCTTTTTAACTGCGGACACATTAGAAAAAATATTGCGTGTACTAAATATTGAACCTGATGAATTATTTTCTGTGGGTAGTTTTGATGATGAACATGAATTGTATGAAAAAATAATCAGATTAGTAGACAATGCAAAAAACGACAGAGAAAAGCTGTCAAAAATTTATAGCATAATTAAAATATTGACTTGATTTTAGAATAAATCACCCGGTGCTTTGATAGGGTTTTTAAATTTGGTAATATTGGATTGGAACAACAGTTTAATATTGCCTGTTGGGCCGTTTCTGTGTTTTGCGATAATAATATCAGATTTACCGCTTGATTCTGCAATTTTATTGACTTCTTCTTCGTCATCAGAATCTTTATTTTTATAATAATCTTCACGGTGAATAAACATAACAATATCGGCATCTTGTTCGATTGCACCTGAATCACGCAAATCTGAAAGCATAGGACGTTTATCTCCTCTGTCTTCTACTTTACGTGAGAGCTGAGAAAGTGCAATAATAGGAACATTAAGTTCTCTTGCCAGAATTTTTAAGCCTCTTGAAATTGCGGAGATTTCTTGGTTACGATCATTATTACTTGATGATGCAATAAGTTGCAGATAGTCAATAACAACAAGTCCAAGATTTTTTTCCATCATAGCAAGACGACGGCATTTTGCACGAATATCCGTTAGTGTACAACCGCCTGTATCATCAATATAGATAGGTGCTTCTGAAATTTCACCAGTTGCATTTGCAAGTTTATCAAAGTCTTTACTTTGTAAGTTACCACTTTTAACTCTTTGCATATCAATTTCTGCTTCTGCACAAATCATACGTTGAACAAGTTGTTCCCGTGACATTTCAAGAGAAAATACTGCAACAGGAACTTTTGATTTCATTGCGACATTTGCAACAATATTTAAAGCGAATGCAGTTTTACCCATTGAAGGACGGGCAGCAAGAATAATTAAATCAGATTTTTGAAGTCCGTTTGTTGTGTCATCTAAATCGTAAAAATGTGTTTTAATTCCCGAGCATTCGCCTCTGTGTTGATATCGGTATTCTATTTGGTTATAAACATTAAAAGCATCTTTTTGAACAGGTACAAAATCTTTTGTAGATTTTTGCGAAGCAATTTCAAAAATTAATTTTTCAGCATTTTCAAGTGAGCTATCAACGTTATCAGTTGTGTATCCGGAAGATACGATTTCAGAACCTGCGTTGATAAGTGCTCTTTTAACGGCTTTTTCTTGAATTATATTTGCGTAATAAGCAACATTAGCAGTTGTAACAGTCTTAAATGCTAAATCATTAACAAAAGCACGCCCTCCAACCATTTCCAATTTAGAAGAATAACTTAGAACATCAGAAACCGAAACAATGTCAATCATTTGGTTTTGGTTATAAAGTTGGAGCATCGCATCAAAAACGTATCTATGAGCAGGTTTATAAAAGCTTTCGGGTTTAAGCATTTCAACAACTTTGGTCATAACAGAATTTGGATTGACTAAAATAGCACCCAAAACAGCTTCTTCAGCAGCAATATCTTGCGGCATAAGAGCATTGTTAATGTCATCTGTTTTTTGTTTTCTGGGTGGCATAGTAAAAACCTCAATCTAACATGAAGATTATACATGTAAAAATTTTAGAAAAAACATGAAAAAAAAATATTGTAAAAAAAATTTTCAAAAGCACTTGCAATTTAAAATTTGTCATGTATAATTGAGTTACAGCAAGAAATTTGCGGGGGTAATTCAGTGGTAGAATGCCTCCTTGCCAAGGAGGATGTCGCGAGTTCGAGCCTCGTCTCCCGCTCCATTTTAATTAAGAGCCTAAAGGGCTCTTTTTTAGTGCATTTTTACCGTTTTATGTGTTCTAAAAACTCCTCAAATTTTTAATCAAAGGGGGCAGATGGGGGGCGAAGAAGCAAAAGTTCTAATTTTATTAGTTTTTTATGCAAGAATATGAAATCCTTACACCTGTGTACTAGAATGACCATGTTGAGATTGACGGTCAGTTTGAGATTATTTTTAAAGAGTGGCTTATAGTTTGAAAATTTGTGGTCGGAAGTTTATTGATAACGCTATCTCAAACTACTTTATAATGGACTTTGATTGGATTCAAAATGAAAAATTTTTTATAGCAGAAAACCAGTCATAGCTGAAACGGACAATTAATCTGAGATTTTGGAAAATCCGTTTTTGTCCAATTAAAAAAATGTGTCTGATAAAAAATATAAGAAATTCAATTAGAAAAATGATTACACTAAAGCCGATTTTTGGTATGGTCATATTGATAAGGAGAAAATATGAGTTATTCAAAAGAACAATCAATCGAATGCCCTATTTGTGGGAGACAGGCTAAATCTTCACCTAATCGAGAGTTTATGCATCGTTATTATGTCAAATGTGATTGCTG
>CAJOKJ010000014.1 GCA_905235155.1 Candidatus Gastranaerophilales bacterium
ATCCAAAACGGATGACTTTTTTATTGGTAAAATTGATAAAATAAATAATTGACATAAGTAATGGTACATGATATATTAAACCTACAAAATTAATAGGTTTTATATAAAGAGAATATTATGAAAATATACGAACAAATTACAGATTTAATTGGAAATACACCACTTGTAAGATTAAAAAAAACAGAAAAAGAATATAATTTATCTTCAAATTTGATTGCAAAAGTTGAATTTTTTAATCCGGCAGGAAGTGTAAAAGACAGAATTGCAAAAGCAATGCTTGATGATGCAGAAAAAAGAGGTTTAATAAAAGAGGGTGCGACTATAATTGAGCCAACAAGCGGTAATACAGGTATTGGTTTAGCAGCAATTGCCGCATCAAGAGGGTACAAAATTATTTTGACTATGCCGGATACAATGAGTATTGAAAGAAGAAACTTATTAAAGGCTTATGGTGCTGAACTTGTACTGACAGAAGGTGCAAAAGGGATGAAAGGAGCTATTGAAAAAGCGGAAGAATTACATAAAGAAATTGAGAATAGTATTATTCCGGGTCAATTTGTAAATCCTGCAAATCCAAAAATGCACTATGAAACTACGGGCCCTGAAATTTGGAATGATACAAAAGGTAATGTGGATATATTTGTTGCAGGTGTTGGAACAGGCGGAACCGTAAGCGGTGTAGGAAAATTTTTAAAAGAAAAAAATCCTGAAATAAAGGTTGTTGCAGTTGAGCCTGCAAGTTCACCTGTTTTATCGGAGGGTAAATCGGGTTCGCATAAAATTCAAGGTATAGGGGCAGGTTTTGTGCCTGATACTTTGGATACAAAAATTTATGATGAAATTATTACTGTTGAAAATGAAGATGCATTTGAAACAGGAAGATTTTTGGCAAGAAAAGAGGCTTTATTAGTTGGAATTTCGGCAGGTGCAGCGGCTTGGGCAGGTATTCAACTGGCAAAAAGACCTGAAAACAAAGACAAAAATATAGTAGTATTATTACCTGATACAGGTGAAAGATATCTTTCTTCGCCTATGTTTGCAGATTAATAAAGGATTTATTATGATTTACATTAAAAGACCAAATTACAAAAATTCATGTTGCTGTTACAAGAAAATTTATTGTTGTAACGGTAGTTTATGATTTTATAGATGTAATGTAAATTATTACTCCTGTTATGGCAAATGTTATAACAGGAGTTTTTTTTGGAGGATTAAAAAATGATAGAAACACAAGAAAGTACAACTGCCAAAATATGTTCATTTGTAAGGGCATATCATGCTAATTTTATTAAAAATAAAATATTTGATGATTATTATGCATTTGAAATAATGGGTAAAGATGAATATGAAGAAACGAAAAATTCACTTGTAAAAAAGTTTTTGCCCTGCTATAAATACAAAACTTTAGAAGAAATAAATAATTTATTTTATCCTTTGATAAATAATTATTTTGCTCCAATTTTGCTTTCAAGAATTGCATTTGCAGAAAAAGAATTTAAAATATTTTCTTCTATTCATAAAACTTGCCAATATGTAATTTGTGGTGCAGGTTTAGATACATTTTCGTTGAGAAATGACAATTCAAATGTAAGAATTTTTGAACTTGACCATCCAAGTACTCAAAAATATAAACTAAAACGTATTTATGAATTATTATGCAATATTCCGAAAAATACAACTTTTGTTTCTATTGATTTTGAAAAAGAAAAAATGGTCGATGTTTTAATAAAATCAGGATTTAACCCTGAAATTCCGACATTCTTTTCTATTTTAGGTGTAACTTATTATTTAAGTCTATATACATTTGAACAATCAATAAAAGATATATCTTCTCTTGCGGCAAATGGAAGCGAAGTTATATATGATTATCCTGATGAAACAACTTTTTCAAAAAAAGCAGCCGGCAGAGTTCAATTTTTAACAAAATTTACTGAAAATTGCGGTGAAAAAATGAAACATGGGTTTTCTTTTAAAGAAAATTTAAATATTCTTGAAAAATATAATTTTAATGTAATAAAACATCTTTCACCAAATGAAATACAAAAACATTTTTTTGAAAATACAGAACAACAGGCTTATGAAAATGTTCATTTTGTAGGTGCTATAAAATATTAAAAATAATAAAGGAGAAATTATGAAAAATTACAAAAATTTTGATTCAGCAGTAATACATGGCGGAATTTTCGGTGATGAAAAAACGGGTGCAGTAAATGTACCAATTTATCAAACATCAACTTACGAACAAGAAAAATTAGGAAAACACAAAGGATGGGAATATTCCAGAACAGGAAATCCTACAAGGGCAGCTTTGGAAAGTTTAATTGCAGAACTTGAACAAGGTGTTGCAGGTTTTGCTTTTGCTTCCGGCATGGCTGCTATTACCGCAGTTTTAAGTCTTTTTAAAAGTGGTGACAAAATTATTATTTCAGATAATATTTATGGAGGAACTTTTAGAGTTTTAGACAAAGTATTTAACCATTTTAATATTACATACCAAATTGTCGATACAACAAATCTTGAGGCTGTGGAAAATGCTATTACAGATGATGTTAAAGCTATTTTTATTGAAACTCCGACAAATCCGCTTTTGCGTGTTACTGATATTAAGGCTATTTCGGATATAGCTAAAAAACATAATATTTTATCAATAGCCGATAATACATTTATGACACCATATTTGCAACGTCCAATTGAACTTGGCAGCGATATTGTAATCCATAGTGCTACAAAATATCTTGGTGGACATAGTGATATTATTGCCGGTCTTGTTGTCGTAAATTCGGAAGAACTTGCAGAAAAAATTGCATTTATCCAAAACTCAACAGGCGGAATTTTACAGCCGTTTGATTCTTTTCTATTGATAAGAGGAATTAAAACTCTTGCCGTCAGAATGGACAGACACGTTGAAAATGCTCAAAAAACAGTTGAATATTTAAAAAATAAAGTCGGGGTTAAAAATATATATTATCCGATTAATAATGAAATAAATAAAAAACAGGCTAAAAATGGCGGTGTTATGCTGTCTTTTGAATTAAATGAGAATTACAATGTGGAAAAATTCTTTAATTCTTTAAAATTTATAACTCTTGCGGAAAGTCTTGGCGGTGTGGAATCTCTAGTATGCCACCCCGCATCAATGACACATGCGTCTATTCCTGCCGACATAAGAAAAAAAGTTGGAATTACAGATAATTTAATACGTCTTTCTGTTGGAATTGAAAATATAAATGATATTCTTGAAGATTTAGAACAAGCAATTAATGAAAGCGAGGTAAAATAATGCATTATTACAATTCAATGCAAGATTTAATAGGAAACACACCACTTGTAAAATTAAATTATCTTGATTTACCTAAAGAAATAAATTTATTTGCAAAATTAGAATTATATAATCCGTCAGGCAGCGTAAAAGACAGAACAGGTAAATATATGATTGAAAATGCCGAGAAAAAAGGTATTTTAAAAAAAGGCGGAACAATAATTGAAGCAACAGCAGGAAATACAGGTTTGGGAATTGCTTTTGCCGCTCTAAACAAAGGTTATAAAATAATTTTTGTTGTACCCGAAAAATTTTCTCAGGAAAAACAAACTTTAATGCGTGCATTAGGTGCTGAAATTATAAACACCCCGAGAGAAGGCGGAATGTTAGGTGCTGCTCAAAAAACTCAGGAGCTGATTAAAGAAATACCAAATTCAATTTCACTTGAACAATTTAAAAATCAAAGTAATCCTCTTGCACATTATGAAACAACAGGCAAAGAAATTTATAATGACCTTGACGGTGATATAGATTATTTAGTAGCAGGTGCAGGAAGCGGTGGAACTTTTAGCGGTGTTGTAAAATATTTAAAAGAAAAAAATCCAAACATAAAAGGTGTTCTTGCCGACCCTATCGGCTCTACAATGGGTGGTGGAAAACATGCAGATTATAATATTGAAGGTATTGGAAATGATTTTATTGCTGATACAATGGATATGTCACTTGTAGACAAAGTTATAAAAATAAGTGATAATGAAGCATTTGAATGGGCTAACAAATTAGCTTTAAAAGAAGGTATTTTTGCAGGTTCATCATCAGGTGCTGCAATAGCTGCCGCAAAAAAATTAACAGATACAGGCGTAAAAGGCAATATTGTTGTTATTTTACCGGATAGAGGCGATAGATATTTTAGTAAACATTTGTATAATTAAAAGGATTTTATTATGAACAATTTAGACCATAAAGAACTAAAACCGTGGAGAGATGAGAGTTTTAAGGCTCTTATTCCGTTTATTGCTTTTGTAATCTTCTATTTTGGTTTTTCTATTATTACTCAAGATTTTTCTAAAGTTCCTATGACGGTTGCTTTTATTTTTTCTTCTGCAATTGCTCTAATTTTAAATCATAAGGAAAAATTAAATAAAAAAATTGAAATATTTGCTCTTGGTATGGGTAAAAAAGACATTATGATTATGTGTCTTATTTTTGTTCTTGCAGGTGCGTTTACTGCAACTGCACAAGCTGTTGGGGCGGTTGATGCTGCTGTTGCAATCGCACAGCATTTTGTTCCTGCAAAATTTATTGTGTCAGGAATTTTTGTTGTTTCTGCATTAATTTCTCTGGCGGTTGGAACTTCTTGCGGTACAATTGCAGCAGTTGTGCCTATTGCAGTTACATTGGCTCAATCTTTAGGTTTAAATCCTGCTTTTTTAGTTGGTGCAACTGTTGGTGGTGCTATGTTTGGTGATAATTTGTCTTTAATCTCAGATACTACAATAGCCTCAACTCGTACTCAAAATGTTGAAATGCGTGATAAAATGATTTATAACTTGAGAATAGTTACTATTCCTGCAATATTGTGCATTTTACTTTACATGTTGCCGTTTTTTTCAAACTCAAATGTTGATGTTACAAATATTACTATAAATATTGATGCTTATATAAAAATTTTACCTTATATCTTATTACTAATTTTTGGCTTAATGAATATCAATGTAATGTTTTTATTATTAATCGGAATTATTTTAAATACAGTTATAGGTATTAGTTTTGGTGATTTTGATATTTGGACTGCATTCAGTAAAATGGGTGACGGAACTGTTAGTATGGCAAATACTCTCATAGTTGCAATGCTTGCAGGAGGTTTGTTGCAAATGGTACGTTGGAATGGTGGTATAAGTTATATTATTAATAAGACAGAGTACCTTATACATAACAGAAAACATTGTGAATTTGGAATTTGTTTTTTGGTTGGTGTAATTAACTTATTTACCGCAAATAACACTGTTGCAATTATTACAGCAGGGCCTATTGCAAAAGAAATTAGTGAAAAATACGGAGTTGACCCAAGAAGAACTGCAAGTTTATTAGATACAACATCTTGTTTTGTACAAGGAATTATACCTTATGGGGCTCAAATTCTTATTGCAACAAGCCTTGCAGCATCAGTATCTTTAAGTTCTTTTTCAATTATAAAATGCTTACTATATCCTGCATTAATAGGTTTAGGACTATTTGTGTCACTAACTTTTGCTAAAAAATAAGATAATTATTTTTTAGGTTCAATCCATATTAAAGTAAATTGTTTATTTTGCTTAAACGGATTTGTACTATATTCTTTTTGTTTGTTTTCTTTCTTTATTTTTAATAATTTTTTTGTAAAATTTAAAAATTCCATAAAAAAATTATTACTCGTTTTTGATTGGTTTTATCCCTAAAAAGTACTAATTAAAAGGTATTTATGATAAAATTAAAATATGAAAGAACTCGAAATTATAAGTATAATTCAAAAAAAATTATTTTCTGAATACATAGGTGATGATTGTGCTTATTTGAAAGATTTGGGAATAGTTGTAACTCAAGACAGTTTGGTTGAAGATGTACATTTTTCACGCAAATTTTCAACACCTTTTCAATTAGGTTATAAATCTGTTGCCGTAAATTTAAGCGATATATATGCATCAGGTGCTGAAGCAAAATATTTAACCATATCTTTATCTTTGCCTGACAAGATTGAAGATAATTTTGTTGAAAACTTTTATGAAGGTGCTAAACTTGCACTAAACGGTGCAAAAATTGTCGGTGGTGATATTACAGGTTCGGATAAAATTTTTGTATCCGTAGCTGCAATAGGTTCAACAAAAAATAGAAAAATATCTTCAAGAAAAAACGCACGCAGTGATTATAAAATTATAACAAATGGTTTTCATGGCTCAAGTGCGGCAGGATTATTCGCTTTGCAAAATAACCTTAACGGATATGAAACACTTAAAAAAGAACATTTAATGCCGAATGTTTCTTCAAAATTATCAGAAATAATTGCGAAAACTGCAAAAAATGATTATGCTATGATGGATTCTTCAGACGGTTTAATGGATGCTTTATATAAAATTGCTCAAAACAGTAATTTAAAAGCAAGAGTGGATTTTAATAAAATTCCTTATGACAAAACTATTGAAAATTTTGATTATAAAAATATGATTTTTTTTGGCGGAGAAGATTATAAACTCGTTTGTGCAATTTCAAAAGAAGATTTGGATAATATAAATAAGGATTTATATTACGAAATAGGTGAAATTGTTGAAAAAACAGATAATAATATTGTAGAAGTTAATTTTGGTAATGAAATAAAACAATTTACAAAAAATGATATCGAAAAAAAACTGTTTAAACATTTTAATTGACAATAAAATTTAAAACTGATACTATTTTCAAAAAGAGGTTATTATATGAAAAATTTATTTAAGCTATTTAGTAATACAACAATTCAATGTTTAAAAGCCTTTACACTTGCAGAAGTTGTTTTGGTTATGGGTATAATAGGCATTGTCGGAATTTTGGCGGTTACGAATGCCAGAAAAGATGTTGATGATGCAGAAAAAATTGCTCAATTAAGAAAAACTTATGAAATTCTTGGTGCTGCATTTGCAACAGCAGTTGCAGAAAACGGAACAACAGATGGTTGGGGTACGGATAACAATTTTTGGAATACAATTAAACCTTATCTAAAATTATCACAGAATTGTGGTAGTGCTAAAGGTTGTTGGAGACCCGGTAACACTGTTAATTTAACTTCAGTAAACGGTTTTGATATTAATGGCTCAGCACCATTTTATAAGGGTATTTTAACAAATGGTGCTTCAATTTCTGTTTCTACATGTGGTTCTGCTTGTACAGATCGACTAAAAAATACAGATAATAATAATGAAAATTATCAATATGCACAGGTATATGTCGATGTAAACGGGCCTAAAAAAGGATTACATAAATTAGGTGATGATATTTTTGCCTTTCGTGTTACAAAAAATGGTGACGTAAGACCTTATGTACCAACAGGTGATAACCAAAAAAATGACAATGTAAATAATACTACAATTGCAAAATGCAGAGAAAACGGGATTTATTGTACTGCTTGGGCAATAAAATTTGGTAATATAGATTACTTAAATACAAATGCAAGTGGTGTATGCAATAATAATTCATCAATTACATTAAACTGGAATGGGGCTCATTCTTGCACAAAATCACGTCAATAAACATAAATAATAAATAAAAAATCGAAGGTTAATATTTAACCTTCGATTTTTGTTATTAAATATAATTTTTACTGTTGTAAAGATGATTTAATAACTTCTATTTCATCAATTGATGCATATACTGTACGACATCCGCAATCAACATAAAGAATTTCGCCTGTTGTTCCGCTTGAAAGTGGTGATGCTAAATACATACCTGCTTTACCAACATCTTCGAGAGATGTATTACGTTTTAGAGGTGATTTTAAGGCAGCAGCCTTTAACATGTGGTCAAAACCGGAAATTCCTCTTGCAGCAAGTGTTTTTATAGGGCCTGCGGATAAACAATTTACTCTAATACCATTTTTACCCATATCCATTGCGAGATATCTCATTGATGCTTCTAATGCTGCTTTTGCAACACCCATTATGTTATAATTAGCAACACAGAATTCTGAACCTAAATATGTTAATGCAAGAACTGAACCGCCTTCATTCATTACAGGTCTTGCTTCACGACAAATTGAAATTAAAGAATAAGAGCTTACTCCTAATGCCAAATCCCAACCTGCTTTTGAAGTGTTTATAAATTCTCCTTGTAAATCTTCTTTGTTTGCAAATGCTACTGCGTGAACTACAAAATCTAATTTACCGTATATCTTTTCACATTCTTCAAATACATGCTTAACTTCATCTTCTTTTGTAACATCACAAGATATTATTAATTTTGAATTCATCTCTTGTGCAAGAGGTGTTACACGTTTTTCCATAACTTCACCTGCATAAGTGAATGCTATGTCTGCACCTTCGTCAAATAGTTGTTTTGCTATTGCGTAAGCAATACCGTGATTATTTGACACTCCAAATATTACCCCTTTTTTTCCTTGCATTATTCCCATAAAATTAACCTCCTTATAGTTTATGCTAATCTTTCACCTGTTTCTTTATCAAAATATAAAAAATCATTTTCATTTAAATTTAAATCAAAACTATCTTCTACAAGAAAATCCGTATTTAATTTTGCACAACATTTATTTTTGCCGATATTAAAATAAACTATTTGTTCTGAACCTAAAAGTTCTGTCATTTCTGTTTTAACTTTTAATTTTATATGACCTGTCGGATTTATCATTAATTCCGGTCTTATACCTACTGTTACTTTACTTTTTCCATATAATTTATCCGCAATTTGTTTATTTAATTCAAATATTGGCTCTGTCATAATTAAAGTATCATTAACTATTTCACAATCAATAAAATTCATTTGAGGTGAACCGATAAATCCTGCAACAAATTTATTTTTAGGGTTGTTATAAACATTTAAAGGTGTATCAACCTGTTGAATTTTACCCTTGTCTAAAATAACAATTCTATCACCCATTGTAAGTGCTTCAGTTTGATCATGTGTTACATAAATAAATGTTGTTTGTAATTTTTCATGTAATTTTTTAATTTCAGCTCTCATTTGAACTCTTAATTTTGCATCTAAATTTGATAAAGGTTCATCCATCAAAAATACTTTAGGATTTCTTACAATAGCACGACCTAAAGCCACACGTTGACGTTGACCGCCTGATAACTGTTTTGGTTTTCTTTCCAAAAGTTCTGTTAAATTTAATATTTCTGCTGCTTCTCGAACTTTTGTATCTATAATATTTCTGTCAACTTTACGCATTTTTAAACCAAATGCAATATTTTCATATACAGTCATGTGAGGATATAAGGCATAACTTTGAAAGACAAAAGCTATATCTCTATCTTTTGGATGAACATTATTTACTTTTTTATCACCAATGTAAATATTGCCGCTGCTAATTTCTTCTAAGCCTGCTATCATACGTAAAATAGTTGATTTGCCACAACCTGATGAGCCGACAAGAACCATAAATTCCTTATCTTTTATTGTTAAATCTATCCCATCAATTACACGTTTTGTATCGTAAGCTTTTATTACATTTTCAAGTTTAACTTCACTCATTTCTTGTTTGCATTGCCTTTTCTGTCGGTATAATAACATTGTATGTTGTACCTTGCATTGCTTCGGTATCAACCCACATATTACCTTTTAACATCTTTATCAAATTTTTTATTACTGCAAATGATATTGAACGAATTATATTTTTTTTGTTTTGATTATCTAATTGGGCATAAGGTTCAAATAAATTATCTAAATCTGCTTCACTTATTCCAAGTCCCATATCTTTTACTGTTATCATTAAAAATGATTTTTCATTTGCATCTTCAAACGGTACAAATCCTTTATCATTAACTAATTCTAATTCAGGATGTTTTACATCAACACTTATTTCACCAACATCTGTTGATTTTACTGCTATTTCGATTATATTTTGTAAAATTATTTTTAAAAGTTGTTCGTCGGAATATACTGTTCTTTTTATATCTGAAGATATTTCGACGTTAATTTTTAAATCTTTTTCTTCTGCTTCTTTACTATTGTATTTTATTGCTTCATCCAATATATTTACTGCATCAAAATAGCTGAACTTGTGTTCAAATAGGTTTGATTCTGATTTTGACAAGTCTATAATTCTGTTAAATAACGATAAAACTTCTTCTGAATTTTTATTTATAATTTTTAAATATTTTTCTTGTTTTTCGTTAATTTCTCCGCCAAGACCGTCTAAAACTGCCTGAGAAAAACCTATGACAGATTGTAGAGGTGTTTTTATTTCATTAGATAATTTTACTAAAAAATTGTTTTTATCCCGATTAATTTTTTTAGAACTTTCATGTTCTACAAGAATACTTGTAAGTGTTTTGTAACTTTGAGTATTATTTCTCATTATTACAAGATAACCTTCTTCCGTTTTACTTGCAGAAATTTCGTAAAAGAAATCTTTTTCCAGTGCTGATTTTGTTCTTACAATAGAAGTTTTTTCTTTATCTGCAATTTTGACGATTAAATCCATTGCGTTTTCAAAAATGTCGTCAATATATCCTTCAGCAAAATTTTCTTTTATAGCAGACAAACTTTTTTGTGCCAAATCATTATGCCATAAAAAACTGCCTTGATTATTTAAAAGTACTACACTGTCAGGAAGCTTTGTTAATAAATCTTCCTCGTCATCTTTTACAAATAAATTTTTAATAAAATCAATCATAAACACCTACTTTTTAAGTATATCATAGTCGTATATTTTCGCAAGTTTTATGCCATACAGACTTGTATATCACATAAAACGATTTAAAATATAAAGTTTTGTAAAGTGTAAAAATATTAACTAGCAAAAATTTTTTTGTGTGGGTTTAAAGCATGTGCGTACGTCTACGTTTAATTTAAGGAGAAAAATATGAGTGAATTTGATAATATTAATGCAATACGATTTCAAAAGATTGATATAAAACGTGATAAAGCAAAAAAACAAGCTGCACCTGAAGGGATGGAAGATGTAGAATATACTGACTTTTCAAATCCTAAAGCAGAATCTTTAGGTCGTTCACAGGTGTCAAAACCCGATAATATTGAAAATGATGTTAAATTTTTAATGAAAAATCCTGAATTTTGTGCAAAAGCAAATATGTTTTTTGATAATGCTTATGAAATTTTTAAACAAAAAAATGAAGAACATGCATACGAAAAATCGGCACAAATGCTTTCAGCATTTAAAGATGAGTTTTTAATGTTAAAATAATATGGTTTTAGGTTAATTAAATAAAAAGGAAATAAAAAGGCGAATTGTTTAACAATTCGCCTTTTTATTCTAAAATATTATGTTAAGCCATAGCTTTTTCAACAGCAACAGCACAAGCAACAGTTGCACCTACCATTGGGTTGTTACCCATACCGATTACACCCATCATTTCTACGTGAGCAGGAACTGATGATGAACCTGCAAATTGAGCATCACCGTGCATTCTGCCCATAGTATCCGTCATACCGTAAGATGCAGGGCCTGCTGCTACATTATCAGGGTGAAGTGTTCTTCCTGTACCACCGCCAGATGCTACTGAGAAGTATTTTCTTCCGTTTTCACCGCACCATTTTTTGTATGTACCTGCAACAGGGTGTTGGAAACGTGTTGGGTTAGTTGAGTTACCTGTAATTGATACATCAACACCTTCTTTTATCATAATTGCAACACCTTCTGTTACATCATCAGCACCGTAACATTTTACGCTTGCTCTTTCACCTGTTGAATATGCTTTTTCTTTAACGATTTTTAATTCACCAGTTTTGTAGTCATATTCTGTTTCAACGTGAGTAAAACCGTTAATTCTTGAAATAATTAAAGCGGCATCTTTACCTAAACCGTTTAATATTACTCTTAAAGGTTCTTTTCTAACTTTATTAGCATTTCTTGCAATACCGATAGCACCTTCTGCTGCTGCGAATGATTCGTGACCTGCTAAGAAACAGAAACATTTTGTTTCTTCTCTTAAAAGCATTGCACCTAAGTTTCCGTGACCTAAACCAACTTTTCTTTGGTCGCCAACAGAACCGGGTACTGCAAATGCTTGTAAGCCTAAACCAATTGCTTCTGCTGCATCTGCTGCCGTTTTAACACCTTTTTTAATTGCAATTGCACAGCCTAGTGTGTAAGCCCACACCGCATTATCAAATGCAATTGGTTGGATACCTTTTACTATTTCTTCAACGTTTATACCTTTTGATAAGCATAATTCACGAGCTTCGTCAATGTTTTTCATGCCATATTCAGGTAAAACTTTGTCTAATGTTGCTTGACGTCTGTCTTGTCCTTCAAATTGTGCCATTTTTTATTTCCTTTATAATTAAATGTTCTAAAACTAAATTTTATGTTCAACAATAACTTGAACAAATTTCAAATTATTCTTTTCTTGGGTCAATAACCTTTGCAGCATCTGCAAATCTGCCGTATGTACCAACATTTTTTTCAAATGCTTCTTTAGGATCAACACCTTTTTTAATCATATCCATCATTTTACCAAGATGAACAAATTTGTATCCGATAATTTCACCGTCTTCATCCAAACCTGTTTCTAAAATATAACCTTCAGCTAATTCTAAATATCTTGGACCTTTATTTTTTGTTGAATATGTTGTACCAACTTGAGAACGTAAACCTTTACCTAAGTCTTCCATGCCTGCACCAACAGGTAAACCGTTTTCAGAAAATGCTGTTTGAGTTCTGCCGTAAACTATTTGTAAGAATAATTCTCTCATTGCAACGTTAATAGCATCACATACAAGGTCTGTATTTAATGCTTCTAAAATTGTTTTACCGGGTAAAATTTCAGCAGCCATTGCAGCTGAGTGTGTCATACCTGAACAACCTATTGTTTCAACAAGAGCTTCTTGAATAACACCTTCTTTAACGTTTAAAGTAAGTTTACAAGTTCCTTGTTGAGGAGCACAACATCCGCAACCGTGAGTTAAACCTGAAATATCTTTAATTTCTTTGCATTTTGTCCATTCGCCTTCTTGCGGAATTGGAGCAGGAGTGCCTTTTACACCTCTTTTTACACAACACATTTTTTCCACTTCTTGTGAAACTTGAATGTCTTTCATGTTTCCTCCTATTAATTCTTTTTCACTTTTTAATTATATAACAAAAATATTTTTGCTTGTATATACTAAAAATTTATAGTAATATTTTTTTATAAGATATTAGGAGTTTTCAAATGTATAAAGCAATGGTTATGTCAGCAGGTGTCGGCTCAAGATTAGACCCTCTTACTAAAAGTGTTCCAAAACCTTTGGTTCCTATTTGTAATAAACCTGTTATGGATATTTTGCTTGAAAATTTAAGTGCCATAGGTGTAAAAGATGTTGTTGCAAACACATTTTATCTCGCAGAACAAATTGTTGCCAGATATGTTGAAAATGACTTAGGTATAAATTTTAATTATATAACTGAAGAAACACTTTCAGGTACTGCCGGTGGTGTTAAAAAATGTCAATTTTTCTTTGAAGAAGGTGAAGATTTTTTTGTACTTTCCGCTGATGGTGTTACGAATGCCGACTTAATGAAAGGTATGGAAATTCATAAGCAATCCGGTGCTATTGCAACTGTTGGTGTCAAACCCGTTAAAGAAGAAGACATACCAAATTTTGGTGTTGTGGTTACGGATAATGACGGTTATATTACGGAATTTCAAGAAAAACCTGCTATTAAAGATGCAAAAAGTAATTTAATTAATACAGGTATATATATTTTTAATTACAAAATTTTTGATTATATTCCGGCAAATGAATTTTATGATTTTGCAAAAAATGTATTCCCTAATTTATTAAAAGAACGTCAAATAAATGTGTTTCAAGTTGATGAATATTGGTCTGATATAGGAACTTTAGACCAATACAAGCAATCTACATTAGATTTATTCGAAAATTTATATACTTTTAAACATGATGAAATTCACAGAGCAGAATTGGGCAATTATATTTGCGGTAATACAAAATTACCAAAGCATATTAAATTTATAGGACATTCTGTTATTGGAAATGATTGTATTATAGGTAAGAATGTTACGTTAGAAAATTGTATTTTATGGGATGGAGTTGAAATTGCCGATAATGTTCATTTAAAAGATTGTGTAATCGCTTCAAATTCTCGTGTAGAAAGAAATCTGACAAATCACATTATCGGTCAAAATGAACTTGTAGCAAAATTTAACAGTACTCTCAAAAAAAGACTTCAATTTATAAAATTTTGGAAAAATTTTTTAGGGGATAAATAAAGGTTATTGTAATGCATAAGATGCTTAAAGAAATTCAGGAACTGAATGAACATTTTAAAAAAAATTTTCCGAGTAGTCTTGAGGAATGTGAAAGTACTTTTAAAAAATCAAAATCCGGCGGTTTTATAGGATACATCCCTCAATTTATGGTTGAATATATACCTGTAAATAAATCTGAAGTGGATTTTTTTAAAATGTTTAATGAAATGGTTTTACTGCTTAAAAAAAGTAAAATTCAGCAAGCAGAACAATTTATTAATAATTTTTTTGATAATAAGATTAAATTTACATTTCAAAAAAATTCTTATAACGGAAGAATGATTAGTTTTGGAATTATTATTTCAAATAATATTAATAATGAAAAATTATTTTTAAAAGTTTTTAAATCGAAATATAAGGAACAAGCTTTTTCATATAGGCATGGGCCATATATAGAATCTGTTGTTGCTTTATTTATAAACAGTAACTTACAAGATTATAATCATTTTACAAAAATGTATTTTGCAAATGTTAATGAATTATATATACTTTCCGAATATGTAGAGTCCTGTATTAATTATGAAGAAGATAATAAAAAATTAGATTTAAGTAAAATAGAAGACTATAATGAAAAAGGTGAAATATATACTAAATTTTTAGAAAAATATACAGGTGAGTATTTTAATCATTATAAAGCAGTTAAGTCAATCAAAGGCGGTTGTTTCAGATTTTTAGATTTTAAATCCGATAATTTTATTATCTGGGAAAATAGTTTAAAAAACAGATATGCAAAAATGGTAGATTACGGATTTATAATTTCATACAAACCTGAATTTAAAACATTATAGGAAAAAACATGAGTAAAAAAAAGAATTTTTTATATATCATTTTAGTATTTTTAATAATTTTTTCTTTTATAAAAAGTCCCTATTATAATGCTCAAAAGTTTTCAGAAATTTTTATAAAAATAGGTATTGAAGAGGATAAATTAGCATTATATGATTTAGCAGTTTTAAATTATAAAATTGCACTTTTAATAGATAAAAAATCAGCTTGGGCTTATAACGCTTTGGGTACCTCTTATTATTACAAAGCAAAAAGATTATATATTTTGAATAATGTTACATTCAGACTTTATAGTCAAGCAATTATAAATTATAGTAAGGCTATTGAACTTGAACCAGGATATTATTTTGCTTTAGTTAATAGAGGTAATTGTTATGAACGATTAGGTAAATATAAAGTTGCTTTAAAAGATTATGAAAAAGCACTGGAACTTAATAAAAATGACCCCGATGCATTATATGGCTTAAGTATGGTTTATGGTTCGGATGATTTTAAGCAGTATGATAAAGCAATAGAAGCATTAAATAAATTAATTGAATTAAAACCAAAACATCAAAACGCATATTTTGGTCTTGGCTGGTGCTATGATTTTAAAGGAGATTACGTTAAATCTATAAGAAATTATCAAAAAGTGGTTGAATTAAATCCGCAAAGAATTGATGCTTGGATTAATTTGAGTTATGTAAGTGAATTGAAACTGAAAGATTATAAAAACGGTTTATATTACGCTGATAAAGCATTACAACTAAATCCGCATTCACTGTATGCTATAAGCAATAAATCATACGCATTGATAGGCTTAAAAAGGTATGATGAAGCAATGAATTATGTAAATATGCAATTAAAAATTGATGCTAATCATTCAAGAGCATACTCTCAAAGAGGACAGATAGAACTTGCAAAAGGTGATAAAATAAATGCAAAAAAAGATTTTGAAAAAGCCTTGAAACTTGAAAAAGAAAGTGATTATTCCGACAAAGATATTATTATCAACATGATTGAAGATTTCATTAAACAATGTCAATAAAATAAAAAACCTAACTTAATGTTAGGCTTTGAATAAAATTAATAATAGGGAATAAGGAATAAGGAAATTTTTATATAAATCTTTGATTACATATCCATTACGAATGATGCTTTATTTTCAACTGTTTCAGAATTTTTAAGGATTTGTTTTGTATTAAAATCTTGTACAAACAAATCATCTAACTGTCTTGCAACAGTTCCGTCAAATACTTGTTCATTTTTAGCCAAGTAATTGAAAATATTAGAAACGCCTGATGTAGCATTTGCTTTAACAGTTTCACTAATTTGTTGAATTGTTCTTTCAGGAACTTTTACGTTTAAACCGAAAGGTTTAGATGGACGTAAATTATTACTTCCGTTTTGGAGTGAATTGTTATTCAAATTATTGTTTAACATATCAGCCATATTTTCTACCCTTTTCGACTTTCGACATGATGTATATCGGTCATCTTCTGTTAAAAGTTTAATGATTTGTGCTAAAAGTCATGAAAAGTTTACAATTATTTACAAAACTCGTCAAGGGGTTTTATTTTCTTTCAAAAATAATATAGCTGAAATCGCCTTGTAGTCTGCTTTTTTCAAAATACTTATTTTTTACAAATTCACAAAATTTAAATCCATAATCTTCACATATTATACTAAAGTAGTAGTCTGATGAATTCCATGAATTAAAAATTATATATTTTGGCATGTTTTTTTCAAAATGTTTTATGTATGTATCGATTCCAAATGTTTCTTCATATAAAGGTATCATTGAATTATAGAAAGAGTCAGATTTTCTGTCCGATAAAAAATTTATCATCATGCCTTCCGGATATATGATTATTTTATCTGTTTTTTTAGTATTTTTTTCTATAAAGTTCAGCAATTGATTTGTTGTTTCATATTTTTTTTCAACGTACAAATTACCTTTTAATGTTTTAATCGGTACATTTTGTAAAGGTATCATTTTTAAATTATGAAATCCTATTAATATGCTTAAAATGAGTACATAAAAACCAATATAATCCCATTCTTTTTCGGTAAATTTGTCTTTAAATAATATTGATATTGCAATTAATATTAGTGGTATATAATAATTTCCGTAAGAATTTAATATAACACCCCAAAAAACTTTTAAACTTATTAAACATATACTTGCAACTACAATAAATAAACTTAAATTATTAATTATTTTTTTAAAATTTAAAATAACAACAAAAAATAATACTATACCTATTGAAAAAAAGATATCATAAGCTGAACCGTTCTTAAATAAAATCATTAAGCAAATACCGGTATATGTTGTAATTAAAAGCAATATAGGATTTTTAATCTTATTTTTGAAAATAACAGGCAATAAATATATCAAAAACGGTATAAATAATGCTAAAAATGTTACACAAAAAGCAAGAATAGATTGTTTATGCGGAAATACTCCCGAATGAATATAAAAATATTTTAAAGTTTGAGTATGCGACATAGTTATAATAATTTTTACTGTTTGAATTAAATTATTAAACGTTAAACCTTTTGCAAAGAGAAATGCAAAGCACATCTCAGGAACTAAACCAAAACTTAATAAACCGATAATTAAAGTATTGAATTTTGGTCTTAACCTGTAAAAGACAGGTACATAAACTAATAAATAAGCCAAAAATTCATATTTACAGGTAATTGCCAGTCCTGCAAAAAATAAACTTACATATAAGTATATATTAGATTTAGAATTTACATAGTAGAGTAAAAATAATAAAGAAAATATAAATGCACACAGACCGTAAGTCATTGCAAAAGCGTACGGAAATATGTAGTTAAATATATAAACAGGAATTAAGCCGACAGATATTGTTAGCATGCTCAAATTAAAAGCAAAATTGTCATTGAGCAATAATTTGGCAAGCAAAAATATTCCGCAAACAATTCCTACTGCACAAGCGGCACCTGAAATACAAAGAACATTAAGATTTATACCAAAAATTTTGTATAAAAAAGCGTTAAATAAATATGCAAATGGCCCGTAAATATTGAATAAATCTTTATATAAAACTTTTCCGTTTAATATTTCTTGCGGATAATAAACTTCTCTGCCACAATCAATAATTAAACCTATATTATGCTGAAAAGTTATATAAATAGCAATTATAGATATAAATAAAGTGCCTATAAAATATTTATGACTTTTTAGAATATTAAACATTATGTAATATAATTTAACAAATAAAAAAATATAAGGCAATTTTTTATTAAAAAATAACTTTATAATCATGTAAGTATAGGAGTTCAAGGTTAGGTTATGACATTACCACATTCGTTGGATTATTTGATGACTGGCGGCGTTCTTGATTTTGATGCTGCTGCATATCTAAACTCAAATGCCGGCGGTGTTAATTATGGTCCGCAAATGCTTGGCGGAACTAAAATGCAAGCTCAACCTCAAAAAGATAGTTTTGCTTCAAAAGCAAAAGCAAAATTAACTGATACAAATTTTCTTAAAAAAGCAGCAACAGTTGCTATTGTTGGTACATTAGCATTCTTCGGAATTAAAAAAGGTAAAAATTTAATTTCTAATGCTAAAAATACAAATTGGAGTGAAGCAGCAGGCAATTTATGGGCAAGTGCTAAAAATGGTATCTCTAATTTGTTTTCAAAAGTTTCTAAATAAATTAAAACCAAACCAAAAATAACCAAAACCAAAAAACCAAATTTTACGCCGCTTTTACCAAGCGGCATTTTTTTTGATTAATTTACAAACTAAAAATAATCTTACTTACTATAATTAAATATTCAAAATTTAATTATTTATTCAAATACCATATCTACTGATTCTGTTAATTTTTTTCGTAATCTTTTTAAATAGTCATAAAATTGTTTATATTCTTCTTTATTATAAATACTTTCTAATTCATTAATATATTTTTTCATTGAAATTGAAATTGTATCAAACTTTTCTTGTCCAAAATTCGTTAAAGAAATTGTTTTAACAACACGTTTATTTTTTATTGTTGCTTCTCTTGAAATTAAGCCTTTATTTTCAAGTTTATTTAATTCTCTGCTTAAATTTGCCGTGCCAAAAAGAACAATTTTTGCCAAATCTCTTTGGTGTATTTTAGGATTTCTGCTAACAGATGAAAGTATAATAAACTCATTAAATGTCAAATCAAATTTTTTATTTTCATTAAAATAACGAACGGATAAAGCACGCTCTATTCTTGCTGTTTGTTCCAACTGTGACATAAGAGTATCGGATAATTCAAAAAGTTTATTATTCATACTCTTATTGTATCACTAAATGTTTTATTGACAATATATTGTTTTTTTTATATATTGTAATTACAATTATTATTTATGGATTTTTTATGGAAGAAGTTAAATATACACCTAAAGAAGAATTTATGAATGCCTTTACTCATTCATTGGGTGCATTATTTTCAATATATGCAATAGTAATGCTTGCCGTTACGTCTAAGACGCCTATGGAAACTGCTTCTACAACAATTTTTGGTTCAACATTATTCATACTTTTTCAGTCTTCGACGTTGTATCATGCAATGGTCAATGAAACCGCAAAAATTGTTTTTAGAAAAATTGATCATAGTGCGATTTTTGTATTAATAGCAGGAACATATACACCGATATTGCTTTTAACCGTTGCTTTTCCATTGTCGGTTGCACTTCTTGCTATGATTTGGTATATAGCGATATCAGGCATAATTTATTCTTGCCTTACTCTAAAATTTAAATATCTTTCAACAGGTTTATATTTAGTTTTAGGCTGGTTAAGCGTATTTTTGGTGTATTCAATGTGGATAAATGCAAGTCATTTATCAGTTTGGTATTTACTATTGGGTGGATTTTTTTACTCATTTGGTTGTGTTTTTTATTTAAGCAAAAAGAGATATATGCATTGCGTATGGCACATATTTGTAATTTTGGGTGCAGCATCTCATTATTTGTGTATTATGGAAATTTTAAAAGCGGTAAAAATTTAGTTTAGAATTGGTTATTAAATATTTTACAGTAAAATACTTTTGATAAAATATATTTAATATAATCTTTTTTAATGTTTTTGTAATCTCGCATACGGTTTTAAAACAATGTGAAATACTTGTTTTTAATTTTTCGTTAGGATATTATTATAAATAGATTTTATTAAGGAAAAATTATGTCAAAAGTTATTTTAATTAACGGTAGTCCGAGAAAAAATTTTAATACTGCAAAATTATTGAAAGAAGCTCAAAAGGGTGCGGAATCTGTTGGAGCGGAAACAGAATATTATAATCTTTATGATTTAAATTTTAAGGGTTGTTTAAGTTGTTTTGCATGTAAAAGAAAAGGGAATAATACAAATTGTGTTTGTGCAATAAAAGACGATTTAAGACCTGTTTTAGAAAAATGTATTCAAGCAGATGCACTAATTGTTGGTTCTCCTGTTTATTTTTCTTACCCGACAGGTGAATTTAGAAGCTTTTTAGAAAGATTACTTTTCCCTGTTAATACATATCTTGTTGATAAAAAAAATGGCGGTTTAAAAAGTTTAAGACCTAAAACTATTCCTGTTGGAGTAATTTTTACAATGAATTGTCCTAAAGAAATAATGAAACAATACAATTATCCGATAATTTTAGAAGATAATGTAAAATGTTTAAATCATGTACTTGGTTATTCAGAAGTATTATATTCTTGCGATACATATCAATTTACAGATTATTCAAAGTATGATATAGATTTGTTTGACGAAAAAGAAAAAGCAAAAGTGCGTGATGAACAATTCCCAAAAGATTTACAATCTGTTTTTGAAATGGGAAAAAAATTAATAAGTGTTGCAAGCGAAAAAAATTATAAAATGTAAAATAATAGGATATATTATGAATTTAATTGAACGAAACAAAGAATTAATGAAAAAATTTGAAACAATGATAAATACTGCTGACGAAAATTTGGCAGAAGAACTGGTTGATGCAAATGCACACCTTTTTATACTCCTGCAAGCCCTGAGGCTCTTTACGGAGGAAAAGGTTATTTATCTGTTGTTCATTGGATGAGAAAAGGTTTTTCGGATGTTCAATGGCATATTACAGATATGGTAGCAGATGAAGATAAAGTTGCTGTTAAATGGAATTTAACTGCAACTCATGATGGTAATTTTATGGATTTTAAACCGACAGGTAAAAAAATTTCAGTTTGTGTTATGAATTTTTACTATTTTAACAATGACGGTAAAATTACAAAAGATGTAGCAGCAGAAGGTATGATAGGTATTTTACGTGGTATTGGAATGATAAAATAATAAATATCCTATTTATATTATGTTTTTGAATTTAGCAAATTTTAACTATTTTTTCCCATTCTTGATAATATCCTCGACCTCTTACTGCAATTAACATTTGTTCGCCGCTTGATTTCGCTTTATTTACATGCCGGTTATTTCTGCATTTTGGTTCAAATGTTACATTATATATTTTAACTTGTTTTTTTGAAACAGGTGCAAGATAACTTTGACCGATAAAATACTTTTTATAAGCAGTGTTTTATTCATAATTACTACTTCGTTTAAAAAACAAAGATTTACAATTCTAATTTCATATAAATAACATCACTCATTGGATTATGATAATATGGTTCGCATTCAACAAACCCCAATTTTTTATAAAGATATATTCGGCTTTTAACGGTTCTATTGTGTCCAAAAACATTTCTTTGTAATTCTTGTTTTTTGCGTGTTTTATAATTTCGCAAATCAGTTTTTCTCCGAATTTTAATTTTCTAAAATCAGGTTTTACAAAAAGTAGTTTCATTTCGCAACTGCTATTATTAAATCTGTGATATGCAACACTACCCATAACAATATTATCATCCGATAATGTAACTAAAACTTCACCCGCATCTTCTGTATATTTAGATATAAACGACAGTTATTATAAAATTTCATTATCAGGTTTCATTTTTATTGTGGGATAGTTTTTGTTTATTTTATCAAAAATTGGACAATCTTTAGAGTGATCGTTAATAATGCCACATGCTTGAAGATAAGAATATATCGTTATTTCACCTATAAATTTGAAGCCTCTTTTTTTTAAATCTTTGCTTATCATTTTTGAAAGACCGTTGCTAACAGGTATTTTACCGTCTTGGTGTCCGTCATATATTATTGTTTTGCCATTGGAATATGACCAAATATAATTACAGAAGCTTCCAAATTCTTTTATGATATTTTTATAGCAAATTGCATTATTAATAATTGCATTAATTTTTTTTACTGATTTAAGCATGCCTTCTGTATTTAATATTTTTTCAACATTGTCTGCATTAAAATTTGCTATATTTTCGTAATTAAAATCATCAAAACATTTGCGAAAAATATCTCGTTTTTTTATGATTAATCCCCAACTAAGACCGCATTGCAGACATTCAAGGGATAAATGCTCAAACATCAATTGGTCATCACGTACAGGAATACCCCACTCATTATCGTGATAAGTTTTTGTAATTTCATTTATATCAGCCCAGCTGCAATATCCCATAGTATATAACCTTATTCTTAAATTTTTCTTATTACTTAATTATTTGATTCAATAATTTCATTTAAAGATATATTTGAATTTCTAAAACGTTTTTTACTTCTTTGAAGTTTCATCTGAATAGCATTTTTTGGACAATTATGAATACAAGCAAGACAACCTATACAGTTATTTTTAAAAATAGGTGTGTTTTTATTTTCTTGTTCAATATTATTGTTTGGACAAACTTTTTTACAAGTTCCGCAAAAGATACAATCATTATTAATGTAAAACATTTTTGGTGTATATTTTTCAATTTGTTTAATTACTTTATAACCGATACTTGAAATTAAATTATTAATCCAACCACAATTTACCTCTTTTATTACTCTTGAATTAATTTCTTCAACAATTACTTTTAAATTATTTTTTTTCATTTAACATTTTTAATTGTTTTTCAATATCAAAAAACGGAAGATAATTATCAACCATTAGTAAAGAAGAATAATAATCAACTTTATTTCTGTTTGATTTAAGAAGTTTTTTCATTTCATTTAAAGAGCCGCAATCTGTAAAACCATAAGTTGCTATAACAAAAGTATAATTCGCATTAATTTTACATTTTTCAAGATAATTTCTTACTATATCCGGAACAGAAACTGCATATACCGGATAAACAATTCCTATGACATCATCTTCAATTTCATAGATATTGTTTTTAATCATTTGCGGAATAGAAAGAAGTTCCGCTTCAAAACATTTTGCAACCGACAAACAATTTCCGGTTCCTGTAAAGTAAATAATTTTCATAATGATACCTTTAAGGTTTGTGTTAATTTTTACAATAATGCTTTTATCGTTTTTAAATACACCTTTTGCACATGCACAAATCTGACATTTGTAACTATCAGGTTTTTCTATTTCTGTGTCTTTTATTTGTCCAAAAAATTTAATATTTACTCTTTTTGTGATGTTGCAAGTATTATAATAATTATAGTTTACAATTAAAATTTTACAATAAAAATGGGTGTGGAGGGATTCGAACCCGCGACCAATTGATTAAGAGTCAACTGCGCTACCACTGCGCCACACACCCGTATTAAATTGTTAATTTTATTGTGGTAGCGTTCTGCACTACCTTCTTCTCGAAAAACAATACTTAATTGTTTTTCTCGGCAGAGTGCCACACACCCGTATTAAATTATTGTTCTTGGATACTACTACATAAACAAAACAATTTATGTGTTAATTCTATCACAAACTTTTTTATTTTATCAAGTAAAAAAAAAGGCGATTTTAAAATCGCCTGAATATTTTTTGCTTTCCTTTTTCCTTACCTAATTATAACTTTATTTTTATTTTGCAAAAATAAATCCTTTTGCTTTTTCAATTAAACCTTTTCCTGATGCTAATAATTCAGCAGGTTTACCGTTTGAAAAGAAATTTCCTACGGTATTTTTTATTGTTTCAATACCTTTTGATATTTGACCTTTACATAAATAGCCAATCAAAGCACCGCCTGCCAAAAGAACAGTTGTTGTCAACATTTGTTTCTTTCCTGCACCGTTTGATTTTTCTGCTCCGCCAATTTCAACTGTATCTGCAAGTAAAGCTCCTTTTGGAATTTCCATTTTTGGTGTAAAACCATTTCCATCTGCTGCACCTGCTGTACTAATTTGTTCTAAAATCTTTCTGTCATGTGCTAATCCGCCTTCGTAGCCAACTTTTGTTGTTGGAGCAAAACTCATTTTTTTATGTCCTTTCAAATAATATATTACACCTATACATATATAATAAAACAAGCTATAATCAATAATTGTCATGATTATAGCTTGTTTGTTAAATTTTATTAATGTAATTTATTGTGCTAAAAATGGAATAGTTACTACATAATGACCATGTTCTTCTTTTGTTGTCATTTTACTAAAATCAACTTTCTTTTCAAGTTTATATGATTGCATAAGGTTTATTAAATTTTCACTATGACCTTTCTTAATATCCGCATTGCCTTCAATTTTTAATACATTATCAGCGTCAACATTAACTTTAATATTTTTTGCAGTGTTACCAAATTGTTTTAATGCAATACTCACAGTATAAGCATCATTATTTTCAGTAATACTTACAGGATTTGGTATCATTTTACCAATAACATCAATATCTTTATTAAATTCTTTTGCCATTCCTCTGTCCATTTGACGCATCATTTTTTCCGCACGATGCATTTGATATTCAGGGCTAAACATCATTTTTAACGTATAGTCTGCCACAAAATAAAATGCTAAAAATGCACCTAAAATAGTTGCAAAAAATATTAATGCAAACTTGAAACAACCTTCTTTACAATGACAATGATTATGTTCGTGGTTGTGTTCATTTTCGTTAAAATTTTGTTCCATTTTTTATTCTCCTTATTAAAATCTTACACCTTTTTTATACTACATAAATCAAAAAAGACAATTACCTTTTAAGTTAATTGTCTTTTGATATGTTTGCAAGTTAATTTTACGCTAATGCTTCATTTGATTTTTGGTCTAATAAAGCGATTGTTCTAGGGAAGTATTGTTGCAAGTATTGTGAACGTATTGCAAGCAATTCATGAGTTTTTGGTGTTGTCAACAATGCATTTGATTCTGCAATTGTTTCACCTAAACCGCCTAATTCACCGCCGTAGTGAGTTGCTTTGTTAATGAAGTAATCAATGTGGTCACGTTGTGTATCAGGGAATGCTTTATTAAATGCTTCTCTTTCTTTGTTGTAAACCTTTTGTACTTCAGGGTCTTCTGATATAGACATATCTAAAGTGTCTGCATAAGCTTCATCACTTGAACCATCAACATCTCTGAAATCTCTTGCATGACCTAATTCGTGCATTATTACGAATAAGTTGCTGCCTGAGTGAATAGATTTATCACCCGGATCATAATATGATTCAAGTACATCATTCATACCCACTAAACTTCTTGTTGATTGTGCTAATTTGAATAATTCTTCACCAGGAGCCTTTAATGATTTCATTATTTCTTTTTTGTTACCTTTAATTTGCTTATCAATTGAGATTGTTGCTTGACGTTTAGGGTCATTTAAGTCCTTCACGTTTAATTCATGTTTATCAACTGTAATTTCATATTTTTGGTCATTTTTTGATGATATAAATTTATTTTCATTTACAACTTCAAATGTATTACTGTTATCTAAAAGAACTTTACCGTTTTTATCTACAATTTTGTAATCAGAAATTCTGTTACCTTCCGGATCATCTTCATAAGAATATATTGTTCTTGTTCCGTCTAAAGATTCCATATCCTTTTTAATTGTTGTAGTGCCTGTTTTCTTATCAACATGAGCTTCACTTACAACCTTTTCGTTACCTTGAGCGTCAACATATTTAATGTCAAAAATACCTTTAACATCTGACGGTGCAGTATATTCTTTTCTTACAACTTTACCTTCTTTATCTTTAATAACTCTGATTTCGTGAGTTACAGTTGGATAACCCTGGTCATCAATTGTTAATCTTACTTTTGATGTTGTATTGTTTCTTAAATCATTTGTTTTCTTGATTTGATATACTTGACCATTTGATTGATATAATGACATGTTTTCAATTGCTTGACGTTTTAAGTTTTTATCAAGCAATTCGGTATTAACTTGGTTATCTTTAGAAGAAGCCTTAATTACGTAAGCACTTGTATCGTAAGCATTACCGTTAAATACAACTTCTTTAAGGTTTTTACCCATCGCATTTTCCATATCAAGAACTTTAGATGCAATTTTATCAGCTTTACCTTCTAATGCAGGAGTAACAGCAATTAAAGCAACATTTTGACCTGATAATTGAGTTTTAATAAGCGGTTTTGCGGCAGTAAGTTTATCAGCACCCATTGTAGATGCTAAATCTGCCATTAAAGTAAGTTCTTTTGCTTTGTATTTACCAACATTTGTCTTATCTTTAGCAGGTTCTGTTGCAAAAGGAACTGTTGCTTCCAAAACATCTTTTTTTCTTGAAGCTAAGTCTACTACTGTTTTACCTGCAACAAACGGAGTTGCTGCCAATGTTTTTACCGAACCCCATTTTTCAGGTGTTTTATCTAAAACAGCACGCAAGTTACTTAAATCTTTTTGGTTAAATTTTGGAAATTCTTTTTTACCTTTTACTGATTTTGATTCTTCCAATGTTTTCATTGCATCATTAAGATTAAATCCTGATTTTTCAAATGTATCAGGTGCTTGTTGTGGAAGTTTTGTTGTTTTGGTTGTTTTAGCTGTTTGAGGGGCTTTTACTGAACCTACATTGTTAACTTGCATGTTGTCCATTTAATATTTTCCTTTACTGTCTTACATACATATCTTTGATTTTACTTTAGCATGAAAAAACATCAAAATTTTTTTTGCTACTTTTATCGTTAAATTATTAAAAATTTTTACAATATTTTACAAAAGTGTCTTTAATACATTTGATAAATTTTACAATTTTTTGAAAAAATGGTATAATACTTTAAATGCCGCTCTTGATATAAATAATTTTGTCTTTGCAAATAAAATTTTAAGAAAGGAAAATTTTATGAGCAAAACAACTAATTATACTACCCCTTATGCTAACGGAAGTTACAGCTTAAATGGTGAAAAAAAAGCCTCAACCAAAAAAAGAGGCAGTACTGTTTATGGTGAATATGAAATGAATGAGTATGAAAAAGCATTGTATGATTATGCCCAAAAAACTCTTGCAGAAGTAGTGCCAAATGTTAATACATTTTCAACAGATACATTAAATAACATTCAGGCACAACTTGACGCATATCAAAATCAAGGTATGCAATCCATAAATAATCTTTATACTCCTTTATTGAATAATTTAAAAACGGATATTGCTTCAAGATTTGGTAATTTAGATAATTCAATGTTTTTAAATAATTTAAACAGCATTGAAAATGTAAGAAGTAATGCAATGGCTCAGCTGGCAGAAAATTTGCTTGTAAAGCAAAATGAATTAGTTAATAATGAACTTGCTAACAGATACAATTTTATCAATTTATTAAATAATCTTCAAAATCAAGGTAATTCAAATGCTTTAAATACTTTATCCGCTGCATTAAATCTTGCAAACAGTGTAAAAGGAATGACAACAAACGCTTCTTCACAAAGTTCTGCATTAAATTTGCAATCGATGCTTGGTTTAATGAGTTCGTTTTTATAAAATGCAGGGCGGTATTTAACCGCCCGTTTGTTTTTGATATATTAAAGTTATGAATATTATACAAGAATTTGATACAATTACGGCAATATCTACACCGCTTGGGACAGGCGGAGTTGGAGTTATTAGAATATCAGGTGAAAAAAGTTTTAATATAACAGAAAAAATTTTTACCGGTAATATAATTCCGAGAATGATTTGTCATGGTTGGATTACCGACAATGGCAAAAAAATAGATGAGGTTGTTGTTTTACCTTTTAAAAATCCTAATAGTTATACAGGTGAAGATGTTATTGAAATTCAATGTCATGGCGGAGTTAATGTTGTAAAAAATATTCTTGAAATTGTCCTAAAAAATGGGGCAAGAATGGCTGAAAGAGGAGAATTTACAAAAAGAGCCTTTTTAAATAAAAAACTTGACCTTTCACAAGCCGAAGCAGTGGCTGATTTAATTCATTCAAAAACACAAAATTTTGCAATTCAATCTGCAAAAAATTTATCAGGTTTTCTTTCTGAAAAAGTTAATGAGATAAAAAAAGAAATTTTTGAAACATTGTCAAAAATTGTTGCAGGAATAGATTTTCCGGAAGATGTAAAAGAACCTGAATATGAAGATTTAATGAAAGATTTTGAGCATCAAATAAATAGTATTGATGAAATTTTAGACAATGCAAAATCAAGTAATATTATGCGTCAAGGGATAAAAATTGCGATTGTAGGAAAACCAAATGTTGGCAAATCTTCATTGTTTAATACACTTTTAAGTCTTGATAGAGCAATAGTAACTGAAATTGCAGGCACTACAAGAGATGTTTTAACGGAAACTCTTGATTTGGGTATACCTGTAACATTAATTGATACTGCCGGTATAAGAGAAGATGAAAATATTGATAAAGTTGAAGAAATAGGTATTGAATACTCAAAACAAGCAGCTAAAGAAGCGGATTTAGTGTTATTTTTATATGATTTATCTCAAGATTTGAATGATGCCGATAAAATTATTTTAGAATTTATAAAAGATAAAAAACATCTAATTATTGCAAATAAATGTGATTTATCAGATAAAAAGCCTGAAAATACAGTTTTAATTTCGGCTAAAGAAAATTTGGGTATAAGCGAATTAAAACAAAAAATTAAAGAGATTATTTTGGAATTTTCTCCTGAAGATACAGAGTTTGTAACTAATAACCGTCAGCAAGACTGCCTTGAAAAAGCAAGAGAAAGTCTTACACAAGCTTATATGGCTGCAACGATTCATGAATTGCAGGATTTAATTTCAATAGATGTAAAACAGGCTCTTTTATGTTTGGATGAAATAACAGGAGAAGTCATCACCGATGACATTTTGAATAATATTTTTGATAATTTTTGCATTGGTAAATAGTTGTGGTAGAATAATGATATGTTTACAGGAATTATAGAAGAAGTCGGAATTGTAAAAAGTTTTAAATTTATTTCTGAAAATGCAGAAATTTCTGTTAATTGCTCAAAAGTTCTTGAAGATACAAAAATAGGTGATTCAATTGCAATTAATGGTGTTTGTCAGACTGTTACAGATATCACTGAAACGGGGTTTAGAGCGGAAGTATCAAAAGAAACTTTAAGAGTTACAAATTTTTCTGATTTACAATCAAGTGATAAAGTTAACCTTGAAAGAGCATTAACCCTAAATGAACGTATTGGTGGTCATATTGTTTCAGGACATGTCGACAATGTTGCAAAATTTGTATCAGCAGAAAAAAGTAACGATTTTTATAATTTAAAATTTGATGTTGATGAAGAGACGGCAAGATATATTGTTAAAAAAGGCTCTATAACTTTGAATGGTATAAGTCTTACGGTGGCAGATATGAGCGGTAAAATATTAAAAGTTGCTGTTATTCCTCACACTTACGAAAATACAAACTTGTCAAAATTAAAACAAGGTCAAAATGTTAATGTAGAAACAGATGTTTTTGCAAAATACATTGAAAAATTTTTATTTAACGAACACACAACATCAATGATTACACAAGATTTTTTAAAAGAAAACGGATTTATGTAATGGATAAATTTCAATTTGATAAAATAGAAGATGCGATAAAAGATTTTAAAAATGGAAAGCCTATAATTGTGGCAGATGATGGACAGAGAAAACGAAGGTGATTTACTTTGTTCTGCTGAATGTATAACTCCTGAAATAATTAATTTTATGGCAAGGGAATGCAGAGGTTTAATTTGTCTTGCTATTTCAAATGAAATAGCTCAAAATCTTGATTTGCCACAAATGGTTGAAAATAATACCGAGAAAATGCGAACAGCTTTTACTTTAAGTGTTGATGCGGCAGAAAGATTTGGTGTAACAACCGGAATATCTGCTTTTGACAGAGCAAAAACAGTAGAAGTCGCTATTGCAAAAAACGCACAACCTCATGATTTAAGAAGACCGGGTCATGTATTTCCTTGTGTTGCAAGAAAAGGTGGTGTTTTAACAAGAATAGGACATACAGAAGCATGTGTAGATATGGCAATACTTTCAGGACATAGACCTGCCGGTGTAATGTGTGAAATAATGAATGAAGACGGTACTATGGCTCGCAGGGATGATTTAAGAGCTTTCGCTGATAAGCATGGTTTTAAATTTATCTCTGTTTCAGAACTTGTTGCATACAGGTTACAATATGAAAAATTAATTGTTCGTGAAGCTGAGGCATTTTTACCTACAAAATTTGGTGATTTTAGAATTTACGGCTATGTTAATAAAATCAACGGGCATGAACACGTTGCACTTGTAAAAGATGACGGTAGTAACAAAATTCCTTTGATAAGAGTACATTCGGAATGTTTAACTGGAGATGTTTTTCACAGTTTAAAATGTGATTGTAATTCTCAATTACATAGTGCATTAAAAATGATTGAAGAATATGGCAAAGGTGCTGTTGTATATATGCATGACCACGAAGGCAGAGGTATTGGACTTGTTAATAAAATAAAGGCTTACGCATTGCAAGAAAAGGGTCAAGATACAATTGAAGCAAATATTTCTTTAGGATTTAAAGAAGATTTACGAGATTATGGTGTAGGTGCTCAAATTATACGTGATATAGGTTTTACAACTTTTAATTTAATTACAAACAATCCTAAAAAAATCATAGGTTTGGAAGGTTATGGATTAAAAATACACGATATAGTGCATATAAAATCTGAAATTACGGAATATAATAAAAAATATCTGGATACTAAAAAAGAAAAAATGCATCATACTTTATAAAGGAAGTTTTATGGAAAATACAAATTACGAAGCAGTAGTACTAAACAGCAACTTGTATAAAATTTTTGCAGGTGTATACAATGATTTTCGTTCAGTTGCTTCGAATGATTATATGTTTGAATTGCCACCTCTTGAATATCAAGATTTTATAGATGCAGTTGATAAAGATTTTGTAAAATGTATTGTTTTATTAGAAAATCATATTCCAACAGCTTTTCTTGTATATACAACTGCCATTTCAGAATCAATAGAATTAAATGTAATACACTGTTTGGGCAGTGAAGATTTGCTTACAAAAAGAAAATTATTAATAGAAAAATTCTTAAAAGAAACAGAAAAAGAACGTACTGAAAAAGTTGTATGCTATCCTCTTCTGGGTGTTCAATCAGGATTTACAAGTGATATTTCTCATTACGGATTTAAATTTGTAGGACTTGCTGTTTTAAGATTTATAATGGATAACAAAAATTCCGAAGAAATCTTAAATAGTATTGCACAAGAACCTCAAGATGAAAGTTATAAAATTACAACTTGGGAAAATATGTATTATGATAAAGCGGTAGAAGTTATACATGAAGGTTTTAAAACTGCTTCGGATGCTTTATTTGATACAAGATATCTGACAAAAGAAGGAACTGATGATATTTTAGATAAAATTGTAAACGGTGTTTATGGTGAATTTTTACCTGAAACAACAAGTGTTTTAATGCATAACGGAAGACCTTGCGGTTTTTGTTTCACTAATATAACAGGCGGAAAAATTGCAAATATTCCTTTGGTTTCAATTTCCGGTGAACATCAAGGAAAGGGACTTGCAAAGCATTTGATAAAAAAATCTGTTTTGAATTTATTAAATATGGTGCATTCAGGCAAAAGGGAATTTACGGAAGTAAATGTTTCTGCCGAAACAAATAATATTCCTGCTTTGAAAATGTACCGTCATATAGGTTTTAAAGAGGATTACAGTTATCCTCAAGCATACTTGCCCTTAAAAAAGTAACTGTTAAAAAACAGTTAAATTTTGGCATATATTAAATATGGAAAATGTTAATTGGCTAAAATTAAAATTGAATGAAAAAATGATGAATTTGCAAAGTTCGAAAGCGAACGTAAATGCAGATTTGTCATCTAATAATGCTGCTACAAAAAATTTAATTCAACAAACACAAAATAACATTATTAATCAGGTTCAAAATCAAATAGTAAATCCCCAACAACTTCGTATGAACAATCTTGCAAGTATTGATAGGGCAGTTTATGTTAAAAATCTTTTAAATCTTCCAAAAAATATGGTTGAATTATTAGTAATGGTACAAAATGAGGGTAAAAATCAAACTCAACAGGCACAAAATCAACAGCAACCAACAAATCCTCAAAATCCGCAAAATGTGTTAAATCAAGCACAAAATCAACCTCAAACTGCTCAAAATTTGCAGCAAAATGGACTAAATCAAATTCCTAACCGTCAACAAAATACTCAAAATAATCAAAATATAGTGCAACAGCCAAATCTTCCTGTTCAAAATCAGAATACAAATACAAATTTGCAAAAATTACCTGTTATACCAACAAATCCGCAAGTTCAACCACCTGAACAACAACAAATTCAAAATCAAACTCAACAGGTAAAAGAACAAAAACCTAATTATCAACAACAAAATCAAAATTCACATACTCCTGAAAAAACTGATGAAAATGTACCACAAAAACAAATTCAGGCTAATAAAGAAGCTTTTACTCAACAAATGAATAATGCTAAGCAAGAAGCTTCAACTCAAATTAATAAACAAGTTCAGACAAACCAACCTCAAGTAGCACAAAATCAGCCACAAGTACAACAACAAAATTTGAACAGACCACAGGTTCAACAGCCGCAAATTCAGCAACCTGTTGCCCAGCAGCCGACTATGCAACAACCGCAACAACAACCTGTATTAAATCAACCTGTTCAACAACAGCCGCAAACAGCCGCAAATTCAGCAACCTGTTGCCCAGCAGCCGACTATGCAACAACCGCAACAACAACCTGTATTAAATCAACCTGTTCAACAGCATAATAATTTACCAATTAATAACGGTCAAAAACCAATTCATGTTAATCAAAATTCACTAAATGAAATAAATAGAACAATACAAAATGAACATTTTAATAATGTTGAAAGTAAATCAAATCAACATAATAATTTGGTTCGTAATGATAATTTGCGACAAGACTCATTGCAGAATGACCGTATGCCAATTTTAGATAAAGGTGAAAAATTTATTCAGAATACAAAACAAAATATTCAACAAAATGCTTTGTTTGGCCCGCATAATCAATTGCATAACAATATAAGAAACAGTATAAGACAGCCAATAATTCTTCATCAGCCGCCTCAACCGCCACCTGATATAGAAAGCCTTGAACAAATGCAAGCAAATAACTTACAAAAAACACAAGGTATGACAGCCGAAGAATTAGCACAATTTAAACAAAGAATGGCTGCCCAACTAAATGAGAATGTAAATCTTACCAGCGTATCTGCTCTTTTACAAAAGAACAGTAAATTAGCGATGAATAAAATGGTTTCGATGATGACTCTTGCAACAGCACAGGGCATGACAGATATAAAACCGCTTCAGGATACGGTAAATATTATTAATGCAAGTGTCGCTGCAACTTCACAAAATGATGCAACGCAAACTCTTAAAAATTTGATGTTATTGTATTTGCCTTGGCTTCCTTTGCAAGAAGGTGTCGGTTTTGATTTGGAAATTGAACAAGATGAAGATTTACCGGAATCTGATACATTTATAAAAATAATGATTACAACAATAAATTTTGGTAATCTGAATGCAACAGTAAGCCTTATTACAGGTAATTCTGTTGATATTGCTATAACTTGCTCGGAAAAATTCCCGAAAAAAGAATTATTTAAAAGACTTTCAAAAGACGGTTTTCAACACTCTATGCAGACTGCAATTGATATTAAAGAACAAAAACCACAAGAACAAATTGAAACTCAAAATGCAAAAGCAAAAGTTAATCTTGCAAATGTAAATCAAGTAAATCCATATTTATTATTAATGGCACATGCAATTATTCGTCATACAATAGAACTTGATGCAACAATATCAATAGGCAAACAACCGATAGAAGATAATTAAGGTTCCAGCGTGTATACGTCTATTGTTTCGTTGTTTAAACTGTATTCACCCATGCCATTAATTTTGTAAGGCTGTTCTTTTAATGTAGCATATTTGTTTTTGAAATCGCCAAGAGCCATAATTTTATTTGTTTGTGCAATATTCAATAATTTTTTTAACTTTGGAACAAAACTTTCTTTTGAATCATTTTTATTTGCAACACATACGGCAGTTTTGAGCTTGAATTTAACATTTAATGGTTTTAAAGTTTGTTGAGCTAATTTAGAAAATTCATAAATTTTATTGAAAACCTCATTACAATCATTTATATTTTCAAAAAACAGTAATGTACCATTTGTAAGTTGTTGGCTGACTACTTTAAAATTTTGGGTCATTGTTGTTCTGAATAATGAACGATACTCTACAACTTTTATATCAGTATCAATAGGTTTGTTTTCATAAGCATATTTGTCATAAATTTTTTCAATTTCAACATCATACAAAAGTGCAAATTGTTTATTTAATGCTTCAATTTTTACGGCATTTTTTTCAAGTTGTTTGTTGAATTTTTGTTCAAATCTTCTGTTACTATCCTTTTGAACTTTGTCCAGTACTTGTTCAAATTCGATAACAAAATTATGTACGTATACTATTAAACCTGCTAGAATAAGCATTTCAATTGCTGCAACAACAAACGTAAAATCAACCGGAATTATTGATAAATTAGGTTTATATATAAGGTTTTGTATAGCATATATGTAATCAAAAACAATTTTTATATAAGATGGTAATTCTATCGTCATAAGTGTTAAAATAAAATAAATCATCGTTAATAATGCCATTAACATAAGACAAAATTGAGTAAATCTTAATGATGTAATAATAGAACTGATAGCAAATTTTACTAATTTATACACAAATTATACCTCTTATTATTTCTTTTTATTATTTCTTTGCGATTTTCTAAACCAATAATAAACAGCTCTTGCAACTCTGTATGAACTGTGTCTTACAAGTCCGTCTTTATTTTCTTCAATCAATTTCTTTTCTACAATATCAACATGAATATTTTGCTTATCTAAAACGACAGGTATCTGACCGCATTGAGCATATTTTTCAGACATATTTCCGGGTAAGCTGTTGTTTACAAGCACTGCATCAATAAGTTTATTACTTTCTGCATGTTTGTATAATGCGTTAATGTGGTCTGAAACTGTATAGTCATCTGATTCACCCGGTTGTGTCATTATATTGCAAACATATATTTTCTTAGCATTGGATTTAATGATTTCTTCTGAAATTTCTTTTACGAGCAAATTAGGAATTACACTTGTGTAAAGACTTCCCGGCCCTAATATAATTAAATCAGCATCTTTAATTGCTTCAATAACAGTACTTAAGGCTTTACAATCAGAAGGTTCTATAAATAATCTTTTAATTTTTTTGTGTGCTTCCGGAATATCTGATTCGCCTCTTACAATTGAACCATCTTCATATTCTGCACCTAAACGCATATCGTCTAATGTGGAAGGCAGTACTCGTCCTCTGATAGAAAGTACATTTGAAGAAGCTTTAATAGCACTTACCATATTACCTGTGATTGAGCAAAGTGCAGTTAAAAATAAGTTTCCGAAACTATGACCTTCTAACCCTTCACCCGATTTAAATCTATATTGAAATAATTTTGTAACTAAATCTTCGTCATCTGCCAACGCTGCAATACAGTTTCTGATGTCACCCGGAGGTAATACACCAAGTTCTTCTCTTAATCGTCCTGAACTTCCTCCGTCATCACCAACGGTTACAACGGCTGTAATATTATTGGTAATTTTTTTAATACCTTTTAAAAGCATTGATAATCCTGTACCACCGCCAACAGCAACAATTTTTGGGCCTCTGTTTAATTTTCTTCTTGTATATAATGTTTCTAAAAGTGTACTTTCTTCTTTACCGTTATGCAAATCTAATATTGAAAGATTTGTTTTTTTCCAGCCTTTGAAAAATAAAAATGCACCAATAAGTGTTATTACAACTGATAAAATATCCGTTGGAACTGTCATTGCTATTTTTCTTATAAATTCCATTATGAAATATACAGGGCGTAGGTTAAATAATATCATTAAGCCTATTGTTATTAGCAAAGAACCCAAAAATATTAATGCAAACCATCTTTTAACTTCCAATCCGGGTAAAAGCCAGCCTGCTTCTTTTATTTTATCTCTAAATGTATCTCTTATCTTATTCATCTTCCGTTACCTTTAAATTTATTTTTTAAATTTATACCCAACCTGAATTTTTTGCTTTTATATAATTTACAGGCTCGGGAGTAATGATTTCTCTTGCTGTTTTTATTATTTCAAGCGAATTTTCATATTTGTTTGTAAAGTGAATTGTATCAGCATTTACAATGGTTTTTCCGCCTAAATTATTATCAATTTCGCTTGTTGAAAGTAGATGTTTTAATCTGTTAATATTGAAATCAAAATTGGAGTTATCTTTTGCTGAAAAATCTATTATACCTTCTGCTGTATAAGTTTTGTCAAGAAAAATCTCTTGTGCAACTTTAATATCCGCATATTCTCCGACCTTTTGAGTAACATCACCTGAGGCACCATAATAAACCAGCCAAGCAGAGCATTTTTTTATTGCTTTTGCAATGGCACTTGCAAATGTAAAATCGGTAGCCGCTTGCTTATACATTGCCCCGTGCGGTCTTACGTGTTCTATTTCAAGACCGAATGTTTTTGCAAAAGATATTATTGCACCAACTTGATAAATAACTAATGCTTCGATTTCTTCTTCTGAAAGTTGTGTTTCACGGTATCCAAAGCCTTGAATGTCATCAAATCCGATATGAGCACCTATCACAATATTTTTTTCTTTTGCTTCCATTAATGCTTTTTTTATAATAAGTGGGTCGCCTGCATGAAAACCGCATGAAATATTTACAGAACTAACGTAATCAAGCAATTTATATTCGGCATTATTCTTGTATATCCCAAAACTTTGTGCTAAGTCGCAGTTAAAATCAATACTTTTTATTTGTTTTCTTTCTATTATTTCTTGCATGTTAAAAATTCCTCTAAATTATAGAATAATTATACATAATAAAGATTTTAATGCCATATCTTTACAAATAATTTATATATTTAAATCTTTCATAACTTCACTTATCATATAAAGTGAACCGCATATTACTGTAATTCCGTTAAAATCAGGTAATTTGCCATTAAATTCTTTTGACGGATATTTGCATGCAGAAGATAATTCTTCATAAGTTGCAGAGTTTTGATGATTAAAATGATTAAAATATATTTCATCATCTTCTTTAAAAAGAAGGTTTATCATTTCGGGATAATTTTTGTTTCTTAAACAGCCAAAAATAAACCTTTTATTAATATTTTTAAAATAAATATCAAGATTTTCTCTTAACACCTTTATACCGTTTGGGTTATGTCCTCCATCAATTAATATTTTTTTATCTTCAAAATATTCAAATCGACCGTGATGAACAACGTGTTTTAATGCTTTTTGGATAATATTTCTATCTAAATTAGGCAATAATGTATCAACCACAGTCAATGCAAGATTAAGATTTTCTTTCTGATAATTTCCTTTTAAGCTAACATCTGTATAATTAAAATTTTTTGCCAAATACAATTGCTCACTATTTGTATGCGACTTAATAACTTCAAAACCTTTATTGTTTTTATCAACAACAACCGGACAATAAGGTTTTATAATACCGCTTTTTTCTTCTGCAATTTTTTCTATCGTATCGCCTAAACGTTCTGTATGGTCAAGATCAATAGTTGTTATAACAGAACATATAGGATTTTTAATAACATTAGTGGAATCGTATTTTCCGCCCAAACCAACTTCTATAACAGCATAATCAACATTGTTTTCAGCAAAATATTCATACATAACAGCAGTTAATATTTCAAATTCTGTCAAATGAAGGTTATTTTTTTCTGATAAATCTTGTATTTTGAATATTTTTTCTGCAAAAATATCTGTTGGAATTTCTTTTTCGTTAATTTTTATACGTTCTGTATATCTAAAAAGATGAGGACTTGTAAAAAGTCCTGTTTTAAATCCTGCTTCTGTCAATATCGTACTTATAAATGCACAAACAGAACCTTTGCCGTTAGTTCCTGCAACATGAATACATTTTAATCTGTCTTGCGGATTGTTTATTATTTTTAAAATAGCAAAAATTCTTTCCAGACCTAAATTTATATAAAATTTATCTTGAGAAGTTAATAATTTTACTGCTTTTTCATAATTATTCATGTGAAGCCACTTTTTTTAATTGTTCTACTATTTTTTCAGTTGCATTTAATTTTGCCAAACTTCTTGTATTTTGTTGGATTGTTAATAGATTTTCCGGATTAGAAAGTAATTCTTCTATTTTTGCAAATAAATTTTCAGCATTTGTTTCTTCATCTTCCAAGTATAAACAAGCGTTTTTATTTAAAAGTGATTTTGCATTTTTTCTTTGGTGATCTGCCGCAGCGTACGGATATGGAATTAAAATCGGTGCGATACCGCAGGCACAAATTTCGGATAAGCTTAATGAACCTGCTCTTGAAACTGCTATATCAGATGCTTTTAAAACCTCTGTCATATTATCAAAATACGGTTTTACTGTTAAATTCATATTTTGTTCGTATTCAGGGTAATGTTCTTTTAACATTGAAACTGTATATTCATAATGTTTAGCTCCTGTTTGAAAGATAATTTGAACGTTATATTTTTCAAAGATTTGTTTTAAACATCCGACTGTTGCTTCATCAATTGATTTTGCACCTTGAGAACCGCCCATTATACAAATTGTTGTTTTATTTTCGAGATTTAGAGATGCTCTGGCACTTTCTTTTGTTAAGGTTGCAAATTCTTCCCTAATAGGATTGCCATTTACGTTTATATTATCATTTTTAATATTTTTAACAGAATCTTCAAATGCAACTGATACTGTTTTTGCCATTGGTGCTACAAATCTTGAAACAATACCGGGTTGTGCATCGCAATCGTGTATCATATATGGAGTTTTCTTTATATTTGAAGCAAATAATGCCGGAGCAGAAACATAACCTCCTGTACCCAGTATTGCATCAGGTTTGTATCTCCACAAATAATACAATGCTTTCCAATTTGCAAGTTCAAGTTGAATACCCCATTTAATGAATGAAAATCCTATTTTTCTCGGCATTCCTGTAACCTTAATAGGTAAAAATTTAAAACGAGCTTTTTTTACTATTTGATATTCCATGTTATCAGGATTTCCAATGTAGTATATTTCTTTTGTTGTTTCATCTTTTCTAAGTGCTTCGGCAACTGCTATTGCAGGATAAATATGACCGCCGGTGCCTCCGCCTGTTATAAAATAAGTATATTTTTTATTACAAGAATCTGACATTTGATTTAACCCTTATTTTTTTTACACGTTTTTTTGATATATTTAATAAAACACCTATCATCCAAAGTGATACCATTAATGATGAACCGCCATAACTTATGAAAGGAAGCGGAACACCTGTTGCCGGTAAAAATGAAGTTGCAACCGAAATATTTAAAAAGGCTTGAAAACCTATTGAAAAAGTTATTCCGACAGCAAGTAATTTACCGTACATATCGGGACAACGAGAAGCTATTATTAATCCTCTGTGAATTAATGTCCAAAATAATCCTATAACAAGAATACAACCAACCCAGCCTAATTCTTCACCAATAACTGCATAAATAAAGTCTGTATGTGATTCAGGAAGCCAATATAATTTTTGTTTTGAATTTCCAAATCCTACACCCCAGAAATTTCCTGTCGCAAATGCTGTTAATGCTTGTATAATTTGGTAGCCTGATGTTAAAGCGTATTGTTCGGGATTTAACCATGTTGTTATACGAGTTAGCTGATATGGTTTAATTATAAAAGATAACCCGTTAAGTGCCGTTGTAATCATTGTTACACCAAAAGCAAAACCTGCTGTACCAAGTGTTATTACTAATTTTAAAGGTCCGCCTGCACTTAACCACATGATTAAAGAGGTCATTCCCAGCAAAATAACCATACTTAAGTTAGGTTGTTTGAAAATTAATCCAAGCATTATAAAGACGGGTAAAAAATATACAGACCACTTGCTTGCATCTCTTATTTTTGCATTTTTGTAAAATGCACTTGACATTAAAAGTACGACCGCAAATTTTGCAAATTCGGAAGGCTGTAAATTTGTAAATCCTATATTTAACCACCGTCTTGATTCATTTACTGTTACTCCGAGAGGTGTAAATGCAACCAGCAATAAACCTACAATAACTGCAATTGTTATTGGCATTGTCCATAGTACAAGATTTTTATAATCGTAATTTATAAAAAATTTCATGCCTATAATGCCGATTACAAGAAAAAATAATTGAAATAGTGCAAAGCGTGCAGGATTTTGACCTAATTCCATACATTTAGGGGCACTTGCAGAAAATATTGAAATTATGCCTATTGTAATCAAAAACGCAACAACCACCATCACTGTCCTATCCGGCGGTGTTAAAATAATACTTTGTCTTGGTGTATATGGAATATTTTTTTCAGGATTATACTTTTGATAAGACATATTCTTTAAATATTTTTCCTCGTTCTTCGTAACCGCTGAACATATCAAAACTTGCACAAGCAGGTGAAAGTAGTACTACATCAGGATTTAAAGATAGACCCTTATCAATTGCACTTTGCAATGTTTCTTCAAAAATTATATGTTCAAATCCGTTTTGTTTTAAATTTTCTTCAAAACGTTTTCCTGCTTCACCAATTAGGACAACTGTCTTGACGTGATTTTTAACAGCTTCGCAAAATTCTTTTAAATCAGTATTTTTATCTCTGCCACCTGCAATTAATACAACATTTTTGTCGTTAAACGAATTAATTGCAACTATTGCAGATTCAGGATTTGTTGCTTTTGAATCATTATAAAATTCGGTATTACCGACTTTAGTAACATATTCAAGTCTGTGTTCAGGAACTTTAAAAGACATTATTGCTTTTCTAATATTTTCATTAGAAACACCTTCTATTTTGGCAACAATTATCGAACACATTACATTTTGGTAATTATGATGACCAATTAAAGGACATTCTTCAAGCGTTATTATTTCCTCTGTTTTACCTTTTCTTGTAAAATAAATTTTTCCGTCTTCTATGTAGCAGCAATTGTCTTCAACTTTTTTGTCAAATAAAAATACATTTGAAACACAAGTTTTTGAAAATTCTAATAATTTTTCATCATTACCATTAAATACAGCAAAAGCAGGTAATTGAGGAAATTTAAATATTTTTGCTTTTGCATTAAAATAATTTTCTAAACCTTCATGCCAGTCAATATGGTCAGGAGTAAAGTTTGTCCAACAAGCAATTTGAGGTTGGAAAGAATTACTTGTTTCAAGTTGAAATGAACTTACCTCGCAAACAAAATAATCTAATTCGTTATCACTTAACAATTCACAAGGTGGAACTCCGTAATTTCCGCAAGGTTCTGCTTTATATTCCTCATTTAAAATATGTGCAGTAAGAGCAACCGTTGTTGTTTTACCGTTAGTACCGGTTATTGCAATAAATGGTTTTCTGCTTTCTGAATATGCAAGTTCAATTTCTGATATAACAGGAACATTTGCTTCTTTTAATCGTTTAAATATTTCATTTTTCGGTGGAATACCCGGACTTGTAACTGCAAGATAACTGTCATTTATAAATTCGTCAGAATGACCGCCCATTTCTACTTTTATATCAAAACTTTTTAATTCTTCAATTAAATCTTTATCTTCAGACTTTTCTTCTCGGCTTTCTGTTATATAAACATTAGCACATTTACTGCTTAAATACTTTGCAGCTGCAATACCGCTTTTTGATAATCCCAATATCAAAACTTTTTTATCATACCAATTTTTCTTCATTAGATTAATCCTTTAAAATATAAACAAAATAATACGACAGAAATTATTGAAAATAAAGTTGAAACGAGTGCAAAAGTTATTACAATTTTATTTTCACTCCAGCCTAAAAGTTCAAAATGATGGTGAATTGGAGCCATTTTAAAGACTCTTTTTCCGGTTAATTTAAAACTTGTAACCTGAATAATAACAGATAATGTTTCACAGATGAATACCATTGCAATTAAAACAAGTAATAATTCAAATTTGCCCATAATTGCAACTGTTCCAAGTAAGCCGCCCAAAGCAAGAGAACCTGTATCACCCATAAATACTTGTGCTTTTGATTTATTATATTTTAGAAAGCCTACCAATGCTCCTGCGGTTGCTGCTGAAATTATTGAAACAGATGTATAACCGCTTAATCCTGCAACTACTGCACAAGCCAAAAATGAAGGAATACCGCAACTTGATGCTAAACCGTCAAGTCCGTCTGTCAAATTGAAAGCATTTGATGCTCCGATTATTATAAAAACGGCAAATACAGGATAAAACCACATTAAATCAATGTAATGATATGCAAAAGATATTCTTGTAAACTGTTCTCCGCATAAAACTATAAATATAGCCGGTAATAATGCAATAACGATTTGTCTTATTAATTTTCCTCTTGGTGTTAAACCTTGATTTTCATGACCTTTCAATTTTAAATAGTCATCTTGAAAACCTGCTAAAGTATAGAAAAATAATGTTATTAGCGTTATAAATCCAAATGAATTAAGTTGTTGTGCCAGTGCCAGTACAATAATTGAAGCTAAAATTATTGCTGCAATTATAAAAACACCACCTGTTGTTGGAGTACCCTGTTTTTGTTTGTGTGCTTCCGGTGCTAAATCAAGAACATATTGTCCGATAGTTTTTTTCTTTAAAAAATCTATATACGGAACACCAAACAACAAGCATAAAATTAATCCCAAAATAAATGCTATTGTTGTCATTATCATAAGTTTTCTCCTTTCAGCCCGTTGAAAATTTCTTCAAATTTCATTGAACGAGATGCCTTTAGAAATATTGTTTTATCTTTTTCAATATTATTTTTTATATATTCAACCGCTTGAGAATTTTCTTCAAAGGAAACTGCAAACATTCCTTTTTCTTTAACTGTTTCAGCAATTTCTTTTGCAAGATTTCCAACAGTAATTATTTTAACATGATTATTTTCATCAAGTTTATCTAAGATAAAATCACCAATTTGCTTGTGATAAAAAATTTCATCCTGTCCTAATTCGCCCATATTACCTAAAACAAGCACAGAATTAGGATATAATTCCAAAACTGTTGATAATGCGGCTTTCATAGAATCAGGATTTGCGTTATAAGCATCATTTATAACTTTATAACCGCTAACATCTTCTATTTGCCAGCGTTTTTCAATAGGCATATAAATTTTTAAACCATCATTTATTTTTTCAGGTGTAATACCAAGTTTCAAACCTGCTTCAATTACAGCAAGTGAATTTTCCACATTATAATCACCTTCTATATTAAGTTGATAATTTTCATCTTTATAAGAAAATTTTGTTTTACCTATTTGCTTTTCTTGAAAGTCAACATCTTTTATAGAAAAATATATCTTTTCTCCGTTAAATTCAACTGTTTTTTTTATTAAATCGCTATCGTGGGCGATAAATGTACCATTAGGTTTTTGATATTTACAAATTTCGCATTTCGCTTTTGCAATATTTTCTCTGCTTCCCAAACGTCCGATATGAGAAGTTCCGACATTTGTAATAATTGTTATATCAGGATTTGAATACTTTGAGAGTAATTCAATTTCGCCTAAACCTCTCATACCCATTTCAAGAATTAGAACTTGAGTATCTTTCGGCATTGAAAGTATTGTCTGGCATGTTCCGACTTCGTTATTGTGATTTAGAGGGGTTGAGAATGTTCTGAATTGTTGTTTACAAACACATGTCAGCATTTCTTTTGTAGTAGTTTTGCCTGAACTTCCTGTCAGAGCAATAACTTTTGGTGAAATTTTATTTAAACATAATTTTGCGAGTTGCAAATATGCAATTATTGGATTTTCAATTTGTAAAACCAAATCTGCACCGTCTAAAACTGTGCCTTGAGTTGTAAAATATGCTTTTGCACCTGCTTCTATTGCCTTTGGTATAAATTTTTCACCGTCAAAATTTTCTCCCTTCAAGCCGATATAAACATTTTCGTAATTAATTGTTCTGGTATCGGTTGAAATAGAGAATTTTTTACCTTGAGCGTTATTTTTTAAAATCTTTGCATTTGTTGCAAATATCAGTTCTTCTGTCGTGAAATTCATATTCAAACCTTATGCTTGAGTTAAATCATCTAAGAATGTCGGAAGTGCAAATCTTGCCATGTGATAATCTTTGTTATAGATTTTGCATTGTTTTGTAATTTCTTCGCAACGTTTTTCATCAATATATGACAACGGTTCAACCGTTTCGGAACAAAATGCCCAAGCCCAGTATCCACCGGGGTATGTTGGTATTGGTGATGTATAACTGCTTACTATTGGGAATACTTTTTTAAGTAAACTGTACATGTGTTTAATTTCATCTTCGTTTGCAACAGGACTTTCTGATTGTGCAACCATTATGCCGCCTTTTTTCAAAGATTCTTTTACATTTGTATAAAATTCTTCGGTAAATAATCCGACACCGGGTCCCATAGGGTCTGTTGAGTCAATTAAAATTATATCAAACATATCTTTTTTATCTTTGATATATTCAATTGCGTCTTCAACTTTTATTTCAACTTTTGGATTATCAAGTTCACAAGCTATTGTTGGCAAATATTTTTTTGAAACTTCTATAACCATATCGCAAAGAACAACTTTTTCAACAGTTTTGTGTTTCAAAACTTCTCTAACCGTACCGCCGTCACCGCCACCAATTACAAGAACTGTTTTAGGGCAAGGGTGGTTCATCATTGGAATATGAGCAATCATTTCGTGATAAAAATATTCATCGCCTTCCGTTGCCATCATTAAATCATCAAGTGTTAAGATTTTACCTAATTTTGAATCTGATTGTAAAATTTCAACTTTTTGATATTTTGAATATTCCGAAAATAAAACTTCTTTTAGCTTGATAGCAATACCAAAACCTGAAGGTGTTATTTCTTTATAATATAATTCTTCTTCTGCCACTTTTTATTTTCCTTTCTTTATATTAAATCGTCTAATAGTGTTTCTTGTTCTAATCTTTGTTCTGCGTATTTTTTTGTAAATAATTTACAGTTTTTAACTACATCTTCATATCTTTGTTCATCATAATTATCAAGCGGATTTACGTTATCCGAGCAAAATACCCAAGCCCAACAGCTTCCGGGATATGTTGGTACGGGTGAAGTATATGTTTTTACTATTTCAAAATTTTTCAATAAACTTTCATATAAAGTTTTGCTTTTTTGTTCATTAGCAACAGGACTTTCCGATTGCATTACAATAATACCGTCTTCATTCAAAAGTCTTTTTAAATTTTGATAAACTTCGCTTGTATATTCGCCAACCCCAGGACCTAAAGGGTCTGGAGAAGTTATAAGAATAACATCAAATTTTTTGTCTGTTTGTTTTATATAATCAAAAGCATCCGTTATTTCAACTTTAACTCTTTGGTCATTTAGGCAACCTGCAATGTTAGGTAAGTATTCTTTGCAAGTATTTACAACAACTTCATCAATATCAACGACTACAACATGTTCTACCGATTTATGTTTTAGAATTTCCTTTGTTGCTGCTCCTGTTCCGCCACCGATAATTAGGATGTTTCGGGGGTTTTTGTGGCTTAGTAAAGGTAAGTGCGTAATCATTTCGTTGTAGTGATAAGCATCACCTTCTGTTACAAACATCAAATCATTAAGAGTTAATATTCTACCCAAAGAAGAGTCTGTTTCAAGCACTTCTACCTTCTGGTATTTTGACTGTGTGGAAAATAAAATCTTTTTAATTTTAATGGCAATACCAAAACCTGAAGGTGTTATTTCTCTGTAATAATTTTGTTCATCTACCATAATTAATTATCCTAATTTTTCGGTTAATTTACCCGATAAAATATGTACGTGTAAATGGAAAACAGTTTGACCTGCACCTGTACCTGTGTTCATAATCGTTCTGTAATCAGTTAAACCAAGCTTATTTGCGGTTGCTTTTACACCTTTTAGCAATTTTACCATAAGTTCTTCATCTTCCAATTCTGCAAGTGATGCAACATGAGTTTTTGGAATTACAAGAACGTGAGTATCTGCTTGAGGATGAAGGTCATTAATTGCAATTACGGCATCGTCCTCATATACAAATTTACTTGGTATTTCTTTATTAATTATTTTACAAAAAATGCAATCACTCATTACATTGCTTCCTTTATCATTTTAATAACTTTTTCTACGGCCTCGTCGGGTTTAATTGTTTCAATTTCACCTGTTGCACGTGTTTTTAATTCAACATTACCGTCTACAATAGTTTTACCTACTGTAATTCTGTATGGAAAACCAATTAAATCAGCATCTTTGAATTTTACACCCGGTCTTTCATCTCTGTCATCAATAACAACTTCAATGCCTGCATTTAAAAGTTTGATATAGATATCCTTCGCAGTATTCATTTGAAGTTCGTCTTTATTATTCAAAGGTACTATTGTAACGTGATATGGTGCAATTTGTACAGGCCACATAATACCGTTGTCATCATGATATCTTTCAACTGCTGCGGCTGCGGTTCTTGAAATACCTATGCCGTAACATCCCATTACGTAAGGCTGAGCCTTGCCGTTTTGGTCTAAATATACTGCATTCATTGGTTTTGAATATTTTGTACCTAATTTGAAAATATTACCAACCTCAATACCTCTTGTAACTTTTAGTGGTTTTCCGCATTGAGGACATAATTCATCTTTTTGAACAAGACGAATATCATAATATTCTTCTATTGCAGGTATATCAGATAAATTTGCACCAACCATGTGTTTGTCTTCTTGATTTACACCAACTACAAAGTTTTTTAAATCTTTTACCGTATTATCAGCAATGATTGTAATACCTTCCATTCCTTTTGGTCCGATAAATCCTTTTGCGGCATTGAAACCTTTTTGAACCATTAATTCTTCAATTTCTGCGGCTGATGCAATTCTAATATCAATTCCGCCAACTGCATTCATTAATTTTGTTTCTTCTACTTCTTTATCTGCTCTGATTAAGGCTAATACAGGCTTTTTATCAACAATATAAACCAAACATTTTAAAATAACTGTTGAAGGTATTTTCAAAAATTCACAAAGTTCTTCTATTGAATGTGTTTGAGGAGTGTCAATTACCTTTGTTTCATTAAAACCAAATTTGCTTCCGTCAGTATCTGCTTCAGGAAGATTTGAAATTGCGTGATTTGAATTTGCACTGTAATCACAATCATCACAATAGAAAACGTCATTTTCGCCTGCATCTGTTGTTGTAATTACCATAAATTCGTGGCTTACACTTCCACCGATTGCACCTGAATCAGATTGAACCATTTTTGTTTCAAGTCCGCATCTTTTGAAAATATTTGTGTATGCTTTAGCCATGTCTTGATATGATTTTTCAAGACCTTCTTCGTTTAAATCAAAGCTATAAGCGTCTTTCATAATAAATTCACGACCTCTTAAAAGTCCGTATCTCGGACGAACTTCATCTCTAAACTTGTCTTGAATTTGATATAAATTACAAGGTAATTGTTTATATGATTTTAAACCGTCACGTGCAATTGAAGTTATTACTTCTTCTGCTGTTGGCCCTAAGCACATTTCTCTATCATGTCTGTCACGTAAACGCATTAATTCTTTGCCGTAAACTTCCCAACGACCTGATTCTTCCCAAAGTTCTTTTGGTTGAACAAACGGAGTTAAAAGCTCTTGAGCTCCTGCTTCATCCATTTCTTCACGTACAATGTTTTCAATTTTCTTTAAAACACGCCACATCAAAGGTAAGTAATTATAACATCCGCTTGTTAATTTTCTGATGTAACCTGCTCTTGCTAAAAATTTATGTGAAACAACATCTGCATCAGCAGGAAATTCACGTAATGTTTGTACAAACAATTTTGACATTTTCATAATTCATCTTCCTCACTTTTAAAAAAATTTTATCACAAAAAAGTAAGAAATACACTTATTTTAAATATTTTTTGGTAAAGTATTTTGTAATTCAATGCTGACTTCTTTCGGAGTCATTGAAAGTGTTTCGTGATTTTGCATTGCTTGTTCCATGCATTGTTTATATTCTGCCCAAATTTGCAAATGTTTTAGCACTTGTGCCATTACGTAATACAAATCTCCGTTATCGGAAATTTCTTGTAATGCCGTTTGCATTACGTGTAGTGCTTCTTCGTAACGTTCGGATTTACACAATATTTGAGCAACTATTTTATATGCTTCAATATCTCTGGGATTATATTGAAGTGTTTGTTTTAAATATTCTAAAGCACTATTAAAATCGCCTTGAGAGTACGCTATTGAACCTAAATTAAAATATGCCCAACTATAATTTGGTGATTGTTCGATAACTTTTTTATATTCTGCAATTGCTTCAGGTATTTTACCTTCATTTCTGTATATATATCCAAGATGAAAATGTGCAAAAATGTCATTACTGTTAAGCTGTACTGCTTTCAAAAAACAAACTTTTGCAATTTCAGGTTGTTCTTTTTTTACATAGCATAAACCTAAATTAAAATAACTGTTTGAATCATCAACATCTGTTTCAAGTACTATTTTAAATTGCTCAATAGCCTTGTCAAATTCACGCATGTCAATATATACAAGACCTAAGTTATAATAAAAATCGGTTTCGTTAGGAGATAATTCAATTGCTTTTAAATATGATTCTTCTGCGTGAGGAAGATCACGCATTTTTTCATATACAATACCTTTGTTATAATACAGACTTGCATCCTGTGGAAAAATGCTTATTAAAAATTGAAATTGCTTTAAAGATTCTTCATTAAAACCTTTATCAAGCAATACAACCGCCAAACGACGTCTTGCCTGAAAGTTTGATGAATCTTCACGCAATATAGCCTGTAATTCTTCTATTTCTTGTATATCTTGGTCATCTGCCATATTAACATTATAAACGTAAATCTATTTAGTGCAAAGTTGTAAAATTATTGTTATTTTTTCTTCTTTTTATCAAATGTTTTACCTGTACGTTTATAAAAATCTTCCAAGAAACTTGTGTTGAATTTTCCGCTTACAAAAACTTCGTCTTCAATTATTTCTTGGTGGAATGGAATGGTTGTCGGAACGCCAATAACTACATACTCTTTTAATGCTTGATAAATTCTTCTTCTTGCTTGATTTCTGTTTTCACCCCAGCAAATTAATTTACCAATCATAGAATCGTAATAAGGTGGAATTGAATATCCCGGATAAACATGAGAATCCACTCTTACACCAAATCCACCCGGTTGAACATAGCCTTCAATGGTTCCGGGACAAGGCATAAAGTCTTTGTCAGGATTTTCTGCATTGATACGGCATTCAATTGCATGTCCGTGTAATTTTATATCTCTTTGTTTATAACCTAATTTTTCACCTGCTGCAACTCTTATTTGTTCTCTGACGATATCAATTCTTGAAACCATTTCTGTAACACAGTGTTCTACCTGAACACGTGTATTCATTTCCATAAAGTACCATTTGCCGTCTTTATCAAGTAAAAATTCGCATGTTCCAACACCTTCGTATTTAACGGCTTTTGCTGCTCTGATTGCTGCTTCACCCATTTTTTTACGAGTTCTTTCATCAATTGCCGGAGAAGGTGCTTCTTCTAACAGTTTTTGATGACGTCTTTGTACAGAACAATCACGTTCGCCCAAATGGATATAATTTCCATATTGGTCGCCAATAATTTGAACTTCTATATGGCGAGGATTTTCCAAATATTTTTCACAATATACATCAGGATTTCCAAAAGCTTTACCCGCTTCTGTACGGCAAAGTGTGAAATTAGTATCAATTTCATCGTCATTTCTAACGACTCTCATACCTTTACCGCCACCGCCGGCAGTTGCTTTCAAAATTATAGGATATCCAACCTTTTTGGCGAATTTTTTAATTTCTTTTACATCATGTACTATTTCAGTGCCCGGAATTACAGGTACATCGTTGTCAATCATTGTTTTACGGGCATTTGCTTTATCACCCATTTTTTTCATAGATATTGAAGACGGACCTATAAACTTTATACCGTGTTGTTCACAAATTTCTGCAAAATCAGCACGTTCCGATAAAAATCCATAACCGGGATGAATTGCGTCTGCACCTGAAATTTCTGCAACAGACATTATCGCAGGTATACTTAAATAACTTTTTGTACTATCGGCAGGCCCGATACAATAAGCATCAGTTGCCAATCTTACGTGTAAAGAATTTGCATCTGCTTCTGAATAAACAGCAACAGTAGGTATGCCTAATTCTCGGCATGCCCTTATAATTCTAACCGAAATTTCGCCACGATTTGCGACAAGAACTTTCCTAAACATATCTTTTTTCCCGATTATTCAATATACATAAGAACTTGACCATACTCAACAGGTTGACCGTCATCAACACAAATTTCAACAACTTTACCTGAAAAGTCTGATTCGATTTCGTTCATTAATTTCATTGCTTCAATAATACAAACAACTTCACCTTGTGCTACAAGCGAACCTACTTCTACAAATGCGGGAGCATCAGGAGATGCTGCCTTATAGAATGTGCCAACCATTGGCGATTTTATTGCTTTGCTTGTTTTTGGTTCTTCAGATTTTTGTTCTGTTGATTTTTCTTCTGTAACAGAAGGTTGTTCTTGTGTTATTACTTGTGTTTGTGCAACAGGCAACACTTGTTGTGCAGTAACTGTTTCTTTTTCTCTTTTTAACACAATTGACTGTTCTTGATCTTCTAACTGCATTTCTGTAAGTTCTGATTCTTGCATCAATTTAGCCAATTTTTCAAGATATTTTAAATCAAATTTCATATATTTTTCCTCTATTTTAAAGACACTTTATTAGCATCTGTCAAGGTATTCATTAGTTCTGGTATCAATTCTGATTCTGTCACCGTTTACAACGAAGAATGGTACATTTACAACAGCCCCTGTTTCTGTTTCAGCAGGTTTTGTACCACCTTGTGAAGTATTGCCCTTTTCAGCTGGCGGTGTATTTACAACTTCTAATTCTACGTGTGCAGGTAAATCTACACCGATTACAGAACCTTCGTGAGTTAATACTGATACATTCATATTTTCTTTTAAATATTTTAAACCATCGCCAATCATATCAGCAGATACTGTAATTTGTTCGTAAGTTTCCAAATCCATCATTACGTATCCGTTACCTTCTTTATATAAGTATTGCATATCACGACGATCTAACATTGCTTTTGCAACTTTTTCACCGGCTCTGAATGTTCTTTCAACTACTTGACCTGTTTCAACATTTTTAAGTTTTGTTCTTACAAATGCAGCACCTTTACCCGGTTTTACGTGTAAAAATTCAACTACCGACCATAGTGAGCCGCTGTCTAATTGTAGTGTTAAGCCTGTTTTTAAATCGTTTACAGAAATCATAAATTCTCCTTTTTTTATCTATGTGAAAATAATAACATAAACATTTTTTTTTTCAAAAATGTAAATATATTTTTATTCGCAACTTGTTTTAGTTTCCCAATTAATTACTTTAGGACATTTTTTGTAATCCATATTTTTATTAACTAAAATCCATGCCGTACATGCAAACCCACCTTCATTTAAACAATTATCAAATGGAACAATTCTATCTTGAGGACCACCCATTGGTATTAAGCCTTTTTGTGTTGTGTAAAATCCAAATTGGTCAATGCCCGGTTTATTAGAGCCGTTTATTCCGTCTATATCAATATACGTTGCACCTGTTATGCGATTGTTTCTGTCAACGGAATCAACTTCACCTCTAAAATCATCATTTACAAGTATTCCTGCTCCACTTATTAATCTTAATTTATAACCTTTCAATTCGTTTGTTTCAAAACAACCTTCTTCATTTAAGTTACAGTCTTTAATTGTTTTTAATGTTGAATTTAACAATTTATAAAATTGTTCTGCATTCATTGATTTATCAACAGATGCATATTCTAAACCACCTACATCTAAGCCCAAAATTTTAGTTATAATAAGTGTGTTTTCTATTTTTTGATATGTTTTTTCAAGCATTTCCGAATATGCCCTATCACGATTAGTTGTAACGACAGTCGGAATCGTAAGCATGGCAAGCACGGCAACAATAGTCATTACAACCAACATTTCCGCTAAAGTAAAACTTTTTAACTTCATAATTTTAACCTTATAAAAGAACTATATAATGGAAGTAAAATGCAAATAAAACACCTAAAATAGCACCGCAAAATACTTCTATCGGTGTATGTCCCAACAGTTCTTTTAATTTTGTACCTGCTGCATTGATGTCATGTTTATAAAAATCATCCATCATTTTATTTAAACAAACTGCCATTTTTCCGGAAGCACGTCTTATACCTGCTGCATCGTACATTACAACAAACGAAAAACCCATTGCAACTGCAAATATTTGCGACATAAAACCTGATTGAATACCTATTGCGGTTGATAAGGCTACAACTCCCGCAGAATGTGAACTGGGCATTCCACCTGTCGTTGTAAATACTCTAAAATCGATTTTTCTTTTTATTATTGTGTAAAAAACAAATTTTAAAATTTGAGCAACTATTGCGGCTAAACATCCTGCTATAAGTGCTTCCATACCTGTATTAACCAAAAGTGCAGATAATTTTTCCATACATCTATTTTACCTTTTCTCTTATTGAATTTATAATAGAATCAAATATTTTTGAACTGATTTTTTGTTTCTCAAGTATATCACAAGCTTCATCCAAAAGGCAATTAACTTTACATTTTGCTTTTTCTATACCAAAAAGAGCAGTATATGTGAGCTTTCCTGATTTTTTATCTTTACCTAATGTTTTTCCCATTTCTGCAAATGTTGATATTTCGTCTAAAATATCATCACAAATTTGAAATGCAAAGCCAAGCTTTTGTCCAAAATCATCCATTGATTTTAATTGTTCTTGATTTGCGTTTGCAATTATTGCACCTGCCTTTAAAACTGCTTTAAATAAATCGGCAGTTTTATGTGTGTGTATGTATTCTAAAATTTTTTCGTCGTAAGGTTTGCCTTCCATTGCTATATCAACAACTTGACCTGCAATAATTCCGTAAACACCTGCCACAATTGCGTGTTCTTTTAAAATTTTTATAATTGTTTCAGCAGGAAGTTCTGATTTTTCAATGATTAATTGAGTTCCATAACTTATTAATGCATCACCTGCAAGAACTGCTGTTGCTTCTGAAAATTTTTTATGATTAGTTAGTTTACCACGTCTGTATGTATCATTATCCATACAAGGCAAGTCATCGTGAATAAGGCTTTGCGTATGCAGCATTTCAAATGCACATGCTGTTGGCATTGCTTTCTCTATATCACCACCAAAAATTTTACATGCTTCCAGACACATTATCGGTCGAAGTCTTTTTCCGCTTGCAAGAACGCTGTATCTCATTGATTCAAAAATTTTTTCAGGATAACTTATAGGTAAATATTCGTCCAAATGTTTTTCAATTTTTTCTATTAATTCTTTCATTTTTATTCCTCATTAAATTTTTTATGAATATTTTGTTTTGTTGTATTTCTTGCACTTTCACGTTTCTTTGAACTTATTTTAACAGAAATTTTGTCGTTTGTGTGTTTAAAATTTGATTCTCGTTCTCGCTTTGTACCTGAATATTTAATACGTTCCTTGTATTCTTTTGCTTCTTCAACAAAAGCTAAATAACTTTCGTATCTGCTTATATCAATTTCATCTATATTTTCAAGAACAGCACAACCTATTTCCGTACTATGTAAACAATCAGCAAATTTGCAATTACCCTTATATTTTACAATTTCGTCAAATAAATCTCCAACTTCAGCAGGCATTAAAAAATCAAATTTTAAGTTACTAAATCCCGGTGTATCAACGATTTTTGTATTTTCTGTAAGTTTTACAATCTCGCAGTGTCTTGTTGTATGTGTTCCACGCTCAGTTTTTTCGCTTACTGATTTTGTCCTTAAATTAAACTTAGGATTTATTGCATTGATAAGACTGGATTTACCTACTCCTGAATTTCCGCATAAAACAGAGATTTTATTTTCTAATATTTCTTTAAATTCTTCTATACCGTCATTTTCTTTCGCAGACGTAAATACTATGTCATATCCGAGAGGTTCATATATTTGAAAAACTTTTTCAATTGTTGTGTCATCAAGAGATAAATCACTTTTATTAAAACATAATTTTGTAGGAATATTATAATATTTTGCAAAACAAATGTAGCGATTAAGTTGTTTAAAATCAAGTTCAGGTTCTTTTACTGCGGAAACTACTACAATTTGGTCTATATTTGCAACATTCGGACGAGGAATATAATTATCTTTTGGCAAAACTTTTTCTATTGCACCATTTTCAAATTCTACGTAATCTCCGACAACAATTTTTTGTTTTTGCTTTTTTAAAACCTCACGTAATTTGCATTCGAAATGATTACCTTTAGAGTTTACATAGTAAAAATCAGAATGTATTTTATAAATTTGCCCTTTATCCGTCATATTATGCTCTTAAAGATTCTATTGCTTTTTTTACATCTTTATTTTTATATATGTAACTTCCTGCAACAAGTGAATTTGCACCCAAAGATACACAAACTTTTGAAGTTACATCATTTATTCCGCCGTCAACTTGAATAATTAAATCTTCTTTTCCATTTTGTCTTATTGTCGGAATTTTTTGTGCACAGTAGTGCATAAATTCCTGTCCGCCAAATCCCGGTTCTACTGTCATTACAAGTACCATATCAACAAACTGCAAATATGGAAGTAATACATTTTGATTTGTTTTTGGTTTTATTGAAATACCTGCTTTACAGCCAAGTGATTTAATTTTTTTGCAAATTTCTTCAATATTTTCTTCTTTTACTGCTTCATAGTGAAATGTAATTATGTCAGCACCCGCATTTGCAAAGTCTTCAATATATTTTTCAGGATTTTCAATCATTAAATGAACATCAAGAAGCTTTTTGGCAAATCTTTTTAAAGATTTAACAACAGGAATACCTATCGTAATGTTTGGTACAAAATGACCGTCCATTACGTCAACGTGAATCCAGTCTGCTCCGTTATCTTCTACAAGTTTGATATCTCTTTCCAAATTAGCAAAATCTGCTGATAATATTGAAGGTGAAACGATAATGTTATTCATTTATTACTCCTAATTTTATACATGCTTCGTATGCACATTTTTGTTCTGCATCTTTTTTACTTTTACCTGTTGCTGTTGCCAAAATTCTGTTTTGATACATCACCTGCACTCTAAATGTTGGCGAATGTTTCGGACCTAATTCTTCAAGCAAAGTATATTTTGGAAGCTCTTTTGTTTTACCTTGAGTGTATTCTTGTAAAATTTCTTTTGCATTATATTTTGCAAGATTATTTTTCACTTCATCTATATAAGGTTCAAGAATTTCCGATAAAAAGGTAAATATTTCTTCTTTTTTGTTGTCTAAGTAAAAAGCACCCAATAATGCCTCAAAAACACACGCTCTGATTGAAGTACAATTTCTTTCTCCTGTTTTTTCAGCGTGCTCGCCTATTATGATTAAATCAACAAGTCCTATTTGTTCTGTTACCTTTGCCAAAGTAGCATCGGAAACAACTATTGAACGGATTTTTGACAAATCACCTTCACTTGATTGAGGATATTTTTTTATTAAACTTTCAGAAACTGCAAGTTTTAATACTGAATCACCAAAAAATTCTAAACGTTCATAATTTTCCAGTGAAGATATATTATTTTCTTTAGTGTAAGAAGGATGTGTTAATGCTTTTTTATACAGAGTTTCGTCTGTTATATCTATTTTAAATATATTTTCCAATTCTTTTTGCACTAAAACAATCCTTTAACGAAATTAATAACTGTTTCAACCAGATTACCTTGTACAAAAAATGCAAAATAATAATATATTACAGGAATTGTAATGATGTAACTGTCAGTTCTATCTAAAAATCCGCCATGACCGGGAAGTAAATCGCCTGAATCCTTTACACCCGCATCACGCTTAATTAAAGATTCACATAAATCTCCAATCTGTGCACAAACAGTAACCAATAATCCTGCAAATAATGCGTGATACCAAGATAATTTAATTATATAAGCAATAACAAAACCGCCAAGAACAGCACATAATGCCCCACCTAAAGAACCTTCAATTGTTTTATTCGGACTTATAACAGGTGCAAGTTTATGTTTGCCTAAATTGCTTCCAAAATAATAACAGCCAACATCAGTTAAAATTACAAGGAAAAACATAAATAACACGTATCCAAGACCGTCATTGAATACATTGTCCGTTTTTAATAATAACTGCATAAATGATTGATTAGAAGCTCCAATATCTCTTAAGAATAATAAATGTAACGGAAACCAGCCGCTATATACAAAGCCTAAAATTGTTGTTGCTGCATTTGCAATATATGGTTGTCTGCCTCTGAACAAAACCCACATAAAAGCACTAATAGTGCCTATTGTAAATGCAACAGGCACTAAGTTAAATTTATTAAAGTATGCTATTATTGCAAAAACTGCATCTGCAAATAATATTACTTTCATGCTAGGATAAAATCCTTTGTGTTTTAATATGTCAACATATTCTTTTGAGCACAAATATACAATTATTAATATTAAAAACAACAAAGGTAAACCGCCAAAAATCATACAGCCAAGAGCTATAAGACCAATTATGGTTCCTGTAATTATTCTTAGTGTTGATTTTGGGCAATTACTCATTATACAGTCATAACCTCTTTTTCTTTTTCGGAAACTTCTTTATCTACAATGCCTGTATATTTGTCAGTTAATTTTTGTATTTTATCTTGATTGTCTTTTACAACATCTTCAGGTAAGTTTTCAGATTTTTCAATTTTTTTCAATTCATCTGTCATATCACGTCTAACGTTTCTCACTGCAACTTTTGCATCTTCACCGTATTTTTTAACATCTTTTGTAATTTCTTTTCTTTTTTCTTCTGTTAGAGGTGGGAAGTTTAGTCTTATAGTTGTTCCGTCATTGTTAGGTGAAACACCAAGTTCTGCTTTAATTAACGCTTTTTCAATTTCTTTTAAAACAGTTTTATCAAATGGTGCAATAGCAAGAGTAGTACCTTCTTGAACGGTAATTTGAGCCATTTGTTTTAATTGAGTTGGTGCTCCGTAGTAATCAACCATAACTTTATCAAGCATAACAGGGTTTGCACGACCTGTTCTTACAGTAGAAAACTCTCTGTGTAGTTGACTGATTGCTTTTTCCATTTTGTCTGTACCGTTTTTAAACATTGCATCTAAAGCTTCTGACATTTTTAACCTCTTTCTTAAATTGCTTATTGTCTGCCTACGTATGTTCCGATTTTTTCTCCCAAAATAATTTTTTTGATAGCGTCTTTTGCTTTGAAATCAAAAACTATTATAGGAATATTATTTTGCTGACACAAATCACAAGCGGATCTGTCCATAACTTTCAAATCGTGTTTTATAATCTCGTCATAATCTATATTTTCAAGTTTTTTTGCATCCTTGTTTACATTAGGGTCGTCTGTGTAAACACCGTCAACACCGTTTTTTGCCATAAGCATAATTTGTGCATCAATTTCAGATGCTCTTAATGCACTTGCCGTATCAGTTGTAAAAAATGGATTTCCTGTTCCTGCGGCAAAAATAACAACCCTGCTTTTTTCAAGATGTCTTATTGCTTTAAATCTTATGTAAGGTTCTGCTATTTGGTTCATATCAATTGCGGTTTGAACTCTGCAAGATACTTTGATTTTTTTTAATGCAGATTGAAGTGCTATTGCATTCATTACGGTTGCCAGCATTCCCATATAATCTCCGGAAGCTCTGTCCATGCCTAATCTCGCACTGTTTTTCATGCCTCTGAAAATATTTCCGCCACCAACTACTACGGCAACTTCCACACCCATATCGTGAATTTGTTTTATTTCTTGTGCTATAAATTCGACCGGTTTATAATCAATACCGAATTGTTGCTCTCCTAACAATGCTTCACCGCTTATTTTCAGCAAAATTCTTTTATATTTTAGTTCTTTCATACAGACTCCTTAAATAAATCGTACATTAAATATAAACTCATGTAAAGCACGATTTTACAAATTCAGACATTTTATGTTATATCAGGAGTATGTTATACTTAATAATTGCAACAATTTGTTTTTCTTTGTCGTTTGGGCTTATAAAAGAACAATTAAGCATTTTACCCAGCGAATTTGTGGTATTTTGCAGACTTTTAATTGCATTTTTAATTTTTCTGCCTTTTACAAAAATGTTACAAGTAAAAAAGCATTTAGTAGCGTTTTTTATAGGAATGATACAATTTGGTTTAATGTATTTGCTGTTTATTAAAGCTTTTAAGTTTTTGCAAGGTAATGAAATTGCGATTTTAACAACTACAACTCCTGTCTTTGTTGCTGTTTGGTCAAGTGTTTTCGGAGAAAAATTTAAACCTGTTTATATATTTTGTATTCTTATGTCAGTAATAGGTGCAGGAATTATAGTTTGGAATAATATGACTTTTAATATGATTGTAAAGGGCGTTTTGTTAATGGAAAGTTGCAATTGCAGTTTTGCACTTGGTCAAGTTTTGTGGAAAAAATTTGTTGGTGATAATGATGTGAACTTAATGTCAAGTGCATATTTAGGTGCTTTTTTGTTTGTTTTGCCGTTTAGTTTACTTGCAGTTGATTTTACAAATATTGTTTTAACAAAAGGACAAATTTTTTCAATATTATATTTGGCTATAATTCCGACAGGTATTGGTTTTTGGTTATGGAATAAAGGTGCGGAAAAAGTTAAATATTCAACACTTGCCATTATGAACAATTTAAAAATACCGTTAGGAGTAATTTTCGCAATATTTATCTTTCACGAAAAAATTAATATGCTGAATTTTATTTTAGGTTCAGCAGTAATTTTGTTCGCAATATTAATACTTCAATTTGTTTTGAAACGTGAAAATTAAACTTTATTTTTTAGATTTGTTTTCTCCATTTGCTTGTTGGTCGATATGTTCTTGCAATAAATCAACAATTATTGCTTCAAAAGCTTTTGGATTTGCCATTGAAATTGCTTTCATGGAACTGTATAGTTCAGGGTTTTTCATGTATTATTTTTAATATTTTCAAGAATTTTTGAATTTAAAGCATTTATTATCATATTGACCTTATAATTAAGCAACGTAAAGTATTTGTTTTTATTATATAAACTTTTTTTTAACATTAATTAATAAAACTTGTTATTTTTGTTTTTTTTTTATACACTTTATCATATAAAGCTGTAAGTATAAAAAGATTTTATATTAAAAAAAAGGAGAAAAAAATGAAAGTACTTAAAACAGTAGTTGCAACAGCAGCAACATTAATGGTTGCTTCAAGTGCATTTGCAGCAGACGTTACAAAAGTTCAAGCGTATGCTCACCCAACAATGTTTGGTTCATCAGTTCAATCTCAACAAGGTGAAGGATACTACCTTATTGGTGACAAAATGTTAAAAGCAGCAAATGCTTTGACAGTAAAAGAAAAAGCAAATGTTCTTATCGAATCATCTGCTCAAGATATTTTATCTGTATTAAAAGCAAATGCAAAAGATTTATTTAACCCACATACACCTGTTCTTCGTTCAGAAATGGCAGTTGCTTTGGTTGAAGGTTTAGGAATCCCTTATTCAACTCCTAAATACCAATACAAAGATATGAATAAATCTCACTGGGCTTACAAATGGATTGAAGAAGCTTTAGGTGCAAACGTTATGATTGGTTACAAAGAAGACCAAACATTCCGTCCTGACCAAAAAATTACAAAAGCAGAAGTATTTGCAGTATTGGCACAATTAATGGACGCTCCTGTTAATGCCGGTGAAATTCCTGCATTTAAAGGTAAAACAATGCAAGAAATCCCTAACTGGGCTACAAATCCTGCAAAAGAAGTTGTTAATTCAGGTATCTTAGATTCAGTTCCAGACCCTGAAAAAGTTGCTTCTGAAAAATATTTAACAACTGAACAAGTTGCATACTTAGTATCAGCATTAAGTGTTAATAAATACTACAATGTAAAATATGTTGCTAAAGCTTGTGCTTGCGGTTCTGTAAAAGTTAAAATGACAGAAAGAGTTGATGCAAGACACGCTAACATTGGTGATACATTCTATGCAGTAACAACAGAAGATGCAACAGTTGCAGGTACAGCATTTGCAGCAGGTTCAAAATTAAAAGGTGAAGTTGTACAAGTTAGCAGACCAGGTGTTAAAAATCCGGGTTATATCAAAATCAGATTTGTTCAAATCAAAAATGGTGATTGTGTTGTTGACTTCCCTGTAAATGTTGCAAACGCTAGTGTAACAGAAGAAAAAACAACAAATGTTGTAGCAAGATTCTTTGCTGCTCCTTTCTCAGCAGCAGGCAGAGTTGGTGCAGTTGCAGGCAGATCAGCAGCAGCAGCAGCAGTAGAAACAGCAAATGATTATGAAAGACTTGCTGATAACTACTCTAACGTTTTTGCTAACACATTGTCATTACAACCAATGGCCGGTTTAAGAAGTTTTGGTAAATCATTCTTAACAGTTGGTTACTATGTATACGATATTGCTAAATTAGCAGTAAGCGGAACATTTGGTGTTCTTTATGAATTTGGTGACGAAGTTAGATACTTAATTTTACCAAGTTCAACTCAAGATTCAGCATTGAATCCTGGCGATGAAATGACAGTTGTTTACAACAAATAATTAATCATTTTATAGATAAAAAGACCTCGATTTAATCGGGGTCTTTTTTTGTTACATTTGATTTACAAATACAAAAATTATGACAACATTTTTGTTTTATAAGTCTTTATCTAATTAGATTAGTGTAAAACAAGGGAATGCTGTGATTAATTTAATAGGTTTAAATAATGTAATTAAACCTGCTAAAACAACTCAAAACAATATCAGCGGTTTTAGATATGCTATGACATCTCTTAAAGCCGATACTTTTGAGCGTTCAAATCATGCAGAAAACAAATCAAATGTTACTTGTCCTATTAGTTTTGCAGGAAAATCAAACAGGTTAAAAGAGTATAAAAAGGTCACAGAAACACTAAATCAAACGGCACAAAACGCTCAAACAGCATTAAACGGACAACTTGCATCTGACGGTTGGGCAGGTAAAGTTGCTGATGGTATAAGCGTTTTATGGAATTCAAAAAACAGAGCAACTCTTGTTCAGGCTGATATTGACAGTTATAAAGAACAGGTAAATTCGCTTGAAAATTCGATTAAAGATGATAAATTTACAGATAAATTTAAAGAAATGTTTGATGTTGAATTTAATCATGCGAATGTTGTTCGTTACAAGAAAAAATCTGAACAACTTACGTCGGCTGTATCTGCGGATGCAACTGCAAAAATTATTGAAAGTAAATTATCAAATAATATAAAAACATATAACAAATTGTCGGGTAACTTATCAGATATTACAGAAAGAAAATATATACCAACAGTAATGACAGGTTGTGTTCCATATTATGACCAAGTAACAACAAAAGAAGAAATTTTTGAAAATATGGAAAATTCGCTGGCAGATATTTTAGGTGATAAAAAAGTATTAAATTCCGTACTTTCAGCAGGCGGAACGGATGTTGAAAAAGCAAGTAATGAAGAAAAATATAAAGCTTACGGATTTATTGCAAATTTCCTTGTTGAGTCTTCAAAAGAAACCGCAAAGGAATGTGCAAAGGGTCAAGCTTTAGAACAGATTAAAACAGATTATGACAAGGCTTATGAAAAGGCTTATGGAACAAAAAATAATATTCAAAAACGTGTAGATAAATATTGTCGTTCGCAAGAAATTGGTGCAGCAGCAGTCAGAGGTGTTACACGTTCTGCACTTGCAATAGTTACAACTTTATTAAATCCTCCAACAGGTATGGCAAAAGTTACGTTTAATTCTGCAATGACATTTGGAATAAAAGTTGCTGTTGACGGTTCTGACAAATTAACAAATGACATTGATAATTCGGTTGATTTTAATTCAAAGGCAGTAAAAAAACTTGTAAGAAGTGCTGCTATTAGTGCTGCGGAAAAATTTGCAACGGGTAGTGCAGGTATGTTTATACCAAAATTTGATACAGGAAATGAAACTTTAGATTTTGCATTAAATCAGGGTAGAAATATTATTATTGATACAACTTGCGGTATGACATCAGAAAAATTAAAACAAGGTAAATGGGCTAAAAATCAGATTTTACCACGTATGATTATTTCTGCTGTATTTAAAAATTTAAAATCAGACAGTGATATTGTAAATGATTTATTGTCAATGACAAAAGGTGGCATAAACCAAGTAATGAAAAAATCAACAAGAAGTTATGAATACGTAAAAACATTTGTAGCCGGAACTCGCCAAGTTTTAGAAGAAAATTATAAACAGGATAGTCAAACATTTGCAGATTTGAAAAAATTAGCGGATGAAAATCCAGAAAAATATGAAAAATTAATGATAGAAATGTTACAATTAGAAATTGATGAACGTGCAGAAGAAGGAAAAAAGGAAGTAAAATAAAATGTCATCCAATATGACAATAGGATTAAGACCACATCATTTTTTATGCCTTCCGGGTTATAAAGGGTATAATTATAATCAAGACCAAGTAAGCAGTTGGGATAAAATTTCAAAACAATTAAAAGAAAATCCTAATACAGATATTTTAATTTTAAGCGGCAAAGATGATTTATGTAAAAAATGTCCTAACGACGGCAAAGGTACAGCTGTATGCAGAGATAATTCTGTTAACGAACTTGATAAAAAAGTTCAATTTTTAATTGGTGTTGAAACAGGTAAAAAATATAAATTTAGCGAAATAATGCGTAGAATGCAATGGGTTATGACACCTGAAGTGCATGAAAGTTTATGTTCAAGTTGTTCTTGGTGGCAAAAAGGCTTGTGCCATGACACATTTAACCCTGAAAATAAAACTCCGTTCTTGTCGTTGACTTCAAATGGAAAAATAGGTAAAATTGACCCGTCAGCATTAACTTATGTTCCGCCAACTAAAAAAGCAGCATAATATTTAATAGAATATAACATTTTACAAAAACTGATATTTAAAGATATCAGTTTTGATAGTGCTTTTGGCTTTTTTATTATTGATAAAATATTTAGCAAAAGGCAAATATATAGACAAATTGTTTTAAATTTTATATAATTGCTCTGGGTAGTACGTGCCTGCTTCTGATACACGAGCACTAAGTTAATTGGTCAGAAAGGGGGTAAAAACTATGGTTGACAAAATAATAATGCTACTAATCGTAGCGACGCTATTCATAGTAGCATTAAAATTATTCAACTTATAGGGTACTAAGTCAAGCCTTAAAGAAGTAGCATTTCTTTAGGGCTTGCCCCTATGCTTACATTATTTACGATTTCACCCTATTTGTCAACCCTAAGTGATAATTTACGACTAAATTTCTTTGTCAACAAAATTTTTAATATTATCAATAAAATCTGCAAAATCTTTTTCATAAATATTCCTTTTATGATAAGATTAACAATTTTTATTATAAAAAAGTATTGAAAAGGTCTATTTACATATAATTGAATACATTTATAAAAAGTATTTATTCTTATAATATAACATCGCCTTGTCTGAATATTGTTATACCTTTTGGTGAAATTCCTGCAACGGTTGAAGCTCTGCCTTGTGCTTTTTCGCCGTAATCTTCTACTACCAAATCAACTTTATCACCTATGTATTTAACAGCTTCCTCATAAGTTAAGGCGGCAGGCTCGTTTGAAAGGTTTGCACTTGTTGTTGCAAGTACATGCCCGTCTATTAAATTACAAATTTGTGCAAAAGTCTTATTATTTGGAACTCTTATGCCAACAGTTTCCAATCCGCTTGTAATATAATCAGGTGTATTATCCGATTTATTTACAACAAGTGTTAATGCACCGGGAAAATGTTTATGTATAAGTTCGTTTGCAAGTATTGATAACGGTTTTACATATTTTCGTAAATGTTTATCGCTATCAGACATTAAGATTAAGGGTTTTTTAGTATCACGATGTTTTATCTCATAAATTTTTTCAACTGCTTTTTTTGAAGTCGGTAAGCATCCGATACCCCAAACAGTATCGGTTACAAAAGCGATTACACCGTCATTATTCAATATTTCCGATATTTTCTTTGTGTCCATTATTTCTTAATTTTTTCCATTACTCTTTTTGCAAGTTCACCTGCGTATTCCATTTTCATTATCAAATTCAACGCTGTATAAGCTACAAGGCAAAGCATACCAATTAATGCTATTCTTATAAGTTCGTGTGCGTGCAGATATTTTGATGCAAAATAGCAAATTACAAATGTAATTGCACCTGCTATACACATTTTAAACAAATTTACAAATAATTCTTTATAATTTAATTTGATTTTTTTACTTATTAAAATGCCTAAAACAGTTGCATTGAAAAGAGTTACAAGAGAAGTCGATAATGTAATACCACCAATTCCAAGCATTAATTTTTTAACTAGAATGTAGTTAAACAAAACTTTTAAAATAATTGATGAAAAAGCAACATAAAATGGTGTTGCAGAATCGTTAAACGAATAATAAACTCTTGTTATAGAATCTCTGAAAACATAAGGTAATATTGAAAATGACAAAAACCATAAGGCTTGAGTTACCATAAATGTAGCATTATCATTAAATGCTCCTCTTTCAAAAACGATTTTTACACCGTCATAACCTAAAATTAACATACCAATAATAATAGGTATCGCAGCAAAAAACAAAACACCAACACCTTTATTAAAGTAAGTTCTTATTCCGTCATAATCTTTTTCGCCTGCAAGTCTTGAAAATAAAGGAAATAGAGGTACTAAAAATGCCGTAACCAATATCCCGACAGGAAACTGAAATACTCTGTTTGCAAATCCTATTGCAGTCCAAGCACCTTCTTCCAAGCAAGATGAAAAGAACATATCAATATAAATATGCACCTGTCCTATTGTTGAACTTAATACAGCAGGAAATAATAATTCCAAAATACTTTTGTAGTTAGGATTATTTACTATATCAAAATTAGGTCTTATTTTATAACCAATCATTCTGACTTTTGGTATTTGGAGTATTAATTGACATAAAGCACCAACAACAGTAGCAGTTGCAAGAACAACACCTGATTTATCACCACCTGTAAATAGTAATGCTCCAATAATTACAACGCTTACTACAATTGGAGATAAACTTGGCAGCATAAATTCTTTGTAAGTTATCAAAATACCGTAATAAATACCAATTAAACCGCCTATAATCATTGACGGACACATTATTCTTAAATGCAATGCTGCAAGATTTACTAATTCCGCACTTCCGTCAGAAATTATTAAACCCATTATCTGATTAGAAAATATGAATAAAATTACCGTTAAAATAGTGAAAAATACAAAACTTGTTGTTAAAAAGGTGTTAAATAATTTTTCAGCAACTTCAGGTGGTTTTTCCTTTAAATTTGGTATTATTTTTGTAAATACGGCAACTGTTGCACTGTGAAAAGGCCCGCCAATTCCTCCTAATAAAGTTATTGCCAATGCAGGAAACTGATATGCATAAAAATAAGCATCAGAAACGGTTGTTGCACCATAGTAATTTGCCACAATAATATCTCTGAAAAAGCCTACTAATTTGCTTACGACAGTAACCACCGCAATTAACCATGCGGCTTTTAAGATGCTTGTTGTTTTATTTTCAGAATCCGAATTTGTCTGCATGTGGGTTTATAGCCTCTACATATAATCTAACAGCTTTCATAGAACCTTCTTCTAAAGGATAACAAAAAGTTATTTCATTTTCACCTTTTTTTACAATATCTGAAATATCTATTTTCATAGGTCCTTTAAACACAAATAAATCTTGAACAAGTGGTAGTTCCATTTCTTTTCCGTTTACGATTAAATTCAATTTTGAAAGACGAAAACGGTTGTCAACAATTAAATATGCAGATTTATGGTCAAGATAAAATTTTTGTGTTGCTTGTCTTTGTGTTTGGTATGATGATAGAATAATCGGTTCTGTTCCAAGACTTATATTTGAATAATAATGTTTTAAAATTTTATCATAAGGCATTTTCAATTCTTTACCCATAAAACCTGCACCGTATTGGCTCATTCCGACACCGTGTCCAAAGCCGCCACCGTACGCATTAATTTCAAGTATTTCATTATTTTCATTAACTACAAATTCAAACACTACATTTGCACTTGGAAGTGAAACATTATTTTTTTGAAAAATTCTTCTTATGACTAATTCTTTTTGAACGGTATATGTACCTTTATCTGTAACTATTTCAATGTCAATAAGCTTACCGGATTCGCCTCTGCGTTTTGGTCTTAAATCTATTAATTTTATAATTTCTTCGCTGTCAAATTTTGGGTATACAAATCCTGTTTTTGACTGTTCTTTAAGCGTTCTTGTCAATATTTCTTCTAATTCCTCTTTAGTCCAATTTTTTTGCCAACGATAATATGGAGAACGAATGTCATAAGAATCAGGTTTTATTTTGTAAAAATTTCTTACTTCTTCTTCCGTTTTCAAAGGCATTTGAGATATCATATCTGCTTTTGCCATTAAATACGGTTTATTTTTTGACGGAAAAATTTTATTATTTGCATCAGTAAAAACATTAGAAAAACTTTCCGTATAACCGCCTGCTGTTGAACTGTATTGGGCTAAAATTAATTCCCAATTATAAGTTGCAACAATTCCGTCGGTTTCAGTTACGGCTTTGTTTGAAATTGCTTCTTCCGTATTTGCACCAAAATATACTTGACTTGCTACTGAATCAACAACATCATATTCATTTACAAGTCTTGTTCGAGGACTTAAAACATAATTTCTTGCTGCAACTGCCTGTGCTTTTAGTGCCTCTAAACCAAAACTTGTTGGCATTTCGTTTGGTACAACACCTTTTAAGTAATCTTGAATATCAAGAACATTGACTAAATAAAATAAATTATCAGTTTTTGGTTTTTTAATAATTTCAAAATTACTGTGATATAAGGCTTGTTTGCCTTTACGTTTTAAGTCTTTTATACCAAGTAAGCCTTCTTTGCATTCTATTACAAAATCATTTTTTGTTTTTATCACATCACTTTGTGTTTCGGTTACATCATTAATAAGTTCATCTTTTAATCTTTTAATCTGAAACCAATTATCTGTTATTGAAATTTCAATCATTGTATCCGCAGGAATTTCTGCAATTAATGATTTTGTTAATTTATCAAAAATTTGAACATCAGACGTACCAAAAACAGTTATTTTTTGGTAATTATAGGTTTGAAAATTTTGATTACCGATAGCAACTCTTACTAATTTATTTTCGTTTTGTTTTGAATCTTGTGCAAAAATTTTAGGACTCGCAAATATTAACAAAACAATTACAAATCCTAAAAATATATTTTTTAATGTTTTAATTCCCAAGTAGTTCCGTCCTTTGAATCTTTCAAAATGATTCCGACTTTATCAAGTGCCATACGGATTTTATCTGCCATATCCCAATTTTTTTCCGCACGTGATTTTTGTCTTAATTCTATTAATTCTTCCATTGAATTAAGTTCAAATCCCAAATCCTCACTTACGATACTGATTTTTTCTTTTAATTCATCTTCCGATATTTCTGTTTTTGTAAAATTAAATCCTAAAACTTCACCCAATTTTACAAGTAAAGTATAAGCATCTTTATCGTCTTTATTAGCCTTATTAACCAAATCAAACAATACAGCAAGTGCTTTAGATGTATTTAAATCATCATCCATTGCATCAACAAATTGTTTATATTCTTGAGTTTGAGTAATATCAAGAGTTTCATCAACAGGTGTTGCTTTTGCGTTCAACAATCGTTTTGCACCTGCTTGTGCCGAATTTAATGATTCTTCAGAAAATTCAACAGGCATTCTGTAATGATTTGTCAAAATAAATAATCTTATTGTATTTGAATCATACTTTTCAAGAACTTTATCAATAGTTAAGAAATTACCTAAAGATTTTGACATTTTTTCTTTATTTATGGTTACAAAACCGTTATGCATCCAGTAATTCACGAATTTACAGCCATTTGCACATTCTGATTGAGCTATTTCGTTTTCGTGGTGCGGGAATATTAAATCTGCACCGCCTGCATGAATATCAATAGTTTTACCTAAATGTTTTCTGCTCATTGCAGAACATTCAATATGCCAACCCGGTCTGCCTACACCCCAAGGTGAATTGTAACCGAATTTTTCATCTTTTTTCCATAATGCAAAATCAAGCGGATCTTCTTTTAAATCACCTACTTCAACTCTTGCTCCGCTTTCAAGTTGGTCTATCGGTTGTTTAGAAAGCATACCGTAATTTTTGAATTTTTTAACTCTAAAATAAACATCTCCGCCTGCTTCATAAGCGTAGCCGTTTTTAATTAAATCTTTTACTATTGAAATCATTTCACTTAATGTTTTTGTGGCAAAAGGTTCAATATCAGGCTTCAAATTGTTTAATGCTTCCATACTTTTTGTGAAAGATTTATACCAAAAAGTTGAAACTTCTTCCGGAGTTTTACCTTCATTTTCCGCTTTTTTAAGAATTTTATCATCAACATCCGTAACGTTACGGCAATATGTAACGTCATATCCTTTAAATTTCAAATATCTGTATAAAACATCCCAAGTAATGTAGCATCTGGCATGACCCAAGTGAGCGTAATCGTATACAGTAGGGCCGCAAACGTACATTCTTACTTTATTGTTTTCTATCGGTTTAAATTCTTCAACTTTGTCTGTATATGTATTATGTATTCTCATAGTCGTTATTGTAGAATAATAACACGTTATTTGCAAGTCGTTTTTGTACCAAATTTTAAATCACTACACTTTAAATAGTCCATATTGCCGTTTGTTATAACCCAAGCAGTACATTTATTTGTACTATATGATGTGCCATCGCTAATATTTAATGTGTCAAGGTCGGGGCGAACACCTCTGCTATCATCATAATAAAATACAAACCTATCCTTGCAGTCTTCATTAGGACCTTTACCGGTTCCATCTAAATCAACTATAATATTGAAGCCTCCTCCTCCTACGTTAGTATCTGTTGGATCTGTATAATGATTAACAAATCCCACAGCTGTTCCGTCAGCAAGAACAAATCCATATCTGGAGGATTCATTCGAATTTGCAGCACCATTATTCATATAACAATCAGTATCTTGTACAGTAGTACACATTTTTGAAATTTTGGCAAAATCTGATAATCTGTCTCTAATCCCGAAATCATTGCGTTTTCCGCTCCAAGTTTTATATGGACCGTAAGTAACAACTGCACGTCCTATCATATCATCAAGAGTGGTTTGTAACTTTTGCAACTTAACAACTTTTTCTTTATTACCTGTTGACTGATTTAAGTTTGGTAAAGTTAGTGCTGCAACCACACCTATTACACCCATTACAATTAATGTTTCGGCAAGAGTAAATGCAAAAACTTTTTTAGTGAATTTTGAATAGTGAGTAGTGAACAGATTTTTCAGTTTAATAGTTGAAAGGTTAAAGAGTTTAACAGATATTGAACTATTCAACTGTTCAACTGCTCTACCGTTTAACCAAGAAAATATAGAC
>CAJOKJ010000015.1 GCA_905235155.1 Candidatus Gastranaerophilales bacterium
ATTCATGGCATTATCTGTTTTCATACTATGGCGATTTTGATTAAAACACATATCCTTTGTTTTTCGTTTTATCTATCACCCACATTTTTTATATCGACATGCCTGCATGAAAACTTTAGGAATTAATTTTATCTTGTTACATAAGTTTACAATTAATATAAAAAATATGTGGGTCTATCAATATAAACCCACAATATGTTCGTATATTCTCTACTCTTTATTAAGCAACTAAATTCAACTTATTTTGTTGTGCTGCTTCTTTTTCTTTCAATTTCAAATATCTTTCACATTGTTTAGTTTTATCATAACCTAACATAATGCCAAGAATAAAATCTTTTTCCGGAGAAAGTTGGTATAAAGGTGTTTTGCCAAAAGATTTAATAACATCTTATCACCAAAAAACACATTCAAATTATTTCCATCCGGTGTTTCTTGCAAGTGATAATTTAAATTATCACGTTGTAATCTTTTCTCAATAGCATCTCTGTCTTCCACTTGCATTGTTTGCAAAACAAAAGGACGAATACCATGTTTATAACCATAAATTTGTTCGTTTAAAACAGCAAATTTGTTATTTTTATAATCTGTTGACATGATTGGTCTTATTGATACCATTTACTTTATTCTCCTATAATTTATCTTCTGGCTATATAAAATTTATAATATATTTTTTTGCTATCTGAATATAAAAATCTTTACATTTAATTACAATTTTATTCGTGTTAATATGAAAAAAAAAGGAGAAATTATGTTAAAAGGACCATTTTTGGACAGAACTTGGATGGGACAAAACCCTGATTATAATTCAGCGGATATAGTTATGCTCGGAATGCCTTTTGACGGAACAGTGTCATATCGTTCCGGTTCTCGTTTTGCACCCGAAATGTTACGTCTTGCAAGTTGGGGATTGGAAGAATATTCTCCCGAATTTGATAAAGATTTGAATGACGTTAATTATAACGACTGTGGGGATTTGGAATTTCCTCTAGGTAATACTCAAAAATCACTTGATATGATAGAAGAAAATGTTACTCAGATTTATGCAGACGGAAAGCGTGTTTTTGGTATAGGTGGTGAACATTTAGTTACTTTGCCTGAATTTAAAGGTGTTTATAGCAAATATAAAGATATAGCCGTAATTCATTTTGACGCACATACAGATTTAAGAAAAGAATATTTAGGCGAAGAAATGTCACATTCTGCTGTTATGTATCATATCGGTAAAATTATCGGATTTGAAAATATTAAGCAAATTGGCATAGCTCAGGCATGAAAGAAGAATGGGATTTGATGAAAAAATATAATACACTTTGTCATTCTTATTCTGATTTGGATTGTTTGAAAAGTAAAAAAGTATTTGTAACAGTTGATTTAGATGTTTTAGATACAAGCATAATGCCAGGAACAGGAACACCTGAGGCAGGTGGATTTACTTTTAAAGAATTAATCAGCTGGTTTAAATATTTAAAAGATTTTGAAATTGTTGGAGCAGATGTAGTTGAATTAGCACCTGATTATGATGCGTCAGGTGTTTCAACAGCAGTTGCAACAAAGGTAATTCGTGAATTACTTATGGTTATGTAATTTCGCATAGATTTCTTCAATAGCAATTTTTATATGTGCATAATTTAAACCGCCTTGCATATAAACTGCATAAGGTGGTCTTATAGGGCCGTCTGCGGAAAGTTCTATGGTTGAACCCTCAATAAATGTACCGCCAGCCATAATAACATCATCCACATATCCGGGAATTAATTCGGGCACAGGAGTTACATAACCGTTTATTGGCGATAAAGACTGAACAGTTTTACAAAATTCAATTAACGGTTCTTTAGCATTAAATGTAATTATTTGAATAATATCCGTTCTTTTATCATTATATTTTGGAGAAGAAATAAATCCCATATCTTCAAAAACTTTAGCAGCAAGTGTCATACCTTTAAGAACATCCGCAACAATAGACGGAGCCATAAAAAATCCTTGAAAAATTAAGCGATGTTGATTGAGCATGGCACCTGATTCAGAGCCTACACCAGGTGCTGTAAGTCTTATTGCAGAGGCTTCAACAAGTTCTTCTTTACCTGCAATATAACCTCCGCATTCAACAAGTCCGCCACCCGGATTTTTAATTAGAGAACCGCCTATTAAATCTGCACCAACTTCTATCGGCTCTTTTGTATCTGTAAATTCACCATAACAATTATCGACAAAACAAATACAGTTTGGATTTTTAGATTTTACAACTTTACAAATTTGTTCTATAACCTCAATAGTTAATGATTTTCTTGTGTCATAACCTCTTGAACGTTGAATTAAAACCATTGTTACAGTATCATCAATTTTTTGTTCTAATACTTTGAAATCAATATCATCACCGTTTAAAAGCGGAATTTCATCATATAAAATCCCGTTTCCAATAAGTGAATTTCGTTTTGAGAGTTCATTACCCGTAAGTCCAATGACTTCTCTCATTGTGTCATAAGGTGTTCCTGCAACGGAAACAAGCTTATCTCCTGCATGCAAATTTCCGAATAAGGCACAAGCAAGCGTGTGTGTTCCTGTTGTGAAGTGAGTTCTCACAATAGCCTTTTCAGCACAAAATACTTGTGCATAAACTTTGTCTAAAACCTCACGACCTAAATCGTCATGCCCATAGCCTGAAACAGTATAAAAATGTTCAGGAGCAACTTTGTTGTCCACAAAAGCATTTAAGACTTTGCGTTGGTTAAAATCTCTAATTCTTTCTATTTCTTTAAATTGATTTTCAACGGCTTTTTCAGCCTCTAAAATTTTTTCTTGTGCGTTCATATTTAAAATTTTAGCACGAATATTTGATAATTGGCGGATTAAAAGTTTTTATAATCGCTTAAAATTATATTTATTATGATGATGAGAAATATAATATTAACCTATTTTTTAATTTTTTGTATAAATGTAGTGTTTGCAGAAAGTTACAGAGTTCAATCACCTGAAAATCCGAATATTGAGATTAAAAATGAACAAACACTTTTTATACTTGATTTTTCAAACAGTATGAATGAATTTTTAAATTCACGTAAAAAAGTAGATATAATGCTTGATACAATGAGAGAAATTTTGCCAAAAATAAGTTCTCAAAATTCGGTTGGAATGAGGGCTTATGGTTATAGAATGGGTGTAACACCTTATGACAGTTGCAAAGCCTCAAAATTAATGGTGCCGATAACAAAAGGCGGTAGTCATCTTGTATCAAAACAAATAGAAAAAACACATGCAATGGGTATGACACCGATAACTTATTCACTAAAATCAGCATTAAATAAGGATTTTAAATATTTTAACGGACAAAAACATATAATTTTATTAACAGACGGTGGCGAAAACTGCGACGAAAGTCCTTGTACATTTATGACAAAGAATTTAAGATTTTATCCAAATGTAAAAATAGACGTAATTGCATACGACATAAGCAATCAAGATGACATATCACAACTTGAATGTGTTGCACTTGTAACAAAAGGACAGTTTTATACTGCAAACACAGCCGCAGAACTTGCAAACAGTCTAAACAATTCCCTAAACATAGAAAAAGAAGTCGAGGGAAAAATCATTTTGCCATAAAATATTATACTTCTTCTACTTTCTTAAATTCTATTTGATAACCCAAAAGTTCTGCTATTATTAGCATATCATTATATGATAACGTACCGTTACTTAATTTTTGAGAAAGATTATTTGGCAAACATCTTTTACCTTTTTTATCAGATAACATTACTGCGAGTTCTTTTAATTTTACTCCCTCTTGTGCAAGTAATGTTTTTACCTGTTCTCTTACCAATAATTTCATATTTTAGTTTAAATCCTTAATCTCAATTTTATGATTAAAAATTTTTGCTATATTTTCAAATTCATGAAATGTCAATGTTCCTCGTACAAGTTTTGCATTAAGACTACCACGAGTATATTTTTTACCGGTTATCTTTGTCATTTCTTCTGCCAATCTTTCATAAGTTGACTGATTTACAATAATTAATTTGAGCCCTTAAATTCATTTTTTTATTATAAATTATTTGACAAAAATTAAAAACTATTTTATTATATAATACTATATAGTATCATTAGATACTGTGTAGTATTATATTAAGAGATATTATGGAAGAATTAGAATATTTAATAAAAAAGAAAAAACTAAAGGATAATTATTATATCAAATTTAGACAATGCTTTTTAGAAACCAATGATTTAAAACAAACTATTGAAAAACCATTTAAAATAGTATGCATAAGCAGCATCAGAGCAAACTTTTATCTTGAATTTTTAGAATACTGTATTAATAAATTAATACAAGAAAAAGATATTTATGAAAATTTATCTTTTCAACAAAAAAAAGAAATAAATTGCATTTATAATAGTTTGCACAACATACATTATTATTCAACACAAAATCTTGAATATATTTCTGATTTAACATAAAATGTCGGGCTTTTAATAAAAAAGCCCGACATTTTTATTATCAATTTTATAAATTATAATTTCCAAGAATGCAAGTATTCTTCTTGTTCAGGAGTTAACGTATCAATTTGCACTCCCATTGATTCAAGTTTGATATTTGCAATCATATAATCAACTTCTTCAGGTAAAGTTAATAATTTGTTTGGTAGTTTACCTTGATTTTTAACCAAATATTCAATACCTAAAGCTTGGTTAGCAAAAGACATATCCATAACACTTGCAGGGTGTCCTTCTGCTGCCACAAGGTTTACTAAACGACCTTCTGCAATTACAAACAATGATTTACCGTTATCCAATTTATATTCATCTAAATTTGGTCTGATATTTTTAATTTCAACAGTATGTTCTTTTAATCCCGCAATATTGACTTCATGGTCAAAGTGTCCGCAATTACCTACAAATGAACCGTCTTTCATGCTTAATAAGTGTTCAACATCAATAACGTGTTTGTCACCTGTTATAGTCATAAATACATCACCGATTTTTGCTGCTTCAGCAATAGGCATTACTCTGTAACCTTCCATAACTGCTTCTAACGCTTTTAATGCATCTACTTCGCATACAATAACGTTAGCACCTAAACCTTTTGCACGTAATGCACAACCTTTACCGCAATCCTGAAATTACAACTGTTTTACCTGCAAGTAAGATATTTGCAGCTCTAAAAATACCGTCCATTAAACTTTGACCTGTACCGTATCTGTTGTCGTATAAGTGTTTTGTCATACTTGTATTAACACCAACTGCCGGAGCTTTCATTTTACCTTGATCTTCAAGTGCTTGTAATCTTATAATACCTGTTGTTGTTTCTTCTGTTGAACCTATAATGTGTTCTGCAAGTTCAGGTCTTTCTTCATAAATTGTCGACATAATATCACAGCCATCATCGATAATAATATCAGGGTTATGGTCTAATGCAATTCTTACATGGCTTCTGTAATCTTCAACCGCTTCACCTGAACGAGCATATACAGGTATATTCCAATATTTTACAAGTGCTGCTGCAACATCATCTTGTGTTGATAACGGATTTGATGCTACCAAAACGGCATCTGCACCACCTGCTTGCATTACTGTACACAATGCCGCATTGTTACATGAACGCATGCTGATAGTTTTAAGCCTTTAAATGGTTGTTCTTTAATAAATCTTTCTTTAATTTTTCTCAAAACAGGCATGTCACGTAATGCCCATTCAATATTATTTTTTCCTTGTTCTGCCAAGTTGATATCTTTGATATCACATTTCATTTCCATTGCTGCTGTCATGATTTCCTTCCTTATTTCTCGTAAGCCAAACTTATAGTTAAGTTTTCACTGTTTGTATGCACAATAGCCCATCTTAAAGGGTTTAAAATATTTTGTTTTTTAAATTCATTTTCTATATATTCTGTCGATATATCTTCCGTATTTGGTATTAAAACTATTTCTGATGTAATCATAATTTCATTATACTACAATAATCGTATATTGTACACTAATTTTATTCAACTGTTACAGATTTTGCCAAGTTTCTTGGTTGGTCAACATCTTTGCCTAAAAATTCTGCAATATAATATGCTAATAATTGTAACGGAATTATTGCCATTATTGGTGAAATTAGTTCGTGTACGTGAGGCACATTTAGAACATAGTCGAACAAATCTTCCAATTTTTCGTCTGTTGAATCTGTTAGAGCAATCATTCTTGCATTTCTCGCTTTTGATTCTTGTGCGTTTGAAAGTATTTTTTCATAAACTTTTCCACTCATTAGTATTGATAAGACAGGTAAAGTTTCGTCTAACATTGCAATAGGGCCGTGTTTTAATTCGCCTGCCGGATATCCTGTTGCATTTATATAACTGATTTCTTTTAATTTTAATGCACCTTCAAGAGCAGTTGCATAGTTTATTCCCCTTGCAATAAAAATAAAATTCTTTGAACTTGAGTACATTCTTGAACATTTTTGTATTTTTTCTTTTTTTGTTAAAAGAAGTTCGATTTTTTGCGGAAGTAGTAAAAGTTCATTTTTTATTTCTTTTAAGTAATTTTCCTCAACAGAGCCTTTTATCTCTGCTAAGTGAATTGCCAAAGCATAAAATGCCATAAGTTGAGCGACATAAGATTTTGTAGCCGCAACAGAAACTTCAATACCAGCATTGACAGGAATTAAACTATCTGCTTCCCTTGCCATAGCGGAATCAGGTCTGTTTGTAATAATTAAAATGTGTGAACCTCTTGCTTTGGATTGTTTTACTGCTGTCAAGGTATCTGCTGTTTCACCTGATTGAGATACACCTATTACAAGTGTATGTTCGTCCGTAACAGTTGTTCTGTAAATATATTCACTTGATGCTTCAACATCAACAGGAATATGACAAAGTTCTTCAATAATATATTTACCCACAAGTGCTGCGTGAAGCGATGTACCGCAAGCAACAACCTGTATCCTGTTTAAATTTTTTAAGGACTCTTTATCAAGCTTTACTTCATCTAAGACAATTTTAGCATCTGCCGTATGAAGCTTGCCTGATAAGAAATTTCTTATTACATCAGGTTGTTCATGGATTTCTTTAAGCATAAAGTGTTTGTAGCCCATTTTGCTTAAAGCAATCGGCTCCCAAGGCAGTAATTCTACTTTTGGTTGAATTTTGTTATTTTCAGCATCAAAAAGTTCTATGCTATCAGCCTTTAAAATTGCAATTTGATTATCATCAAGATAAATTGCACGTTTTGTATGTTCAATAATTGCAGGAACATCAGAAGCTGCAAAATTTTCACCTTCACCAACACCGATTAATAACGGAGCATTTCTTCTTGTTGCAATAATTGTATTTTTAACGTCCTGATGAATTATACATAGTGCATAAGCACCTTCTAATTCTTTTGTTGCAAGTCTTACTGCTTCTTTTAAATCATTTGTTTTTTCGTATTTTTTAGCAACCAAATGAGCAACCGTTTCTGTATCAGTTTCTGATTTAAAAACAACACCTTGTTTTTCCAGTTCTGCTCTTAATTCTTTATAATTTTCAATAATACCGTTGTGAACAACTGCTAATTTACCGCTATTACTTGTGTGGGGGTGAGCATTAATTTCATTAGGAATTCCGTGTGTTGCCCAGCGAATATGACCGATACCTACTTTTGCAGTTTTTATTTCATCTTGCTTTTCTGTTAAAAGGTCTTTTAAATTTTGCAATTTACCTTCTGCTTTATAAACCTTTGTAAGACCATCTGCAATAACCGCAACACCTGATGAGTCATATCCTCTGTACTCGAGAGAACTTAATCCGCTTGTTAAAACTTCCGGTACAGATTTTTCACCTACATATCCGACTATTCCACACATATTGTATATATAACCTTTCTAATTGTTATTCCAAAATCTTATAACATTTTATCATAAAAAATTATCTTGCAAATAGCATTTTATTATTATAAAATTTTGTTAATAAGGAGGTTATATGAAAAGATTACTATTGATATTAACGTTATTATTCATAGGACTTGCATCACAAGCAAATGAAATTATTATTTCAGGTATTACTACCGAAAACATTTGGCAAAAACTTGGCACAAGAGAAAAAAAATTAAATATTGTTGGTGCAAAATTGTTGAATGCAAACAAAATTAATAAAAGAGTTGTATTTAATGTAAATGGTTCAAATTCTGTAAACGCATTTGCAGCATATTCAAATAAAACTGTTTCCGTAAACAAAGGCACTTTTAATTACATAGATAATGATGATGAATTGGCAGCAGTTTTAGCACATGAAATTGCACATGCTATTGATTATTACGGAGGATTTGGCAAAGCTATTGCAATGACTTTTAACAGCAAATCTTATGAACATAAAGCTGATTTATTAGCTATTGATTACATGGTAAATGCGGGTTATAACCCTATTGCAATGATTACTGTTATGAATAAAATCGGTAGCGAAAGTGTTTGGGATTGGGGTATTTTTTGGAGTCATCCGAAAACTTCATCACGACTTCTGAAAGATTACGAATATATTTACGTAAAATACCCTAAATATTTAACCTCGGATATGACAAAAAATATCAATTACGTGAATTGGACTTACACTGCACAAAAAGATATTAACAAATTTGAACAAAAAGAAAAAGCCAAAGCAGCAAAAAGAGGCAATTTGTAATGCATAAACAAATTTGCATTATTATTGCATTTTTATTTTGCCAACAAGTTTTCGCATCAGAAATTGCAGTGAAAATTACACCTGTAAAACTATATTCAACTTGCCAAACTAATATACAAGAAGGTGATTTGCTTGAATTTAAAACTGTTGAAAATGTTGGAAATATAAAAGCAGGAACAAAAGTTACCGGACTTTTAACAGAACGCAAAGAAAACGGTTTTTCAGGTAATGTTGCAAGCCTTTATATAGAACAATTTAAAATTAATGATAAAAATTTAAACGGAATAATTTACCAAAAAGGTAATCCCCATACTGTTTATTTTGAATATTTTGACTGGCTTTTTGCTCTGCCGCTAAAAATATTCAACTCAACAGCTTCTTATGTTAGAGGCGGAGAGGCATTTTTACGACCGAATAAAGATATTTTTACATTGTATTTGAAGGATTAATTTATGAAAAAATTTTTTTTAATATTTTGTATAATTATGTTGTCGACACAAACAGTAAATGCAGAAAAATTACCCATAAAAATAACACCAGCACAAGTAATTTCAACTTATAATGACGAAATAGAAATAGGCGACTGGATAAAATTTAAAGTTGTAAATGATGTTTATTACAACGAAAAATTATATATAAAAAAAGATACAACAGTTACTGGAATAGTTGATAATGTTCATGAAAACGGAATTATTGCTGACAATGCAGAAATTGTATTAAAGCAATTTGTACTTAGAGATGTGAATAACAGACTTTTAAAAATAAATTATACATTAACTTTAAACCGTGATAATGCTGAATGCTACGGTTTAGGATACAAAACTAAAAAATATATCGGTTTTATATTTAAAGGAAATGAAATATATGTAAAACCTGAAACTACGACTTACAACCTGTTTTTAGAGAAATAATATATGCGTAATATAATCATAATACTTTTGATAATTTTTATGTTTCATTCTTGTACCAGCGACAACGGTGATAACGTGGTTTTTGATAATACACCTCTAAAAAATGTTGATATGAAACCTTTTGCTATACCTATTCAAGAAGAATTAACAAAAACTGATAGAAAAAAGGTTTTTACCAAAACCTTTGGCGGTGCAAAATCGACAATCAGACCTATATACAGATATAAAATATATGCAAGAGTATACTCAAGAAAATATTATCCGCCGGGTGTTGATGCAACTCCGGCACCGTATGATTTTGCGTTAGGTTGGGACGGTTTGGAAAAAGAAGAAGTATTTAATACAATAAAAGCACGCCAAAGTTTCAGATGGGTACACTGGAAATTAAAACCTGATTGTCCATATACAGTTGACGGTGTGTATTTACGTCTTGCAAATAATCACCTTATACCTGCAAATGACAACATTTTAAAAGGATTAAGCAAGGTAAAGAAAAAAGATATTGTATATATGGAAGGATATCTTGTTGAATTTGAAACGGTAAAAGGTTCTCGTACTGCAACAGGTGTTTCAAGCACAAGTCGAGAAGACAGAAAAAATCACTCCTGCGAAATAATGTACGTAACCCGTTTGGTTACAAAATATGGTGATTATAGGTAATTTACGCATTTTAAAGATACAAAAAGTTTTAAATTCGGTCGTATATTAGGAATAATATACCTTATTCCGATAATTTTTTGCGTAAGCGTAAATAATTACATATCAGTATATGAATACAAAGGAACACTAAATGCGATTTTGTTTATAATTTTATGTATATGTCTTGCTTTTATTTGCGGAATAATGCCTATCTTGAATTATTCAATATACTGTTTTTAATAAACGATATACAAACAATAAAACCGTTAATTTATTAAAAAATAAACATATTTAACTGGATATTTTTGCTTTATCATACATAATTCCGTTATATATTTTAATAATTTCGTTAAATATTATGTAATTATATATAGTAAAATCTTTGAATAAATATTACTTATTAATAAATTATAAATTTTTATGCAAAGAAAGAGTCTTTGTACTTTTTGCGAGAGGTAAGAACTGTTTGCATTATTTGCAAACTCGGTGAGAATACGTGCCGTAGGCACAATTAAAAAGAAGCCCGTTAAAAACGGACTTCTTTTTATAAATCTGCCGGTGGCCACTCTGCCGAGCAAAACGATTAAGTATCGTTTTGCGAGAGGTAAGAACCGTTTGCAATATTTGCAAACTCGGTGAGAATACGTGCCGTAGGCACAATTAAAAAGAAGCCCGTTAAAAACGGACTTCTTTTAATTAATTTGCCGGTGGCCGGAGTCGAACCGGCACGTGGGGTGAACCACACCAGATTTTGAGTCTGGCACGTCTACCAATTTCATCACACCGGCAAGTTGCAAAGTATGATGTAAGATTATAATACCAAAAAAAAATTAAATATCAAACTATATTTTTAAAAACTTTATAATTAACTTTTATGCCAGCCAATATAGGCTTTTTTGATTTTAAAAAAAAGTTTAAATTACTTTTGGAGGAACAGGCATGAGGAAATTTTTAATTTTAACATTTACTTTTTTATTTTTTAATTTAAGTGCAAATTCTGCACCGCTTCAAGCAAATATTTCAAAAGAGGGTGAATCAGGCATGAATAGAATTGTTGATGCTCAGACAAACATGCCGATAAAAGGAGCAAGAGTGTCTTTACCGCAAAAAAATTACTCAACAACAACAAATTCGGACGGAACATTTAATTTAAACGCAGATATAAATGGTGCAACTATTCTTTCCGTTGAAAAAGAAGGATACAGTCCGTTTTCATTAACGGTCGATGAAAGAATAGCATCACGTCCTATTACCGTTGGAATAGAAAAAACAAATCCAATGAATTTAACAATAGATAAAGACATGCTACATTTAGGAGATAACAATTATTCCGACACATCAGCAAATGCAGGAGATTTTAGGGTAAAATGCGTAGGGCCTTATTACACAAAAAATATTAAAATCACACACGCAAGTAATAATACTTATATTGTAATAGGCTCAATTATTGGTGTTGATACACAAAAATGGCACAAAGTATGGGGCAAAATAAGATTTCTGTTGCCTACTCAAGTCCGCCTGAAATATTTTTCAACGGAAATAAAATTGCAGAAATTCAACTTAACGGGGACGGACAAAGATTTAAAATTCCAAAAAACCTTATAAGAGTAGGACAAAACAATGAAATTACAATTAAAACAGGCAGAAACTTAATGCAAACTGCATATATTGATTACGATGACATTGAATTTATGAATTTATCTATCGAAAGTAATTAAGAAATTTGTAAAACTCTCAACAAATCATTTGCAATTTCTTTTTGCAAATCCAAAGGTGCGGCTTTCAAATATTCAAAGGCTTCTTGTATACGTTTATCTTTATCATACCAACGTCTTAGGATATAATTGAAAGCCTCATTTAGTGCATTTTCTGAATTTTTTACACCGAAATTTTTAGCCTTTGTAACTATATATTCCGCACATTTAAGTTGTATATCATCGTTAGCATTTTTCATAAGACTAACTGCCAAACTCACTGTGGGATCTAAATCATACCAGCGTTTTTGCATAAATTTTCTTTCTTAAAATCTAAGATTGTTTCTTATCTTTATCTTCTAATTTTTCAATAATATCAAAGGCTAAACCTAATTGAACATCATAAGGTGATGCTTTTAAATATTCAAAAGCGTCATGTAATTGTTTATTCTTGTCATACCAACGTCTAAACAAGTAATTAAACGCTTCTGATAAGTCGCTGTCCGTGATTTTAACACCGTAATCTTTTGCCTTATCAATAATGTGATAAGCACATTCCAGTTGTACTTTTTCGTCAGCTTTTTCCATTAAACTGACTGCTAAACTTAATGTCGGGTCTAAATCATACCAGCGTTTTTGCATAATAATTCCTCATTTTGACTTTTAGAGATAAGTTTATTCTACGTTAAAAGTGATTTTATTTCTACCATCTTATCGGATGAAATATTTTTAAACAATAAAGTTTTTTCTTTTGACGTTTCTCCTTTAACAATTTCAATATTTGACTTAGCAATTTTTAAAGTCTTTGACAGAAACATAATTAAAGCTTTATTTGCTTTGTTTTCAATTGGTTGTGCCGTAATTTTAACTTTTATCTCTGTATCTGATTTTATTATTTCGTTTTTACTTGCATTTGGGGATATTTTAATCTTTATTATCAAAGAATTTTCAGTCATAAAATTAACCCCTTGTAAAATTGGTAAAATACGAGTAAAATAATTATACCATGAGCAATGATATTAATACATTATCTTTATATGATGAAATAACACCTTTAATTGAAGAACGTTCTGAAGAAGATAAAGCAGCGATAAAAAAAGCATTTTTGTTTGCAAGGGAAAAGCACGAAGGTCAAACCAGAGTTTCAGGAGAGCCATATATAATACATCCTGTCGAAGTTGCAAAAATTTTAATCAGCTTAGATACACACACAGTTATTTCGGCATTTTTGCACGATATACTTGAAGATACGGAAACTTCACCTGAAACAATACAACAAGAATTTGGAGATGATGTTTTAACAATAGTTCAAGGTGTAACAAAACTTGGAAAATATCATTTTAATTCAAAAGAAGAACGTCAAGCGGAAAATTTCCGTAAAATGTTTATTGCAATGGCAAGTGACGTAAGAATAATTTTCTTAAAACTGGCAGACCGCTTGCATAACATGCGTACACTAAATTTTATGCGTGAAGAAAAGCAAAAACGCATATCACAGGAAACACTTGATGTATTTGCACCGCTTGCAAATCGCTTAGGTATCGGTAAAATTAAGGCTGAACTGGAAGATTTATCACTGAGATATTTAAATCCCGATAAATACTATGAAATTGTACAACAAGTATCCCAAACAAGAGCCGAAAGAGAATAAAATTGTTAATGGATAAAATTGCCAATGACGTAAAAGCAAATGGCATAAATGCTCAAATTACAGGTCGAGCAAAGCACTATTACAGTATTTACAGTAAAATGAAGCGTCTAAATATTACTTTTCAAGACCTTTATGATATAACTGCGGTTCGTGTAATTGTTGATACAGAAAAAGAATGTTACGAAGTTTTAGGTTTAATTCACTCTCAATTTAAACCAATACCGGGAAGGTTTAAAGATTATATTGCGATGCCGAAAGGTAATTTATACCAATCTTTACACACATCGGTAATCGGCCCTAAAATGCGTCCTCTGGAGGTTCAAATAAGAACTCACAAAATGCATGAAATAGCAGAATATGGGGTTGCAGCACACTGGAGATATAAAGAAAAAGGCTCTCAAAAAGCAAATCACGCAGAAGATTTACAATTCTCTTGGATGAGAAAAATGGTTGAATATAACCAAGATACAACTAATGCGGAAGATTATGTTAATTCTGTAAAATTAGACATTTTTTCCAAGTATTTGCTTTCACTCCTAACGGAGATGTGTATGATTTGCCTAAAAAAGCAACACCTGTTGACTTTGCGTATCGTATTCACTCTGAAGTAGGTCATAAAACAGTAGGAGCATTAGTAAATGGAAGAATAGTTCCTCTTGATACAAAATTAAAAAACGGTGATATTGTTGAAATTTTAACATCAAAACAACCTGCACCTCGTCTTGATTGGTTAAATTTTGTTGTAACAAAGCAAGCAAGTTCAAAAATCAGACAATGGTTTAAAAAGAACAAACGTGAAGACCACGTTGAACTTGGTAAAAGCAACCTTGAACACGAACTTACAAAATCTGTTTTTGATGAATATATCAAAAACGGTGAGTTTGAAAATGTTGCAAAACAAATGAACTATGTATCGGCAGAAGATTTATTTGCGGCATTAGGTTACGGAGAAACAACCGTAAATAAAATTATAAGTAAACTTAAAAAGAATACCGAATCAACAAGAGCTCCTGAAACAACATTTCAACCAAGAAAAAAAACAAATGCAAAAGATGTTGTTGGTTTAGACGGATTGTTATATTCATTTGCAAGATGTTGTTCTCCAATACCGGGAGAGCCTATTGTAGGTGTCGTAACTCGTTCTAAAGGCGTATCTATTCACAGGCTTGATTGTAAAACACTTGAAGAAGTTGAACCTGAAAGATTAATTGATATTCAATGGGCAAATAATCCGACAAACAAAGCATACAGCACAACAATAAGAGTTGAAACTCAAGATAAACAAGGTTTACTAAAAGATATTATTGCTGCGGTTTCTGATAATAATACCAATATCAACTATGCAAATGTAAAATCAAAACAAAATAATATTGGTGTTATAGAACTGGGAATTGAACTTGATAATATTAATACATTAAGAAAGGTTATCGCAAGTTTACAATCACTTCCTGATGTAATAAGTGTAAAACGTATTCAAACATCGTTTGCACAAGCACCTCAACAATTCAGTAAAAAGAATGCACCTAAAAATAAAAACAAAAAAACGAGAAAAAATTAATGGAAATAAACGAATTACAACAACGAATAGAAAAAAATAAGGAGTGTCTTTGACGTTGAATCTTTGAAAAAAGAATTAACAGAAAAAGAGGCAAAGTTACAATCACCTGAAGTATGGTCAGACCAAAAACTTGCAAGTGAACTTGGTCAACGTACAAGAGAATTAAAAGAAAATATAGAAAAAATTATTCGTTGGGAAAATATAATTTCTGATGCACAAACGGCTTACGAATTGCAAGATGAAGAATTAATCAATGAAGCAAAACAAACTTTATCTAAACTTGAAAAAGAACTTGATAAATTTGACGTTCAAATGATGCTTTCAGGAGAATATGATGAAGCAGATGCAATGCTAACGATTAATGCAGGTGCAGGTGGAACTGACGCACAGGACTGGGCGGAAATGCTCCTTAGAATGTATACCCGCTGGGCAGAAAAACATAATTGGAAAGTAGATTTACTTGATAAATCGGAAGGTGAAGAAGCCGGAATTAAATCTGCAACGATAAAAATAACGGGAAAATTTGCTTTTGGTTATGCCAAAGCGGAAAGAGGCGTTCACAGGTTAGTCAGAATATCACCATTTAATGCTAACGGAAAACGTCAAACAAGTTTTGCCAGTTGCGAAGTTTCACCGATTATAGAAGATTATGAAAAAGAAATTGAAATTCCGCCTGAAGATATTGAACTTGATACAATGCGTTCAGGAGGTGCAGGCGGACAAAACGTAAATAAAGTAGAAACAGCAGTAAGAATTTTACACAAGCCGACAGGTATTGTAATTAAGTGTCAACAAGAACGTTCTCAATTACAAAACAGAACAATAGCAATGCAGATGTTAGCCGCAAAGTTACTGGCAATTCGCCAACAAGAGCATGAAAAAAAATTAGCAGAACTTAAAGGTGAAAATTTTGATATAAACTTTGGTTCTCAAATTCGTTCTTACGTATTTCACCCGTATAAAATGGTAAAAGACCACCGTACATTATACGAAGTCGGAAATGTTGAGTCCGTAATGGACGGGGATTTAGACGGATTTATAGAAAGTTATTTAAAAGGTCAATAAATATACCTTATTAAGCAATAGCAAAAACTTGTGCAAGTAATAAAATATTTTGTATGAAAGTTATTGTAATAGGTGCAGTTGCTGCCGGTTCAAAAGCAGCGGCAAAATTAAAACGTTTACAACCAAATTGGGATGTTATAATTTATACGTCCGATTACAATGTATCATACTCTGAATGCGGACTTCCATATTATATTGCAGGAGCATTTAAAGATGCACAAAAACTTATCATAAGAACACCACAAGATTTTGAAAAGCAAGGTGTGAAAGTTCATATAAGACATTTTGTATCAGAAATACATCCAGATAAAAAAGAACTCTTAATAAAAAATCTTGAAACTGATATTTTATTTACGGAAACTTATGATAAATTGATAATCGCAACTGGTGCAAGTCCTTTTATACCAAATATTCAAGGAATTAACCTGCAAAATGTTTTTACTTTAAGAACAATAGAAGATGGAATTGCAATTAAAAATGCTGTATTACAAAACAAACATGCTGTAATTCTCGGCTGCGGTTACATCGGGATTGAACTTCTTGAAGCATTCGTAAAACAAGGTATTTCTGTTAATGTAATTCAGTCATCAGATGTTATAATGTCAGTTTTTGATAAAGATTTGGCAAACATTATTCAAAAATATGTAATTCAAAAAAATCTTGAACAAGTGAGAATAATTAATAATGATACAATATTACACATTGAAGGAAAAGAAAAAGTTGAAAAAATTATTACTAAAAACGGCAAGGAAATAAAAACAGATATGATTGTTTTATCTGCCGGAATAAAACCTAATGTTCAAATTGCTAAAAACGCAGGAATAGAATTAGGTGAAACAGGTGCGATAAAAGTTAATTCAAAAATGGAAACAAATATTAAAGATATTTATGCCTGTGGAGATTGTGTTGAAAAATATCATATAGTCGCAGAACAACCTTGCTGGATACCACTCGGTTCTACGGCAAACAAAGAAGGCAGATGTTGTGCAATAAATGTTTCAGGTGGTAATGACGAATTTGAAGGTGTTTTAGGTTCTGCTGTAACAAAATACTTTGATTTTACAATGTCAATGACCGGATTGACAGAAAATCAGGCAATAAAATACGGATTTCAACCTGTTTCCGTAATCGTAAGAAAAAATGACAAAGCAGGCTACATGCCTGACGTTGAAAGTATTACAATAAAACTTACGGCTGATAAAAATACACGTAAAATATTGGGTGCACAAGGGCTTGGACAAGGTGATGCAGATAAGCGAATTAACGTCTTGACGAGTGCTTTACTGTCTAAAATGACAATACAGGAATTTTTTGGCAATGACATCACATATTCACCGCCATTTTCCACAAGTATCGACCCTATGTTGACCGCTGCCCAAAATCTTATGAACAAATTTAATTAAGCTTGTGCTAAATTAATTGATGTTGTCGGTTTACCCATTTTCAAAAGAATTTTTACAACTTTTGGCATTTGACATACAAAAGAGTATTTTCCTTTTGAAATAGAACATCTTGAACAATCACAACCCAATTGATAACATTCAAGAGCTTGTTCTGTCCAGTTTTGCGTAATAGATTCAGAAATTTCACCATTATTTTGCGGTTCAAATTCTTCATCAACGTAATCATTTACAATTTTGATACTAATAGCCATATCCATTCTCCCTAAATAATCTCATCCCGATTATTTTTCCACACATTTATTCTAAAAAATAATTATAAATAAGTTATCCTCTATTTATATGAAATTTATATTGACTTTATATACCGTTCGGTATATAATAATCATGCTATGAAAAATCAAGACACAAAAAATAAAATACTTGAAATAGCATTGGACTTGTTTTCAAAACACGGTTACGATGCGATTGGTGTGCAGACTTTGTGTGAAAAATCAGGAGTAACAAAGCCGACTTTATATTATTATTTTAAAAATAAAGAAGGTGTTTTAAAAGAACTCTTAAATGAAAATTATGCTAAATTGAATGGTTTATTAGAAATTAATTCGCATTACATACCCCACCCAAAAATATATGAACAAGACGTTATAGTAACTTTAACCAATGTTGCACAGACTTATATAAAATTTGCAGAAAAGAACAAAGATTTTTATAAAATGGTTCTTAATGCAACATTTGCCCCAAACTTCGGTACACTAAGCAAAATTGCCGTTGATTTTAACTCTGTTCAGTATGAAATTATTGAAAAGATGTTTAAATCAATGGCACGTATTCACAGGAACATGAAAGGTGCAGAAAAAAGGCTTGCATGGACATTTATAGGTTTGATTAACACTTGTATAGGTTTGAAAAGGCAAGATTGTATGAACGAGTTTGTAAAACAGTTTATGCACGGAATATTCAGTTAGAAATATATGCAGAAATTAGAATATACATTTATCCTATTAGTACAAAAAAGCCCGCACAGTGTGCGGGCTTTTTGAAAACTTTGTTTATTAGAATTAAGCGAAAATTTTGAAAGTATCTTCAACGTTTTTCTTAACAACTGAAGAAACTGATTCCATTTCAGTAGAAATAGCGTTTTGTTCAGTATCTAATTGTTTTAATCTTAATTCTAATTTTTTATCTTGAGCTTGGATTACAGAAGTTTCAGCGTTGATAGCGTTCATTTTTTGTTCATATAAGTAAGTTTGGTATTCATATTCATTGTAAGCATCATCATAAGCTGCTTGATCTTTAATAGTTGTTGAAGTAACTGAAAGAGAAGTTGAACCTAAGTTTGAGTGGTTAATAGCAACGATTCTGTTGTTAGCATCTCTTGTAATTATTGCATTTTTAAATGATTTTTGAGCATATTCTGTTTTGCTGCCTGCTGTGTATGTTGTAACAGTTGATTTGTTATCAGCATTGTATGTTGCATTTGTAACATCTGTAGTAAAGTAGTAACGATATACAGGATTTTTTTCATCACCAACGTTTACGTAGTAGATATCACTTGTCTTAATAGTTTTTGCTGATCTGATACCTGCTGCAACATCTGCATCCCATGCTGCTTGCATACCATTTTTAATATCGTTTGCTGCATCACTAATACCAGTGTCAGTAGAAGTAGAAACTAATTTTAATTCAGAAGAACCTACATAGTATTGAGAACCATTTTTTGTAACATAGTTGCTTGATTCATTCATAGCATAGTTATTTGTATAAGTTTCAGTTGTTAAAACAGTTGCGTCTGAATCTTTACCAGTAACTTGGTTGATTGAGTATGAGTTACCACCATAAGTGAAATTGTATTGGATAGTTTGGAAAGAAGTTTCTGATGGAGGAGTTGGAACTGATAATGTCAACATTTGGTTGTAGATATTAGCTGATTGGTTAGCTAATGTAGTTCTTTGTTGGTTGATTTGTTGACCTTCATATTCTAAGTTTGTTTTTCTTGCTGTTAAATTTAAAAATCTTGCTTGTGATGCTGCTAAACCCATACCGACACACTTTCCTTTTTTTCATTTCCCTGATACTTATTAATTTATTTCCCTTACAAGTTTTATATCGGTCGGAATGCATGTAAACTTTAGGGTTTTGAATTGTTTTGTTACATAAGTTTACATTTTATTTATACAAAAAATTACCTGTCAAAACCTTTTTATATCAAGTGTTTTCGAACAGGTAATTTTTATTTTATTATTTTACAAAATTATAATGTAAAATCTTTTTCTGCAACTAAGTCTGTTTTAACTTTTTCAATCCAAGCTTTTGCACTAGGATCAGCTTTTGTCCAGTTAACAGAACAAATTGCTCTTTGAACCCAAACTAATTGCTTAAAGAATTCGTTTTGAGAATTTGCGGCTCTTAGTTTTGAATTAAAGTATGTTGATTGAGCGTCAATTAACTGAGTGATAGGTGCTTTATTTGCAAGATAGTCTGCTTTTACCTTTTCGTAATTTTCTTTTGCGGCAAATGTTGCTTTGTAATCTTTTTCTATACTAAAGTATGCAGCAATTGCCTTGTTTACAACACTTCTAACTTTTTGTTGCAAAGTTAATTTAACACTCATTTCGTGAGCATTCAATTCTTTAATTTCTTCGTTAATACGAGCTATTTCAGCAAATTTTGAACCACCTTCAAACGGTTTCCATTGAGCATAAATACCAAATCTTGAATAAGATGAACTTGCTCTTAACGGGTCATAGTTCAATGGTAAATTTAATGGTACAGGAGCAATAACACCTGCCGGAATATTTAAATTTGCCGCATCTTTACCCCATTCTCTGCCCATTAAAGTTTGATATTGGTAAGATAATTTAGCGTCAGGCAAAATGAATTTTTGAACATACATTGAACGTTCATTCTTTTTCATTTTAATTGCCCATTTTAGTTTTTCCAATTCAGGTGAAACATTGTATGCTTCATCAACAAGCATTGCTGTAAATGCTTCTAATGCTTGAGGTGTTCTAACATAATCAATTACGTTTAATTCAGACGTATAAAACGCAGGATCCATAGCTGTTAAAGGTTTTAACTCAAAATTGAAATTTTGAGGTGTATCCATATTGTTTAAAAATTTACTAATAGCAATCTTAACATTTTTATAATCAGCAGTCATATCAAGCAATCTTTGTTCAGAAATGTTTAATTGACTTGCCCAACGCATAACTTCTTCTTTACCGCAGAAGCCCATTTTTTCTCTAACTCTTGCTATTGCAAGGTTTTCACGTGCTTCTTGTACATATTCTTGTTGTACACCGATTTGATTTCTTAACATTAGGGTATCAATATATAAGTTTGCCAAATCAATACCCATATTTTGTTCAGTCATCTTATATTCGGCTTTTTCAAATTTTACTTTTTTGCTTTTTACCAAAATATTTGTAACCAAAGCAGGTGAATAAATAACTTGGTCAATACCTACACCAAAAATACCTGTTTTTTCGGGAATTAACAATGCTGCGGAAGATGCATAAGTATTATCATACATTTGATAACCTAAATTTACGCTTACTGTTGGTAAGTATCTCAATTTGGCAGATAAAGCTGCTCTGCTTGCCGCTTTAACAAGATGTGATTTTTGCTCTATATCCAAGTTTTGTTCATCTAATCTGTTAAATACTGCTGATAAATCAAACACAGGTGCTTGTTTTTTTGTAATAACTTTTGAAGCGTTTAAAAGTCTTAATTGAGGTTGAAATCCAACTTTTTCGCAAGTATCCATGTTTACAAACATTATTGAATCTTCCATAAACATTATTTTTTGAGTTGGTACTTTATTGCCGTCTAAAACGCTCAAGATATTAAATGATGTAGCATCTGATATTTTTCTGTCTAAATCCAAAGCTCCGGAACCCATCATACATCCTAATTTAACATCGCTTTCACCCAATGCGGAGAATGTCATAATTTTTCTGTCAGCCATTTGATTAAACATCAGTTCTAATTGTTCTATTGTCAATTTAAACTGAGGTAAAATAAATGCTGCATCTACATCAGACGGAACTTTTGCCATTGCGGCAGTAACATCATTTCCAACAGGCACTACTACAAAATTAATTGATTTATCCTTTAATTTGCTTTTAATAAATTTATTCCAATCTTTTTCCATTGCATAGTAACTGTCATTCATCATGATAGCAACTTTTTTGTAATTTGTAATGCGGTGGAATGATTCTAATTTTTGAGTAAATTGGTCAACTTGAGAGAAAAAGCCCGAACCAAAATCTCTTAAACCGTACTGGTCAATAGTTACAATCATTTTGCTCTTACTTTTTACTGTTGAAAAATATTTTGAAGCAATATAACCAAGAGCAACAACGGTTGTAGCATTAGAGTTCATAGCCTTGTTACACTGTGCCTTAACACCGTTTTCAGTCCAGTCACCTACAAAAACAAGATTAGCAGGGTATTCAACTTTTCTACCTTTACCCATTGATTTTGTAATTGATTTTTTAAAATTTTCCAAAAAATAATCATTTGCCGGTGATTTACCGTCAAATACAAATGCTATACGCACACTTGGCACTGCTGCGTATGCAGGTTGCGAAAAAATTCCGCCAATAAAAAAAGTATTAAGCATAAAGAATATGCCCAATAACACACACAATAATCTTTTCATAAGTTCTTCCTCTTTTTCCCGATATAAGAATATACTAAACTTTTATTCGTGGCAATATGTAACAAATAAATTGTAACAATTCACGAAAGTATTACTATTACTGAACCTACAAGCATTATTAGTGTTCCGATAAATTTTTTTTTCATGTCTGTTTCATGGAAAAATTTATAACCAAACCATAAGTTCACTAATGTCGAAAGTTGAAAAAGTGCAAGAGCGTAGCCGACAGGCATGTTTTTAAAGACAAAATTAGTTGTTAATTGCATAGTTGCAAGCATGGAACAGACTATTGCATATTTTCCGAGTTCATCTTTACTAATCATTTTAAATGGTTTTTTGAATAAAATTATTAAACATAATGCAAAAAATGCACCTGCCCAGCACCATAACATAAATGAAATTACTGGAGATGACAGCAAAATAACTTTTTTTAAAAATACTGCTTCTATTCCCATTAAAAATAATGCCGCAAATCTTAATTGTATATCTTTTCTTTTAAATAAATTAAGTGAAAACCCTTCTTTTTGAGTTTCAAATACAAACCAACTTCCCCAAATTATCAAAATAACACCAAATATTCCCCACAATGAAGGTATTTCATGTATTACAAAAATTGCTATAATCATTCCAACAACACATTTGTAAGAATTTATAGGTCCCAGCACAGACAATTCGCCTATCTGTAAGGCTTTTACCAGACAAGCATTTCCGACAGAGCATAAAAAACCTGCCATAAATGCAAATATCCAAAATTCTTTTGGTAATGATATCCAATTAATTTTTACAGCAAATGGCACACATAAAATTCCCAAAATAAAATATGTATAAAAATTACACAACAGGGACGAACCGTTTTCTGTAATTTTTTTTTGATATACATTTGCGAGCGGATTTGAAACCACTCTTAAAAATAATGCTATAAGTGTTTCTATCATATCTATATAGTTAAAAATATTATGTTACTAAAACCGTTTTCTTCAATATAGTTGTTATCTATATGCAAGAATTCCGCTAATGTTTCGTGAATGGAAATAAAATGTCTGTTTTTGGCAATAATATTTTCTTTATTATCCTTCAAAATTTGTTTTATTTCTTTTTCTAATTTTGCAAAAGTTTTTTTCCAAAAAACTTCTTCCACATTTGCAACACGCTTAAACTCATGTATGCAATGCAAATATATTTTTTGAACATCTTTTGTTAATGCCCACTTGAAAAATTCAGATATCTCAAATAAATTTGTAGGCATTGCAAGATATTTAGGAGATAATTTAACTTTTTTGTTTTCACACAGGTATTCAAAATTACTCATTACTTTATCAAAATCCAATCCCATTTCATTTTTATATGTATGTTTGTTGAAACCAAGCATTGATACAGTCATTGCATCAAAAATTTTTTCTGCTTGTTTAATACGTTCTTCACCAACACAAAGATTTGTAATGGTCTGAATTTTCATTTCAGGATACTTTTTATGTAAATCAAACAACATACTAAAGGCATCTTCTTGAACGAGAACTTCTCCACCTATTGCTATTATATGCTTCGGTTTATATCGCTCAATCATTTCGTTTATTTTAAACAAAAGTTCTTTTTCTTTGTTTAAAGGTTCTTTTGATTGAGGACAGCAAACACAGTTTGCTTGACAAACATTTGATGTTTCATAATGAATATAATCAAGATTTATTTTGTCATCAGGAGTTCTTGCAACAGATTTGAACATACTGCATTCGCATATTATGTCAGAGTTTTCAATTTTTTCATAAATATTTTCATCAAAAATATTACCGAGCAAAGTGTACTTTCTTCCTCTGCAACAAGGATAAATATTACCGTTTTGCACTATTTTTAATTTATGAAAATGACAAACTCTGACAGTTTTTTTTTGCATAACTAACCTGATTAATTAAATCTTGTTCTTGTCAAATCAGCCTTACGCATTCTGACATTTTCAGGCGTAATTTCTGCAAGTTCATCATCTGCAATATAATCAAGAGCTTCTTCCAAAGATAAAATTTTAGGTGCTTTTAAAACAACCATTGCATCAGCAGTTGAAGTACGCATATTTGTTAATTTTTTTGTTTTGCAAACATTAACCGCAACATCCTGTGCTCTGTTACCTTCGCCAACAATCATTCCTTTGTAAACTTTAGTTTTTGGAGTAATAAAGAAAGTACCTCTATCTGCAAATTGGTCTAATGCGTAAGGAACAGCCTCACCTTGTTCCCAAGCAATTAATGAGCCCATTCTTTGTTTTGGAATATCACCTGCTAAAACATCATATTTATTAAATGTATGGTACATAATACCTTCACCACGAGTTAATCTGATAAATTCACCTTTGAAACCTATTAAACCACGTGCAGGAATTACAAATTCCAATTTTGAACGTGTACCTGTTGATTGCATATCCTTCATTTGAGCTTTTCTGCCTGCCAAACGCTCAATACAAGTTCCTGTACATTCATCAGGAACATCTAAATATAAATTTTCGTAAGGCTCCATTTGAACACCATCAACGGTTTTGTATATAACTTCCGGTTTAGATACCTGAAATTCAAAACCTTCACGACGCATAGTTTCAATTAAAATACTTAAATGTAATTCACCACGACCTGAAACAACCCATTTATCCGTATTTTCAGTATCTTCAACTCGTAAACTTACATTCTTTTCCAATTCATCATACAATCTTTTTCTTAATTGTCTTGATGTAACGAATTTACCCTCTTGACCTGCATAAGGACTGTCATTTACCGAAAAATTCATTTGCAATGTAGGTTCGTCAATGTGAATTAAAGGTAACGCTTGCGGGTTGTCAAGAGATGATATTGTTTCACCGATTTGAACTTCCGCAAAACCTGCAATACCTACAATATCACCGGCAGATGCTTCTTCAATTTCAACACGACCTAAATCGTGGAAACCAAACAACTTTGTAATTTTGCATCTTTGAATAGAGCCGTCTGCTTTGATTAATGACAAAGTTTCCTGTGATTTTAATTTACCGTTTTTAATTCTACCAATAGCGATACGACCTACATAATCGTTATAATCAAGTGTCGTTACGTGGAATTGTAAATTTGCATCAGCATCACCTTCAGGATGTTTTATATTTTCTATAATACAATCCATTAATGGTGCAATATTATCGCTTTCATCTTCTAATTCTTTTTTTGCAATTCCTTGCAAAGAACTTGCATAAATTACCGGAAAATCTATTAATTCTTCGTTATCCGTTAATTCTGTAAACAAATCAAAAACTTTGTCTAATGCTAAATCAGGTTCAGCAGCAGGTTTATCAATTTTGTTAATAACAACAATAATTCTCAAACCTAATTCCAAAGCTTTTGACAATACAAATCTTGTTTGCGGCATAGGGCCTTCAGCAGCATCAACAATTAACAACGCACCGTCAACCATACCTAATACACGCTCAACCTCTCCGCCAAAGTCTGCGTGACCCGGAGTATCAACAACGTTGATATGATAGCCTTTATAATCTACTGAAATATTTTTTGAAAGAATTGTAATACCACGTTCTCTTTCAAGGTCATTAGAGTCTAAAACACAAGCCTGTACTTGCTGATTATCTCTAAATACACCGCTTTGTTTTAACATACAGTCAACCATTGATGTTTTACCGTGGTCAACGTGGGCAATAATCGCTATGTTACGTAGTTTTTCAATATCCATAATAATTCCGTCTTTTCTATTTCGTCTGTGTACAACACATGAATATCATAAAAAAAACAACTACGCAATTTTTTTTACATTGTCAATTTCTTGTTTTTTTAATTTATATGCGTAATACAAATCATAAGCATTTTGAGCAGCAAGCCAAAATTCGGGAGTTGTCCCAAAGAAATTGGCTAATTTGAGAGCCATAACAGGAGATATACCACGTTTTTTATTATAAATTTCGCTAATAGTTTTTATACCTACTCCAAGTGCTTCACAAAGCTGTTTTTGAGTAAGGTTATAAGGTTTAACAAATTCTTCAAGTAAAATTTCTCCGGGATGCGTTGAAGGTCTTATCATAATGTTTCTCCTCACTTGTGGTAATCAACTATTTGAACATCATCTGCAATACCATTGCTAAATTTAAAAATAATTCTATATTGGTCATTAATTCTTATAGAACAATATCCTTGCAAATTGCCTTTTAAATGTTCAAATCTATTTGCAGGTGGAACTATTAAATCTTTTTCGGTGTAAGCGAAATGTATCATATCTAATTTACGCTTTGCTACCGATTGTATATTGCAAAATTTTTTAGACAAAAATCCATTAAATATTTTTTCTGTTTCTTTACATTTAAAAGATTTAATCATATTATCATATTATCACAATATGATAAGTTTTTCAAGTGTTGACTCCTTTATATATTGAATTCTCTTATAATTTCTTCATAGCAAAATTCAATATCTTTAATTCGATTTTGCAAAAGGATAATTAAATTTTTCGAATCTTTTTTGCTAACATCATCATTTCTTTCAACAGTTTTATTCAAAACATGTGCCAAACTGTTTACAATACCTATTTTACAGCCTAAATAATTCATCTTATTTGCTAATTTTCTTTTCATTTTGTCACCTATAATGTACATCATGTACACTATAATATATAGATTGTTTTGTGTCAATAGTATACTGTAATAGTCATGAAAAACATTAAAATTGGTCAATTAACAGAAAAAATATGCCTTAAAATAAAACTTGAAAGAATGAAAAGAAATCTCTCTCAAGAACAATTAGCAGAAATGGCTGATTTAAGCAGAAATTCTATTGGAAAAATAGAGCGGGCAGAAGTTTCGCCTACAATAGAAAGTCTTGAAAAAATCGCTAATGCCTTTAACATGGATTTTGCTCAATTAATTGATATTTCAAAAGTAGAATTATAAATAGGATACTAAGTCAAGCCTAAAGTAACCGGCATTTGCTTGGGGCTTGCCCCTATGCTTATATTATTTACTATCCTTGAATATTTATCAACCCTCAACAACAGAAATACTTGTAATACCTGAGTTTCTTGCGTTATCCATTAATTTTACGACTGCACCGTGAGTTGAATCAGGTTGTGATTGAATTAAAAGACCGTCAGGTTTTTCAACAGATTCTTTTTTTAAAACTTCAGGTAATTCTTCTAATGATATTTCTTTATCATCAATAAAATATTTATCGTCATTTGTAACAAGAACATTCAATAATTTAGTATCTTTTTTAAGATTTTCTTGTTTAACAATTTCCGGAACTGTCAAATTAAGCCCTTGATTATCTAATAACGGTGCAATAACCATCATGATAATCAAAAGTACCAAGAAAATATCCGTCAACGGTGTAATATTTATTTCGTTAAAAGTATCTCGTTTATTGCCTGCCATAATTATTCATTCCATTCTTCATCTTGCGGAATATTTAATTTTTCTTTAACTTTAGGTCTGCTTGGAAAAGCTTGTTCCGCTTCAAACATATTTTCCTTCTTTAAATTTTCATCATTTGATTTTAATTCGTTTTGTTCCTTTTTGCTTAAAGGTTCACCTGCAACAATTAATTTTTCATAACCTGCTGCTTGTGCTGCATCCATAATTTTTAAAACAACAGCATTTTTTGCATTTTCATCTGCTTTTACAACAACTTCTTTCTTTTCTAAAGAACCTTTTATAGCTTCTAATTCAGAAGTAAGTGCATCAGCATTAATTTGTTTACCGTTAATGTATAGCAGTCCTTCTTTAGTAACAGAAACAGTACAATTTTTCTGTTCAATAGAAATACCGCTGTTAATTTCCGGAATACTAATATCATTGTCCATAGATTGAAATGTTGGTGCAACAACCATCATGATAATCAAAAGTACCAAGAAAATATCCGTCAACGGTGTAATATTTATTTCTGTAAAAAGAGCTTCTTTGCCCTTATTAGTTTGCATTGCCATTGTTATTTAATCCCTTATAAAGCGATATTTGCAGATGATTTAGATTGAACGTCATCGTTAGAATCAACAAAACTTAAGAATAATAATTTAATCAAGTTGAAATCGTCTTCGTAATGTTTAACAACAGATTGGAAATAGTTGTAGAAAATTACTGCAACAATAGCAACACCAAGACCGAAAGCGGTAGCAATCAATGCAGAACCGATACCCATTGCAACTGCTGCTGATTGGTTACCTTGAGTTGCTAAATCTTGGAAAGTATATAAGATTCTTACAACAGTACCAAATAAACCTAAGAATGGGCAAACACCACCGATAGTACCAAGAACTGTTAAATGATTTTCTAATTTTCTTGTTGCTAATGTTGAAGCAATATCAAAAGAACGTGAGAAGCCTGAACGTTGTTCGGTAAAAATTCTAACAGCTTCTTCTGTAACTTCGCCAATTACACCACCAAGTTGAATAGATAAATTTTGAGCACCTGATAAATTTTCTTTAGCAAGTTCTTTTTGTAATTTTGGAATAAATTGAACAACATCTCTTTTGTTTTGTTTGTAAAAAGAAATTCTGTTAATTGCAACCGTTACAACCAAAATTGAGCAAATCAAAATAGGTGTCAATACGGGCCAATCTAATTGAATTGAATGAATAAGTAATTCCATGTTTTTATCCTTTATATAATGTGTACTAACTGTTTTTTATTATCTGTAACTACCGCCAAATACGTTGTAATCAAAAGTAAATTGAATATCTACACTTGAACCTGAGAAGTTTGCAGGTAGCGGTTTAAATGGTGCGGTAAGCTTAACCGCATTTATTGCTGCATTATCAGCCGCAGGCAGTCCTGACGATTTATGAACTGTGCATGACAATAATCTTCCGTCTTTTGCAATTTTAAACATCAAAACTACACGTTTACTTTCGTTTCCTTTAGGAGGATCCCAGTTCATTTTAATTCTGCGTTGTAAATCCCTCATATACGGGCCAAAATCAGGTGCGGCAATCGTATCAATACCCGGTCTTCCGTTTGGATTACCAGGTCCTGGATTACCGTAATTACCGGTACCGCCTCTGCTTGCAGAAGCACCTTTTGAACCTGCACTTGAACCTGAAGCACTGCTTGAAGGTTTATAAGTTGGTGCGAGTGACGGGGTAGGTGCATAATTACCGCCTGCCGATTTATTTGAAGAACCTGTTGAACTTACCGGTCCTGTTGATAAACTTCCCTTGCTTGCACTTGGAGGCACAGGGACATTAAAGTTTGTTTTTGGTGTTGTTGTAACCTTTGGTGCAGCAACAGGTTTTGCTGTCGGTTTTACACTCGGAGGAGTAGGTTTTGGAGCGACATTTGTTTTCGCAGGCTGCGGTGAAGCCTTTTTAACAGGTTGTGGTGTTGCTTTTGGCTTTGGTGCTGTCTGCTGAGGTTTTGTAACCTGTTTTGCAGGTGTTTTTTTCGCAGCAGGTGCTGCTTGTTTTGGTTTCTGAGTTTTTGCAGGTTTTGGTGAAGGCATTGACACTTTTCTTGTAGGATCGTGTTTTCCGCCTGCACGTGAATTTATATCTGCTCTATATGGTGTTTTTTTATTTATAGGTGGTGCTTGTTTTTCAACCAATACAAATTCTATATCATTCATTTTAGGTTTTGGTTTATTAAACATAAACAAGTCAATACCTAAAAGCATTAAAGCAAAAGCAATAAGCCATATTACACAAACAACGGCAGGATGTAATAATGTTGATAATACAAACGCTTTTTTAAACGAAATATAATCTTTATTATCACGAATAACCGCAGGTGTAGTATATGCACCATTATTCTGTTCTTCTTCTTCAATTAAATTACTATATTTTCCAAGAATTGACATTTATTATCCCTATTTTTGTTTTACTTTATATTTTTATAATTAAATATAAAATAAGATTATTCCCCTAGTATCTATTCCTCATAACTATAATGAGAAGGTTGAACTGTAACAGGTTGAGTTAAAATCATATCAACAGTTGAATTTGCAGGTATTTTAACATTAGTACCTTTTGTAGCACCGCCTTTAACAAGACCGCCACCTGCACCAACAGCAGTACCCAGTGCTGCACCTTGACCAACGCTGCCGCCTGCCAATGCTCCGAATACAACACCTGATAACGCACCGATTGCCGCACCGGCAGCAGCATCTTTTGTATATACTTTTACAGCATCAATCTTTGTACCGCCAACAAGTAAACCGCTTCCGTCATTTGTTCTGATTACACCATTAATTGGTATTTGGACACCTTGAGGTGTTGTAATTTGAGTAAAGGTAATCTTCAATTTACCGTTAATATTACCCCAAGTTGCTTTTTTACAAGTAGTAACCGTACCTGTTACAGTACTTCCGGCAGGTGCTATTAATCTATTGTCATAATAAAAATCAGAACCTAAAGGCATTTGTATCATTTGACCTTGAATTAATATATCAGATGATAATTCTTGAGTTGTTACAACAGGGACAATAACACCGGCAGGAACGCTTACCAAATAACCTCTTAAAGGCTGATTTGATGTATATTGTTGCTGTTGATTTGTTGATTCAAAAGAATAATTTGAAGCAGCAAACGAAACATTTGTTACCAAAAACGTTGATACTAATGCTAAACTTAATTGTTTTTTCATTTTAAATTCCTCACAAAATATTACAATAATAATATTGTATTTTTTTTGTGAAATCTTGTCAATTTGTTAAGGTATGTGTAATCCATGCAGGACTTGTAAGTACAATTATCAGGTCTGCACCTGCCGCAACGGTGAGATGTTCGCCCATTTTACGTTCTGTACCGGGTACATATCTTATTGTACCCATACCTAATCCTTGTTGAAAATGCGGCTGTTTATGCCATACAAGCGGTTCTGTAATTCCTCCGCCTATTAAATTTTTATTATTTGTATAAATATATCCTTTCATTGGAATTTCAAATCCGTCAGGCAGTTGCATTTTTGTAATTTTAACTACCATAGACGCATTTGTTCCAACAACAGGCTCATTCATTTTTTCAATAAATCCATAAAAAATAGTACCTTTTGGAATAAGTTTCATGTCCTGCATAAAAGTATCATTTGTTGCAGCAAAAGATACTTTTGTTGTTTCATCACAATATTTTGTAGAAAATTCTCTTAAATTAATTACCTGAATAAAAGTTCCAGTAGGCAGTTCAACACCGTCATAACCCCGTAAAACAATGTTTTTTTCATCATCAACTGCTATGGCATTTGTGCATAAACCCATAGTAAAAATTATAAAAACAGATATTAAAATAATTTTTTTCATATCCTAAGTATAATGATGTTTTAACAAATTTCAAATCGTTAAATTATATGATTTTTATTAAACGTTAAAATTTAATGTTTTGATTTATAACTACCAGTCTTACGTCCATATTTATCGTATTCAACAATTTTTCCCGAGGAATTTGTTTTATAAGAACCTGTTTTGTGTCCATATTTATCATAGGTTGTTGTAACTCCGTTGGAATTTGTTTTATAAGTTCCTACTTTTGAGCCATATTTATCATACTTGGTTGTTGTTTGACCATTTGACTTATAACTGCCTGTTTTATGTCCATATTTATCGTATTCAATAGTTCTTCCTGATGAATTAGTTTTATAAGAACTTGTTTTATGTCCACGATTATCATAATGTGTCGTTGTGTTTCCACTTGTTCTGTATGAACCTGTCTTATGTCCATATTTATCATAGTGAGTTGTTGTTGCACATAATCCTGACAGTGGCATAAACATAATAATTAAAACTAACAAAATTTTTAAATTTTTCATTTTTAATCTCCTTTAATCTAAATAAGGTATCAATAATAAAGTCCTAAATTTTCTCATATTTGCAAGCATATTAGCATAAGTCATTCCGCCCATAGAGCCCCTATCTTCTGAATAATAAACTTTTTCATAATCTTTTATATCTTTAAGCCATTTTATTTCACTTTGTTTTAATTTTTCGAAATCAATTGCAGGAATAGTTTTTCTTATATCTTGATACAATTCATTTAAAACTGCATCTACTGCTTCATTGTAAGCACCTGCATTCATATTCATTTCATATTGAGTTTCACCATTATTATTTTTATATTTTTCATCAACTTCACGTAATTGGGTCAAGTATTTATTATTATAATTAATTTTGTCTTCCATAACAACAAATAAAGCATTTAATTCTGCCAAATCATTGTAGTAATAATCATCAAATTCAGCTACTTGTAATAAAATATCATGCCTTTTTATTATTTCCCAATACTTTGCTTGATAGAATTCCATATTCTCATAAATATATTCATAAGATTTTTTAACTTGTTTTAAATCCTCAGTTATACTATTGTTCTTAGAAAGCAGAGTCCCAACAAACAAAAGTGAACAAAATGTTATAATGACTACAAAAATTAAAGTTTTCCACCTAAAGAAAACCTCTTTATTTAATTTTAAATTATAAAAAAAATATAATATTTTATCTTTTAACATAAATTACACCTTTCTTTACACAATAAAATTTGATTTATTAGGTTTTACTTATTAAAATTTATTTTGTAGAGCATAATCTTGACGTTGCCTATACAATTTTAATCTTCTGTTAAATGTTTCATCAAAAATACTTTCACCATATTCCCTTTTTAATCTTAACAATTCACTTTCTTGTTTAGTCGTTAATCCGTAATTTCGATTAACATACAATCCATCTCCTTCGTATAATGCACTATTTAAATCTTCAAGTATCCTTATGTCTTTTTGTGCTCCTTTTATATCTTTGAGTATTAATGGTCTATTTAATTCTTTTACTTTTTGAATTTTTGCTTTAATTAATATGTTGTCTTTGTATTCGTACTCATTACCTGTTATATGTTGAATTCTATACTGCTCTAATTGGGGATTAGAAAGTGTTATGGGATTTATATTTTTAGGAATCCAAAAACCACTTTTATCATCAGAATCATGATACCCTTTATATTCATATTTTGTACCTGCTTTTGAATCATCTATAAGAATACCTGACAAGTACTTTTGTTCACAATACATTTTTATTTTTGAAGCACTATAAGTATTATTAACACTATTTGTTATGTTTTTATAATTCATATAATCCCTAACTAAATTATAACAATCTGTTTGTGAAGTTTTAGCATTGGGATATTTTTTTGATAAATCACTTGCAAATGCACTTCTTATTAATAAAGTATAACTTGCACTGTCTACAAAGGCTCTAAAAATTGCATTCTCATAACTATCTTCATAATAAGCCTGTGCGTTCAAACTTAATAAAAGCAAAACTAAAATACAAATTACAATATGAATATTAAATTTAACGATATACTTATTCATTTTCAATACTCTCTTTTACCACCAACTTGAAACTTCTTTAACTTGAAATCTATACACAGAATCAGTATCTATTAAAGCTTTAAATTTCCAAGTTTGATAAGGCTCAAGTTCTTCAATAGTATCCGATATTTTACCAACTATATTTCCGTCATAATCATATAAATCAATGTCTATTGATACCATTGTTTTTTTCTTATCAGTATTATTTCTTATAACCCCACATACCGCTTTGAAATAATTTTCATAACAGATATAAGTGTCTAAAACTTCAAATTTTTCTTGTTTTGCTTGAACTGCTCTTTCCTGTTTTTTTTGTTCTTCTTCAATGTTTTGTTGTTTTTGTATTTCTCTTTCTTCTTTTTCTCGTTGCTTTTGAATTTCTTTAAGTTGTTTTTTTGTTTCTTTTTCAAAATTTTTAAGTTCTTTTTGTCTCTGTTCTTGTTGGACTAATTGTGAAGAATTATCAACACTACTTTCATCATCTGGTAGCATTGCACCAATAATACCAAGAATAAGTAGTAGCCATATAAATGCACAAAACACATAAACAATAACAAAAAAAATTTTCTTCAATATTAACAATACATTGTCACCAACATATATATTGTTACTATTATTTTCAGATTTTTCTTCATCTTCAAAGAATTTACCACAATGTTTACACTTTATTGCAATAGCTTTAACTTCACCACCGCAATATGGACATTTTTTTGTATCATTATTCATAAATATTTCCTCTTTTAATTTTATGACAATGTTATTCCCAAATTATAAAGCAGACCTAATATTCCAAGAATACTACACCAAATTGCCCAATTCTTTTGAACTCTATTAAAATGAGCAATATTATCCCATTTCTTATTTTTCCATGCCAATTCATTACCTTTAATACCAATATATATAGTGGTAAGCATGCAAACAATACTATCTGCTAAGATATTACCACCTGTTATTATAAATACCAAAATAAAAACAGGAATATACCATAGAGTAATTTTCACATTATTACATATTCCCCAAATCCAGCTACCCCAGAAAGCACCCCAGTTAAATTTTTTTAATTCCTCTGGAAATTCTGTTATAGAGTCATTTATGTTTTGATGTGTATTCCCATCTAAAAATTCTCCGCAATGCTTACACTTTTTTGCTTTAATATTTATTTCTTCTCCACAAAACGGACACTTTTTTAAAAATTTTTCACCACAAACGTCACATTTATCAGAATTTGCATTTGTTTCTTCATTACAAAACGGACATATTTTTGTTTTTACTTCTTCACTCATCTTTATTTCCCTTATCTAAAATTTATATTTTTGCCATTTTTTATTGGCTCTATTGTATGCTTGAGGGGCAAAATGTCTTGGACTTCCATCTTTATTTATGCCGTAGGCATACACATTTTTATTTTTTAATAAATCTAATATCCACATTGTTTTATTATGGTATTTTCCACCCCAAGCAACTAATATATCCTGACTTTTCGTTAAAATGCTTTTTACATAATCATTGTTTTTTGTTTGTATTTTTTGATATTTTTGCATTAAATTAGATACATCTTTGCTATTTGGTGTCCTAATAGGAAAAATATTTAAAACTTCAAATGCCGAGTAATCTGTATTCTTTATTAAAAACTCTCTAACATTACATAAAGTACTATCAAGACCATATTCATCCGCATAGGAAGGATTCATAAGAATTACAGTTATAGATTTGCCTACGTCTTTAATTTTGCATGTCAAAGAATACCTAAATAAATGTTTATCATAAAATTTTTTATAAGGTTCATTGTTCATTCTATTATTAAAGTTACAACTATTTTTATACAATAAGTCTTCTTCATTTATAAAATATTTACTTTCAAATTTACATATATATTTTTTAGACATTTTTATCCCTTAAATTTTAATTTAATCTTATTAAATAGAAATTTAAAATTATTATATATATAACATAGAGTTTAGTCAATCTATCGAATAGATTTTTATAATAAATATATGTATTAAGTTGTTATATACCTAAAATAAAGCGTTATATTATTTTTAGAGGTAGCTATGTTTTTAAAAGAAAATTTGGGTAAAAATATAAAAAAATACAGAAAATTAAATCACATGACACAAGAACAATTTGCAGATTTAATTGGAATTGACTACAAAAATGTTAGTAAAATTGAAAACGGAAATCATTATCCATCACCCGAAACGTTAACATCTATTGTAAAAGCACTTAATTTAGACTTTTATGAATTATTTATATTTGAAAACCAAATTAACTATGAAGAAATGAAGACAGATATAATTAATTCACTTGACAATAAATATAACATAGTTCTTTTATATAAAACTTTAAAAAATCTTACTAAAGTTTAAGACATTTCCCATTCAATTATAAGTAAATTTATAATATAATACAGATATGACAAATATTCTCAACCAATTACTAAAATTAAAAAGAGCTGATGGCAAAATTGTTGATGCCATATTTTATGATAATTCTGATATAAACACTGTCGATATTTTAGATATTAAAACTTTAAAATTTGAGGGCAAAAAGACAAAAGATATAACAAAATTAGACATTAGAAATGCAGTATTTAAAGGCGAAGACAAGTTGTACTTGCAAAATAATAAATCCAAAATAGTTGCAGGTTTGTCTAAAAAGCATCTTGGTAAAATTATTTCAACTATTTTTACTCGTGATATTGAAAGCAGACATACATATTTGAAAAAAGAAATTATATCTAACTTAAATACTATTTTTTATAAAGCTACTCCTATTTTAAAACATCCGGAATTAAAAACACAAGCACTATATAATAACCAAATAATTCATAGAATTGCATTACCTTTAAAAATAGGTGAATTAATATTCTGCGTAATGATAACAGTTAAAGAAAGAACGGATTATAAAGAAATGTCAATTGATGAATTTACTGTTTATGATTTATATTCAGAAAACAAAAAACCACTTGGCAGTTCCTCTACGGTTTCCAAAAGAACCTTCCGTAGCCAATACCAAATGGCTACTTATAGTTTAACTGATTTGGTTGAATTTGTCAAGTACAGTATAACTAAAATTCAGTAATATCAATACATATAATACTTAAAACAAAGCTTTAATTGAATCGAAAATTTTATCCGTAATTTCAACAATATATTCCTGAGAAACAAGTCCGTTTATTATAACATCGGATATTTGATATGTTGGTCTGATATATTGTTGTGCTGTTTTATTTACATCTTTAAATTGCAAATCTGCGGCTTCACCTGTTTTGCCACGACTTTCCGCACGTTTATACCAGCGTTCTTTTAAAACCTCTAATGGTGTATATACATAAACTTTTACGTCCATTATATCTCTTACCGATTCGTTCAAAACATACAAACCTTCTGTTAATATAATCTTCGCAGGCTTTTTAATTTCACCGTCAGGAGTAGATTCACAAGTTACAAAATTATATTTTGGTGACTGAATTTCTTTTCCTTGTTTTAATTCCAGCAAATGCTCTCTCATTAACTGAAGATTTATTACGTCAGGAGTATCAAAACTAAATCCTGTTTTAAACAATTCTTCGTAACTTCCTGCCTCTTGCAATTCTTTTGACGTATCTTTATAATAATCGTCTTGACGAACTACCGTATAAAAACCTTGTTTTTCCACATCTTTTACACATGCTTTTGTGGTATTATCTACAAAAACCGTTTTTCCGGAAGCACTCTCACCTGTTATAGCAATCAAAAAAGTTTCTTTTTTTTCTTCGACAACTTTTCTGGCAATATTCATTATAAAGTTATCAGTAGTCTTTAAAAATAAAGGTTGTGGCTGTTGTTTATCGTATTCAAGAATATCTTTTAAGGTGTCAACAATTTTGGTAATTAACTCCATATCACGACCGCTTGAATAAAAATTATATCCTGTTAATAGTTCATCCATAATCTTTTCTTTTCCATGCTATTTCGGCTTTGCTATAAATATTGTACTTTAAACAATTAAAATTTTTCAATAATTGAAAAAAAAATTAATACTTTACTTAAAATTTTGTATAGATTAAAATAAAAGTGTTATTTGAACAATATTTTTCAATTCATTTATATAAAAAAGGAGATAGAAATGAAAAAATCAATTAAAGACTTAGGCGATGTAAAAGGAAAAAGAGCATTAGTTCGTGTTGATGTTAATGTTCCTCTTGACGCTGACAAAAATGTTACAGATGACACAAGAATTCAAGCAATTCTTCCAACTGTAAAATTTTTACAAGAAAAGGGTGCAAAAATTATTTTAATGGCACACTTGGGAAGACCTCAAAAATTGAAAGAAGGTCAAAAACTTGAAGATTTATCTTTAGAACCTGTTGCAAAATATATGTCAAAAGTTTTAGGTCAAGAAGTTAAATTTGTAAAATCACCTGTTGGTGAAGGTGCTGACAAAGAATTGGCAGATTTACAAGACGGTCACGTAGCATTATTAGAAAATATCCGTTATTACAAAGCAGAAGAAGCAAAAGACGATGATATGACTTTTGCTGAAGAACTTGCAAAAATTGGCGATTTCTACGTAAATGACGCTTTTGGTGCTGCTCACAGAAATCACACATCAACTGCAAAAGTTGCAAAATTAGTAAAACCTGCCGTTTCAGGTTTATTAATGGAAAAAGAAATCAGATGTTTATCACAAGCATTAGATAATCCTGAAAGACCATTTACAGCAATTGTTGGTGGTGCAAAAGTTTCTTCTAAAATTGGTGTTTTAGAAAACTTATTAGATAAAGTTGATAACATGATTATCGGTGGCGGTATGGCATACACATTTGTAAAAGCAAACGGCGGTAAAATCGGTAATTCAATTTGCGAAGATGACCAATTAGAAGTTGCAAAAGCAATTGAAAAGAAAGCACAAGAAAAAGGCATTAAACTTGTAATGGCAACTGACGTTTTGGTTACAGATGATTTTTCAGGTAACGGTACTAACAAATTCGTAAAAATCAACGAAATTCCTGACGGATTTGAAGGTGTTGATGCCGGTGAAGAGTCAAGAAAAGCATTTGCAGAAGTTGTAAAATCTTCTAAAACAATCCTTATGAATGGGCCTGTTGGTGCTTTTGAAAATCCTAAATTTGCAGAAGGTACTAAATCAATTTTAGAAGCAGTTGTTGAAGCAACTAAAAATGGTGCAACTTCTGTTATTGGTGGTGGTGATTCTGTTTCTGCCGCTAAAAAATTCTTTAAAGCAGAAGACTTTACACACGTTTCAACAGGTGGTGGTGCTTCATTAGAATTTATTGAAGGTAAAGTTTTACCTGGTGTTGCAGCACTTGATGAACAATAATCGGTAAATTTTATTAAATAAAAACTTAAATAAAAATAAGACCTGAGATAAATATCTCAGGTCTTTAAATTTTTCCTCTATCGGTATTAAACTAAGTTCAAAGCGATAGATGGTGCTTGGTTTGCTGTTGCTAACAAGCTTGCTGATGTTTGTTGAAGAATTTGTTGTTTAATGTAATTTGATGATTCTTCAGCGATATCA
>CAJOKJ010000016.1 GCA_905235155.1 Candidatus Gastranaerophilales bacterium
GTGTTTCTTTTGGCTGCTTTTAATTAAGTTTTGTTTTTATTTATTTCAATGCTTGACTTTTTCAATAGAATCTCCTTTAACGTGTCGTATTCATCACTCCGAAATAAAAAGAAGTCAAGTTTAATTTTGAATTCGCTACGCAGTGCGTACTGAATTCAAATCTTATGTCCGTATTTGACACATGTGTATATTATAATTTTTTTGAAATAAGTAAAAGTTGCTGAAATGCAATATTATCAATAAAAAATATAAAATTTTCAAAAACAGAATATTAACTTTTGTAACAAAACAGTTGTAAATTATATTCTAACTATTGAAATTTATCTTATAATGATATATATTAAAATTATAAGATATATTACAAAAGTTAGAAAGGACAAAACAATTATGAGAACAATTGGCACAGACAACAGAACAAAAGAACTTAGAATCAAAGAAAACTTTAGAATTTCCGGTTTAACGGAAGAACAGTACATTAATGCGTGTAAACAATATTTGTATGCAAAAAGGAGTGACCACAATTTTGAAAAATTATCATCTTCAAGCCAAGAAACATACTTGGTAGAAAACAATGTTTTAGGTTACAGATTTTTAGGCGATAGAGGTTTGGTTGAGATTTTGAAAAATTTTAATGAATTAACCTTAACAGAAATTTATTCAATAATAGTTTCATTATCTCCAAGATCAAATTTTGCTTGTAACGTTAATATTAATTTTTCAACATTACTGAAAGATAAAGACAATATTTTAATTGTAAACGCAGAAACGTTTTTGAACCAGATTCCTTCAATGTGTTCATTAAACAAAAAAATTACAATGTGGACGATTGATACATTTATTCAAGAACTTTTAGTTTTTGATTATGAAAATAATAAAAACGTAAGTATCAAAGCAATTGATATATACAATAATCAATTTGAAGAACAAGAAAAATTTAAGAACATACTATGTATTCCACCATTTGGGTTGAAACGCCGTTTTGAAAGAGGTAAATATTATGGCAATGATTCTTCTACCATTGCAGCAGAATTATTATTTAAAAATAATTTGGCAGATGACGGGATCTTATCAATAATCATGCCAAGCAAAGTTAATTTTTCTCAAACAGAAGCTCATTTTAGGCAAGCATATGAGAAAAATCTTATTGAGGTAATCGATTTACCTTCGGGGACATTTAGTAATACAAACGTAAAAACATATTTGTATAAGTTCAGCAAAGAATATTCTGATAACTTATTTATATCACATTCGATTGATACATTAGGTGAAAAATACAATTTAACTGAAGTTACAAATGTTGATTCAACTTGGGATTTTGAAAAACCATTCAAGGAGGAAGATGAAGATATCGTAAATGTCTTAAATAAAGACCATAAAAAATTATCAGAAATATCAACTATATTAAGGGGAAAGCCTCTATCAAAATATGCACAAGAAACAAGCAAAAATGAAGATTTCATTTACCTTGACATGCGTGCAATAAAAGAGGATGGTATAGATTTTTCAGAAGCTAAAAAATATAGACTCGACAAAGATTTATCTTCTGAATATTTGCAAGACGGCGATTTATTAATCCCAAATAAAGGCAATACTTCAAAGGTTGTTGTATATAAAAATGACGGTAAAAATTGTATTGCATCCGCGAATTTGCTTGTAATCCGCCCTGATAATAAGCAAATAAGCTCTGAATATCTTTTGACATATTTACGCAGTGCAATAGGTCAAAAATTAATTAAAGGACTACTAAGGGGAACTGCAATGCCATTTATAAACCATGAAGATTTAAAAGGTATTGCAGTAATTGTTCCGGCTTTAACCAAACAAAAGGAACTTATAAAAAACTACACCTCAAAAATGGAAAAATATAAGAAACAGCTTGAGCAAATAAAAAATGATATTATACAACTGGATCAGGATGTAAACGACATTATTTGCGGAAAAAAACAAGATTTTTAATAATCAGCATGTATAATTAAAACAAGGAGAATAGCAATGGCTACGATATTAGAGCAAAAGGCACAGATTGATAAACTTTGGGAAACATTTTGGTCAAACGGTATTTCAAACCCGCTGACAGTTATTGAACAGATTTCATATTTGTTCTTCATAAAAGAGTTGGATGAAAAACATACTCGTGAAGAAAGAAAAGCTAACCGTCTTAACAGACCGATTGAAAACCCTGTTTTTGACGAAACTCCAAAACAACAAAATATGCGTTGGTCAAAGTTTAAAGATTTTGCACCAAACGAAATGTATAAAATTGTTCAGGAAGATGTATTTCCGTTTATCAAAAATATGGGCGGCGAAAATTTTGCCAAATATATGAAAGATGCGGTTTTTATGATTCCGTCTCCGGCACTTTTAGCGACTGCGGTTGATATGATTGATAAACTTGAAATGCAGGATTTGGATACAAAAGGCGATTTGTATGAATATCTTTTATCAAAAATTGCTCAAGCCGGTGTAAATGGTCAATTCAGAACCCCAAGGCACATTGGTAAAATGATGGTGGAACTTGCTGATATTCAGCCGAATGACATAGTTTGCGACCCATCTTGCGGAACTGCAGGTTTCTTGATTTGTGCAATTATGTATCTGAAAGAAAAATATCCTGAAATGTTTATGGATACTGCAAAACTTCAGCACTTCAATAATGATATGTTTTATGGGTTTGATTTCGATTATTCAATGCTTCGTATCGCATCAATGAATATGATGTCTCACGGGCACCAAAACCCTAATATTAATTATCAAGATTCACTATCTGAAGATGCTTCCGGATTAAAAGAATTTTGTACCTGTGTAATTGCTAACCCGCCATTTAAGGGTTCATTGAATAAAGATACAATTGCTAAAAACTTGGCAAGCGAAGTTTCTACAACTAAGACAGAACTTTTGTTCCTTGCATTGATGATAAGAATACTAAAAACAGGTGGCAGAGCTTGTGTAATTGTTCCTGACGGAGTTCTGTTCGGTACATCAAATGCTCACACATCTATTAGAAAGAAACTTATTGATAACCAAAAACTTGAAGCAGTTATCTCAATGCCTTCGGGAGTATTCAAACCTTATGCCGGTGTTTCAACGGCTATTTTGATATTCACCAAGACTAATTCAGGTGGTACGGATAAAGTTTGGTTTTATGATATGCAAAATGACGGTTTTACATTGAATGATAACCGTACACCGATAGAAGAAAACGATATACCGGATATTATTAAATCATTCAAAAATAGGCACAATGAAGATAATACCGATAGAAAAGCAAAACATTTCTTTGTAGATGTTGATGATATAAGACAAAATGGTTATGACCTCTCTATAAACAAATACAAAGAAGTTGAATACGAAGAAGTACAGTATGAAGCTCCAAGTAAGATTCTGGTTGATATTAAAGCACTTGAAGATGAAGTTCAACAAGGTTTAAAAGAGCTGGAGGGGATGATATAGATGTCAGATACTCAAAGCAAAGGTGAAATTGTTATATATACAAGTAGCGACGGCAAAGTTAATCTTGATACAAGATTAGAACACGAAACTATTTGGCTTACCCAGAAACAAATTGCTGAATTGTTTGGGGTAAAAACTCCTGCAATAAACAAACATCTGAATAACATATATGCAGAGGGTGAATTAAAAAAAGAACCAACTATTTCCATTTTGGAAATAGTTCAAAAGGAAGGTAACAGAAGCGTTAAGCGTGAAACCTCATTCTATAACCTTGATGCAATAATATCTGTCGGATATAGAGTTAATTCTACCAGAGCAACTCAATTTAGGATTTGGGCAACAAATGTTTTAAGGGAACATTTAACGCAAGGTTATACTATTAACGAGAACCGATTAAAACAAGAGCAAAACAAAGTAAAGACTCTTCAAACAACTATAAACCTTTTATCACGCAGTTTGAAAAACCAAATAGAAACAGTAGAAGATGCTCAACAAGTTGCAAATATACTTGATACATTTGCACACGGTCTTGATTTACTGGACAATTTTGACCACAAAACTCTTGATTCTAAAGGTATTACAACAAAACCTGCCGTAGTGATTTCAGAAAAAGAATTTCTTAAAGTTATTGATGAAATGAAATCGGAGTTTGCATCAGATGTATTTGCGAACCCTAAAGATAACAGTTTCTCAAGCTCAGTTAATCAGATATACCAAACATTTGACGGCAAAGAATTGTATCCGACACTTGAAGAAAAAGCTGCAACTCTTTTGTACTTGATAACAAAGAACCACTCATTCTCTGACGGAAATAAACGCATAGCTGCAAGTTGTTTCTTATATTTCTTGGATAAAAACGGTATCCTTTACAAAAACAATCTGCCTATAATAGACAGTGCAACTCTGTTTGCACTAACCCTTTTGATTGCAGAAAGTAATCCGCAAGAAATGGAAACAATGAAACAGGTTGTCTTGAGTATTCTAAATAAAGAATCGGAGGGGATGCTGTAATGGACTATGTTAAATTAGAAGAAATCTGCAATATTACAACAGGTAAGCATGATGCAAATCATGGTGAAAATGGTGGGAATTATCGTTTTTATACTTGTGCAATAGAACCAATAAAATGTCCGACATATAGCTTTGAGGGTGCTTCGATTATACTGCCCGGAAATGGAGCTAATGTTGGCGAAGTGTTATATGATGACGGTAAATTTGAAGCATATCAACGAACATATGTTCTGAATAGTATTAAAGTAAACCCTCGCTTTGTATATTATCAGTTAAAAGGTAGGTGGAAGAAGTATATTTGCAACAAACAGTACGGTTCAGCTACAAATTACATTAGATACAATAATATAGCTGAGTTTAAGATACCATTGCTTTCAACAGAAGAACAAAATAAGATTGTAAATCTATTAGACAAAGCAGATGAAATAAGGCAGAAGAAGAAACTGGCGAATGACAAGCTGGATGAGTTCCTAAAATCCACCTTTATCTCCATATTTGGTAATCCAGAAACCAACGACAAACATTGGGAAACTGGAACTATTAGGGATATTGTTAAAGAAGCAAAATATGGTACAAGCAGTAAAGCTGGAAGTGAAGGGACTTATCCAATACTTCGTATGGGCAACCTAACCTATGAAGGGGCAATTATACTTGATGATTTAAAATATATTGATTTGAAAGATAATGAGTTAGAAAAATATCTTGTCAAACAGGGTGATATTCTTTTCAACAGAACAAACAGTAAAGAGCTTGTGGGTAAAACTGCTGTATATAGATATGAACAGCCAATGGCATTTGCTGGGTATTTGGTAAGAGTTAGAACAAACGAAAAAGCAAATGCAGAGTTTTTGAGTGCATTTATGAACAGTGATTATATGAAGAAGATATTACGACTCAAATGTAAGAATATTGTGGGAATGGCAAATATAAATGCACAAGAATTGCAAGATTTTGGAATTTATATTCCTCTGATAGAACTTCAAGATAAATTCTCTAAAATTGTTGAAAAAGTGGAAGAACAAAAGCAAAATAACGAGCTTGTCATAGAGCAAATGAACAACCTCTTCAACTCCCTATCTCAACGAGCATTTAAAGGAGAGTTATAATGGGTGAATTCTCTATATTAACAATAAAATTATTATTTTTATTCTTACCAGGGATAATATATTGTTTATTATACGAACGCTGGAATTTTTGTCCAAAGAAAGAGTTTAATATGTTTATTATCCATTCTTTCCTTTGGGGTGTATATTCATATTCAATTTATTATATGATAATAAAATTATTTAAAATAAAACAAGAGATTTTCTTTATTGGAGATATTTTAAATACGCAAACGGGCTCTATACATTATAATGAAATCTTGTGGGCTTGCTTAATTGCCTTTATAACTGTCTACATTATTTCTCATTGGAAAACTCATCATATAAATAAAAAAATATTTAAAAAATCTACTTATACTGAACCTGTAGGGTTTCTGGATTTTTTCAGAAAATTGACACCAACGAATATTGAACATTCTTTAGGTGTTTGGGACTGTGTATTTGATAATCTATTCGAAGACAATAGCACTTGGATAAAAGTATATTATCCAAAAGGGAATCGTATTTATTATGGTTATTTAGATAAATATTCTGATACAGTCAAAGATAACGAGTTATATTTAACCGACGTGAAGGTACAAGATATAAATGGCATTGAAATAAAGCATGTAGATGGTCTTTATATTTGTTAAAAAACAGATGATATAATAATAGAAATTGTTAAAGCAACTAATAACAAGGAAAATCAGGAGGTTAAAATTGAGCGAACAAAACAATCAAAACGCAAAACAAAATCAAAAAAATAACCAAAATTCATACAAAGTACAAAATAGTATGGATTCAAAACCCGAATATCGTAAAATTAACGAAGCCGAACGTTGTGCATCCCCAACCGGACCTAAAGGACCAAGACCGCAAAATAAAAAGTAGCATGCTATTGTAAATATTTGTTAACAATTTGCCCTAAAAAGTCCCATGACTCGCTATAATTAGTATATAGACTTAGAAGTTTGTAATAACAGTTGATACGAACCGATAGTCGTAAGGGGATTAGTCAGGGAGGAAGATAAATGGCTAAAAAAGTGACAAGTAAAGATGTAGCTTCAAAAGCATCGAAAATACTTCGAGATGGCCGTACTAGCAAAGATTCTAAATCATGTGCAGGAAGTGCCTTATCACAAAGAGAAACAAATCGTGCAAAATCGACACCTAAGAAAAAAAAATAGTCCATATAGGATGGACTATTTTTTTTTTGGATCTTTTTTAGACAGGATAAATTTTCCTGTCTTTTCATTCTAATTTTATTGCATGCAAAAATCAAGTTTTTCATGAAGAAATGTAAAAGCAATTCACAAATTTATGATATAATAATTTCGAAAAAGGTGTTTATGAGCAATTTTGATTTCTTAAAAACTGAATGGTTAGATATATACAAGCTGGCAAGCGAAGCTGAAGAGTGTGTGTATTCAAAGCCGGTTTATACTTGTATTTTATGCCGCAACGCTTTGGAATCTGCCGTAAAGTGGATGTACAAAAACGACATCGATTTAGTTGAACCCTATGATTGCACTTTAAATTCATTAGTTCATGAACAGTCTTTTAAAAATGTTATTGTTCCGCCTTTATTCCAAAAGGTTAATTTAATAAGAATTAACGGAAACACCGCAGCGCATAATCCGCAAAGAATTAATGATAAAGATGCCCTGCAAACAACATTTGAGCTCTTTCATTTTCTTTATTGGTTATATCTTACATATTCTAAAGATGAGCCTGTTCATGGTTTAAAATTTGATGTTTCACAAGTACCTACAAAAACCAAAGAACAGGAAGAAATTGAACGCCTAAAAAAGATTATTGAAGAACAAAATGCTATCAATATAACCCGTGAAGATTTAGAAAAAGAAAATGCCAAACTTCTTGAACAAATCAAGCAGATCAAGGCACAAAATAAAGCCAAACCGCTTGATTATGATTACAACGAAGCTCAAACACGAAAATACTTTATTGATGTTTTGTTAAAAGAAGTTGGTTGGGATATTTCAGCACCTAATGCAACAGAATATGAAGTAGAAGGAATGCCAAATCCGACAGGACTAGGGTATGTTGATTATGTTCTTTGGGGTGATGACGGCAAACCGCTTGGTCTGGTTGAAGCAAAACGCACAATGAAAGATGCCAAAATCGGTAGAGAACAAGCAGAACTTTATGCAAACTGTTTAGAGAAGAAATTCGGGCGACGACCGATAATGTTTTATACAAACGGTTATGAGCATTTTATTTGGGATGATTTGAATTATCCGCCAAGAGAAGTTGCAGGATTTTATTCAAAAGAAGATTTAGAAAAATTAATTACACGAAGAACAATTAGAAAAGACTTAGTCGATATAGATGTAAACAAGGACATTTCCGGAAGACCTTATCAAGAAAGAGTTATTAAAAGTGTTTGTGAAAATTATGCTAAAAAGAGCAGAAAATCCCTGCTCGTTATGGCAACAGGAACCGGTAAAACTCGTGTTGCAATATCCATTGTTGATATTTTAACTCGATATAACTGGGTAAAAAGAGTTTTGTTTTTGGCTGATAGAACACCGCTTGTTACGCAAGCACAAAGAGCATTTGCAAAATACTTGCCGGATTTGAACCCTGTTGATATTACAAAAGTTAGAGTTGATGGTGCAGAAAACAGAGTTGTTGTTTCAACTTATCATACTATGATGAACCTGATAGATTCTAAAAAGGCAAATGAAAAACTGTTTTCTGTTGGACATTTTGACCTGATTATAATAGACGAAGCACACAGAAGTATTTACAAAAAATTTGGTGAAATATTTAATTATTTTGATGGTTTATTGCTTGGTTTAACTGCAACACCGAGAGATGAAGTCGATAAAAACACTTATAAAGTCTTTGAACTTGAAGACGGTGTGCCGACTGACTATTATGATTACGATGAAGCCGTTGACCAAGGATATTTAGTCCCTTATGAGCAGTTTGATTGTGCTACTAAATTTTTAAGAGAAGGCATTAAGTATAATGAACTTTCTGCGGAAGAAAAAGAAGAATATGAAACAAAGTTTTATGATGAAGAAACAGAATCTTTGCCGGAGGAAATTGATGCTGCGCAATTAAACAAGTGGTTATTTAACATTGATACCGTTGATAAAATACTTGAGTGTTTAATGGAAAACGGTATAAAAGTTAATGGTGGCGATAAACTCGGTAAAACCATTATTTTTGCAGCAAATGAAAATCACGCACAATTTATCGCAGAAAGATTCGATGCAAATTACAAACAATATAATGGTAAATTCGCAAGAGTTATTACGCATAAAACACAATATTCCCAGAGCTTGATTGATAAATTTTCAACAAAAGAAGAGGATCCTGTTATTGCAATTTCTGTCGATAAACTTGATACCGGTATTGATGTTCCGGAAATTGTGAACTTGGTATTCTTTAAAGTTGTTCGTTCACGCACCAAATTTCATCAAATGATAGGTAGAGGAACAAGACTCTGCCCTGAATTGTTCGGGCCAAAGGATGACAAGAAGAAATTCTTTATATTTGATGCTTGCGGAAACTTTGAATATTTTTCAATTAATCCTGAAGGAGCAAAATCTTCTAATCAAATGTCTTTAGGTCAAAAAATATTCCTTAAAAAACTGGAACTTGCAGAAAAAATTAAAGATGATGATGAAGTGTTAAAACTTTTATCAAACAAAATTAAGGATGATTTGCATAATACTGTTAAAACAATGAACATGGATAATTTTATTGTAAGACGTCATTTGCGAGCAGTTGATGAGTTTTCTAACCGTGAAAAATGGGATAATCTTGACGATATGGACTTTATCACAATAAAAGACAGGGTCTCTCATTTGCCAACTACTTTACCGGAAGAAGATGAGTATGCAAAACGCTTTGATTTGATGATATTAAATACGCAATTATCATATTATGCACATGACATGGTTAAATTTGAAAAATATCAAAAGAATATCAAAGAAATTGCTTTCAGGCTGGAAGAAAAATCATCAATCCCACTTGTAAAACAAAATTTAGAATTAATTCAAAGCATTTTGACTGATGAATTTTGGGCAAATGTTACAATATCTACTCTTGAAGAAGTTCGCATAAAATTAAGAAATCTTGTAAATTTGATAGACTATGCTCAAAGGGATATTATTTATAGTGATTTTGAGGATGAACTTGATCCAATACCGGGAACCGTATCGGTCAATACTGCAAGCGGTGTTGATGTAGCACAGTATAAGAAAAAAGTTGAAGCATTTTTGCAAGCGCATGTTAATGATATCTGCATAAATAAACTTAAATTTAATAAGCCTTTGACGGAACTTGATATTGAGCAGTTAGAAAAAATCTTATTTGAAAATTCTGATATAGGTTCTCGTGAACAACTTCAAACAATCCAAGACGGAAAAGGTTTAGGCGAATTTATTCGTTCAATTATTGGTGTTGAAAGAACGGAAATAGAGAAAGTATTCAGCGAATATTTGGACAATAACAAATTTAATTCTAACCAAATCAAATTTGTTGAAACAATTATTGACTATATCAAATGTAATGGAACAATGGACACCGGAAAATTGTTTGAACAGCCATTCACTTTTATCAATACCGAAGGCTTAGACGGAGTTTTTGCACCAAAAGATGCAGATAATATTATTTATTTGATTAATGAAATCAATAAAAATGCTAAGTTGTATAAATAATGTTAAATTTTAAGAAATAATTTTGTCTAAAATATAATACTTTAGGACTATTGTAATTTATTTATGTTTGAATTAAAAGTATCTTACAAGATACTTTTAATTCGTAATAACTTAATTTAAAAAAATAATTCTAAAGAGGGGTTGAAATTTGATAAAAAATATGTTATAATCGGTATTATACATAATACCGATTAAACAGAAATGAGTAATTCAAAATCTACAATTCAATTAAAAATGGAAAAGAATAAAGAGAATATTCTTTCTTTTTTCAATGAAAAAGTTGAATTTTACAAGATTCGCGAGCTTAGAAAAATTTATAAAGAATGTATTTATAAAAAATATATTTATTCTGCAACAACATTTACTGCTTTTCAAAAATATTTAATTCAAAATGATATTTATAAAGAAAAATTTGTACTGGAATTTCCATCCAAAACATATACAAGATATTTTGTTGAAAACCCTAGTTTATATCGAGCAATACAAAGTATTAGCTCTAACGCATATTTCAGTCATTATTCCGCAGTAGAATACCATAATTTAACTAATAATATTCCAAAAACTATATTTATATCATTAGAAAAATCAAAACCATTGAAAGAAGCTACTAAAAAACAACTTATTCAAGAAGAAATTAACAAAGCCTTTTACATGCCACCGCGAATCAGTAAAAATCTGACGGTTAAAGATATTTATTCTATAAATTTATTACAGAGCAAATATAGCAACAAATTGGGCATAATAGAAGCAAATTATAATAATGCCAAAATTAATATAACGAATATAGAACGTACACTCATTGATATTGCCGTAAGCCCATATTATTGCGGTGGTTGTTTTGAGGTTTTGAATGTTTATAAAAAAGCAAAAGGTCGGGTAGATATTCAAAAGTTATATGACATGCTGATAAAATTAGATTATATTTATCCTCACCATCAAGCCATCGGATTTTATTTAGAAAAAGCCGGATATAATGAAGATTATTTAAAATTATTTGATCACGACAAAAAATTACGCTTTTTTATTCAGCGAGAACTTAAAGAAAAAGACCGAAAATATAGCGAAAGATGGAATCTATACTATCCAGAATTCCTCTAGATCTTTGATTAAATCCAAAACATACTCAAAATAAAAATCAAAATGTGTCGGGTATTTTTTATTTGCAGCATCGGTTAATTGAACATTCCTAAAATCATCTTCATGAATATGTCTTTTTTCTTCAAGTTTTAACAATAAATTCATATCTACATCTTTTGCATCAAAAACATGTTTTAAAATATTTCTGTTTTCTTGAAGTTTAAAATCTACTCTTGGTAAGTTTTCCTGAACTAAAAATATATCCCAAAAATCTCTTGCTCTTGGTAGGTCTGTATCACCAGGATTATTCCTATATTCTTTCATCTTTTGACAAATCGCTCTCAATTTTTCGCAAATTATCATTACTGGCGGATAAACATATATTTTGTGTCCGTCAATTTCTTTTTCTTCTTTGTTTTGAGTATATTCAAATTTGCTTATATCTATAACAAAGTCCTTTTTGTCAGACTGTCCAAGGGATAGTGCACGATTGCGTAATTTATCAATATTTTATGAACATCATTTGAAACTAATTTGAACGACAAATTGTAACCTGTCATTTTTATATCAATAGGCATATGAACAGGTTTATTTTTTATCCTAAAATCAAAAGCATAATATCCGATTTTACTGAAATTCTTGTTAAATATTTCGGGTAAATCGCTCATAATTTGCGCAATTTCAGCATCAGAAAATTCATTATTAATAGAAAAATCAATATCTTTTGACGAGCGGCAATGAATTTTATATGCAAGCTCAAGACAAGTTCCGCCTTTTAATACAAGCTTGTCCATTAAAATATCATCAGAAACTAATGATATTAATGCTAATTTTTTAATTTTTAAAAACTCTTTTGCGTCTATCATGCAATAATTATAGCACTAACAAAATGACAATTTTTTAATAATGTTCATATTTTGGTAAAATCGCCTATTTTGTATTATAATTTGTATACAATGGAGTATGATATTGGAATTTACTGATATAGAAAAACCTAAAATTAAAGAAAAATCAAATTTGCAACTTCTTTCAGGAAAGGATGTGCCAGATATAAAAATTTTTTCGTTAGTATCCGAAGATGATTTTGAACTAATGACAGAACAATGGCTATTTTCTATGAAAGATCGTTATAAGTATGTAAAAAGGGTTGGTGGTACTGGGGATCAAGGAAGAGATATATTTGCTTACCAAGATGAAAATATGACTGTCCTTGATATATATCAATGTAAACATTATGATAAAAAATTAACACCATCTAATATGTATGTAGAAATTGGGAAACTATTATATTATACTTACATTCAGGAATATGTAGTTCCTAAAAATTACTATATTATTTCTAGTAAAGGATGTGGTACTGCATTAACAAAATTAATAGAGAATCCTGAAAAACTTAAAAGTGCGATAATACAAAATTGGAACCACAATTGTAAAGGCTCCATAACAAAAGCAAGAAATATAGAATTAAATAATGAATTCAAAGCATTTATCAAAAATTTTGATTTTAGTATTATACATGAAATTACTCCATTAAAATTTTTAGAAGAATTTGAAAAAACGAAATATTATTCAAGTTGGTTTGGGCTTCGTAAGTTTAAGAGAAAAACTCCACCAGAGCCATCTAATATAATAGAAAGTAATGAATTAACGTATGTGAATAAATTATATAGAGCATATGGAAGTGTCAATAAGTCACTGATAACAAATTTTAAACAATTATCTAATCGATATCGAGAGCATTTTAATATACAGCGAAAATGTTTTTATTCAGCAGAAGGATTAAAAGAATTTTCAAGAGATTCATTACCAACAGATGAAACTTTTAACGACTTACAAAATCAAATTATAGATCCAGTAAAGTCGCAAATCTTATGTAATACATACAAAGATGGTGTAGAATGCTTAAATTCTGCAATAACAGTGGCAACAACGTTAAATATAGGAAACAACTCATTAGCAGAGTTTTTAAAAACAAATGATAGAATTGGAATTTTGCATCAAGTAGCAAATGAAGATGAAAGTGTAGAATGGACTGAGCATGAATAATATGGAACTTTTAAATAATGAAATAGAAGTGGCTTTAAGACTTCTTATTTTAATTAATACTATAAGTACTGGTGTTGATGAACAATTAATAATTTTTTATGATTATGCATTATTACATTCTAGCGATTTTGATAAAAAGCAAATTAGTATCTTGCCAAATTCCCCATTTAGAAAAGAGGAACTTTCTATAAAGGTGAAATTAATTAAAAATGCCCTAAAAATATTAGCTCAAAAACAATTGATAGATGTTATTTATAGTGAAAAAGGAATTTATTATTTAAATAACAAATTAACAGGTTTATTCATAAATAAATTGACATCAATCTATTCTAAAAAGTTGATAAAACAAGCAAAATGGGTTAAAAAACACTTTAAAAAATATGATGAGCAAAATATAAAGAAATACTTTGAGAAAACTATGTCTAAATGGGATAGTGAATTTTCTACATATGGATTATTTAATGAGGGTTATAGCTATGCAAAATAGACTCTTTATAAATGAACTACAGAGTGTTTCTCCTGAAAAAGTTGCTAAATTAGAATTTAAAAAAGGGTTAAATATAATAACAGGGGCTTCTAATACGGGGAAATCGTATGTGATAAATTGTATTGATTATTTATTTGGGGCAGAAAATCCTCCAAAAGACATTAATGAAAGTAAAAATTATAGTTTTTTATTACTTGAGCTAGAATATAATTCACAACCTTTTACTATAAAAAGATATTTACGTGGTGATAATACTCAAGTTATTTATCTGTATGAATGTGCTATTAAAAATATAGAAAAAAATGAACACAAAGAACTTGGAATAAACGCTAAAACAAAAGAATCAGTTTCAAGTTATGTTTTAGATTTTATGAAATATAGCGATAAAAAAATATTATCTAAAATTAGAACTAATAAAACCAAGCTACTAAGTTTACGTGAAATTGTCGACTTTGTAATTGTAAATGAAACTAATATAATAAGTGAAGACTCTCCAATATTTTCAGATAATTATGAAGCAACATATAAAAAATCCTTATTTAATTTTTTATTAACAAATAAGGATAATTCAGATTTACAAGAAATAGAAGACCCAAAAATAACAAAAGCAAAACTATTTGCAAAAATTGAAGTATATAATAATCTTATAAAAAAAGCATCCGCAAAAGTAGAAGAATTAGAAGATTTCAAAATAGAAGATTTAAATGAACAAATCAATTCTTTAGAAGGTCAGTACGAATATAATACTGTCCTATTAAACAAAAAAACACAAGAAAGAGCCGAATATATTAAAGACGTAGAAAAATTAAAAAACTTAATTACAGAAGGTTCACGCTTGTTAAATAAATATACTTTATTGCAAGAATATTATAGCAACGATATCGAAAGGATTGATTTTGTGGAGGAAGGCACTTTTTACTTAAACCAATTAAAAGATTATCCTTGTCCTATTTGTAATAATAATATTGATAATCAAGAAGAAAATTTCAACAAAATATTTGCATCTTGTGAAAAAGAGAATGAAAAAATTAAAATTAAAATTAATGATTTAAAGCAAACCATTCAAGATGAAAAATCAAATATTGAAAAATATAATGAAGAAATAAATGAATTAAATAACAAAATTTATGACTTGACAGTCGAAATAGATAATGAATTAAAACCACATTCAAAAGTATTAAAAAATAGAATTGATAATATTTTGGCACTACAAAAAAAGGTTGAACTGAAAATAAAATTACGAAATGACATTACAAATTATACAGCGTACCGACAAGAATGCCAAAATAGATTAGATACATATAAGGTGAATAACGAAAGTCCTATAATTGACAATAAATACTATGCAAATTTTGCCAAGACAATTAAAATATTTTTAGATAACTGGAAATATAAGGATAACTGTAATGTAATTTTTGATAGCAATACTTATGATATTGAAATAGATGGGAAACCCCGTGGACACCTTGGAAAGGGGCATCGTGCTTTAACTCATGCAGCTTTTTCTGTTGGCTTACAAAATTATATGTATAATAATGACTTTTCTTTTCCAGCTTTTATTATTTTAGATTCACCACTATTATCTTTAAAAGAAGCAGATTATGATGTTGAAAAATTGTCAAATACTATTCAAGATGCTTTTTGGAAAGATTTATCAAGTACAAATAAAGATAGGCAAATTATAATATTTGACAATAAAGAACCAAATGAAGAGATAAAAAAGGTTTCAAATTATATAAAATTTACCGGAAATAAACATTATGGAAGATGCGGTTTTTATGAATAATTTCCCAATCTCCATCTCATAGTTAATTAAATCTAGTTCTGTATGTTAAATTACATTTATCCTAAAAACATTATTTGTTAAATTTGATTTACAATCATCTATATTAGGTCAATTTACGGCAAAAAAAATAGTTTATTTTATTAGATTGGTTTAATAGGGTAATATTGTGATTAATTTATTGGGTTTAAATATAGTTAAACCTACTAATATTAAAAATACTCAAAGTAACAGTTTCAAATTTGCATTAACTGATTTGAAAGCTGATACTTTTGAGCATTCTAACACAACCATAAACCAATTAAACACAACTTGTTCTATTAATTTTACAGGCAAATCAAATCGTTTAAAAGAGTATAAAAAAATCACAGAAACATTAAACCAAACTGCTAAAAATGCCCAAACAGCACTAAACAATCAACTTGCATCAGACGGTTGGGCAGGCAAAACTGCTGATGCAATCAGTATCCTTTGGAATTCTAAAAACAGAGCTAAACTTGTCCAAGCCGATATTGATACTTACAAAGAACAAGTTACAGAACTTGATTGCTCAATTAAAGAAGACAAATTTAACGAAAAATTCAAAGAAATGTTTGATGTTGATTATAATCACTCAAATATAGTTCGTTATAACAAAAAAGCAAAACAATTTGAAGCAGCACTTACAACAGAATGCATTGCCAAATTCACAGAGAAAAAATTAGCCGAAAATATAAAAACTTTTGATAATATATCAGGTAAATTACAAGATATAAGCGAAATTAGACCAATCCCATACGCTACAACAGGATGCATGCCATATTACAACCATGTAACAACAAAAGACGAAATTTTTGAAAACATGGAAAATTCTTTGATTGAAGTTTTAGGAGATAAAAAAGTTTTAGATAAAATTTTAGCTTCCGGCGGTTTTACCAATGAAACAACAAGCAAAGAAAATAAATACAAGTTATATGGATATCTATCTAAAACAATTGTAGAAGCCTCTAAAGCAACTGCTGAAAAATCTTTAAAAGATAAAACATTATCAGAAATTAAAGAAGATTACGACAATGCATATAAAAAAGCCTTCGGAACTAAAAATGATATCATAGCACGAGTTGACAAGTATAACGCATCGCAACAAGTCGGTGCTGCATGCGTTAAATTTGTAACCGGTGTTATACTTAATGCACTTGGACCAAGTTCTGCTTTAGCAAGTGTTGCATACGGAGCAACGACATCTGTTGCATTAGATATTGCAGACGCAGCAACAAATAATATTGATGGAGATTTTAATATAAAAGCAACTGCTATTAATGCAGGTTTAAATGGTATGTGCGGAGGAGTAAATCAATCTATCGTAAACAAATACGCAAGTTCTGTAACTTCTAAAATACTAAGCACTATCGGTATTAAATCAACATCTAAAGATGTTGGTTCAGTGTTGTCAAAATTTGTAATAAGCGAAATTGTAAGCAAAGAAGGAGTAAAACTTCCGGCTTATGCAGTTGAAGCCGTAACTAAATCCGTTGTTCAAACAATGGTAGGAATCAAAACTTCCGAAAAAAGTTCAGGTTTGACTGAAAAAGAATTAGAAAATTCAATAGCCGTTGTATCAGAAGCAATGATTTTTTTGGCAGCAGCAAAAGATAATAGTAAATTAAATAAAAATACAGATAAATCAGAAATGATATCTTTATTAAACGACCATATTACAAAATCAATGAAAAACAACACCGAGTTTAATAATTGGTTAAATAAAAATAAATCAGCATTTGAACAACTTTTAAATCAATTAGTTACAACAGAACTTCCAAAATTCAACGGTAAATTAAAAGTCTAATTTAAATTAATATTCAATAACAAAAAAGCGAACTCTCGTCCGCTTTTTTGTATTTTATTTCTTTTTCTTTGTTGCTCTTTTGCTTTGCTCTGCTTCAATTAACCTAATTTGTTCAGATGCCTGGTCTTTTGTAGTTTCGGCTCTAGCTATTTTATCTCTAGCATCTCCATTTTCTTTTGCTGCTTTACGTTTAGCTTCTTTTTCTGTTTCTTATTAGCAATCTCTGTTTTCTTTGCAGTTATGGCTTTATCAATCTCTGTTTTCTTTGCAGTTATGGCTTTATCAATCTCTGTTTTCTTTGCAGTTATGGCTTCATCAATCTTTGTTTTCTTTGCATCTGCAATTTTTTGTTTTGCATCTTTTTGATCATCAGCAGCAGATGCTACATCATCTAATGCTTGTTTGTATTCAGTACATACAGTACAAGAACCTTTGTCATAAAGCATTAAATCATTCAATGCTTTACCTAATTCATTGTTACCTTTGTCATAAAGCATTAAATCATTCAATGCTTTACCTAATTCATTGTTACCTTTTTCATATTGGTTAAAGTCTCTATAAGCAACACATAATTCATCCATTCCTTTATCCAAATCTAACGCAACAATATTATTGTCGTGCTCATAATAAGTTTTTAAACTAGCATCTGCAGTAGGTGTTTGCTCGTCAATAACTTTTTGAGCATCAGTTTTCTTTTTAGTGTATTCATTAAGTTTTGTAGTTAAATCTGCATCTGACATATCTGAATAACTTACAGTTTTAGCAGCTGCTTGTGCTGTTGAGGCAATCTTTTTAGCACCGCCTAATGAACTGAAAGCATTTAATGCTGACAAGCCTGTACTTGCTAATGATGTCCATTGTGCAATTTTTTCAGAAGTAGATTTTTTGTTAACTCTTTCTTCTGCTTCTCGCTTATCTCTTTCGATTGATTCCATTAAACCTTCTTTGTCTAATTTATCAATCTCTGCATCCAATAAGCCAAGTCTGTTATCAATGCCTGAAAAAATACTTACATTAGCTTGATAGCTTTCCAAATAATCAGCAGGAGCACGTCCAAATTCTAAACTTGGAATATCACCTTTTCGATTAATCTTTACACCTTTTAGATTTGTTGTTTCAAATGGATTAGCCATAACACACATCCTTTTTCTATACACTATATCTACACTTACCATGTCGACACTAAAACTCATGAACTTTAGGCTTTTTAAGAACTTTTTAACATTTCGTTACAATTTGTTTTCTATAAATCATTTGTAAACTCTTTTTTAATATAATTAGAACCATGAAAACATTTTTTAGAATTTTTATTTTATTATTTTTGCTCATATCCATATCACTAAATGGCATAAAACAAAGTTGCTACGGATATGAAACCGGAGAATATATAAGAGATTTGGAGTACAAAAAAGCAATTCTTAATTCATCCGGAAATCCTGCATATACACTTAATGCATTAATCCCTATAATGGGACCGGGAGAATTAAAAGAATTTTTAAAAACCAACGATTCTAAACCTTATACATATACACCGAGTGTTGATAACATTACAAAGGGACTTTTCCGAGCAAATCTTCACATGCACACAACAAATTCTGATGGTGCAGCAACCGTAAAAGAAAGATTAGATTTAGCTCAAAAATTTGCGGAAACATTTTTAAAAAACGGTTATGTATTAATAGCAATAACGGATCATAACACTGTTTTAGGTGCAAAAGAAGTTGTAAAAGTTTTAGAAGAAAACCCAAATAAATATAGTAGAATTAAAGTTGTGTTAGGCATTGAAATTTTTACCGAATACCGTAACAGTAAGGTAGTAAATGACCCCATACAAATTCATGTTTTATGCTTATGCATAAATCCCTATGACCCATTTTTGAATAAAGAGTTTTATAAAAAAAATTTAAACGACCCATATAACAGGACTACACCTGACCGAAATTTTGATTGGGTAATAAGTGTAATGTCTAATTATGGTATTACAGGTCCTGCACACCCTGCAAGATATCTTTCACATCTTGGAAAGAAAAAATATGCATATATGACGGAAATGCTGACCAGATATAAACAATTAAATAAAAATATATCATTTACGGAAGGCTATTATCAATCTTATCCCGCAACAGGAACTAAAGAGCATTTAGGAAACGAATACGACTATTTTATAGACTACATCAATAAAGAATGTCATCGTTTGGGAATATTACGTTCAGGAAGTACAGATTCTCACGGGAAAAGCATGTTAAAAAAATAAATTTATAAATCAGTAAAAATAAAGGGGCTAATCGCCCCAGTGTGTTAATGTTGTCATGTGTTTATTAATTTCTTATTACTTTTTAAATATTTTTTGCTTTTAGCATGCCTGCTTTGATACCTTGTGCCAAATCAGAACGACCATTTTTTTCATAAATTTTTGTCATTGATTCTAAAAATTTCATACTGTCAATATTTGAAGCCGTAGGAGTTGTATTCATGTTTTGAACAGGTCTGTTGATATTCAACTTCATTTGAGAATTATTTACTCTTGAACCAACTGTTGACATGGCTTTTGGCTGCGTCATTTGCATTTTTGATTGATTTTTTTGAGCAGATGTCGGTTGTGAAACTGATTTTTGTAACATAGTATTATCTGCTGACATGTATGGATTTCTTGTGCTTGATTTGTATGCTCTAAGACCATAACCAGCATTTAAATTTACTGAAGGTTTTTGAATAGGTTGTTCTTGATGCAAACCAAACCTTAAAGAATTATCTGGGCTCATTGAACCTGCAACATTACTACGCATTGCCAAATCTTGATATAGAGATGTTTCTTTTTCTTTTAAACTTTGTGCCAAACCAATTGCTGTTTCTTGGTCTTCTCTTTTAAATAATTTTACACCACAGAAAAGAATTACACCTATTAAGCCTGTTGTTATCATATTTGAAATTTTATCTTGAGATAAAACATTTTTTATTTTTGCAAGCAAACCTGTCAAAATAAAATTTTGTTCTTCATCAGTAATTTCATCTTCATCATCTTTGTACACCGGAGTATAAGAATCAACAGGTGCAGCCAGAGTTATGGATTCTTTTTTAGATTTTTTTACTTTATTTAAAGCCTTAGAAGGAGTAATCACTGACTTTGTGCTTACTGCTTCAACAGCTTCCTTAGGTTCAACATTGATAGCTGAGTTTGAAATATTTTTCGCCTTGATTATAACATTTAAATTTGAATCACCAACAGGTTCAACCATAATGCTATCAACTTCAGCAGCATTTTTGTATATTGTATTTAGAGATTTTGCAGGCTTGATATTTTTAAGTGTCAAAATCATATTGTCAGACGACTGTACCGTTCTTTTAACATCAACCTCTGATGACGTATTTAACGTTATACTGTAAGTATTTTTTAAAGCATCAATTTGAATAGCATTTAAAATATTATCTTCTTTTTGTGCAGCATTTGCAGATAAAGTAGTTAATGTAAAAATCATTAATGCTATAAATAAGCGTTTCAAAATTCCACCCCTTTTTAAGTCCACTAACACATCTTTTGATGTCTTTCCTTTGACATTATAAGTTTATATGTTTTTGCATAATAATACATCAATCTCAAGATTTAAATTGAGATATTTTTATATAGACCAAAAGATTAATAAAAATATTAACAAATATATTGATTTTATTTTAAATTTATATTACACTTAACTTACAACTTAATATTTATGCGGAAGTAACTACACGGTGAGGCTTGACGAAACGAAGTCAAATTGAAAGCCATTGAGTTACGGAAGCAGAAACAATTTACAACTTAATATTTATGCGGAAGTAACTCAATGGCTAGAGTCCCTGCCTTCCAAGCAGGTTGTTGCGAGTTCGAGTCTCGTCTTCCGCTCCATTAAAAAAGAGAGCACACAGCTCTCTTTTTTGATGAAAAAGTATAATCATTAACATATAACCAATTTGATATACTAACTATTCTAAGTATTTATATATCAACATGCAAACAAATTTTTGCCAGTACCAAACCCAGCAAAACTGATAATACACAAATAAAAATTGTAGTAGTACTATACAAAAATGCTCTATAATATTCGCCCTCATGTATAAACTCAAAAAGCTCAATTGACAACGCACTCAATGTACTCAATCCACCGCAAAAACCGGTTATGAAAAATAGTTTATATGCAGAATCAATATCACTTTTTGATACACAATACACAAAAATTACCGTCGCAATAAAACAACCTAAGAAATTCGCAATTAAAGTACTTTCAGGGAAATATGCAGTTTTAGGCGTTAATAAACATAACATATACCTGCATACTGCACCTAATCCACCACCAATAAATACAATTAAAAATTTCATAAACAACCTCTTTAAATCAATTGAACTTCACCTGTATTATGGTTAAAATGGCATTTTGCAATATATAATTTGTCATTTTTTACGGCATCACTAATTATCTTTGAATTATTTATCAAATAATCTTCAACCCATATAGTATGTTTTTTAGCTAATTCATTATTACAATCAAATTTACCTTTTCCATCTATCACCGGATATACACATTGCAATATTGATTTAAATTCCTCCGTTACATTCGGATATTGCTCATTTGCATATTTCATTACACCACAATCATCATGTCCTAATAAAATTAAAAGAGGTACATGCAATTTTTTAACAGCATACTCTATACTTTCTTTAACGTTTGAACCAACAGCAATTCCCGCTACTCTTACAACAAAAAGTTCACCTATACCGCAATCAAAAATTATTTCAGGAACAACTCTTGAATCAGAACAACTTAAAACACAAGCATAAGGTTCTTGATATAAAGCTAAACCTTGCAAGGTTTTTAAACACATATTTTTTGCCGTAGGATTACCTTGTATGAAATTTTTATTTCCATTTAATAATTTATTTAATTCCTGTTCTGCAATTTTTGGAATTTTACTCATTTTTATCTCCCGCTATCTAAATAATACAATAACGCAAAAATTTTATATGGTAAAATAATTTCAGATAGTTTCACGGATAAGGAATTAAAAATGTCACAAAAATCAGAAAAAGCAAAAGAATTATTTAAATCCGGTTACAATTGCTCACAATCAGTATTAGGAGTTTTTGCAGAAGAATTAGGTATGAACGTTGAAACAGCAATGAAAATATCTTCCTCCTTTGGTGGCGGAATGGGCAGAATGAGAGAAGTTTGCGGAACAGTCAGCGGAATGTTTATGGCAGCAGGTCTTGCATTTGCAACAGCATCAGACTCCGCAACAGAAAAAGGGGAACATTATAAAAGAATTCAAGAGCTTGCTAAAAGATTTAAAGAAAAAAACGGAAGCATAATATGCAGGGAATTGTTACAAGGAGTTGAAACATCTAATTCACCTACACCCAGCGAAAGAAATGAAACTTACTATAAAAAACGCCCTTGTATAGAACTTGTAGGCGATTCTGTCGAAATATTTGAACAATACTTACTCGAACAAAAAATTGTTGAAGTAAAATAAATTTTCTATTTACAAGACTTTTTGATTTGATAGAATGAAAATGTATCATAAAAAGAAAGGATTTTATAATGAAATTTGTATGTACAGTATGTGGTTACACACACGAAGGTAATCAAGCACCTGAAAAATGTCCTATTTGCAGTGCTCCAAGCGACAAATTTAAACAAGTTGATGAAAACAACAAAACTTATGCAACAGAACACGTAGTTGGAGTTGCAAAAGGTGTTGACGAAGAAATTTTAAAAGGTTTAAAAGATAACTTTACAGGTGAATGCTGCGAAGTTGGTATGTATTTGGCAATGTCAAGACAAGCAGAAAGAGAAGGCTATCCTGAAATTGCAGACGCTTACAAAAGATATGCTTTTGAAGAAGCAGAACACGCTGCAAAATTTGCTGAATTATTAGGAGAAGTTCTAACTGATTCAACTAAGAAAAATGTTGAAATGAGAGCAGAAGCAGAATTTGGTGCTTGCGATGGAAAAATGGCATTAGCTAAAAAAGCTAAAGAATTAGGCTTAGATGCAATTCATGACACAGTTCACGAAATGGCTAAAGATGAAGCACGTCACGGTAAAGGTTTTGACGGTATATTGAAAAGATATTTTTCATAATTAAAACATTTATTTTGTAATAAAAATGTCGATTGAAAATTCAATCGACATTTTTTATTTGTATAAACTCTACAACTTGTTCTTGTTTGCATAAAAACCTTTAGTACGAACAAATTATTGTTTAGGAGTTAATCCCTCAATATTTAATTGACGAGCCTCAATGAACGCTAACTTTTCAAAATCTTCCAATGGCATAGGTCTTGCATACAAGAAACCTTGAGCAATATCACAATCACTATCGGTCAAAAATTGTGCTTGTTCGACTGTTTCAATACCTTCAGCAACTGTCTTTAATGAAAGATTTTTAGCCATTGATAATACGTGCTGAACGACAATTTTACCTCTGTCATCTGTTGTTGTATCATTAATGAAGCCTCTGTCTAATTTCAAAATATCACAAGAAATTTGTCTTAGCATATTCAATGACGAATAACCTGAACCAAAGTCATCCATCGCAATACTGAAACCTTGTTTTTTTAACTCATCAACAATATCTTTAAACTTGTCAAAATCTTCAAAACTTGCTGTTTCAGTTAATTCCAGTTCAAGCAAAGACGTAGGTATTTGATATTTATCAATTAAATCCTTCAAGTTTTCAACAAAAAACTCATTACTTAAATGAAGTCTTGAAACATTTACGGAAATAGGTATAGGGTCAAAACCTCTGTCAATCCAACTTCTAATAGTTTTACAAGCCAAATCCCACATATATCGGTCTACATTAAGAACAAAACCATTTTTTTCAAACAAAGGAATAAAATCTCCCGGTGGAATAAAACCTTTTGTTGGATGAATCCATCTTACAAGAGCCTCTGAACCGGCTATTCTTAATGTTTTCATATCATATTTTGGTTGCAAATACATGACAAATTGATTATTTAATAATGCACTATGCATTTCATCTTCGATATTTTTTTCACTCAATAATTGCTTTCTTAAGCTATCATCATAATAAGAAATATATTTATTAATATCTTCTGCAATTGTACGTTTCGCAAGCCCCACACGATCACACATTGTATATATAGGAACAGTAACATCATTAATTAAATATACACCAAACAATGGTACAAGCTTAGCAACAACCTTGTTTGGTGTATCTTTTAATTGTCCCATTTTTTCATTATTATAAACAGCAATGTCTTTATGAATTTTATCTATTACGTTGTTAATATCTTCATCATCACTGTATTTCATAATAAAAATATATGTAGCTGCATAAGAACGAGCCAATAATGCATCTTTTGGCAAATTTTCTTTAATTATGTTATATACATCTTTCAATATAATATTTGCAACATCAAAACCATATATTTCGTTAATAACTTTAAATTTAGCAATATCCATTAAAACTAAACAGTACTTATCCGATATTGAAATATTCTTAAGAATCTTTTGTGCTTCAATAATAAACTTAGGTTTGTTGTAACCTCCTGTAACATCATCTTGAAATGCAATTTTTATCATTTTTTCATAAGCATCTCTTTGCAAAACTTCAACACGCTTCAATATCAAGAATAATAAGCAACTGATAGCCAACATTACACCAATTGTAAAAAATATTGCTTCAAATACACTTAAAGCTAAAACTTTAGCCGGCACATACAACACAATCATCCAATCGTAAAACGCAACAGGTGAGTATGCAGCAAGCCAAACTTGCTTATTCAACAATACCCAAAATACACCTGCTTTTTTTTCAGAGAACTTATTATATAAACCGGATTTTCTTATATTTAAGAACAATTCAGGTTGGTCAAAGAAATTTTGAAAAGCCTCAACAGAATCATTATCAGCACGTAAAATGTAATCTCCATTACTTTTTATAATGTGTGCAAAAGCGGTATTATTAAATGTATTCACCTCTAACATTGTTTTAAAAATATCTGCTCTTGCTCTTGCAGACAAAATAGCCTTAACTTTTCCTTTTGAAAAAATAGGTACTGAATAAACATCTCTGAATGTTTCAACACCATTTTCAACAGAAATAGGAGTTCTGTTAAAGCAAGTTTGACCGGATTTGGCTTCATTAAAGCAAGGTAATTTTGAAACATTTGTTTTAATCTGATGTTTATTATATCTTTCATAAGTATAAGAAGTACCATCAAGCGTTACAAATGAAAATGAATTAAAAGCCGCTTGTCTTGCACCACTTTTTAAGTATGAAGATAATTCAGAAGGTCTGAATTCAGAAATATTATCCCCTATTGAACTTGATATCATTTCTAAAACTTGTAAATCACCTTCTATTCGGTTATAAACGTTAAACGCAAGCTGTTGTGAAACTTCACCTACGATTTTTTCAGATGATTTTATTTGATTTTTCATCATGAAAAACAACATCAACAGCCCGACAACAACGAGCATAAATATTGATGCGATTAAAATATTTATATATCTGTCTTTTTTAGCAGTATTTTCTTGATTTTCTGACATGTCAACCTTCTATATATAACATTAACATTATATTATAAAAATTTAAATTTGTCATAATTTCAGAAATAAAAAAACTGTTACATTAAAAAATATATAAATTGTACAAAATATACTTATTTTATTATACTAAACGCAACTATTTGAGAATGCATAATGTTAAGCCAACTATATTTAAAACAAACAAAATCGTTACAAGTACATTCTTCTTCATCACAACTGCAATAGTCTTCTAAACGGCAGACAATAGCATCATTTAAAGTCAGAATATTATCCGCAACCTGCTTACATTTGCCATTGCATTTGTATACGAAACCTTCTATTTTCAAATATTCTGTAAAAATAACTATTCTTGCAGATTCAGATTTATTTACAATGTCATAAATTGTTTTGTTAATGCTATCCATATTTAAACTCTCCTTTTTTCTAAAAAGAGTTTAAAATTAAAGTATAGAATTTAAAATTGCATAATTAGGCTATTAATTTTTAAATTCATTTAATGAAACCACTGCTTTATACAAAAAAGCAATTTCTTTTTCGTCTGCATTATTAATAAAATCAATAAGTTTATTTTTTAAAGTATTTTTATCGTTAAAATGTTCAAAATTAAAAACTTCCAAAAAATTACTGCCAAGCACATCAAGCGTTTTTTCCAAAGTAGCAAAATTTGGGTAATTTCTGCCACACTCCATATTACTTATTGTGTTAGGTTCAACATTTATTAATTCAGCCAGTTGCTCTTGAGTATAATTTTTTGATTTTCTTAATTCTCTTATTCTTAAACCCAAAGCTTTCTTTTTATTCATAACTATATATTAATTTATATTTTTATAAATTACACATAATTATAATGATTTTATCATATAAAAAATCCGTTTATTTGTGATAATATAAAAATTATCTGTATATATTTCACTAAAAATCAGTTAAATTTGTATACATTTTAAAATAGGATTTTTTATACAATGCTTAAGTTTTTAAAATTATTAAAAGAATTTATCTTTAAATTATTAAAAAAAACATTGGAACTTTTTGGTGTTTTCTGCGAAATATGCTCAGCTTGTATGCGTTACGACTTTGATGCTATTGATAATAACAATAATAAAAAAGACAAATAAACGCAGTAATGCAATGTTACTGCGTTTATTTGTTTAAATATTTAATAATCTATTTTATTGCTTTCTTTGCTCTATTTAGAACTTTATCTTTACCCAAAATAGCAAGAACTGCTGTCATATCAGCACCACGAGTTCTGCCTGTTACAGCACCTCTTATAGCCCACATTGTAACTTTTGGTTTAATACCTTTTTCTTTAAATTCACCTCTGAAAACTTCCAATTTTTCATGTAAATTTTCTTCAGTCCATTCCCAATCTTTTGCTTGCTCTACAAAGGCTTTTAAAACTTCTTGAGATGTTTCCGTATCAAGAACAGTTGTTTGAACTTCATCGTCAACAACAACATCTTGACCAAAGAAATAAGGAACCGCATCAGTTATATCTGAAAGGATTGTCAAAGGTTCTCTTGTTACTTCAACCATTCTTGTATATTGTTCATCACTTAATTCTGATAAATCATAGTTTGATAAGAATGGTTTTAAACGTTCCTTCAATTCCTCAGTACTTAATTTTTTAATATACTGACCATTCATCCAATTTAATTTGTCGTATTCAAATACTGAATTTGACGATGAAACTTCATGTATTCTGAAGTCTTGGGCAATTTCATCAACATTTTTTATTTCAACACCATCTGATGGAGCCCAGCCCAATAAAGCAACAAAGTTAATTAACGCTTCTGTTAAATAACCATTTTCTACAAACTCAGAAACGGCTGTTGCACCATGACGTTTTGATAACTTACTTCTGTCAGGTGCTAAAATCATACCTAAATGCCCAAATCTTGGCACTTCTGCACCTAAGGCTTCATAAATCAATATTTGCTTAAATGTATTTGAAATATGGTCTTCTCCACGAATTATGTGAGAAATTTTCATCAACATATCATCAATTACAACAGCAAAGTTATAAGTTGGAGAACCGTTTGATTTCATAATTACAAAATCACCAATAAGACTTGTATCTTGGTGTAAATCACCTTTTACCAAATCTTCAAAATGGATTACAGGAGAATCGTGAAAAGCTTTTCTTGCTTTATCAATAGAAAAACGAATTGCAGGTTTTCTTCCTTCAGCTCTTAGTTTTGCTTTTTCTTCTTCCGTTAAATTTTCACATTTTTTAGAATATACATAAGCTTTTTTATTTTTTGTCGCTTCTTCTTTTTCGGCTTCCAATTCTTCAGGTGTGCAATAGCACTCATAAGCAAAACCTTTATCCAGCAATTCTTGAACGTATTTAGGATAAATATCAAATCTTTCTGATTGAGTATAAGGACCGTAAGGACCTCCAACGTCAGGACCTTCATCCCAATTTAAGCCCAACGCTTTTAAACTGTCAAAAATATTATCTATATATGCTTGACTTGTACGTTCTGCATCCGTATCTTCAATTCTTAATACGAATTTGCCGCCAACTTTTTTTGCATATAAATAGTTAAACAAAGCTGTTCTTGCAGTACCAACGTGTAAATTACCGCTTGGTGACGGTGCAATTCTAACTCTTACTTCTTCTGACATAAATTTACCTTCTTTCCTTCTTCTTTGATTTTATTATCTCATGAAAAAAGGTTTTTGACACAATATTTTTTAATTTGATGTCATTTTATGCTGATTAATTCTATTCATCAACTCTCTATACTTTGTAAAAAATCTTATTGCTTGTGCTTTTGAATTATGCGGAACAGTATAGGACATTTGCTTATTTGTAATAACGTCAAGCATTTCAATATTTAAAGGTTTATTACTATTTAATATTTCACTTGCATTCATACTTGGTTTTAAATTGTATTGAAACATCATATTTGAGGCTTCATTCTGGTATACAACATCTTTTCCCCATAAATCGTTAGAAATAATGAAAAAAAAGCCGTTCAAATGAATATATCTTAGCTTATTTGGATCACCATCAGCAATTGTTCTTGGAAAAGCACAGAAAAAATTTTTTTTTGACAGCACAAGTCCAAAAATACAAACAGCCACTACGGCAATAAATAAGATTAATACTATTAAAATAATTAATATACTCATTTATGCAACCACTATTTAATGCAAACCGTCATATCTGCTTCTACAACAATTTTACCGTCAACCATACCAACACCGTGACTTTTTCCGATTGGTCCTTTTAATTTTAATAAATCTATTCGCATATCTAATTTGTCACCGGGACGAACAATGCCTTTAAATCTTGCATTTTCAATTCCTGCAAAAAGTGCTAAACTACCTTTAAACTTATCCATTGATAGCAAAATTGGAGCAGAACATTGAGCCATTGCCTCGATTTGTAAAACACCCGGCATAACAGGATTGTTTGGAAAATGTCCTTGAAAAAATGGTTCATTCCATGTCAAATTTTTATATCCGATAGCATACTCTCCAGGTACACATTCTGTAATTCTATCTACTAATAAAAAAGGATATCTATGAGGCACTAAATCCAAAATTTGCACCGCATCATAAGTCAATATTGTTTTTTGTTCTTCTGACATTTAAACTTCTCCTTATTCACATTTTATCAATTTATCTTTTAATTTTACCGCAGTTTTAACATGCACGGCATGTCCTGCTTCCTTTGCAATAATTTGAGCCTTCATATATAAAGGATTTACACCTGTTAAATATAAATCACCTATTATATCAAGAATTTTATGCTTGATTGGCTCTCTATCACTTCTTAATTTTGTTGTATAACCACCGTCATCAGTAAATCCTACTGTATTTTCTTGAGTAACACCTTTTGCGTATCCGAAAAATTGAAATTTCTTCAAATCACGTAAAAAGCCAAAGGTTCTTGCTTCGATAATCTCATTACCGTTTTTAGTATCATAACTTGCCCATCTGTGTCTATAATCCGGATGGTCATAATTTACACCGTAAGAAATTCTTAATGTTTCATCAGGAACGATTACCACATGGGTTTTACCGTTTAAATACGAAACAGGCTCCAGCAAGGTATAATAAATAGGTTTTGATTTTTCAACACCAGCTTTTTTAAAAGCCTTAACCCATTCATAAGAACTACCGTCTAAAATTGGCATTTCACCTTCTGTTAAATAAACATCAATTGAATCTACCCCGCAAAAAGCACAAGCAGCCATAAAATGCTCTATGAGCATTATTTGTCTGTTTCCCTGTCCTATGCAAACACAATGACTTGTTGAAGAAACATTATCAACATCGGCAATAACTGCATCCTCATATTTTTTCAGATAAAACTTTATTTTACCTGATGTAGAAGGTTTTACAGTAACCTCACAGTCTTGATTTTTCATCAAGCCATTGCCTTTTATTGTAAATTCTTTTTTAATTGTTGTCATAATTAATTTTCTTCACTATCTTCAAGGAATGTCTTTAACATTGGTTCATATTTTTTAAATTTAGCAATCAAATCTCCTGCATCTTTAAGAGTTTTCAATTGCTTAATAAATTCTTTTCTTGGAACAGCCGGAATACCGACAATAATAGATTTTTCAGGGAATGATTTTGAAACACCTGCTTTTGCTGCAATTAAGCTGTCGCTGCCAATATTAATATGATCAGCCAAACCGGCTTGACCTGCAATAACAACCCTATCACCGATTACACAGCTACCTGCAATACCAACTTGTGAAACAATCATACAACCACTACCAACACGACAATTATGACCAATCATAACTAGGTCATCAATTTTTGTATCATCACCGATAACGGTATTTTCAATTGTACCTCTGTCAATTGCGGTATTTGCACCAATTTCAACGTTATTTCCAATAACAACTGAACCTAAAGAAGGTATTTTAAATATTTTTTGTTCTTTATTTTCTTGTTTAATTTCACCTTCTTTTCTTGCTTGTTCAATATTATCAGGTGTTTCCGTAACAAAACTAAAACCGTCGGCACCTAACGAAACTCCATGATGGAAAATACAATCATTGCCAACAACTACTCTGTCACCTATATTTACGTTTGCGTGCAAAAAACAATTATCACCTATTTTTGCATTGTTTCCGATATATGAATTTGCTAAAATTCTAGTATTTTCCCCAACAACCGCACCTTTTGAAACAACAACATTTGCTCCGATTTTTGCAGATTTTGCAACAGTTGCTTCAGGATGTATTACCGCAGTAGGATGTACATTATCATTTACATAAGGTTCTTCGTAAAAAAGAGTTAATAATTTCATCATTGCAAGTCTTGGTCTTTCAACTTCAATTATTGTTAAACCTTCAAAACTTACACCTAAAGGAGCTAATGCTGCTTTCGCTTTGGTTTTTGCAAGATTACCAATTTCTTCTTCACTCAAAGCCAATGCCAGCATGTTTTCATCACACAATAAAGGCGGTGCTATCATTCTTATTTTTGCATCTTCTGCTTTTGTTAAAATACCACCTACAATTTGTGAAATTTCTTCTACTGAAAACTCTTTCATAATTTCTCCTTATATATTTTTCATTTTTTCTATCGTATTAGTTGTTGATTTACCTTGCACAAATTCTATAAATTTTACATCTATATTGTTGTTTATTATAACTTCACGTTCTTCTTCCGGCAAAGTTTCAAACGTATAGTCTGCACCTTTCGTATGAAAATCAGGTTTAATTTTATCCAAAAGTTTGCAAGGTGATTTCTCATCAAATATTACCACATAATCAACACAAGATAAAGCACATAATATCTCAGCCCTATCTAATTCAGTGTTAATAGGTCGATTATCACCTTTATTTTTCTTAACAGAAGTATCTGAATTTAACATAACAACAGAATAATCTGCTATTTCTTTTGTTTTTTGTAAATATCGTACATGCCCAACATGCAAAATATCATAACAACCGTTTGTTGTAACAACGGTTTTACCTCTTTGTTGCAATGTTTTTACTATATTTACAATTTCATCTTGAGAAACAAGTTTACTCATTAAAATAACCCCATTTCGATAATTTTTTTGCAAATTCTGACTGTATTTAACGCAGCACCTATCCTTAAATTGTCGCCAACACACCAGAAAGAAATACCATTTTCAAATGCAATATTTTTTCTTATTCTACCGATATAAACAGGGTCTTTACCGGCACATTGAATTGCTGTCGGGAATTTTTTATTTTCAATATCGTCAACGACTTCAATACCATAAGCACCTCTCAAAGCTTCTCTTGCTTGTTCAGCCGTAATAGAATTTTCAAATTCTAAATCTATTGCTTCTGAGTGTCCGACAAATACAGGAACTCTAACTGCTGTACAAGAAATAGGCATATCATCCGGAAAGTGCATAATTTTTCTTGTTTCGTTTGTTACTTTCATTTCCTCTTTTGTGTAACCATTTTCACAAAATACATCTATCTGCGGAACACAGTTAAAAGCAATTTCTTGAGTAAATTTTACAGGAGTAAAATCTTTATCTTCAAGTCTTGCTTTAGTATTTTCTTTTAATTCGTTAATTGCTGCAAGCCCTGCACCACTAACGGATTGATAAGTTGAAACTATCATTCTTTTTATTTTTGCCAAATCATTTAATGGTTTCAGTGCTAGAATTAATTGAGAAGTTGAACAATTAGGATTTGAAATTATACCTTTGTGATTTTTTAAATCATCATCATTAACTCCTGCAATTACAAGAGGAACATCTTTATCCATACGAAAAGCACTTGAATTATCAATAATTAAGCCTCCTCTTTTAACAATTTCAGGTGCAAATTGTTTACTTGTTGACGCACCCGCAGATGCCAAAACAATATCAATGCCGTCAAAAGAATCCGGGTTAGCTTCTTCAAGAGTATATTCTTTACGGTCAAAACTTAATTTTGAACCCGCACTTTTTGCACTTGAAAGCAATTTGACAGAATTATAAGGAATTTTTAATTCTTCCATAATCTCTAAAATGTGTCTGCCAACAACACCTGTGGCACCTAAAACTGCGATATTTGGTTTTCTTTCCATTTATTTTGTCCTTATAAAATATTATCCAATCCGTAAGTAAAATTTCTATTTTCATAAGCATATTTTATTGCCATTAAAATACCCGGCATATAGCAAGAACGATTAGTAGAATCGTGTCTTATAGATAGGATTTGACCGTCAGAACCCAAAACAACTTCTTGAGATGCCATATATCCCGGCATCCTTATTGAATGAATATGAATATCAGAATACGAATTAGCACCTCTTGCCCCTGTAATTGTTTCTGTTTCGGCACAATTACCGTTCGTAAAAGAATTTTTTGCTTCTGCCATAAGTTTAGCTGTTTTGACAGCTGTTCCTGATGGTGCATCTTTCTTTTGGTTATGATGAAGCTCTATTATTTCAGCATTGTCAAAATATTTTGCTGCCATTTGAGCAAATTTCATCATCAAAACAGCACCTGTTGAAAAATTAGGGGCAATAAAACATGCCAGTTTATTTTTATCTGAAAGTTGTTTTAATTCTTCAATTTGTTCATCTTTTAAACCTGTTGTTCCAATAACAATATTAATGTTATTATTCATACAATATAGGGCATTCTCATATATAGAATTTGGTTGAGTAAAATCAACTAAAATATCAATTTTTCTTGATTTATGTGCTTCTTCTATTGTTTTAAATTCTGCACCATTAATATCAATACTTGCAACACATTCCATTTCTGAATTATTACAAACAGCATTAACAACTTCTTTACCCATTTTTCCGTTTGCCCCGCAAACTGCAACTTTAATCATAAATCACCTCTTACACTGATTTTAACCAAAATATGTCAATTTTTCAAATGTATGTTAAAATCTTAATATGGAAGAAACTTTTGTAACACATATTGGCACAGACGAATCAGGCAAGGGTGATTTTTTCGGCCCGCTTGTTATCGCAGGTGTAATGGTTGATGAGAATAGTGCTAAAATATTCAGAAATTTAGGTATTAGAGATTCAAAAACAATCACTGATAAAAGAATTTTGGAATTTGCAACACAAATCCAAAAATACGGTAAATTTTCTGTTATAGCTATTGGTAATTCTAAATATAACGAGTTATATAAAAACTTTGGCAATTTGAACAAATTATTGGCATGGGGTCACGCAAAAGTTATAGAAAATATTTTAGAAAAAAATTCTTGCGAATATGCACTTTCTGATAAATTTGGAGATGAAAGTTTAATAAAAAATGCACTTCAAACAAGAGGTAAAGGTATACGTTTAGAGCAAATGGTAAAAGCTGAAAGCGATATCGCAGTTGCTGCCGCAAGCGTTTTAGCAAGAGCAACATTTGTTCAAAAAATGAAACAAATGGAACTTGCTTTCGGTTGTAATTTTCCAAAAGGTTGCAACAATATTGTTAAAGATTCCGCTCGAGAATTCATCGCAAAACACGGCAAAGAACGCTTAATTGAAGTTTGCAAGGCACATTTTAAAACATATAAAGAAGTGTTATAGCAACAAAAAATTTTTTCGCAAAAATTTCAGCCCTGCTCGGGCTAAAAAAAAATGTTTGCAATTAATGCAAACATTAAATAAACACGAGGATATTAAGAGAGAGTATAAAATTTTATTAAAATTGCTTTGCAGGATATGCACTTACTGCCGTTTTTGCATTTAAGAATTGCAATCTTGACATTAAGTCATTATTATTAGCAATTTGTTCTTTTGCTTGAATCATCATTGATTCTCTAATTGCTGATGTAAACATTCCATTTTGCAATGCAAATGAGTCTGAAACTTTTGCACGTGTGTTTACTCTTGAAGCATTATTTGAGATAGCCTTTGCACCTGCTTGTACTTCTGTTGCATTTGTTGAAGCAGCTGCTTTTGCTGATTCTGATTTAAAAATACTTTCTGCAAAAGGATTTGCTGATTTTGTTAATGCTGCTCTTGCTTCTGTCATTAAATCATTTTGAACTGTTGTTTTATAAACATCTGTATTATATACATTATTAGCAGAAGATGCTTCTACTGCTTGTGAAGATTTTGATGCTGCACGTTGAAAAATTGCATTTGTAACTGAATCCACCATGTTCTTATCTATTTTTTGAACTATGAAGTTTGTTGTTGCTGTTAAACCGTTTGTCATCTTTTCTTCAATATCCTTATACTTATTTAAGTTATTTTTTTATAAAAAATTGCTTTTTTCTTTGATTATTTATTAAGATATGTTACAATTAAAAATGCACGGCAAAACCGTGCATTTCAAGTATATAATTAATAAATTTATTTTTCACAAGAACATTTACATTTTGGTTTGCAGCAGTATTTTCTTGCATGTTTCAATCTGTATTTCATTTCACGTTTAATTTTTCTGTATTCAGATTTTTGCTCGCATTTTAAAATTGATTTAAATTCTTTATCCATGCATTTTAATTTGGCTTTTAAATCTTTAAAATCCTCTTTTAAAACTTTTTCTCTGTCTTTTACTGCACTTTTATCTAAACAAGATTCACCCAAAGCTTCACATAAACATTTATGGTCTGCTTTAATTTTGTCATGTATACATTCTAAATCGGATTCGTATTTTTCTTCAATATTCATTGCCTGTTCACGCTGGCAAGTATCTAAATTTAATCTGCAATATAGTTCTTCTCTTTTTTGATCACGACAATTTGAAAAACTTTCTTTTGCTCTTTCTGCACATTCTGCACAATTTGGCTTGTCACATCTTTTTTCACATTTTGGTTTTTGACATCCGCAGTCATCATTTTTGACCGGACAACCACAACCTGCATAAGCACTGCTTGTTGCCAATGCCATAGTCAATGCGATAGCCATTACTAATTTTTTCATAATAATTCTCCTTTTTATTAATTACAATCTCTTTTGTTGTACTTTTATATTGTATTTATCAAAAGGATTTTTCCTATATCCGTATGTATAAAAACAAATTAATCTATCAGGTATAATTTAAGCATAATAATTATTATAAACCTTTTAAAACGGCTCTCATTGTACGCAATATTTCCAAATATGCATTTGCTTCACTTTCAGAAAAAGTAAGAATTAATTCTAATAATTCTGTTTTATATTTTTCATTTTTATTTTGTTTATTTACACCAAAATCTTCCAATGTAAAAGATAACACATCAGCCATTTTCAAAAAAGTTTCAATATTAAGTTTACTTATCCCTCTTTCAACTTTGCTTAAATAATTTTTTGAAATATCAATTTTTTCAGCAAGTTCTTCTTGCGTAAGTTTTCTATCTTTTCTTAAAGCTTGTATTATCTTACCTATTGAAACTTTATCAATCATATTAATCCCTTTATAATAATAAGAACAATATGATTACTTTTAAACATCTTTTATGATTTTTAATTATAAATATAATCTTATTTGATTTCTATTAGATACATGGTATAATCTTTTTGGATTATTTATATTTAAAATATGCAAATAGGATTTATACAAAATTTAATTGACAAAATAAGAGGTAAAGAACATATACCTTATGTTTCTATTACTTCAAAAAAAATTGCCGGAGCAGATAAATTCTGCAAAAAAATTGATACATTGATTCTAGGCTCATCACATATGGAAATGGGCTATATTGCCACAAAAAAAGAATATAATCTTGCAACAAGTTCCCAAGATTTGTATTATAGCTATAATTTATTGAAAAAATATAACAACGATAACATTAAAAATGTTATTCTAAGTATTTCTTATTTTTCTACTTGGCATGTTTTAATCAAAACTCGTGAATATGCCATATATTGTGCATACTTCAAAATATTAACAGGTATAGATTACCAATATAACAATGTTGCCAAAGAAAAAAATCTATATTACATTGAAGAAAAATATGGAGATTACTTAAAAAAATATTATAAAAGATTTTTATCCGGCAATTACAGAGGTAATTATAATAAATATCAAAAAGGATATCATGTACCATCGGATGAGAAAAAAAACAGTATCCTAAAAGCAATGAACAGAGAACATTCTCAAATGTATATATTCGAAAAATTTTTAGAAGAAACTAAAGATAAAAATGTGTATATCGTAATACCACCAATGAGCAAAGATTTTCAAGAATTTATGCCGGATAAACAAACTATTTTTGGTAAAACATACGACATTGTTAAATCATACGGTAACGTTAAATTACTTGATTATTACGACGATAACGATTTTAAACAAGATGATTTTTTTGATTTTCAACACCTAAATTTAAAAGGAGCAAAAAAATTTACCAATAAAATAAAAAGTAACTTTAACTAAAAAAGAGGCGGTTTTCGTTTACGAAAACCGCCTCTTTTATCTAACTAATATTTTTATTGATTATCAATACTTGTATCATCATTTAAGATAATTAAAATATCTTCACCACATTTAGCTCTGTAATGCAAACCTGGTGTAACTAAGCCAAGAATAAGACCCACACCACATCCGATAGGTGTACCGATTGCAATACCGTGACCGATTACCGCAGGACTTGGAATAAATGCAAAACCGATACCTGCACCGGTACCAATAGCACCAAGACCTACTGTCCAGCCTAAAATTTTACCAAATGTCATCCAAGGACCTTCTTTCAATGTACCGTCCTTTGTAAACGGATCAGCATCAATAGCATAAGTTTTTCCGTTTGGTAATGTTAATTCTCTAAATTTCATAGAAACTCTTGCGTTTTTATTAAACCATTTTGGTTTTTGAATGTGAGTTACTTCTGCAACCAATTTTGAACCTTGAGGGATTACAAGAGTACCTTCTTCTGTATATGCACCTTCTTCAAACACAAAATGAACAATATCACCTGCGTTTGATTTTTTTGACCAATATCTTTCATCAAAGGCAATTCTTAAAACATTATCCTTCAATATGATTTTTCTTAAATTTGTTATAGTTACCGCATTACAAGGTGCTTTATCCGTAACTTGTAAGTGTTCTGTACCTAAAACTCTTTCTGAATTATTTTTGTATTGAGGTTTAACAAGATTAAGTTTTTGGTACAATTTATACAATAATACTGCTGCTTCTGCTCTTGTTAAGTCATTTTGCGGATTTAATACGCTTGCATTAGGATAATTTACGTATAAATCATAAGAAATGGCTTTTGCATAAGCAGATTTTGCCCAAGCAGGAATTGCAACATAATCACTGAATCTTTTTAAAACACTTGTGTCCGTTACAGCATCTTTAGTAATATGACTCATTATTGAAGTAACTTCTGCTCTTGTTAAAACTCTGTTTGGTTTAAATGTGTTATCAGGATACCCATACACAAGACCTAACTGTTGAGAACGTAAAACGTCTGCATAATAACCATCTGAATTTGAAACATCAGTAAATTGATTCTTTATTCTGACATTTAAATTATCATTTGAAAGAACTTTTAATAATGAATGTACAAATTCAACACGTGTAACCGAGTTGTTAGGGTTAAAGTACCCTTTCGCATCTGTTGACATGATATCTTTGTCAACAACAAAATTAATTTCTTTTGAAGCCCAATAATTTGATTTAATGTCGTTTACAGATTTAACTGCTGCAAATGCAGGTAAAAAGTTAAAACTAATCATTAATACTGACAATAGGGCAGATAAAAATTTTTTCATATCTATACCTCTTTTAGTGTAACACATAGTCATTATTTCATGCTGGAAAATATTTTTCAACATGTTATTTTAAATAAAAATAAAAATTAAAATTAAAATTAAAATTAAAAGTAACATATAAAAAGAAAAAGAGGGTGCCTGTTAAACCCTCTTGTACTTGAATTTACTCTAAAATCGTCTTCTGTTTTTAAATTTTGCCACAGTAAACGGGGGTGAATAAATCCACCCGTTTACTGTAATTTTCAGCAAACTAACTCTACTACGAAGAATATTACTTCATTTACTATTGTGCAACCAATCTGATTGCTTCTTGTAACAATTCTTTTTGAGATGAAATCAATTTATTTGCAAGCTCCATTTGAACTTTTGCTTGTTGATAATTTGCAATATTATCTTTAAAACCAACATTTGATAATTCTAACAAGCCTGAACGAATTTCACCACGACCCAAAACAGGACGTCCTGATTCTTCAGTTTCAACAAATTGTCCGTCTTTAATTTCGTATAAACCATTTTTATTATGGAAACTCATTGTTGCAATTTTATATAACGGAACTCTTTTTTTACCGCCATCCGCTTTACCATACAAAGTACCGTCATTTTTAATTTCGTAATCGTCGTATTTACCCAGATATTTACCATTATTTGGGTCAATCCATAATTTAATATTTGTTGTAGGTACATCTAACGCTCCGCCTTTTGTAATTGTTTCTTCGTAAAGGTCAGCACTCAACGACTTTGTACCTGCCATAATTTCACCTTTATCATTCAAGATATAACCTTGAACAGTGAAACCATCTTTGTTTTTATAAACACCTTCTGCGTCAAAATCAAATTCACCGTGTCTTGTGTAAATAATTTTACCTTCTTTTGTACGTGTTACAAAGAAACCTTCACCTTCTAAGAAAAGGTTTGCATTTGCAGTACCTGGTGTAGATTTACCTTGACCAAAATTTTTGTCGCAAGTATCTAATACCGCTCCGCCTAAAAAAGTTTTAAAATTAACTTTATTTTCTTTGAAGCCCGGCGTATACATGTTTGTCATGTTTGTAGTTAGGGCATTCATCCATTCTACTGTTGTTTTTTGTGTATTAAGTGCCGTTACAAATGAATCATTCATAGCCGTTCTCCTTTTTGTTTCCTCTTTGTTGTCTTTGTTGTTCTTCCTCGTTATCTTTTTTGTGTTGACGATATGAAAGGTTATCGTATTCTAAACCTTCATCTGAAAATTTTTGTTTTAATAATGGAATATTTGCTTTCAAATACTGTTCAACAGCTTCATCTCCCGGTATAAACTCTGCGGATATTTGTCCGTCTTTATTTACTCGCAGAACAACCGAAATATCTTTATCAAAGTCTACACGGAAAGATTTATTTGTTTCTTGTGATTCTTTCAAAGCATTCAACAATGTTTTTGATACTTGTGCTGATTTTGCCGCTTCAACATCTTTTAATAAATTATTATTTGTTTGATCTGCGGTTTTTGTACCTTCAATAACCTGTTGATTTGTTTCTATCAAATTATTAAAGAATTTTGCATCTGCTTCTGTCATTTTTATCGATTTTTCGGAAGAAGACTTTTTAGCTGCCTCTGCGGTTTTCGATGAGCTTGTTTTTGATTTTTTTATATCTTCTGTTGATAAGTTTGCGTCAATAAATTTAACGATATCAGATGTTTTGTTTGTATTCATGGAATTGTTCAATTCTGCCAACGGATTAACTACTTCCATCTTTATAACCTTGATGTCTTCCGATACAACAGGCTTCATTTCAACGGCATTTACTTTTGTTTCATCTGCAATATCTTTGACTTTTCCGACATTTTCAACTTCATTTAGTACATCTTTCTTTATGTTTGAAATTTTGCTTATTGTTGGTTTGTCACCTTTTAAATCTTTCTTTTCATCAATTTTGTTTTGATTAATAAGATTTTCTACAAATGCAACTTTTTCAGGTTTTTCAAATGATTTAACTTCTTGAACAACCTCATTTTCCGCATTTACGTTTGTTTTTACTTCATCCGTATTTTGGATTTTCACATTATCTTGCTTTTGTACATCTGCTTTTTCTACTTTTGAAGATTTAATGTCTGTTTTTTCAGGTAAAACTTCTTCAACAGTTTTTAATGATTTTTCTTCAGATTTTATAGATTTTGAAATAACATTTTTATCATTTATACTTAATTCCTCTTTAGCAGGCTTAACTATAACATCTGCATTATCATCTTTTACCGCCATTTCAGGAACAGCACTTATTTCATTTTCAATAAGTTTTGGTTCTTCAAATTTTTCCAAAAATTCAGGTTTTGGAAAAATTTCTGCTTTTACATTTTTATCCGGCAACAATGCTTCTTCAACTTCACCATCGGCAATTTTTAAGATTTCAGGTTCAGCGGTGTTTTGTTGCAATATTTCAACTTCATTATTTTTAATATCAGATTTAACAACTTCTAAATTATTTTGAGGAAGTTCTTTTTCGGAATTTGTTAATATATTTTCATTTTGAGGTATTTCCGATTTCATATCGTTATTTTCAATACGTACATTTTCAGGTTTGCTGATAAGTTTTGTATCTGACTTAATCTCTGTATTTTCAATATCTGCTTGTTTATCAGTTTTTTGAGCAGCTACAACTTCTGATTTTATAACTTCATTTTTATCTGTGTTTTTAATTTCTGAATTGTGTTTGTTGTTCATCAAAACAATTTCGTCGACAAGTTCTTTTTCTGCAACTCTGTGCTTTTCTTGCCTTTCTTGAGCAGTCATTAATTCTTTATTTTGTTCAACGCTGAAATTAAACTCTTTTTCATTTTTTGAAACAAATTCAAAAGTTTTGCTGTCATTTTCAACATTCTTTTTAGTATCAATGTCAGTCGCATTTTTTTGTACTACCGAATTTTCAGTATCAATTTTTGGTAAATCAGCCATTGCATCTACAAAAGATTTACCTTCTTCCGTAACCTTTGCCGGAGTTCTTACGGAACTTGATGTTGTTTCTTTAATTTGGGTATTATTTTTTAATTGAGTTGCTTTAATATCCATGTTCATCCTCTAAATCTTTCTGATACTGTTCTAACAGTTCTTGTTCTTCTCGTGTCTCTCTTGATTGCTGGAAATATCTTTGAACACCTAGTTCCGACATATTTTTTAATTCTGCGGCTTTTTGTTCTGCTACATAAGCATCTTTACTTTTTTCTTTGTGCTTTTCAAGAACTTTCACCGCCTGTTCCAATTCAACCAGTTTTTGAACTTCTTGTTGTACAATTTGTTCCTTTTCTTGTCGAATAATCTCCAGTTGTTCGCCTTTTTCCCACAAGTGATGAAGATATGTATCATACGCTTCCATCATTGTAAAATCGGCTTGTCGTTGTGCTTGTTTTGTTAAGACAATTTCCTCGTTGTTTCGTTGAATGTCAGCCTCTGCTTCAAACAAAGCCTGCTGTGCTTTCTGAAGAACCATCAATTGTTCTTCTTTTTTGCGGATTCTGAAATCAAGTACTTTTTGCAGTCTGTAAACAAAAGGCATAATTACACTCTCACAATCATATTATGGTGTATTTTGCAAATTATTTACTCATCTGTTCGTACTATTTATTTAATAATGAATTTTTAAAAGTCAACATTTTTGTTATTGATGTTCAACTCTCACTTCGTTCGTGCCTCTGCTTTGCAAAATACGCCCTCGCATTAAACGGCAACGTTCACATCAAAACAATTATTGATGTTCAACTCTCACTTCGTTCGTGCCTCTGCTTTGCAAAATACGCCCTCGCATTAAACGGCAACGTTCACATCAAAACAAAAAATTCAACATTTTTGTTATTGATGTTCAACTCTCACTTCGTTCGTGCCTCTGCTCGGGCTAAAAAAAAAAGTTTGCCAAAGTCTATTGGCAAACATTAAATAAACACGAGGATATTAAGAGAGAGAGTATAAAACCTTGTCTATAAACTAATTCAGCCTCGCCGGAATTAATTTATTCTATTTTGGAATTTGTTTATTCCTTACTCTTATATTAAGTATTTTTATAATAAAAAATTGCCTTTTCCCATTTCATGCCTGTTTCGGATTATTTT
>CAJOKJ010000017.1 GCA_905235155.1 Candidatus Gastranaerophilales bacterium
ATCCAAACATCGCCTTGATGTTGCTAAGCATGGGCCGATAACATGTCATTGCGAGAAAATCTTTGATTTTCGTGGCAATCCAGAAACCTGTCCTTGCGAACGACAGTATGGCAATCCAGCCCATGTCATTGCGAACGAATGAAATGAACGTGGCAATCCAGAAACCTGTCATTGCGAGAAACGAAGTGACGAAGCAATCCATTGTTTGACTGGATTACTTCGTCGTTACACTCCTCGTAATGACATGTATTATTGTCATTGCGAGAAAATCTTTGATTTTCGTGGCAATCCAGAAACCTGTCCTTGCGAACGACAGTATGGCAATCCAGCCCATGTCCTTGCGAACGACGTGGCAATCCAGCCACCTGTCATTGCGAACGAATGAAATGAGCGTGGCAATCCATTAATTTGACTGGATTACTTCGTCGTTACACTCCTCGTAATGACATGTATTATTGTCATTGCGAGAAAATCTTTGATTTTCGTGGCAATCCATTAATTCTACTGGATTACTTCGGGCTTTGCCCTCGTAATGACTTGGTACTACTCACCACTCAACATTCACTATCCACTATTCACTATTCACTACTCAACCATTTCTCTAAGTTTTTTTAGTTGATCACGAATTTCTGCGGCACGTTCAAAATCAAGGACTTTTGCGGCTTTATGCATATCTTTTTCAAGTTTTGTTATTAGTTTTGGCAAGTCTTTTTTCTCAATACCCAATTCTACCATTTCTTCCGCAACAATGTCTTCAAGATTTCTGTAACTTGCAACAAGTGATAGAAGATTATTTTCAATAGGTTTTTTTATAGTTTTAGGAATTATTCCGTATTTTTTGTTATGCTCAAGTTGTAGTTCTCTACGACGTTCGGTTTCTTTTATTGCTTTTGCCATTGAGTCTGTCATATTATCAGCGTACATTATAACTTCACCGCAAGAATTTCTTGCTGCACGTCCTATTGTCTGGATTAAACTTGTTTCCGAACGCAAGAATCCTTCTTTATCTGCGTCCATAATTGCGACAAGTGAAACTTCAGGTATATCAAGACCTTCTCTTAATAAGTTTACGCCTATTAAAACGTCATATTCTCCAAGTCGTAAATCTCTCAATATCTCAATACGTTCTAATGACTGAATTTCACTGTGCAAATATCTGACTCTTATACCTTCCTGTAAAAAGTAATCGCATAAATCTTCCGCCATTCGTTTTGTAAGTGTTGTTATAAGTACCCTTTCATCCTTTTTTGCACGCTTTTCTATTTCTGCTTTTAAATCAGGAATTTGTGATTCTATCGGACGAACGTGTATTTTAGGGTCAACAAGTCCTGTTGGACGAATAATTTGTTCTACATACTGTTCGGATGTTTTTAATTCAAAATCGGCAGGTGTTGCGGATATATATATTTTTTGACCAACTTTGTTAAAAAATTCTTCGTTTTTAAGAGGTCTGTTGTCTTTTGCACAAGGTAATCTGAAGCCATATTCAATTAAAGTATCTTTTCTTGCTGCATCACCATGCGACATTCCTTTTATCTGCGGCAATGTTACGTGTGATTCATCTATTACGGTTAAAAAATCACCTCTAAAGTAGTCTAAAAGTGTTGCAGGTGCCGAACCTTTAGGACGGCGTTCTATTATCCTCGAATAGTTTTCAATGCCAGAACAATATCCCATTTCTTTAATCATTTCAATATCGTATTTTACACGTTGTTCCAGTCTTTGTGCTTCTATTAGTTTGTTTTGGCTGCTTAATTCTGCCAATCTTGATTGTAGTTCTTGTCTGATTAATCCAATTGTTTCTTCTACGTTTTCATCATAGGCAAGGTAATGTACCGCAGGGTAAATTACTGTTTTTTCAGTGGCTTCAAGAACTTCTCCTGTTGTTGCTTCAATTCTTACAATTTTTTCAATTTCATCACCAAAGAAATAAATTCTTGTGATAATTTTTTCGTAAGACGGTATAATTTCTACAATATCACCTCTCGCTCTGAAATTTGCACGTTCTAAAACAAGGTCATTTCTTGTATATTGAACGCTTACTAGGTGTCTTAATAAATCGTCTCTTGAAATTTCCATACCGACCGATAATTCTATTGCACCCTTAAAGTAATTTTCAGGTAAGCCTAAGCCGTAAATGCAACTTACGGATGCAACTACTATAACATCATTTCGCTCATACAGACTTCTTGTTGTGTTGTGTCTTAAACGGTCAATTTCTTCATTAATACTTGCTGATTTTTCAATATAAGTATCTGTTCTTGGTATATAAGCCTCAGGCTGATAGTAGTCGTAGTATGAAATAAAATATTCAACCGCATTTTCAGGGAAAAGTTCTCTAAATTCATTATAGAGTTGTGCTGCAAGAGTTTTGTTATGTGCAATTATCAGTGTTGGCTTTTGCACTTTTTCAATAACATTTGCAATAGTAAATGTTTTTCCTGAACCGGTTATGCCAAGCAAAGTTTGAGTATCAAATCCCATATTGATACCATTAACCAATTGTTCAATTGCTTTTGGCTGGTCGCCTGATGGTGAATATTTTGATACAAGTTTGAATTTGCGTTCCATAATTATATTTTAACGCAAATTATTTCAAGCAGCAGTTTTTGTATTTTTTACCGCTTCCGCATGGACAAGGGTCGTTGCGTTTTACGTTTGAATAGTCAATATCTGAGTGTTCTTCTTTTTCCGTAACTATTCCAAGTGTGTTTGTAAATACTTTTGAATTATACAATATTGTTGTTTGAGAATATATTTTATGCGTTAAATATTCTCTTTTGTATTTTACTAACATTTCTTCAAGAGTTAGGTTTTCGTCTTTTACTTTATTTGCAAGTTCAATAAAGTTAGGATATTTTTCACAAATTCTTTTTAGAATATTTGTTGAAATTGTAGGTGATGTCAAAAAGTATTCTACGCATTCTTTTGCACCGTTTATTTTATCAAGAGAGTTTTCTTTTAATATTTCTGTTAGTGTTTTATAGAATGGTATTACATATAAGCCATACTCTTTATCATATATAATACCTGTGTCATAAACTTTTTTGTGTGAAGCAAATCCATCCAATGATTTCTCTACAAAATTATCATAATCATTTTGTAAATCACTTATTTCAAAATATTCTAAATTTTCGGGTATTTCAAGTTTATCTTTGACATTAACAGGTGTTTTATTTTCAACATAATCGTTGAATTGTCCGATAATTTCGTCAGTGTGTTTGCTTGTTGTAATAAGTTCATCAGTACCAAATGCTTCTTCAAATTGCTCATACATAAATTTTATGTTGTCTTCAATTTGTTTTGCTTTTTCTTGATTATCTTCGTACACAAGATAAGGCTCCTGAATAATTTTTGCCATAGCATATCGGGTTGCTTCATCTGCTCTGTTTGATGCAAGGTAACCCGATATTTCAATTATGTAGTTTTCATTTTTAATTTTGAAAATTCTTGCAATTATGTAATGACCGCTTCCAAGTTTTCTGTAATCAGTCATTTTTGATATTACGTTGAGAGTGTATTTTTTTTCGTTAATAAGATTGTAAACGTCAAATCCGTTTTTAAGCACTTTTTTTATCTGAAAAATAGATGTAAAAGATTTTTCCATTGCCTTTGATAAGTCTGTTGAATTTGTTTCGTTAAAAAGCATTATCGGATTTTGTTCCAAATCAGGAATTGCTCTTTCAAAAATATATGGAGTGTAATATTCTTTCATTTTATTATCTGCTAAGCCGTAAACCCCCATAGTTTTTGTGTATTCTGTAAAATCTTCCTTTACTTTTTCGTTCGTTTTTATAAATTCATATATGTTTTCTAAAGTTTGATTAATTTCGTTTGCAATAGTTTGTGTTTCCATAAATACCTCTCTTGTATAAGATAATTAAACTTTAAGCAAGATAAAAAAACAATACCGACAGTTGAGGGATTTTTTCATGATATATTTATATATATACATGTGAATTAAGGGGTAAAAATGTTTGATAATTTAAGTGAAAAATTACAGGGTATCATAAGACAAACAACAGGTAAAGAACTTACACAAGACAATATGCAAGAAGCGTTGCGTGAGATTAGACGTGCATTGTTGGAAGCAGATGTGAACTTGCGAGTTGTAAAGGCTTTTATATCAAATATTAAAGACAGAGCAGAAGGTGAACAAGTTTTAAAAGGTGTTGACCCCGCTCAACAACTTGTCAAAATAGTTCATGATGAGTTGGTAGAATTATTGGGTAAAGAAACTCAACCTCTTAATTTGACAGGACACCCAAGTATAATTATGATGCTTGGTTTGCAAGGTTCAGGTAAAACAACATCAAGTGCAAAATTAGCGGTAAAACTAAAAAAAGAAGGTAAAAATCCGCTGCTTGTTGCCTGCGACGTGTATCGTCCCGCAGCGGTTAAACAATTACAAACACTTGGAGAACAAATCGGTGCAACTGTATATGCTGAAGAAGGTGTTACAGACGTTCAGTCTATCGTAAGCCATGCTCTTAACCATGCCAAAGAAAACGGTTTTAATGTTGTGATTCTTGATACGGCAGGTCGTTTGCAGATTGATACCGATATGATGGCGGAATTGTTGCTTATTGACAGAATTTTTAATCCGCACGAAAAATTATTGGTAATAGATTCAATGACAGGTCAAGAATCGGTAAATGTTGCGGAAAACTTTGATGCACAACTGAATTTAACAGGTTTGGTTTTAACTAAATTAGACGGTGATTCAAGAGGCGGTTCGGCGTTAAGTGTTGTTTATTGTACTAAAAAGCCAATTAAATTGACGGGTACAGGCGAAAAAATAGATGCTTTAGAAGATTTTTACCCTGATCGTATGGCAACTCGTATTTTAGGTATGGGTGATATTGTTTCTTTGGTTGAAAGGGCAAAAGAAGTTTTTGACGAAGAAGAAGCAAAGAAAATGGAAGAAAAAATGAAAAAAGCCGAATTTACTTTCGACGATTTTCTTTCAATGCAGCGTCAAATGAAAATGTTTGGCTCTATTGACCAAATTTTAGGTATGTTACCAGGCATGAATATAAAAAAAGAAGACAGAGATTTGATTTCTCACGAAGGCGAAAAACAATTAAAACGTATTGAAGTATTTATCCAAAGTATGACACCTGAAGAACGTTCTAATCCGCAATTGTTAAATTCAAGCAGAAAAAAACGTATAGCGGCAGGCTCAGGTATTCCATTACATGATATAAATATATATATAAAACAATTTGACCAAATGCGTTCAATGATGAAGGGTATGAACCAAATGAAAGGAATGTTTGGCAAAATGGGCGGTTTCGGCATGCAAAAAATGATGCAAAATATGATGAAATTTAAATAATCTTAATTGCAACTGGTAGCGGTTTCACTTAATGTTACGTTGCTATTTTTGCATTTGCCATTTTCATCTGCTTTTAGATAATCCATATTATCATTCATTATTACCCATTCAGAACATAAACCAAATTTAAAACATTGACCTGGACCCCCCACAGATGGACGAATACCATTTATGTCATAATCAAATACAAATATATCTTTACCATAAGTATGAGCTCCTTTGTTAAGACCGTCAATATCAATCTCGATAATATTTCCTGCATAAACTAAATCAACAACAGTGCCATCTGCTAATATTGCACAATAACCATTCCAACAAGGTCCAGGATAAGTATCGTCGGCGTTTAAAAAGAGTGTTTCTGCTCCAGCAGGACAACTATCACCTGAATTTCCACAGACTTTTGATAATTTCATAAACTCTGTTATACGCTCAAATCTTCGTTTTTTACAATTGTCAGACGTTAGTCCGGTACACCACTCATCCATAGGTCCATAAACAGCAACAGCTCTACCAAAAGCATCATTTAAATTTTGATATATTTTTTTTACTTTAGCTACTTTTTCTTTATTATTGGTTGACTGATTTAAGTTCGGTAAGGTTAGTGCTGCAACAACACCTATTACACCCATTACAATTAGTGTTTCTGCAAGGGTAAATGCAAAAAGTTTTTTAGTGAATTTTGAATAGTGAGTAGTGAACAGATTTTTCAGTTTAATAGTTGAAAGGTTAAAGAATTTAACCGATATTGAACTATTTAACTGTTCAACTGCTCTACCGTTTAACCAAGAAAATATAGATTTAATAGACAACTTATTTTTTAAATATTCCGTACAATTCACTGTTTTCAACATATTAAGTCCTTTCGTTTCATGTAACATTTTCCATAAAATGTTACATTGAAAAATTTAGAAAATTAGCGAATGGAAATAGGTCGTGGTTTTTGTGAAAGAGGATTTTCGGTAGGCATGGTGTCGGTCGGACGTTACTCCACCGACACCCCGAATAATCCGACAACTTTTGCCACCAAAAGTTTCCTCCGTCCGAGCAGGACATTATTATTTTTTTATAAATTTAAAATATTGATTTTAGCAGAAATGTTTGATATTATTGCAATATGGGAATATACTCAATGTAACATTTTATGGAAAATGTTACATTGATATTCAAATTGTTCTTTTTAAAATATTACCTTACTTGATTAATATAAAGAGTGTGTAAATCATTCAAAAAATTTCTTAATCTGTATTTATGAGATTAGGAAAGGTTCAATACAAAAAAATACCGCTTGATGAAGTTGTTGAACTTGCAATTGCTCAAGACTGCAAAGCTTTGGAAGAATTAATCAGACGTCAGCAAAAAAATGTATTTGCAACATTTACCTATTTAAGCAAAAAAAATGATAATGTTTATGACCTTACGCAAGAGGCTTTAATGCGTATGGCAAAAGGTATTCATAATTTAAAAAATCCAAAAACATTTAAAAGTTGGCTTAATCATATTGTGATGAATTTGTTTTATGACAGTTTACGAAAATTTAACCGTATTCCGCCAATGATTTCTATCGACAACGAAAATGAAAATGAAAAGTTTGTAACTAATCCGCAAAATTATATTCCCGACAAAAAATGTAAACCTTTGGAAAAATGTATTTCTAACGAATTAGACAAGATGATTAAACACGAAATGCAGCAACTTCCTGAACATTTTAGAGTTCCTATTGTTCTTAGAGAATTACAAGGTCTGAGTTATGAGGAAATAGCAGAAGTTACAAAAACGAATGTAGGAACAGTTAAATCAAGAATTTCAAGAGCAAGAAGCCGTCTGCAAGACGGTCTGAAAGATTATATATAAAAGGAGTATTTATGAAAAACAATTTAGCATGTAGTCAGGTAATGGCGTTGCTTTCATTCTATATCGACGGAAAAACAAATTATCAAGTTACAAATTTTGTGCAATCTCATCTTTGCAAATGTGAATCTTGTTATGCAAAATACGAAGCTTTAGCAAAAGTTTTTAGTAATTTTAACGAGGCAAAATCTAAAATAGATGAAATAAAACCGCAAAATATTATGCCTATTTCTTCATACAGTGAAGGCTTTAAAGAAAAAATGTCTGCCTATCTGGATAGCGAATTATCAGATGATGAAACTATACGTTTTAAAAAATATGCAATAGCAAATCAACCTGTAAGGAATGAATTAGAAGGTATGTATAAGGTTAAAAATGCTCTGAATAATTCTTTTGAAAAAACAAAAAATGATTTTAAAGACGATTTTTCAAAAGATATTATTATTAAATTAGATATGCAAGATGCAATACAAATGCAAGAACCAATTTTAAAAATAGCTTCAATATTTATATTTTTAATGGTATTTTGTTCGGTAGGCTTAATCGTTTTATTAATGTAAAAATATAAATAATAATGACGCACAACACAATGCAGGTCCAAAAGGAAGGTGGAATAATTCGTTTTGTTCCAAGTCTTGTTCTTCTGCTTCACCATTTAATAATGCAGCATTAAGTTCAACAAGATTTTCCGGTAAGGTGTCAATAATTCTTTTGCAAAGCAATAATCCGCTTACTGTTAGTGCTAATATTAATGGAATATTGTGTATAAAATAATTTATAATTGCAAATATTGTAAAAATAATAAATTCTATAATGGTTATAAAATCTTTTTTCTTAATTAATTTACGGAAAAAGATTGGTAAAAAAGCCAAAACTTGTATAGTAACTGCTCCTGCTAAAATAAATAAAATATACTTCCACCCAAAACAAGCACCCAATGCACCTGCGATAAATATATCACCCGGACCTATAATCATTGTCTTTAATAATAAATATCCTATTCCCATATAAATTCCGATTAAGCCTGCACCAATGATTAAACCCAATATAGATGCAATGAAAGAAGTGCTGAATATCCAAGTTTGTCCTTGATATAAAGAGCCAAAATTGAAGAAATTATAAACTATTCCAAGTATTGCCAAAATATAACTGTGTATATTAAAAGCAACATGTTCTTTTAAGTCTGTTGTAGATATAACAATAAATAATGATAAAAACGCAACTGTAAACAGAGTATTGAATGTGTATCCGAATTTTAAAAATGCAATTAAATATAAATATCCCGTCAAAAGTTCTACAATCGGGTATTGTATGGAAATTTTTTCGTTACAAAAGGCACATTTACCTTTCAAAAAAATAAACGATAATATCGGTATATTATGCCACCATTTTAAAGGAGTTTGGCATTTTGGACATTTTGAAGGCGGAAATATAATAGATTCATCGTTTAAAGCTCTTAAAATAACTACATTTAAAAAGCTGCCAATACAAACACCTGTTACAAAAATAAATATACCGACAACAATATCCAAAATCGTCATAACTAATCTCTTTCATATTGATTTTTTTCGGTAATAATATTATATATTTCCGATAATGCTCTTTTTATACGCCTTGAAACCTGCATTTGAGAAATGTTTAATCGGGTTGCAATTTCACGTTGATTTAAGTCCTCATAGTAACTTAGTTCAATAACGTCTTTTAAATTTTGCGGTAATTCTTTGATTGCTTTTGCAAGCATAATTTTTTCTTCATAAGCGTTTAAAAATTCTTGATAATCTCCCGCAGGAATTTTATCTGCAAGAGAAAAACAGTCTTCTTCATTGCTTGAAAATGTTTGATCTAAAGAAATAGTGCTTTTTCTTCTATCAACTTCAATTACATCGTTAATTTTTTTTACCGGTAAAGATAATGCTTCAGCAATTTGTTCATTGGTCGGATTATCATTTCCGTTCTCAGACAGTTGTTTTATGACAATATTAATTCTAAATGCAAGTTCTTGTATTTCACGTGGTGCTTTAATCATGGAAGCTTTGTCACGTAAATAGTGTCTTATTTCGCCTGTAATAAGATAACTTGCATAAGTTTTAAATTTAGTGCTGATAGTGGGATCGAAAAATTCAATAGCTTTTATTAAACCAACGGAACCTACTTGAACTAAATCATCAACAGGGTCGGTTGCACGTCTTGCAAGAGAACATGCTATTTTTCTCACGAGTGGCATCGCTTTTAGCACAATTAAGCTTTGTAATTGTTTTTTGTGTTTTTCATCGGTTGTTTTTTTATACTCTATAAGCCACTCATTTATTTGAACTGAGGCTTCTTGCGAAATAGTCATGCCAAACTCTGTTTATCTCGGATATCCAACAATAATATTATACCACAAAAATCATGTAACAATTTATTACAAATGTGTCATGAAAAGGATTATAGGTAGCAATTTTTTTTTTTAGCAAACTTATACTTTTTGTGTAGTGTTTATTAATAGGAAAATTTGTTCACTTTATAAAACTTAGAAAGGTATTCTAATGAAATTAGAAAAAATCCAAAATTTGCAAGTCGTATCAAAACCACAAATGCAACAAACAGTAAATGTTAGACCAAACTTAAGATACGAGGCAGATTCAGTATCGTTTTCACGTAAAGCAGAAGACAAACCGATTGCAGTAAAACGTGAAGGAAATGCTTTACATGTTGCATTTACAGGTAAATTGCAAAACCCAATGGAAACAAAAGCAACTGAAGATGCACCTGCAATTCAATTTAGAGTTCGTGGTGTAGCAAAACACCAAGCAGGAACAGAAGGTGCAAGTGCAACAGCAGAGGATGATTCAGTAGTTAAGTTAGCTCACAGTGATTGGAAAGAAGGGGACAGATTAAACTGCAAAGAAGTGAAAACAAGAAGTGGTAAAACATTGGCATTAGTTCACCCAAAATTTGGTGAAGTAGGACAAGTTCCACAAGAAATGGCAGATGTTTTAATGCCTATAATGAAAGGTAAAATACAAAATTACAGATTTGAATTGTCAAACGTAATTGCAGGTACTTCAAAAGGTGCTCCTACAATTGGTTTAAGAGCAGCATTAAAATATGTTGGTAATGATAAAAAAGAAGCTCAAAAAGCAACAGATGCTTTCAATGGTTTATTAAATTCTGATGATCCAAAAATTTCAAAAGCAGTTATGGTATACCAACCTGCTAAATCACCTCAACAAGTTTTAGAAAGAATATTTGACGTTGAAGGTAAAGAAAACGGTTTAGGCAGAGTTAAAGAAATTAAAGAAGCTATTACAAACATTTCTGATGAAATTAATAATCCTGAAAATAAGAAAATTTTAATTTTAGGTCACTGCAAACCTGATGGTGATACTTTGGGTTCTGTAATTGCAATGAAAACTGCAATTCAAGCAGCATATCCTGACAAAGAAATTGATTGTGCAGTAGATGATAAAATTCCGGGTTTATTCCGTGACAAAATGCCTGGTATTGAAGCTGTAAAACGTCCTTATAATCCTGAAAAAATTGCTACATTAGAAAAGAACTTAGAAGTTTTAAAATCAATTAATACAGATACTTCAAGAGAACAACAAAAAGTTCTTGAAAGAGATTTAGCAGAATTAAAAAATCCTGAAAATTTATTTGATGCAAATCCTTTACAAGGAAAGGAAAAGAAAAAATATGACCTTGTAATGACAATGGACGTTCCAACTCCAACAAGATTTTCAGGTGCATTTAAAGATTATATCGAAGGAAGTAAAAAACAAATTTATATCGACCACCACCCTCACAGAATTACTGAATGGCAAAATGCTAAAGAAGAAACAGGGTTGGATATGAAAAAAATCCATGAAAACGGTTTAGCACTTGTTTGTGATGCTGTTCCTGCTGCAACTCAGTTAGTAACAATTGTTGCAGAAAAGGCAGGTTTATTAGGTAAAATGTTCGAAAAAGGCGGTGAAGCAGCTAAGAACTTTGTTGCAAGTGTAATTACAGGTACTTCAACAGATACAGGTTCTTTCACAAGAACAGCTAACTTGTTGCCACACCACTCAGCATTACCTGTACAACAAAGACCAAACTTCTTCCCTGAAGGTATGTCTACTTGGTTAACAAATAAATTGGCAGAAACTGACAGTTCAGTTGATAAAAAATGGTTACGTGAAAATATCGCTTATGATGTACCTGATAAAGCATTAAGCTCAAATAGCGTTGACGGTAAATTATCGCCTCGTGACAAAATGTTGACTTATGCTCTTGAAGGAAGAAAAATGTCACCTGAATTAGGCTTAGGTATTATTGAAGTAGATTACGATCAAATGTATGATGTATTCAATTCTTCATTACAACAAGACCCTGATATTACATTGTTAGATGTTCAAAACGGTTTCAAATACTCAGAAGCATTAGGTGCATTAAAATCAGACCCATCAGAAGTATCTCAAAAATTGGCTCCGGGTCAAAAAGCAAGCACTTTAACTGAAAGAGCAACTGAAACATATACAGGACCTTATGATGCAGACAGAATTGCAATCTTAGTTATCCAAGATAAGAAAGAAAACTTCATTACAGAAAACTCTGATGTTGCAAAACAAAACGGTTTGAGATTATCATTCAGATCATCTGCAATGAGCAACCACGCAGAATTGTTGGCAAACTTATTCGGTGGTGGCGGACACGGCGGTGCATCAGGCGGTAGAGTTGATTTACCGGGCGTAAATGTTGATACTCCGTTAGTTATCAAAGTAAACGGTAAAACAGTTGATGATACTGCATCTGTATATGCTGATTTAACTAAAAACTACGAAATAATGAAAGATAACAATATTCCTGCTGAAAAACGTGCAGGCATGTGCAAAAAAATTGAAATTGCATTAGCAGGCGAAGGTGAACAAGGCAGAACAACATCTGAAATTATCAAAGATGTAGTTAAAGAAATAAGAAAAAATCAACCTGCAACTAATACAACAAAAGAAACAGGTAGAGGTAACAAAACTCAAGGTCATCACGACAACCACCAACAAACAGGTAAAGCAGGTGGTAAACATAAACCTCAAAAAGGCGGAAAAAGACACTTTGAAGTTGCAGCATAATTTCAGAGAAGATAATAAGGAAAATAAAGTGAACTAATATAGGCGGTAACATTTGTTACCGCTTATTTTTTAACTTATATTTATTTGTTTTTAGTGTGTTATTTGCATTTTATTAAAAATTTGCTAAGACAATAGAAAGGAGTAATTTATTATGAATAGACTGTTTACAATATTTTAGAATAAATATTTAGTTGCTTTTACTTTGGCTGAAACCTTAGTTGTGGTTGGAATTATAGGTGTTATTGCTGCTTCTGATGCTTTACAATATTCCCCTATAAATGATGTTACTTGTGGGACTATCCCTGTCGATATTGATGGACCTAACAAAGTATCAAATACCAAAGGTGTTGACCGGTTTGAATTTTCAGTAACAAAAAATCATGGGATTTTGCCAAGAGGCGGACAAGGTGATTATTGGACTCAAGGTAACGGTATAAAAAAATGTTTTAATGACCGTTGGGCAGGCTGTACATGCTGGGTAATTGAAAATGGTAATATGGACTATCTAAAGGCTGATAGCAATGGTAAATGTAAAAATAGTAATGTTACATTAAGTTGGACAAATACAAGTTGCAAGTAGAGTATACATTTTTGTAATATAATTATTTTATGCAAACAAGAGATAAAACAGCTGTAATAATTGGGGCGGGGCCTGCCGGACTTGCTGCTGCGTATGCTTTTTTAACTGAAACAGATGATATCAAACCTATTTTAGTTGAAAAATCAGATTCTGTCGGCGGAATTTCAAGAACTGTATTTTTTGATGGTAACGGTATTGATATCGGCGGACACAGAATGTTCTCAAAAAATCAACAAATAGTTGATTTATGGGAATATTTTTTGCCTGATGAAATAAAAAACAATATTAATCCTGATGAGCAGGATATTGTAATGCTTAGACGCAAAAGATTTTCTGAAATTTTTTATTTAAGAAAATTGTTTGCATATCCTATAAGCATGTCGCCAAAAACTTTCAAAAATATGGGTTTAAAAAGAACATTGCTTGCAGGATTTAGCTATTTAAAATCTGCAATATTTAAAAGAAAAGAAAATAGCCTTGAAGATTTTATGATTAACCGTTTTGGTAAAGTTCTTTATAGTATGTTTTTTGAAAGTTACACCGAAAAAGTTTGGGGACGTCATCCTCGTAATATTTCAAAAGAATGGGGAGAACAAAGAATTAAGGGATTATCTCTTGTAAAAGCCGTTTTAAATGCTTTGCATTTAACAAAAAAGAAAGAAACAACGTTAATTGAAGAATTTTCTTATCCAAAATACGGTTGTGGTCAATTGTGGAATTTGATGGCAGGTAAGATAACCGAGCTTGGTGGCGAAATTCATTATAATTCTGAAGTTGTCGGAATTTGCAATGATGATAGTAAGATATATTCTGTAAAAATAAGGGAAAATGGTGAAGAAAAATATATTGATGCTGATTATTTCTTGTCATCAATGCCGGTAAAAGATTTAGTTTGTGGTATGACAAACAAAGATGAAGATGTGGCACAAATAGCTTCCGCTTTGCCATATCGTGATTATATGCTTGTTGGTCTATACTTGAACGATTTAAATTTGAAAGAAGATGGCAAGCTAACTCATGATTGCTGGATTTATATTCAGGAACCTGATGTAAAATTGGGCAGAATGCAAATTATGAATAATTGGTCGCCATATTTGGTTAAGGATAAAGATAAAATATTTATAAGTTTGGAATACTTCTGTAATGAGGGTGACGAATATTGGAATATGTCTGACGAAGATTTTATAAGTATGGCAATTGATGAAACTGCAAAACTTGGAATAATAAAAAAAGAAGATGTTATAAGTTCAACACGTTTAAGAGTTCAAAAAGCTTATCCTGCTTATTTTGACAGTTACAAAGATTTTGATAAAATTCGTGAATATCTTGATAAATTTGAAAATTTATATTGCATTGGCCGAAACGGACAACATCGCTATAACAATATGGATCATTCAATGCTTACAGGTATTGAGGCTGTGAATGTTATTTTAGGCAAGTCAGAAAAAGATGTTTTGTGGAATATTAATGCCGAACAGGAATACCATGAAAGTAAATAAATTTGCAATATTATGCTTGGTTATATATGCTGCTATTACAATTTATTTTAACTATACTCATGCAATGTGGTTTGATGAAGCTCATTCTTGGTTAATTGCAAAACAGTTAGGCTTTGTTGCTATGCTTAAATATATCAAGAATGAGGGGCATTTTTTTGTTTGGCAGGTCTTGTTATATCCTTTTGCTCACGTAAAATTTAATTTGTATCCTTATGCAATGAAATTTTTAAATTGGTCTTTTTGTATGTGTGCAGTAATTATACTATGGCGAAAAGCTCCGTTTAATAGTTGGATAAAAGCACTAATAACATTTTCGTTTCCGTTTTTAGTTTGTTATTCTGTTCTTGCAAGATGTTATTCAATTGGTATTTTGCTCCTGTTTGTACTTGCCGCTTTGTATGAAAATAAACTAAAATATCCAAAAACTTATGCATTATTGTTGGTTTTATGTGCAAATACAAGTATAATGGCATTAATTGGTGCAGCAGCTTTTGGTGTTTTGTTTGTTGTTGATATTTTTAAAAATAAATTATCAATAAAGCAATATATAATTACTTTATTGATTTTGCTTGTTGGTGCAGCAGCAGTTTTATTGCAGGTAATAAAGATTAATTATTTTTCAACAATTGTTGAAAACGGTCATTTTTATACATCTTTGATGATGTTTGAAAATACCTACATAAACAATAATTTATTAGTAAATTCTATTTTAAGTTTGATTTTTTCTATCCCTATATTGATATATTTATTTAAGGATAAAGCATCTTTATTTTTCTTTTCTTTTACGTATATTTTAATGTTGATTTTAGCATTTAATTTCTATGGTATGAATTTCTGGCATGCATATTTCTTTTTTGTCTATCTTATAATTTCACTTTGGATAAATCGTGCAGGGAACTTGTTGTCCGGAAAATTTGCACATATTACATTAGCACTGATTTCTTTTCTGTTAATTTTTAATTTGCCTGCAAAAGAAAACTATAACGAAACTTTTAAATCAAATTGCAAGATAATAAAGAGTTTTATAGAAAATGATGAAAATCTGAAAAATGCTTTAATTTTGCATAATTCAGGTATTATGTATGAAATTTTACCATACAGAAAAAAAGCTTAAAAATTATTGTACTGAAAAGGATAATAAAGATTATGATTTAAAAAATTTAATTGGTAATGATTGCGTTAGAGGAAATATTTTTGGACAAGCACAAAAATATCCGGATTTAATAAAATCTTTTGTAAGTGATAAAACTTATGCTTATACGGAAAAAGATAAAAATATTCAAGTTGTCAATTATGGTATTATTATGGCAGAAGATTATAAATTACTTATTAAAAAGTACAAGTGTATAGAAAATCATTGTTTCTGGAAAATTGAGGCTATAAATGAAAATGCTAAATCTGATTAGAAATAATTTAATAGCGATAATTTGTCTGGTTTTATATTCAATAATAACAATAGGCCGTATATTAAACCATGTTACTTGGTTTGATGAGGCACATGCTTGGACAATAGCAGAGCAATTAAACTTTCCAGATATGTTTAATTATATAAAAAATGAAGGGCATTTTTTTATATGGCAAGCCTTGTTATATCCTTTTGCACACAGTCATATAATACCGTATCCATATCCAATGCAGGCATTAAACTGGATATTTTGTACACTGGCATTGATTTTGATGTGGTGGAAAGCACCTTTTAACAATTGTATAAAAGCACTCATAACATTTTCTTTTCCATTTATAGGCTGTTATGCAGTACTTGCAAGATGTTATTCATTAGGAATATTGTTACTATTTACTCTTACGGTGCTGTTTTATGAAAAATTAAAATATCCCAAAATATATGCATTGTTGTTGGTTTTGTGTGCAAATACAAGTGTAATGGCATTAATCGGTGCGACTGCATTTGGAATTTTATTTTTATATGAATATATAAAATCTTCTGATAAAAAGAATTCTTTATGGGTATATTTAATATTAGCAATAGGAGCACTTTTGATTTTATATCAGTTGGTTAACATGAATTATTTCGTTCCTATTGCTACTAATAGAAAACCTCACATAAGTGTTAGAATATTTAGAAATTCATTTATTAATGGAAGTTTAATTTTAAATTGTTTGTTGGTAAGTTTATTTTCAATACCTTTTTTAAAATATTTTTATGATAAAAAGAATATTTTATTTTTTATAAGTTTTAACTATTTTTGGTTATTAACTTTTCTAATGGCTGTATATGGTGGTGGTTTTTGGCATTCGTATTTCTTTTATATCTTTTTAATAGTTGCATTGTGGTTATGTGGCAATAATGAGCAAAATAAATATGTGATTATTACATTTACGATAATATCACTAATTTTGTTATTTCACAGACCTGTTGATAAAGATTATTATCAGGTTTTTGGCAGAAAATCTTTGGATTTATTAAATATTATTGAGCGAGATGACAACTTAAATAATTCTACAATTATTCAGAATTCAGGGATTTTGTACGAAGCAATTCCATATGCATACGGCAGAAGTTATGTTTTAAAAAATCATTGTCATAATGAGGATAATACGGACTATGATTTAATGAATAATAATGATAAAATTTGTGCCATAAAAAATACTATTGAACAGGCAAAGCGATATCCTGACAATTTAAAGCTTATAATTGATGATAATACGTACACTTTTATTGACAAAAGAGAGTATAAAATAGATAAAGACTTTGAAGAAATAAAAGCTAATGGTTATTCAATCTTCTTTAAAAAATATAAGGATTTTGAAAATTATTCTTTTTGGAAGATTTATGTAAAATAATTGTAACAATTGCAATAAAAATACCGAAAAATAGCAAAAAACATGTGTTTTTAGACTTTAAATAAATATAAAAGTGTGTAAAAAATAAGGGTAAAATTGTGAGAATCAATCCGATTTCAAGTAATGTTGTTAGTTTTCAAGCAGCAAAGAACGTAAAAAATAATCCTGCTTTGAAATATTCTTCAGATGTTATCAACATTAATAAAAATACTATTGGTGTAGAACGTCAAGGTAAAAACCTTCACGTATCATTTACAGGTAACTTCCAAAACCCTGTTGAAGCCGGTGTTCAATTTAAAATTGCAGGTGTAACAAAACATCAAAAAGGTATGGCAGGTGCTCATGCTATGGCGACTGATGATAACTTGGTAAGATTGGCAAAATCAGACTGGAAAGACGGTCAAAAATTAGATTATGCTTATGACGAAGTTACAAAAAATATTACACTAAAAGACCCTAATTTCGGTGAAATCGGTACAGTTCCCGCTCCTGTTGCAGAAAGCTTTATGAATGTTATCAACACTGATAAAGATAACTTTCAATTTGAGCTTACAAATGTTACAGGCGGTGTAACTTCTGATTTTCCAATTATTGCGGCAAAAGCAAATTTAAAATATACAGGTAAAGATGCAAAAGTTAGAGAAAATGCTCAAAATGCGTTTAATGCATTAATTGATTCAAAAGATGCAAAAGTTTCTTCATCTGTTTCAATTTATCAACCCGATTTTTCACCAAAACAAGTTTTAGAAAAAATATTTGACGTTGAAGGTAAAAGAAACGGTTTAGGCGAAGTTAGAAAAATAAAAGATACTGTTGATACAATAGTAAAAGAAATTAAAGACCCTAAAAATAAAAATATTTTAGTTTTGGGTCACTGTTCACCTGACGGTGACACAGTCGGTTGTGTAATAGGTATGACTGCTGCATTAAAGGGTGCTTTCCCTGACAGAAGTATAGATGCTTCAATTGATGATGATATTCCAAATTCTTTCAGTAAAGTTCCAGGTGTTGAAGATATTAAACGTCCATATAACGCAAAAGCCGTTAATTCTGTAAAGAAAAATATTGAAATGCTTGAAAAAAGCACAAATCCTGCTGCTAAAAAGCAAATTGAAACATTAAATAAAGAATTAGAAAGATTAACAGATAAATCAAGATTATTCGACCCTAACACTGCTGACGGCAAAGATGCTAAAAAATATGATTTAGTAATTATGTTGGATACCCCAACTGAAGGTCGTTCAAGCAGAGCATTTAAACCATATTTTGAAAATGCGGGTAAAACAATTTTTATTGACCACCATCCGTTAAAACAAGCAGAATGGGCAAATGCAAAAGAAAAATTAGGTTTTGATATGGGTAAAACTATTCAAGATAAATTAGCTTTGGTCGTTGACTCTGTTCCTGCTGCAACTCAAATTGTTACAGCTGTTTGTGACAAAGCAGGAATATTAGGAGAAATGTTTACAAATTCTGTTGATAATGCGAAAAAATTTGTTGCAGGTATTGTAACAGGTACTCAAACAGATACTTGCGGATACAAAAATCAAGCAAATTATCATCCGTCAGATGCTAAATTACCTCAATCTCAAAAAGCAAATTACTACCCTGAAGGTATGTCAAATTATTTAATGAACAAATTAGACGGTGAAATTAATAAAAAATGGATGAGGGAAAACTTATTCTATGAATTACCAAATCAACCGCTAACAAATAATTTAGGACCAAAAGATGCAGTATTAATGATGGCTCTTAGAGGTCGTGAAATGTATCCTGAAATTGGCTTAGGCATGATGAGTGTAAATTATGCTGTTATGGAAAACATTTTAAACGAAGCAAAAAAACAAGATGAAAATGTACAAATGACAGATGTTTATAACTCATTTAAAAATTGTGAAGTAATGTCTGCCTACATTCTCAAGACCAAATCCAAACCCTGTAACTTATGCGGAAAAAGCAGCAGAAACTTACCGTTCTGCTTATGATAGCGACAGAGTTGCAGTATTTATGGCACAAAACCAAGTTGAAGGTTCAATAAATAAATTTTCACAAATTGCTGATAAAAACATGATTAGTTTTTCATTCCGTTCTGGTGGTGAAACAAATGCTGCACAAGTTTTAGCCGCAGTATTTGGTGGTGGCGGACACGCAGCAGCAGCAGGTGCTAACTTATCAATGAAAGGTTTAGATTTTAAATCAAAATTAACTGTAAAAGTTGACGGTAAAGTTGCTAATTCAAAAGAAATTTATGAAGCAGCAAATAATAATGTAAATGTTTCAAACAATAACAAAATTAACTTCAGAGATAAAGCAAAAATGATGAAGAAAATTGAAATTGAAATGTCAAAAGACGGTACAGGCAGAACTTGCAGTGAATTAATCAGAGATGTCCTTACTGAAATGAGAGCTTCTCAACCTGTAAAAACATCGACTTACGGCAAAAGAGCATAAGATAATTTCTGAATAGTATAAAATATCTAAAACCATAAGGTTTTAGATATTTTTTTGAGTATAATTTATATATGGAATTATTTAAAAAACAAAATTGGGTAATGATAATATCGTTGTTACTGTGGGTTACAGTTACATTAATAAGAGTGTTTAACCATTCACCTTGGTATGATGAAGCACACGCTTGGACAATAGCACAAGAGTTAAATCTTATTGAAATTATAAGGTTAATGAGAATAGAAGGGCATACATTTATTTGGTATTTATTGTTGATGCCGTTTGCAAAAACAAATTTTATGTATCCTTATTCAATGTTGTTATTAAATTGGTTATTTTGTTTTATAGCAATATTAATATTGTGGCTGAAATCACCGTTTAATAATTGGATAAAGTTTTTAATAAGTTTCAGTTTTCCGTTTTTAGCCTTATATCCTGTTGTTGCAAGGTGTTATGCAATAGGTATTTATGCTGGCTGCAATGGATAATAAAAAATTAGAGCATCCGAATTGGTATGCATTGCTGCTTGTTATTTGTGCAAATACAAGTGTAATGGCAGCGGTTGGTGCTGCTGCATTTGGAATTATATTTTTATATGAAATGATAAAAAATAAGAAAAATATGGTTATTGCGGCTGTAATTTGTATTTTAGGTGTGATTTTATTTCTTATACAGTTATTAGGTTCTTCAAAAGATATAGTTTGGTCATATATACCAATGGGTGTTGGTTATTTTGATTATGTTTTTGTAAATAATGTATATGCAAATTTAATATTTTTAGCGATTTTATTTTGTTTTTACCTGTTTGTTTTTATAAGCAATAGGATATTGCCATTATTTTTAATAATATCTTTTGTAATTATGTTTTCTGTTTCATCTATTTATACAGGTAATATTTGGCACGGCTTTTTTTATTATATATATTTTATTGTCGCAAATTGGTTATTATATGAAAAATTTGATTTTAAATATAAAAAAGCTTGTATTATAGTGTTATGTGTTATTTCTTTTATTTATATTTTATACAGACCTTACGAAAATGTTTATAATTATGTTTGGAAGGATAAATCTAAATTGTGTAAGAATGTTATAGAAAATAACAGCAATGTTATTATTACCTCTTTTTATACAAGTTCAGTTTTGCCTTATTTGAAAGACCGTCATATAAATATTAAAAATTATTGTTCAGGATATAAAGCAAATTATGATACAACCTCATTTTACAGGTCTGAATATTGTAGAGATTTTAAAACAATAATCAAATATGACAGAATAGACAAGCAATACGAAAAAAACAAGAAAAATTATGTTATTGGTGTATCTTTTAATGGTGATAGGATTATAATAGGTAAATCAAGTAATAAATATTTTGTTTTGGATAAGATTTTTGAATTTGATAAAAATTGGTGCTTATATCGGTTAGAAAAGTATGAAAAATGAAAATAAAAAATATAATTGGGCTTTTATAGTTGTGATGTTATTGTGGTGTTTTGTTACATTGACAAGATGCTTTTTGCATTCCCCATGGTATGATGAGGCTCATGCTTGGACAATAGCAGAACAATTAAATTTATTTGAAATAATAAGATTAATGCGTTTGGAAGGTCATACATTTATTTGGTATTTGTTGTTGATGCCGTTTGCAAAAACAAATTTTATGTATCCTTATTCAATGTTGTTATTAAATTGGATATTTTGTTTTATTGCAATACTAATATTATGGCTGAAATCACCGTTTAATAATTGGATAAAGTTTTTAATAAGTTTTAGTTTTCCGTTTTTGGCGATGTATCCTGTTGTTGCAAGATGTTACGCAATAGGTATAATGTTATTGTTTATGCTGGCAGCAATGGATAATAAAAAATTGGAGCATCCAAATTTGTATTCTTTGCTGCTTGTTGTTTGTGCGAATACAAGTATTATGGCAGGTGTTGGGGCATTTGCGTTAGGGATAAAATTTTTATATGAGATGATAAAAGAAAAAAAATTTTTCTTAGGTTCAATTTTAATTTCTTTGTTCGGTGCAGTTCTTGTCTTAGTGCAGTTATTAAATAGCCAAAATAGTGTGATTTCCCATAAAACAATTGGTTTACAGATGCTTAATGCTTTGTTTGTAAATGGTTTGGGATTATTTAATTTAATTTGTTTTTGTATATTTGTAATATTATTATTAATTTTTTATTTGAGAAATAAAATTTTTCCGTGTTTATTATTTATTACTTTTATTGGGCTATGCTTAATTTTTAATCATTATATAGGCGGATATTGGCATCATTTCTTCTTTTATGTGTACTTTATAATTTCTTGTTGGCTTATATTAGATAAAACCGGTGAAAATCCGATAAGGTTAAAACAAATTCCTATTTTCATTTTAATCGCTGTTTCACTGCTATATCTGTTTTTTAAACCTGACAAAGAAATGTTTGATGTTGTATGGAAGAACGATTACACTAATATTTCAAAAAATATATTGAGTGATGAAAATTTAAAAAACGCAAGAATTATCATATACAGAACGTATGATAATGCAATGTTGCCATATTTGTATAATAAAAGTATTTCTATAATTAATTATTGTACAGGTAATTTGGCAGATTATAACAACAGGGCGTATTTTTTGTCTGATTATTGTGCGATAGATACTGACGGTAATCAGTTAATAGTATTTAAAGAAAGTATTATAGATAAGTGGTTTAATGATAGCTTATATTTGTTTACGACTAAGAAGATACAGGCTGAATTTATGTCATTTAACTCTAAAAATTATAAGTATTCCATATATAAAGATTTTGGAAGTATTTACCTTTGGAAAGTCGATAAAATAAAATAACTCTTAAAACTTTAATATACATGATAAAAAATAGACCATTTGATTGATTTTTTTTGCAAAATATCAACCGTTTAATGTATGGTCAATAAACAATAAATAATGTAATCTGATAACGTGATAGATGTGTAATTCTATCGGGGCAAAGAGGTAAATTTGAAAAAATATTCATTCAGATTACAACCGGTGTTGAATTTAAAAGAAAAGGCACTTGAAGACAAAAGGTTAGAAATGGCTAAAGTCATCAAATTGTTGAATGATTTACAAATAGAACTTGATACCCTAAAGAAAACATATTCATCATACAGATTGCAGATAGAAGAAATATCACTGTCAAGTGAGGCTTTAAATGTTTCTGAATTAGCAACTTGTAACTCATATATGAGTACTCTCGAGCAACAAATGCAAGAAAAACAAAAAATGATTGAACATACTCAAAGAGTTCTGCAAGTTAAGCAAAATGAAGTAAATGAGGCATTAAAAGAAGTCAAGGTACTTGATAAATTAAAAGAAACTCAGTCAAAAAAATTCTACGATGCAGTTTACAAAAAAGAAGCAGAAGAAATAGATGATATTGTAACTGCAAGATATAAAGTTCAACAAGTATAGAGGAAAAATGACACAACAATTCGATTTAGCATTTAAAACTTCAAATAACATGGATAAAATGATGTCAAATACAACATCATCATTCTTATCAAAAGATAACAATAATGAAATTGGTACTCAATTTGGCAGTTTTCTTGAAAATGCAAATAAAAATTATTCAACTTCTTCAAAAAATAATGAATCTAAAACCGAAAATAAATATCAACCAAAAAAAGAAGACAAGACAAATTTTGCAAGCAGTAAATCAGATGACAACAATGCTAAGAATTTTGTGAGCCAAAATAATGATAATGTAAAAAACGATATTCAAAATAATGAACAATCTTTAAAAGATAGCGGTTATACTAAATTTGAAGAAAAAGATGTTAAAGCGGAACAAGCTAATTTACAAAGTAATGAAATAGTTTCAGCTGAAGCTTTTGATGCAGAAGTTAATGAACTTATTGAGGAACCATTAAATGAAGTTTTAATGTCATTAAGTACTTTACCGAACATTGATATTGATTTAAATTTTGAACCGAAATCTGAATTAAATACAGAAAAATTGGTACTTTTAGAAAATGATATACCGGCAGATGCGTTAAAAAGCAGTATTAGTTTTGATACAGTTTTTGCTAACGCAGAAAATGTTACAAAAGAAGAACTTAATGTTGTTGAAGATTTAACTAAAGATGTTGTAGCTTCAAAAGAAGATTATATTTCAGCAATGTATAAGTCTAAAGAAGTTGGCGATAATACTAATTCTGTTCAGCAAAAAACAGAATTGGCTAAAGATGTGAATATAATAAAAACTGCTGATGTAAAAGCAGATGTTGTAAAAGCAGATGCTGTTGAAGAACCTATGCCACAAGTTGCACCAAATGTTGAAAACGTTATGAAAGTTGCAGAAAAAGCACAAGATAGCACAAATACGAATAATCAAAATGTGGAAGTGAAAATACCATTAAAGAACGAAGAAGTATTGGTTGCAGAAAAAGAACCTAAAATGAATGCAACAGAGGTTAATAAAGATTCTTTAAATGATATAAAATTGGAATTTAATGATACCGATATAAAAAGTGATACCAAAATTCAATTGAATAAAGACGAAAAGCAAAATCTGCACGAAACAGAAAACAACAAAACTGAAGAACAAGTTGAAGTGCCTAAAAATAATGTTCAAGTTGAAGAACACAAAATGGTTGAAACAGTTGTTGTAACAGATGCTTTAAAACAAAATGTAAAACTTGATAATGCGGTAGAACAACCTCAAGCAAAGGACAATGTTTTAAAACAAGAACTTACATCGGCAAAATTAGAAAACTCTGCAAATCTTGCCCAAGATAATGATAATTCAAAAGAACAAGCTCCTGATGAATTTGCAAAGACAAATGTTGATGCAAAAGAAAGAATGAACATAAAAGATGATGTTAAAGGCATTGAATTTGTAAATAATAAGTTTGAAGAAAAACAAGAGGTAAAATCTGAAGATAACAAACTTGTGCAAGATGTAAAAGATGAACAAGTAAAACAAAAAGTTGAACAAGTAAAAATACAGGTTGAAGATAATGTAAAAGTTCAACCGCAAGTTAAGAGTTTCACTTCAGATGAAAATAAAATGTTAAGAGCAAATGAAACCTTAGAAAAAGCAGGTTTGTCAACAGAAAATTTACAAAAAATGGATGCAAAAATTAAAGAAGTTGATAAATCCTCAAAAACATATCAAACAGACTTAGGACAATCATCAAGAGAAGTTTTAATGCGTGATGTTATGCAGAATAACGCAGCAGTACAAAATAGTGAATCTGTTGAGTTAAAAGTTGATTTTAATCAAGACTTGAACGCTAAACTTACTCAGTCAAATAATCTTCAAATGCCGCAACAATCAACAGCAGATGTGCCTGAAATAAATATTCTTGAACAAATCAGAGCTAAGATGGCATTAAATGCACAAAACGGAATGCAAAAAATTACAATTGGTTTGACACCGGAAAGTTTAGGAAAATTAAATATTGAGATATCAAAAGGTCAAAATGGAATTTCTGCACAAATTATAGCAGATAATCCGCAAGCAAAAGAGATTTTGGACAAAAATCTTGACGGTTTGAAATCAGTTCTTCAATCTCAAGGTGTAAATGTTAATAACGTAAATGTAAAAATTGCAGAAGCAGGACGTTCTTCAGATAGCAATAACAATATGTTTAATAAGGAAGACGGTCAATTTGATTCAAACAATAGTGGCAATCATTCAAGAAATGATGAGAATGCAGAAAAGGAAAAACGTTCAACTTATGAATTTTTACAAAAAGAAGCAATAAAAAATGAAATATTGGAAGAACCTGAACAAATGATAGAACGCACGATGCAAGCAGAAAGAACAATTAGCGTTAAATCAGGTTTTGGAAATGTAAGTTATAAATTGTAGTGATAAATGGAGAGGTAGGTAAAAGTAAATGAGTGTAACATCAGCGATAACACAGTTGCAAACGACAACTGCAATCAATGAATCAAAACAACCAAAAACATCAACAAATGATGTAACAGATTCAAATATGTTTTTGAAATTAATGTTAAAACAAATGGAACAGCAAGACCCGACAGAACCGACAGATAATTCTCAATGGCTTGCTCAAATGGCACAATATTCATCATTGGAAGCAATGAATAATTTAAATGCTTCATTTAGTGAAGTTTCAAATAAAATTAATGAATTAAGCGAAACCGTAAATTCAAGTAATATAATTTCACAAACACTTTCACTTGTTGGTAAAGACGTTACCGTAACAATACCTGTGCTTGATGAAAACGGAAAAGTAGTATCAACTCAAGATATTTCTGGTAAAGTTGATGAAGTATCGTTTGAAAACGGCGAAGGTATGATAAACGTAAATGGAACTACATACTCGATTTCAGAAATTAAATCTATTAGACCATAATAGCAAAGACAAATTAAACGGAATTAATTAAATATTTATAAAGACATAGAGGAGGAAGAATGTCACAAGCTTTATTTACATCAATGACAGGATTGAACGTAGCACAGCAGGCTATCAACGTAGTATCAAACAATGTTGCTAACATTAATACAACAGCCTATAAATCAGCTGATGCCCGTTTTGCAACACTGTTTTCAAACACTCTGACGGCAGGTAATGCTCCAACAGCGACTGCCGGTGGTACAAACCCTAAACAAATCGGTTTAGGTGTAAAATTGGAAGCAATTACAAGAAACTTTAATACAGGTTCATTCTTGTCAACAGATTTGCCGGGAGATTCAATGATTTCAGGCAGAGGGTATTATACTGTTATGGATGCTTCAAGTAATGTGTTTTTAACTCGTGACGGTGCATTTACATTGGATGCAAACGGGGATATGATTACTGCAACAGGTAACAAAGTTTTAGGTGCGGCAGGTATTGCAAATGAAGAAGCATCTCAAATACCTGTACATATCCCTCAATCAATTACACCATCTGTTTCAGGTGCTGATCTTACATCAAGTGCTGATCCTGTTAAAAATTTAGGAGATTTAAATAATGCAAAATTTACAGCGGGTACAATTACATTTAATATAAGTAATGGTAGTACCGGTAGCACAGACGTACTTGAAGCTACGATTACGGATGGTGATGTTGCAAATGCTCAAACAGTGGACGGATTTGCAACAGCTGTTGAAAGTGCATTGACAACGGCAATAACTAATTATAACAGTAGTCATACGCCGCAAATTAATGTTGTGCCTACGGTGACAGCAAATAATGATGGTACAATTTCAATAAAAACAGGTACTGCCGGTCATGAAATTCAATTTACAAATCAATCAACATCAAATTTTACAACCGTTTGTGGCTTTGATAAAATAGATTCAAATGGTGAAAACTCAAAAGTTTTATCTTATGTTGTTTCTGTTGATCCGGAAGCATCTCCAACAAACAGAACATCATTATCATCATATTCAATAGGTGGAGACGGTTCAATTGAAGCATCTTATGATAACGGTGATAAGATGACGGTAGTTTATAATGATGTAAACGGTAAATTTGAATTTCAATATGTAACAGCATCAGGTGTTAATATTGTTGCAGAAGATGTTACCGTAAACCAAAATGTATTATCAAGTGCATCTCAATTAGTAATGCAATTAGCAACAGTTACAAACGAAGCAGGTTTAGTATCAAGAGCAGATAACTTATGGACAATAGGTCCTGATACAGGTGACGTAACATATACAGTTGCTGGTCAAATGGGTACAGGTACTTTACAAACAGGTGGTTTGGAAGGTTCAAATGTTGACCTTGCACGTGAGTTATCAAATATGATTATTGCACAACGTGCGATTAACGCAAATTCACGTGTGTTCGGAACAGCAAGTAGTGTAATGGAAACATTATCTCAACTTGGAAGATAGTAATTAGTATAGTATTGGCGTGCTTAAACTACGCCAATACTATATATGAAACACTTTGTTAAGTTATATTAAGTGTTTCAAAACATGTGAAAACCATGTTATTTCATGGTTTTCGGCAGATACGGAAAGATAGGAAATAAAAAAGTTGTCCTCATCATGAACAGGGTTTATAATAAAACCATGTTCTGCACAAACGGACATCTCTTGTTCGGGTAAATAGTCTTATGAAAGAAACAATTAAGAAAAATTTATTACAGATACAAGAGCAAATCGCACCTTATACACCAAAAATAATCGCAGTAACCAAGTACTTTGGAATTGACGCAATGATATCTGCTTACGAAGCAGGATTGCGAGATTTCGGAGAATCAAGGGCGGTAGAAGCAATAGAAAAGATAAATTCTTTGCCGAATGAAATAAAAGAAAATTCTAAATTTCATTTCATTGGACATCTTCAAACAAATAAAGTGAACAAAGTAGTTTGTAATTTCGATGTTATTCATTCGGTGGATTCTTTAAAACTTGCTAATGTAATATCAGAAGAAGCATTAAAATATGATAAAGCTCAAGATGTTTTTATTCAACTGAATAATGCGGGCGAAGAACAAAAATACGGCTTTTCAAAAGATGAATTGGTAAAAGATTTTGAAGAAATACTTAAATTGAAAGGGTTGAATGTCTTAGGTCTAATGAATATTGCACCCTTGCAAGTTGGTGAAGATGAATTAAGCAAATTATTTGAAGATATAAAACAAACTCAAATTGAATTAGTGAACAAATATAACTGTGAATTGAAAGAAATTTCAATGGGTATGAGCAATGACTATCAAATCGCTGCCGCACATGGTGCAACTATGCTACGCATAGGCAGAAAATTATTTAGTACAAATTAAAAATTGGAGGACGAATTAGTGGCTATTACAGAAAAAATTAAAGGAATTGTAGACTTTTTAACTCAAGGTTTAGAACAATCTGATGACAGAGTCTTTGAAGATATGATGGATGAAGCAGGTGAAGAATATGAAACTGAAGACAATTTAGCGTTGGCTCCTGCGTATCAGCAATCACCGTTTCATCAAAAAAATGATAGAGCAAATTTAAATGTTATTTCTCATCCGACAGTAAAAGGCGGTTCAGAAGTAATGATTATGGAACCTCGTTCATTTGGTGAGGCAGCTCAAATTGTTCAATGCTTAAAGGATAGAAAAACAATTGTATTGAACTTACATTTGTTGGATAAAGAGCAATCTCAAAGAACAATTGATTTTGTTTGCGGTGCAGCGTGTGCATTAGGTGGTCAACCTCAAAAAGTTGGTGATATGGTATTTGTATTCACACCAAACAATGTTACTTTGACTGTTGAAGCAACAAAAACTCAATCAACATTGAGCGAAAGCCTTTGGGCAGGCAGAACTCTATAAAAGTATTAAATATATGATTTGTGATAGTTGGATTTTTAGGACACTTTTTGTGTCCTTTTTTTTGTGTACTAGTCAAGCAATTAGTTATATGTTTTGTTTTTAAATAACAAACTAGGAGAACTAAACAGTAAAGATTCACACCAACTTGCCATGAAGGAATGTAAAAGCCACTTGCAAGCTATTGCTTATGGAATTCGCCTTAACCATACACTCCATAAAACCAAGTGCCAATACGCAGATAACGGCAAAAAAGTTTGATAGAATTTTTCCCAATAAACCTTTAAAAGCGGTAGTAATATAGTAAACAGGTTCTCTTTTTATATTGCCATCTGAATCAGTATTGAGGGTTTTTAGTGCAAGAGATGCTTCAGCGTACATTGTTGCCATACCTAAAAACGCAATAACTCACATCTAAAAGAGAACACCGAGTCCCCCAATTAATATGTCTCAGGATGCCCCAATAATATTATCCGTTCCTACCTGTCCCGCAATTGCTGCTGAGAGTGCCTGAAAAGAACTCATGTTTTTTATCTCTAAATCTCATATTTGGTTTTCACCTCTCGAAAAACAATACTTAATTGTTTTCTATGCAGAGTGAAATGCGGCACATTTTAAAGCACCCCTTATGGGGTGCTTCTTTGCTATTTATATTCTATTCTTATTACTTACCAATTTCTGCAGCTTTCATTGCCATTGCTTTTGTAATATTCATTACAGCCAAGTTGGCTTCATAAGCACGTTGTGCCATCATAGCATCAGCAATATCAACCATAGCATTTACATTTGAACTTCTTATATAACCGTTAGCATCAGCGTCAGGATGACCGGGTTTATAAATTCTTTCACCAGGAGTAGGATCTTCAACAATGCCACCATAAGATACACCACCTTGCAGTGCTCCTGATGAGCCTAAACCAAATGTACCGTCTTGCATATTATTTAAAATAGCACCAAAAGAGTCACCTTTTATAGTGTTTAAAACAGGTATTTTTCTAACGTAATTAGGAGTATCAATATTTGCAATATTCTTTGCATGAACATCCAATCTGTTACCGTGTGCTTTTAAGGCATTTGAACCTATGTACATTGAATCTAATATTCCCATAATTACCTCGCTTTTCTTCTCTGTTTTATTTATCGTTCTTTTTTGTTTCTAAGTGCAATTTCTCCTTATTATTTACATCAAATGTATTAGATTAAGTTATTATTTACCAACATTTAATGCTGTTTTCATCATATTAATTACGTTTGACATACGACGTGTAGCCATTGTATAAATTAATGAATTTTGTTGCATTCCTATCAATTCATCAGCAACATTTACACCTTCGCCTGCATTTTGGTCAACAATGCTTGTTACACCCATTTCTTTTGAAAGTTTAGTTTCCATTGGACCATTTGCATTACCCAAGCAAGCGGCAAAGTTTATATCTTGTCTTACATAATTTGGTGTATCTACGTTTGCGACATTTTCTGTTAATAACTTTTGTCTTTTTGCGACTAATCCCAATATTTGAGAAGATCTTGCAAAACTATCTACCGGATTGAATGATACCATTTTTATTACCTCGCTTTGTTGAATTACTTACTAACTTTTATTTAAATTAAGATTCTCTAATGTTAATTGATTTGTTATACATATCATCTGTTACTTTCAAAACACTCATACTTGCCAGCATAGAAGCATTTAATCTTAACATATCGTTTACTGATGTATAAATATTTGTGTTTGAATTTTCTAAATAATGTTGTTTTATGTAGTTATGATTTTTAACTAACTTTGGTTCACCGGATTCATCAGTTTGCCAAACTCTATTACCTTGAGTATCTTGCTGCAATCCTTCACAACAGTCAAATTGCACTAAAGGAATTGTACCTAAGCATTTACCTTTATTATCCGTTACTGAATCATAAGCAAAAACTTTACCGTCTTCTTTAATTTGGAATTTGTATAAATTTGCAGGAAGCTTAATACCTGCACCAACAATCCAGTTATCATTAGTTACAAGATATCCGCCTTTACCTCTTTTGAAAGAACCATCACGGGTATATGCAACTTCACCGTTAGGAGAAACAATAGGAATAAAACCTTCACCGTCAATAGCAACATCATAAGGATTGCTTGTAACTTTCATAGAACCTTTTTGATAATCAGTTCTTACAGAACCTGAAACATAACCATCGTCAGATAAAACTTGTTCAAAACGAACTGCTTTATATCCGTTTGTACTGTAATTTGCAAAATTATTACCTACATAGCCTAATCTTTCAAACATACTGCTTGCGTTATTAATATTTTTTCTGATTATACCTTGAATGTTATACATAATTGTTACCCTCGCTGATTAAATTTTAAACTAGCCTGCTTGACCTAATTGGCTTATAGCTTTTTGAAGATTTGAGTTTTCTATTAAAAACATTTGCCTGTTTGCTTCAAAAGTTCTTTTTATTGGCATTAAACTCATAAATTCGTTTTGGAGTGCTACGTTTGAATATTCACTGTATCCTTGTTGAACTTGCGGATTAACAATTCCAACACCGTTTGAATCAACAATTCCAAGATTTGCAATATGTTTCAATTTCTTTTCTTTTCTATCTAAAATGCTAATAGCACCTCTTGTATTAACAACAACATCTTTTGGACTTTCAGGTAAAATGTTAAACTTGATAGGAACACCTGTATTAGATAAAACTTTGTTACCCTGTAAATCTAAACAATTTCCGTCAACATCAATTTTGAAACGTCCGTCACGTGTCATTCTAATGCCTTCAGGTGTTTGAATTTGAAAATAACCTTTAGAAGCCATAGCCAAATCCATTGGGTTATCTGTACGGCTAATTCTACCAACAGTATCATCAATAACAGTAGATAAACCGTCAACACCAAGAAATTCGGTAAAAGAAGAAACAACAGATTCTCTGCGTTGATAACCGACTTTGTCAAAACCGTTAACGTTATCGCTGACATTTGCCATTAAAGCAGTTTGAACTTGCATAGCACGAATTGCTGTTTTCAAACCATTTTCATTTAATTGTACTCCGCCATTAATTCTCATAATTACCGCCTCGCTTCTCTTATTCTCATGTATTTAATCGGAAAATTCAAGTCAAAATAGAGTAAATCGTAAAAATCTCATCTGAATAGTGGACTTTTGTCATGTATTTAATGATGAAAAATAAAAAGTCAAAATTTTTGCTTGACATATTTTTATTTCCTTATTAGAATAGATATTGTCAACTGACTTGCCGGCATAGCTCAACGGTAGAGCAACGGTTTTGTAAACCGTAGGTTGTAGGTTCGATTCCTATTGCCGGCTTGTTTGTTGAATAAGCCTTTAAGGTTGGAACAAAACTCTGTAAACAAGCCTTTGTGGCGCAGGGGTAGCGCACTCCCTTGGTAAGGGAGAGGCCACGAGTTCAAATCTCGTCAAAGGCAATTTTAACGGCAAAGACATGGGTCGGTGGCCGAGTGGCTAAAGGCAACAGACTGTAAATCTGTCGACGCGAGTCTACGGTGGTTCGAATCCACCCCTGCCCATTTTTAAAAAAGGTAGTTACATTTGTAATTACCTTTTTTGTGTTATACAGAATGATTTGTATAGGTTTTCAGGACAGTTGTGATGGGAGTTTTTAGGCGAAGTTGCCTAAATTTAGGGCGAATGAGGCAGATTTGTAGTGTAGAGATTTGCCGGACTATTCTTGCACTTTTGTCCCAAATTTTGCACTATTTTGCACTAATAACTTGTCACCCTGAACTTGTTTCAGGGTCTATTAAGCATGGAATTTGAACATTTACCTCGTGCAATTTTGTGCATTAAAGTGCAAAAATAATTTATCTTCCATTCTGATATAGCGGTATTAGAAGATTAGTAAATAAATTTGATAATCGCAATTTATATGAAACTTATTATGATGATTATATAAAAGATAATAAAAAACAGAAATTAAAGTTATACATAGATGATGACTATGGTTATGTGGAAGAAATACCAAAAAATCTTGCTTGTGAGGTTAGGAATAGTGCTGTTTATTTCTTAAATAAACCTCAAAATTCACAAATCGAATTTTTTGAATTTGTAAGGGGCGGTTATTCTTATCCTACACAGATTTATAAATATAATCATTATAAAGCTAAGTACCAGCTTTATTATTCAGAACTTGAAGCATATGGGTTTCCTGAAGTATTACCGAGTAATAAAAAATTATTAGATGATTATAAATCTTTTGAAACAAGAATACTATCAATAATTAAAAATTGGAGGTATGTAGATTACAGGGTAAATATGAATGTAATGGATGGTGAATGGTGGAAATTTAAAATAAAATTTACAACAGGGAAAATATATACAATGAGGGGGTATAACAATTTCCCTGAAAATTATCAAAAATTAATAAAGTATTTAGATAAAAAAATAAAAAGTTAATATTACAAATTATATGTATCAAATAAAATGGAGCAAATGGTTTTGCTAAGTGATTTTTATAAGAAGAATAAAGATGATGTTATTTGGTGGACTGATAATTTAGATTCGGTCGGTGAGTTTTTATTTAGTTTTGAAAAGAAAAAAATATTTAATTTATTTAGAGATTATCCTAACAATTTAACAAAAGAACAGATCAAAATTTTTGAAAAAGAAAATCCCTATTGGAAAGATTTTTTTGCATACAGAAAATAATCTTATAATAGTACAGTTACAAAATTATGGAGGCAAGGTTAGTTAATGGATTGTCGCCATTCAATCATTGAGGGATTCTTAAGAATTGCCCACCGCCCAGCTAGCATTTCTAGGCTACATTAATTAACCTGCCATTTTAGACTATTTTTCGAAATACTTAAGTTCCTGTTTGATTTTAACTTTTTTATCCGTTGTTTGTCCTTTGTTACCTTGCCAATGACCTATAAGTTTACCGTCGTTGTCATATATAAAGCTTTCATATCCGGTGTTAAACTCTACGCTCATTAAATGACCGTAATTATCGTATTTTATAAATCTTTGAGGATATGGTTTGTTTCGTTCGCTTAAATCTATTATAGCAAACAGCTTGTATTTCCCATTTCTCTTTTCATATAAGTATTCGATATCGGGTTCATCTTCATAACATACGTGATATGCACTATAAGGAATTAAACCAAATATCAGGGCATTACTTTTCCCTGCAAATTTAACATTATTAGTAACACCTAAATTAAACCAATAACGGTTATCTCTTGGCAAGTATATAAAATTTGGATTTATTTTTTTAACACCTTCAAACGATTCAACCCTTGCAGTTTCTTCCGTATATGTTATACCGCATTCAAGGGTTGTACCAAAGGCTGTTATTTGTATAAAACAAATAAATAAAAAAACAAAAAAAGTTTTTACAATATTCATTTTCTTTATAAGTACAATATAAAACATTGATGCGTCAGAAAAGGACATAATCTTAAAATATATTTAGAACACTTTAAACAAACTTCCGAAATCAAAATCCCGATAAAGATTTTAAACCTGTTTTATACTCGTTCAAATGCTGTTAAAGATAATTTTTATTATGTCCATTTTTGACGCATATTCAATTTAAACTACTAGTATGAATAATATAATCTTAAAAGTCTTAATTGTCGTATGCGTTATGTTTATAGCATAACAGAGGAATTAAAACAAGCAAAATTATTTTTAACAAGTATCAGCCAGATTGATAACGTTGCGAATCTAAAAAATGCAGTAGAAAACGTAATTTCAATAAATTCACAAAGTAAAAATATTTTAAATAATATAAAAACAGAAGTATTAAATTCTGCTAAATTGTTGCAGAAAACATTAAATGAAGTTTTAACAGAAGAAGATTCTGATACATTGAGTATTAAATTACCGCCAAACTATTCTTCGATAAAAGATTTCAAAAATTTCTTTGACGAATTGGAAATTATTTGTATGCCTTTTAAGTATATAAATGAGGAAGTACAAATAACTTGTTTTGATGTCGGTTCGGAATGGATTGGTTTGAAATTAATTAGCAATAGTATAGGATTATTTCTTTCTCTTGCTGATAAGTCTGCAAACCTATTTAATCATGTTTTAGAATGCCAAAAAACAATAGAAGAATTAGAAAAAGTAAAACTTGATAAATCCGAATCAAAAATAAAGATAATAAATCAAACAATAGATCTTTTAAAAAAAGATAAAGAAAAAGAAAGAGAAGAATACATAGACAAATTAATAGAAGAGGCTATTGCTGAAAGTAAAATAGTATTGAAAAAAGATATTAATAATAATGAGTTCAAAAATCACTTAAGAAAATCTATGGAAAAGCTTGGAAGTTTGATAATAAGAGGCTTGGATATAGTTCCAGCACTTAAAGCAAAACCAGAAATTAAACAATTATCATTGAAAGCAACTGCAAATATTGAAGAAAAACGAAAGTTAATTATAGGCATAGATAATTTAAAATATTTAACAATTTTAGATACAGACGTAAAAAGTAAAGATATTCCTGCTGATACAGTAGAATTACCTGAATGATAATCATATTGTATCAATATACCAGTTACTATTTCCAAAATGGTTAAAGTTCCATTGTAAGTCAAAGTAAAAATCTGATTCTGAAATTTTGTTGGCTTTAAAATATGGCTTTGCGCTTTCAGTTTTAATATAACTTTCAAGAGCTGTTTGGATATCTTGTGCAAATCTTGTTTTAAATTCAGTATACGATATGTTTATGCGTTCTCGGGTTCTTTTATTTTTCAAAATCATCTTCAAAACCTCTGATGTTGTCAAGTTCAATATTGTATCGTTTGCCGGCTTTATCAACGCATGTTGCAAAATCGACGGTTTTATCAGCATACTTGTTTTCCCATAGACAAATTAGCAAGCCGATTTCTTGTGTTTTTAAATTTAAAATCTTTGTCCCATAAAGCTTATAATCTTTATTAACCATATTATGCTCCTTTTGGTTACACACATTAATCGATTACATTTTGGAAAAATTCAAGTGTAATACCTGTTTTTTGTATCATTTAGACATATTTATGTTGTAAATACCGATTTAACAGCTCTTAAACGACACTTAAACGCACCTTAAAAATCAACATCTTTTTCGTGGTCGATAAAAAATGCATTTAAGACATCCGCATCGTTGCGTAGGTGCTTTAAACCGGCGAAAGATTATAGCACTCTTCAATCTCCGACTGATTTGCAACAAAATAATCAATAACAACAGCGGTGTTATAAATATTCTCCGACCACTTGCTCAATTGCTTAAACTCTTTTGGTGTGATGTTAAATCCAAATTTTTCCATACTTTATACCTCCTCTGACATACAACATTAGCGTGAAAGAAAAATAAAAGCAGGAAAACTTTACAAAACAACAAAAATTATTTTAAATTATTCATATATCCATATAGTTTATTATTTAACGTTGCTAAAAAACTACAAAAATCATCTGATGTTAAATTTCTATTTGTATAATACAATTCGTTATAAAAAATTTTTTCGGAATATGCTTCTATAGCATCACTAAAAGCATATTTTAATTCGTTATCAATATTTTTTATAAAATTAAAAAGACCTATCTTTCTAAATAATAGATACTCGGGCTTTAATTCACAAAGGTCTTCGTTATTAGATAGCTTTTCAAGCTCCATTTCATTGTATTTTGATATTGCAGCTATAGTTTGTTTAATAGCACTACTCTCGTCAGCTTCATCAAATATGTGAACAGCATGCTTTATAAATTCAAAATAAAAACATAGTTCACTATAAGAACCATTTACTGTTGCTTCTAGTTCTTCATTAGATAAATTTTCTATTGATAATTCATTCTTATCCCATGAATTAATGCTATCAGTCCAACCTTCAAGCGTATTTCGCCATTCAGTCCAATGCTTTGCTTCTTTGGCTAGAGGTATTACTTCTTTTTCTAAATCTTCCAATATTTTATCCTCTGACCAACCGTAATCCGTAAGGGCTTTTACATAGTTGTTCAAAATTATAGAACCCTTAGCGTTATCCCAATATCCAAATCTATTTCTGCAAATTCCTTTTATATATGCCAGTTTTTGCTTTATAGGCGGTAAATTTTTATTTACTAAAACTCCACCAATTTTACTTAGGAACTCTTCTACACTATCTTGTTCTAATTTATCTTCATAATCATATTTTAAATATTTTTCTGCCGCTATATTGATTGCATCTAATATTTCATCTTGCTTATATTTTTCAAAAAGCTTTAATATCTCTGTTTTAAAATGTTTTTTTAGCGTGTATGGTTGAATTTTATCCTCAATATATTGTATAAATAAGTCGGATTCGTACTCATCAAGTTCATCTAAAGATTTTTTCCACTCAAACAACATTTCAAGTTGTTCTCTTTTTTCTTGTAAAAGTTCTAATTGCATGCGTTGTTTTTCAAGAGTTTCATTTACTGATAGCGGTATATCTCTTTTCCCCCTATTACAATCAATACAGCTTGTAACCAGATTTGTAATACTATTATCCCCACCTTTAGCAACAGGTTCAATATGGTCGACCTCTAATATTACATCTGGAGCTTTACGACCACAATATACACAAGTAAATTTATCCCTTTTAAAAACTTCAAACCGGACTTTTTTACTTAGAGATTCTCTTTTAGTTTTTTTAGTCTTAACCATAGGTAAATATTAGCATAAAAAGTTATAGTAGACTATTTTGATATTATTTTAGCTTTTTAAGAACATCATCTTCCAAGTCTTGAATATTATAAACAGTATCTAATACATCAAATGTTTCTTCAAGATTATGTCTTGCACTATTCCAACCACAACCGTCTGTAAACCAAATAAATGTTACACCATCTATTGTTGCTATTTCCTGTGCAAGAGTTTTATAACTTCTTGCGGTTTCATTGAGTTTAGATCCGCCACTTGAATAAAAATTAGTTTCAATTACATAAATTTGCTTATCCGTTTTAATTACAAAATCAAAGCGTTTCTCCATTTTGCCTTGATTAGAAATTGCCGAAAGGTTTACACCCCATTTTTGTCCAATTTCATGGATATACATTTCTTTGAAATAGTTTTTATTCTTGATAAATCCTGCTTTTTGAATATAACTTTCGACGAGATTCTCCATTAAATGTCCGCCACGATTCTTTCTGCCATTAGAATCAAGACCGGTTTCAACACCAGTTGCATAATCAACCAAGTTGCTGACAATATGATTTTTTAGAAGGTCAAATAGCTTTGTTTTACGCATAAACATCTTATATTCTTCAATGCTATAATTGCATTTCTTGAAAGAAAAATTATACTCACCTTCCGCATCTGTAACAGAGATTTCTTTTGCTCTTACCGCCAATAATAAAGGAATGCATTTTAATGTTTCAGGATATTTTGTAATAACATTTTCAAAATCTTTTTCAATATTTTTAGAGCCAACTAAGGTGTTCAAAATATTTAACTCCACCTTAATACTATCAACATTACTGTTTACTTTATCAAAATCAACGTAGTAGCAGTAGTCAGAAATGCAAGGTCTAAATGTTGATAGCCATTCTTTAAAATTCCTTTTCATAAATTATCCTATCTGCCACGAAAAGTAGCTGTTGAAACCATTTTCCATATGCTGCCATCACAACTTTTTAATGTTTCCAAAAGACGCTTGAACATATAGGCATCCTCTCTATTTGTTTTTTCTTGTAGCATTAACAATTTTGCGAGAATAATTAAAAACTTTATACTGTATTCACCATCATTATTAAGTGTTAAATATTCAGCACAATTTTCTTCAAAATCTTTTAGTAAAAAATCAATATTTAACTTTTGGTTTCTGTCACCAATAGATTTAATGGGTTTGGTGTTATCCCACATATCTATTAGCATATTAAGAAATGATTGCGTTTTTTCTTTATCTTGGTACATTTTTATCAGTATATCTACAGCCCAATGAATATGCTTAGGCGTCCGTATTGATGACCATTTATCGTCTTCCAATTGACGATATTTTATTAAAATATCATATGGACTTAAACTTCCTTGATAAACAGCTACAATATATTTTCCATTTATCCTTTCTGCCCACAATGGTACAAGAGTACCTCTTGTCATAGTTTTAATTAAATCATTTAAATCGATAGTCATATTATTTAATAGTTCCTAACCAAAACTTCCGTAATTTTACCTCTGCCATCTGCATTTGCATTTATTTGTCGAGAAGCAAAAACTTTTTTAATGTTGTAATTTTCGTATAATTCGTTGACTAATTTTGTATCAGAATTTGATAGCAAGAATTTTACCCCCATTGAATCCAATTCATCACAAACATCTCTGAGTTTGAATTGCATGTCCAAATCAAATCCGTCTTTTGTATATGAAGTAAAACTAGATGTTTCACTCAAAGGTACATACGGCGGATCGAAATATACAAAATCTCCTTTTTCAACTTTTTTCAATATTTCTGAAAAATCTGCGTGTTTAATTTCAGTTCTCTGTAATAGGTTAGAGCAATTTATCAAATTATTTTCGTCTAAAATTCTCGGATTCTTATAGTGTCCGAACGGAACATTAAATTCACCTTTTGAGTTTACTCGGTACATTCCGTTAAAACAAGTTCTGTTCAAATAGATAAAACGGCTTGCCTTTTGAATATCAGACCAATTTTTATATTCTTCAGTGCGGTCAATATTACGGATTTCTATAAAATATTCTTTTGTAATATCGTGTTTTTGCAAATCTGCAATAAGTTCATCAACATTATCTCTAACAACTTGATAAAGGTTGATTAATTCTTCATTCATATCTGAGATATATGCATTATCGGGCTGTAGCTCAAAGAATAACGCACCACCACCGATAAAAGGTTCAAAATATCTGTTGTAGTTTTCCGGCATGTTTTTTAACAACTCAAACATAAGCTGACGCTTGCCGCCAACCCATTTGACTATTGGATATGTTTCTTGTTGTAATTTTTCTAAAACTACTGCCATTGTAATTCCTTATCAACAAATTCTTGCTCAAACCTTTTGATAGAAAGGTCTAAATATTCTTTTTCCAAGTCTATACCGATGAATTTTCGCCCTAACTTTAATGCCATTATACCAGTTGTTGAACTGCCTGTAAACGGATCAAGAATCAAATCGCCTTTATTTGTTGAGGCAAGGATTATTCAATTCTAAAGGTTTTTGTGTTGGGTGTTTGCCGAAAGTTTTTTCATATGATTTAGGAGTATCAATTTGCCAAACCGAACGCATTTGCTTGTTTGGTTTCTTTATTGCATCATCGCCCCAATCACCATTTTTCATAATATCATAATTGAAAGTATGCTTGCCTTTTGGGTCTTTTTTTGCCCAAAGTAAAGTTTCATGACTTGCTGTAAAATATCTGCAGCTCATATTGGGCGAAGCATTCGGTTTAAGCCAACAAATGTCGTTTAATATTTTAAAGCCGGATTTCTGCAAAGCGAATCCGCAAGAATAAATTGAGTGATAAGTTCCTGAAATCCAAATTGTTCCGTTTGGCTTTAAGACTCTGCGACAGGCATTAATCCATTTTAGATGAAAGGCAAAATCTTCGTCTAAACCCTTGCTTTCATCCCATTTGCCTTTATTGACACAAACAACTTTTCCTGCTTGGCAACTAATGCCACCATTAGATAACATGTAAGGGGGATCAGCAAAAATCATATCAATAGAATCCGGTGCTGCCTTCTCTAAAATCTCAATGCAATCGCCTAAATATAACTGTATGTCCCCTTTATCATAATATTGTTGCATGAGTTGATTATAATATAAAAAAGCAAACAAATCTTTGAATGTGAAGGTTTGTGTTTTAGAAAAGTAAATCTTAATTTTTTATTAAAATTTTAATAATTTTAAAAATTTAATGATAGCATAAGAATTATTTATAATCAGAGTAGGTGGGGATATGTTATTAAGAAATGTCAAAATTCAAAATTACAAATCAATAGAGGAAATAGAATTTCCCATAGAAAAACGTAATAAAAGTTACACAACTATTTTATTAGGGAAAAATGAATCTGGTAAAAGTAACATTTTAGAAGCTCTCTCCGCACTTGAAAAATATAATGAAGAAGAAAAAACAAATTTTTTAAGTGTACGCAATCAACAAAACGAACCAGAAATAGTGTCCATTTTTTATTCTATGGAAGAAGAAAATCCTGAAGAATACAGAAAAGCAATAGCAAAGGAAGTAAAGATTGATGAAGAAATTTTATCTAAAATAACTGTCGATAAAGCAGTGAAAGAAATTTATATACAAGATGGCGAAAATATCTTTGGTTATGAATGGCAAATTACATATAAAAGTTTTCCAACAAATAATAAATTCTACTTAGAAACAAAAAAAGATATACCTGGTAAAGTAGTAAATGGGGTTCAACAACCATCTACACAAAAAGTGCAATACGAGATAGTTTATTGGAATAGTATAAAGGAACTTGATGAAGAAAATAGAGCTACATACTTACCATTAACCAAAGAAAAAATGGAAGAAATAATTACACCAATTATAGAAAGATATTTTAATTTAAATGAAATTCCTGTATCTGTTTGGAAGTCAGATCCAAATTATCTTATTCAGGATAGCATATCATTAAAAGATTTTGCAGAACACACATACAAATATCCACCTTTAAGAAACATTTTTTCACTAGCTGGTTTAGAATCAAATGATGCTATAAATAAGAAAATTACTGAAATTGCACAGAGTTCAAACTATCGCAAAAAATTACAAAAACAGTTATCTGATAAAACAACAGAATACATGAACAAGAAATGGCCAGAACATAAAATTTCTATTGATGTAGAAATATCTGATGAATTAAATATACACGTCAAAGTTCAGGATAAAGATAATACGGATGCTTATCATAATATGGAGGAACGTAGCCAAGGTTTTAAGCAGTTCGTTTCTTTATTATTAAGCCTTTCTGTTGATAATAATACTGGAGATTTAAAAAATAATTTAATATTAATTGACGAGCCAGAAGTCCATATGCATCCATCAGGAATCCGTTATATGATGCAAGAACTGTTAGAAATTGGTAAAAATAATTATGTTTTTATAGCAACGCATTCTAATTTTATGCTTGATCGTAATACGCAGGAACGTCATTTTTTAACAACAAAAAAGAATGGAAAAACAAAAATCAAGCAAATCTTATCAACGGAAGACTTAAATGATGATGAAGTTTTACAAAGTGCGTTTGGTATGAATGTCGTAAGAGACTTCGTTTCAAATGATAAACTATTAGTAGAAGGTGCTTCAGATAAAATATTATTACAAAAAGCTTTAAATAAAATTAAACCAAATAACTGTATAAAAATTACAAATGGCAAAGGTGATAACCTTTGTGCAGTAGCATCATTATCAGGTTATTATGAAATATATCCAATTGTAGTAGTAGATGATGATGAACAAGGAAAAAAGATAAAGAAAGAAATAGTAAAAATTGGCTCAAATTACTCGAATGACACAGTTTTTACATTGCGCGAACTTTGTGGAGAACTGAAAGATTGTGGAACAATAGAGGATGCCCTACCACTAGAATATGTGCAAAACAAAGTTAACGAAGCTTTATCTAAAAATGGCATTACAGCTTTAGAAATAAAAAATGAAGAGCCTTTTTGCAATCAGATAAAATTACATTTACAAAAAAATATATCTGACGAAAGCTTGTCAAAAAAAGATAAAAAAGATAGAGTAGAAAACTTAATTTTAGAAATAAAAACAAGAATTTCAGATGATTTTGATGCTAAAAAGTTAGATGATAAAGCACCTATACTGCATAAAATTGCTACAAAAATTATAGAAAAGTTTAGTATATGAATAAGAAAAAACACATAAAATTATGGGTTATTGAAAAATATAATCAATATTCAAAAGAAAGAAAATTGTTGGCAATATTAAATTCTCGTCTAAATTATGATAAAGTAATATTTGCTATGAAAATATTAATGATGGGTGATAGCACTAGTTATAGTGAGATTTTAAATGTACATTTATACAAGAAAAATGAACTTGAGTATCCTCACCAATATTTAAAGTATCCTATAATTATAGCAGGAAATAGTCAATATTATAAAGCTCCTTATAGAGCTTGGATTGCTGACTTTAATAGAGAATCAGGTAAATATACGGATATCGAAATATCTTTAAAAAAATACCAAGAGCAACATATTTCAATAAATCAATCTCCATCTCATAGTTAATTTAATCTTGTTCTATGTGTTAAATTACAATTTGATTAGTACTCTGTATTTTTTCAGGACAGTGTATTTTTCACTTGAAATGATTTTTTTGTATCTTTCCCTTGTGTGTCGGGGTTTTCGGAGTTGGAAGTTTCATACAAATAATCATCTCAAGTGACAGTTTACATACTCATTAAAACATTCAAAATAAAATTAAACTACCAATTTTTATTGGATTTCTTTTTCGCCCATGCATCATTTTGAGGGTTTACTAATTTTTTACCCGCAAAATAAAAATTAGGACAAGCATTGCCCTTCCACTGACCATTTATAACAATATCATTTTCATCTACTTCAATTATTTTTTTACAATATTCAACTTGAATTTCTCCACCTGTCGAAAATACAGTTTCGTTACCTTTTTTATCAGTTGAAATAATGGAAAATCCTGCATCACGATTTATGGAAGTTTCAGAAGATTCCCAGATATATAACTTTTTTCCTGCTATATTTTTTTCATCATCCGGATAACCCCAACTTTTCATCAAGGAGTCCAAAGGATAACCAATCCAAGATGCGATGCATTTATCCATAAAAAATTCCCAGCCATAAGCACTGACCGGAATTAACAACATAAAAATTAATATATATTTTTTCACTATAAACTTCCTTTTTTAACAGCTTTTAATTTTAAACCAATTTTTCTTGACATATTTTGCAACGGGTCTTTCAAAAATATAATACATGATAACCCCAAAAATTAATGCAATTGCAACTTCCGACATAAAAAATCTAAATGGATGTAATAGAATAATTTGGTAATAATTTACATAAACGTAACGAATAAATACCGCTAAAACAGCAATATGAAAACAATACATTGAATATACATATTGCCCTAAAATATTTGAAATATTATTTTCTAAAAATTTTGATACTATCCCCTTTTTAATTAAAAATAGATAAAATAATATTGAAAACAAAACAATAAATATCATAGCAGATTTACCCGCAATTTTATCGGCAAAAATCAAATAATAGGTTAAAAAAGATAGTATATAAATTTCAGCAACGGATATAACAACTTTTCCTGCTATACCAACGTTTTGCAAAAATCCATATTTATAAGCCATACATATAAAATATCCTAAACCCATTGATGCTAGAGCTTTGCATATACCGCCATTAAATATTAAATAATAATTTTCTATATGACCACCGGCTAAAAACGACGTATGCTGCATATATAACGCATAACACAGCATTACAATAATGCCTATAATTATATTTAAAAATTTTTTATCAAAAATTTTTGAAATATAAAAATAAAACAATGAAACCCAAAATAACGCTGAAATATACCAAGTAATATTCATATAAGTTCCACCAGATATTGGTTCAAATCCAACACAATGCAGCAAAAATATTCTGAGAAGATTATCGTTAAAATGACTGTTAATAGCAGGAATAAAGAATGTTAAAACAATCATTATAAGCACCAAAAGCCATAAATTTGGTGCAAGCCTTAAAAATCTCTTTTTTGCATAATCAAAGGTACTAAGCTCGTTATTAAAAGTATAAAAAAGCAAAAAACCTGATATTACAAAAAATAAATCAGGGCAGACCTTACAATTTTCAAAGTTTCCTAACCAACCAGGTAAAAGATAAATATCACGTGAATGATGCATTATGATACTTAACATTATAGTAAATTTTAAAAATCCAATATTTTTAAATACCATATTTTAATATCTACCCCTATTTATAACATGTAGAATAAAATACAGTATTCATATTGTCAAGAAAATTATACATTACAGAATATTAACATTATTTATAAAAAAAATCACTCTGTATGTATTTTAGTATATTAATGGTATTATTGTTATATGAATAGACTGTGTAATATAAAAAAATGGTATATACCATTAGTATTTTTTAATTTATTTATTATAGTTTCACTGCTGGTAAACTATTTTGAAAAAGTAACATTTTTTGACATAAAAATTATTGTAACACTACAAAAATTATTATCATTTGTTGATGTAAATTTTTGGGTAAAATTATCTGCTCTTCATCACAATTGGTGCGGAATTATAATAGTTTTATTCACATTATTTATGGTGTACAAAAAAGATTATAAACTGGCAATATTATATTTTGTTTGTGACTATAATGCACACCGAATTATATATTTTGTAAAAGATATATTTCAACGACACCGTCCGCCGTTTGAACTTCAACCGATAGAACACCCGATGGATTACAGTTATCCTTCAGGACACAGTTTCAACATAATGATATTTTTAGGCTTTTTAATAATTGCAATACAAAAATATGTAGAAAACAAAATTATTAAATACATACTAACAACAATCTGTACTTGCTTGATAATATTAGTAGGACTTTCTCGAAACATGCTTGGTGTACACTATCCAAGTGATGTAATCGGAGGTTTTTCATTGGGTTTAATATTAATTTCTGCAGTATGGATAATTTCAAAAGACGAATAGATTTGTATTAGGAGTAAAATTTGTGAGCGAAAGAAGAGAACGACTAAGAAAAATTCTAAATAAAAAAACTTTTCTGTCAGGTAAAAGAAAAGTTGACAGATTTTTAAAAGATAAAAACTCCTTTAATGATTTTATTAAAAATGAAATAGCAAAATATAAAACATTACCTGCAATTACCGATGAATATTGTAATATACACTTAAACTATGACGATTTGGAAACGAATATTTCAACATTATCCGCAGCCATACAATCATTTGGTATTAACAAGGGTGATTTTATAAGCATATTTACGGAAAACAATGGTCGCTGGGTTACTTTGGAACAAGCCGCAATGCGATGTGGTGCTATATGTACTTTAAGAGGTTCTAACGCTCCTGTTGAAGAACTTGATTATATAATTTCCCACAGCGAAAGCAAAGGTTTAATAGTTAAGGATATTAAACTTTTAAATGCACTTAAACCTTATTTATGCAAGTATAATCTCAAATTTATACTTGTAATGTTCCAAAAAGAACAAGATGAAATTGCTGAATTTAATTGTCCTGTATATTCTTATGAAGAAGCACTTGAAATAGGAAAGACAAGAGAATTTAACAAACCGGAACAAAACATTGACGAAAATTGTGTAATGCTTTACACCTCAGGTACAACAGGAATGCCAAAAGGTATTTTAATTACACATAAGAATATACTTGCACAAATTCCGTCTATTCAATACGGATTTATGTCAAAAGCAGGTGAAAATACCCTGCAAATATTACCAATATGGCACGCATACGAACATATAACTCAATTATATTACTTAAGTTCCGGCTGTCATTTACATTTTACAACACTTACCGGTTTAAAAAACGACTTAGCAAAATATAATATTGATACATTTATGTCAGTACCTAGAATTTGGGAAGCTCTAAGACTTGGTATTTATCAAAAACTAAAACAAAAATCCGTTTTGGTATATAAGCTATTTGATTTTGCAGTAAAATTAAGTATTACATACAAAATTCACAAAATGTATTCTGAAAGAAGAATTACAAACAAAAAAGGCGGGTACCATACCCTTTCAAATATGTATCACAAAATTGCAAGAAGCTTTTTGAAACCATTTCACATTTTATTCACAAAAACTTTATATAAAAAGATAAAAAATGCAGCGGGAATAAATTTCAGAGAATCAATTTCAGGTGGCGGAGCATTGTCAATGAAAGACCAATTATTCTACGATGCAATAGGTGTAAATTTGAGAGAAGGTTACGGTCTAACAGAAACTTCACCTGTTTTGACTCTTAGAAATGCCACAGCCCCTAATTTTCTAGGTTGCTGTGGAACACCGTTGATGGCAACAGAGATAAAAATTCTTGATATAGAAACCAAAGAAGAACTGGGTATTTTAAAAAAAGGTGTTGTATATGCAAGAGGATATCAGGTAACAAAAGGATACTACAAAAACGAAGACGCAACGAAAGAAGTATTCAGTGAAGACGGCTGGTTTAATACAGGCGACATAGGCTGGTTGACTGCTGATAATAATCTTGTACTTGTAGGAAGACTAAAAGAAACTATTGTTTTATCAAACGGAGAAAATGTAGAACCACTGCCAATAGAAGAAGCATGTCTTGAAAGTCCGTATATAGACCAAATTATGCTGGTTGGGCAAGACCAAACATCAATTGGAGCATTAATTGTACCTTCAGAAGCAGCATTACAAAAATGCGGTTTGCTGGCAAAAGACATAAAATCAGGCTCAAATCTAACTATTTCAAATCCTACACTAAGAGAACTATTGAAAAAAGAAATATCAACATACATAAAAAGAAAGAAAAATTTAAAATCTTTTGAACAGATTAAAAATTTTGAAGTGATAAAAGAAAATTTCACAACAGCAAACGGCTTAATGAGCCAAACCGCAAAGATGAAACGTAATTCCATATTTGAAAGATATAAAAATTTAATCTTAAATATGTTTGATAAAAAGTAGTGAATGGTGAACAGTTAACAGACGACAGTTCACACACCTCAGTTTACTACTTTGTCATTACTGGAAACGAAGAGACGAAGTAATCCGGTCGATAATGGGATTTACTGGATTGCCACGAAAACCTACGGTTTTCTCGCAATGACAGTTTACAGTTCATGTCATACCGTGCTTGACACGGTATTTATATATATTGCCGAGAAAAACAATTAAGTATTGTTTTTCGAGAGGTGAGTGTATATGAACACTTAGCTTAGAATATACGAACAGATAGTTTTAATCTATAACATTAAGTGAAGTTAAACAAATCATAATATTAAAATAAAAAATTTTTAAGAATTTTTAAATTCAAAATAGTTAACTGTATTCTGTTTAAAAGCGAGAATAAAATATATTGCCACTACCAAAGAAATACAATCTACAATGGGTTGTACCCACATACATCCATAGAGAGGAAATAAAGAATCTAAAAGTATTAATAATGGAATATCCAACACTCCCTTACGAATAATACTGCATATTAAAGCTTCCTTTACCATTCGCATTGCCTGAAATTGTGTTATTGCAAGATAACTTATAGCCATAAAAGGCATCGCAACCACCATCATTCTTAGAAAAGATGATGCATAATTTATAGTTTCCGCATCATTTATAAACAGACCTGTAATTTCTTTTGCAAAAATTTCATATAATACAAAACAAAAAATTGCAAAAGAAAGAGAAATAATACAACCTAACCTAAATACACTTTTTCGTCGTTCAATATTTCCTGCTGAATGGTTATATGCCAATAATGGTAAAATCCCCTGAGACAAACCTATTGTGAAATAAAGAGGTAAATAGTTTAATCTTTTAACTATTCCAAGAGCAGCTAAAGGTATATTTCCATATTTAGACACAAAACAGGTTTGAGCACCTACGGCCAGTACAGTTAAAAGATATTGAAGTGAAGATGAAATACCTACTCCTACAATATCCGGTATATATTTTAAAGCATTTACACTCCATTTTAAAGAAATATTTATTCCACCATTATTTTTTTTATTAAATATAAGTAAGATAAAAAATATCATAGATATAATATTAGAAAAAGCTGTTGCGATACCTGCACCAACAATACCCATATTCATAAATTGAGGTAATATCAACAACGGATCTAATATAATATTAAGTATCCCGCCAATAGTAATCCCTAAAGAAGCATGTTTTGCCATTCCCTCTGCTCTGATTAAATTCGATAAAACTAAATTTAATATTACAGGAATACCACCTATTGTAATAACCCAATATGCATAATCCATCGCAGGTGTCATTGATTCATTATCAGCACCACATAACATTAATAAAGGTTTTGCAAATAATGGAAATATAATACAAAAACTTAAAGAAAGCATAACACCCATCCAAAACGCTGCTGAACTTACATAAGACGCACTTTTATTATCTTTTTCTCCAAGATAATTTGCATATCGACTGCCACCACCTACACCCGGTAGATTACCAATAGCTGAAAGCAAAAGATATACAGGTAAAACGGCTGTTGCTGCAGCAACTAAAACAGGATTAGATAAAGCCCCGATAAAATAAGTATCAGTCAAATTATATAAAAGAGTTATCAACTGACTTATTATTGCAGGAATACTTTGTTTAAGTACTGCCTGCCGTACAGGCATTTTTTCAAAAAGTTCAACATTATCAGGATTTATTTTCATAATATTTTTGTATTAAATACTCCCATAAGACCTAAATCTGAAACCTTTTTTTCGATAAGCTGCTTATCAATTGTATAAAGCCCTTGTTCTTTCATTCTGTTAAAATAGTTGCCGCCTGAGAATGTAAATCTTTCCATTGTATCATGTTGTTCTTTAATTTTACGATTTGCACATTGTATTATATCTCCAACTGCTAATGTACTTGGTAAAGTTAAAAGTTCACTACCTGCACAAAGGCGAACTGCATTTGCTCCTGCGAGAGTTCCTGTTGTTATAGCTTCAGTATGCCCAATAAACAATCCGCTTTTTTCTCCGGCACACAAAAGATTTAGAGTTCCGTCGACAACCATTTGATTAGAGCGATACGCAACAGACATATATCGAATTGAATTCCCTTTAGAACCTGCATAAGGGTCAATATATCTGGCATTTTCTAACCCTTTTAGCTTGTGCAGTTTATCTAACGGATAATTGCTGCTCATCAATTTAGCATCCCCAGTATCTAATATAATCATATTTTCTGAAAAATCTTTTATAGCATACTGTTTACAAGCTTTCATTTTTAATTTTTCATAATCTATATCTTCAGCTGGCATTGGAATAATTGCAACACCTTTTTCAGTTAACTCTGCTTGCAATTCTTTTGATAAACTTTCTTTTGATAGTTTACAAGAACCTGAAAAGACACCAAATACATTATGTTGTCTTTCACCACGATACTCAGGAAGATTCATTCTTCCACTTATGCTAATACGAGGACCATAAGATGGACAACGCAATACACACATACTACAACCTTTTCCGTATTTCAAACAATTTCCCATTGGCCCTGCACTTCCCGTTGCTTCAACAAAAGCATCCGCAGTAAATCTTTCGCCTGAATCCGCAATAACCGAAATAAGTTTATCCTTGTCATATTCAATATCACAAACATGAACAGTAGTTCGCACATTAATATCTAATGATTCTACAAGTCGTCTTACATGTGCTTCAATAGTATTTACGGGATAAAGCGTTGCATGTGAGTGTCCCGGAAATTCAATATTTTTATGCAAAGCAATTTCATCAATTAAAGAAAATAGTTCACCTCCGCCAAGAGCTATCATTTCTTCAGTAGCTGTATAGCGCCCGTTATTTCTCATTATGCCGCCTGCATTTCCGCAACCAAGAAGCATATCCGTTTTTTCCAGTAATACAACCTCAGCACCTGCTTTTTTTGCAGAAATAGCTGCTGCTGTACCTGCCCATCCTCCACCTATTATTACAATTTTCATCTGTTTATTTCTCCCATATATTTATCTGCTCTTTGCAGGAATGAACTGTTTTATTATTTGTTGACTTTGATGTACAAGCTCCGCAAACACCTTCTCCACAGCACATTTTTTCATTGTTACAACATGAAAGACGAATATGCTTAGCATGAATGGAGTTTAAATAGTCTATAATAAGATGAATTACATATTCAGATGTTCCAATATGCATTAGTTCACCACCATTATCTACAAAATCTAAGATTGTATTTTTTGCAATTTCCGTAAGATTACCGTATTTATCTACTAATAATATTGGTTCATAATCAAGTTCAAAAAGTTCTAAATGAAAATTTAAATATTCTTTTGAAAAACTGCTTTTATCTACAAAAATTTTAACATTATTTCCTTGATTTTTTAAATAATTAATAGCAGATATAGAAGGCATAAGTGCAACACCTTTTGCAAAGACAAGACATTTTCCGTTTTGTTGAGATTGCAATTCTCTTTTGCCTAATATTCCACTAAAAAATGGACCTCTTAAATAGACCGTATCCCCTTCTTTTAAATTAGCAAAATATGATGTTTTTATTCCGCATGTCAAAACATAAACACCAATACTACCTACAAAACATTCGTCATATTGAATAGAAATCGGTGTATCAAACCAAATGTTTTCATTTGTTCTTATAAAAACAAATGAACCAATTGTTTTAACTGCATATTCAAAGTTAGACGGCACATTTAATCGCATAAAAACAAAACTTTCATGCTTTTTAAGTGTTAATACAGAGCAAGTATATGTGGAGCGAAAAGGTTTTGCTTTACCGTTATTTCTTTCTAATTCTTCTAAAACACATACACCCCCGTCATAAATACGACAATCACAACTATCTGAGCCATTTACCCGATTGCACACGACACAATGTCCCGTTTCTGCCATAATACAAGGACAATATTCCGAACCGTAATCTACACAAGCACTGTTAATCAACATTTTTTATTTACCCTAAAATATTAAAATCTAACATTTTTGATAATACTTTTTAGTATTGAGTTAAATTCATAATACTACAAAATATATGTATTTTAAAATTTGAATATTTTGAATTTGCAAGAGGTTTTGAAGTAAATAATAAATATTTGATTTCACAGTTTACACCTTACTTATCTGAACAATGGATTTCATATTTACTTTTAATGAAAGAACAAGAGCTTGATACGCATGATCTACAAGCCAATGCAGATGATGTTGATTCTTCATTTTGTATGAAGTGGAAAAATAAACTTGAAACATTTATAACAACATATCCTGATTTTTATTTGAAAAATGATATAAATAAGGAAATAGAAGGCTATCACGAAAGTTTAAAATCAATCGGTTTAGGGGAATAAGTTATGTTTAAAACACAAAATGAACAATATCATAGCTACTCTGACTTGAACAAAGAAGAAATGATTAAACAAATACGTAAAATTGGTTATGAGAAATTTTATAACAAAAAGCCCAAGCCTCAAAAGCCAATGTCAAAAATAGAGTCGAAATTTAGATGTTTCATACATAGGGTTAAAAGAAAAATAGAAAACTTTATTTCTAATTTTAACAGTTATGAAGGAGAATAAGGACATTGTAAAATACTTTTAATTAATAAAAACTATCTAAGAAGATAAAAAATTGGAACAGAACTTCCTTCATTAGTATTGTTTTTCGAGAGGTGAGAACCAAAGGTGAGATTTCGAGACGAAAAAAAACACCCCTTATGAAGTGTTTTTAATGGTGCCGCGTCTCGGAATCGAACCAAGGACACAGGGATTTTCAGTCCCTTGCTCTACCAACTGAGCTAACGCGGCATGTTTCTGTTTAATAATGCAACCAACTCAATTGTTTGTATATATATTCTATCGTATAAATTTTTCTCGTCAAGTTTTTATTTTACAGGTGGTCCAAATAGTAAAGTTACATTTCTACCTTCCATTTGAGGTTTCTTTTCCAGCGTCATAGGTTCGTTTTTTAAATCTTCTACAAATCGTTCCGCTAAATCAAATGCAAGTTTTGAATGCTGCATTTCACGACCCCTTAACATTACAACAATTTTTACCTTGTTACCTTGTGAAATGAATTTTTTAATATTATTTATTCTTACTTGATAGTCATGTACATCTATCTTATATCTTATTTTTATTTCCTTAATATCTACGGTATGCTGTTTCTTTTTCGCTTCTTTTGCTCTTTTTTCAACTTCGTATTTGTATTTTCCGTAGTTTAATATCTTTGCAACAGGCGGGTCTTGGTTTGGATTTATTAATACTAAATCTAAATCAGCATCTTCTGCCATTTGTAATGCTTCAGATGTTGGCACTACTCCGTGATTAGTTCCGTCATCTCCAATTAAACGAACTTCTTTTACTCTGATTTTTTCGTTCATTATAACTTTATCTTTTGAGTCTTTTCTTTGACTGTTTCTATCTTCGCCTGCTATGGTTAGGTTCTCCTTATATAATATCCTACTCGTTCATGATAACACAATATAGTCTAAATTACAGACTTTTTGTTTTCTAATGCTTTACATAAGTTAAAATATTTTTGACAAGTCTGTTATTTCGTTGCATAATTGTCTTATATAAAGCTCTCTCTTCTTATTTAAACGGACAGACCTTAGTTTTAAGGTCTATTTTTTTGCATAAAAAAGGTTGAACTTAGTTCAACCTTTTTTACTATATATTTCACGCAGTTTCTATTTTTCGTATAATACATATCTTGCAGCGTATCCGTTAGGGATAAGTTGTTGACCTTTAAATCTTACTGAGTATTGGTCTGATACTAAAGTATTTTCTTCACCGCAGAAGGTATTGCTACCGCTAACTGAACTATCATTTGTAATTGTTGATAATGTACCTGATGCTGCACTGTATTGGCAGTTTGATAATCTGTTAGGATTTTTTACACCGTTTACGTCAACGATAGCCGCACAACCTTTCATTTTAATATTGTCATAGTTTGTACAGTTCTGCATTGATTGCGGATATGATAATACCATACCATCTGCAAAGAAGATTGTGTAGTTGCTGCCACCTGTTGTTCCAAACATTCTCTTGACATCATCTACATCTGATGATTCTGTTTTTGCAATTTGCATTTTCTTTCTTAATATTTCAAATACTGAATCTGCACCCGTACCTGAAGTTGCATCACCAAAGTCCATATAGTCAATTGCTACTGATAATGTTACAGCCTGATTTACGGCTGAAATCACTTTCTTGAATGCTGTTTTAAATTCTGCTTTACCCGTATTTGACATCAATGTAGGAATAGTCATTGCGGCTACAACACCAATGATACCAAGAGTAATCAAAACTTCTGCTAATGTAAAACCTGCGTGTTTTTTCATCATGTCTTGTACCTTTCTGTTATTTTCATCATGTATACTAATTCTATTTAATTATCCTAGCAGATTATATTTTTTTAGTCAAGCACTAATATATATAAATAGTACTATCTAAAAATAAAATCATACAAGTAATGTAATAATATAGTACCACAATTAAAATAAAATATAACTCTAAAGTATTAATTCTTAAGAATAATGTTACATAAATTTACATGTTTTGTTTATTGTTTGTGCTGCTATATATCCTGAAGACCAACAATATTGCAGGTTATATCCTCCGCATAATCCGTCAACATTTGTAACTTCTCCGCAGAATAATAAATTATTGATTTTTTTTGATGTCATTGATTTTGGATTTATTTCATCCAGTTTAACGCCACCGCAAGTAACAGTTTCACCGTCTTTTTTTGTTCCTGTTACGGTTAGCTTAAAATCTCTTAATATAGAATTAACTAGTACTTTAGTATTAGTTCTTATTGTGCAGCATTTTTGTTCCAAATCTATTTGTACAAGTTCATGTATCAAGGATTTTGGTAAGTATTTGTTTAGTAAGTTGCCTAAATTTTTGTGTGGGTTTAGATTAAATTCATTTTGCAAATCAAAATTGTCATCATTTATAAAGTCTATGATAATTTTATATGGTAATTCTTTTTGTGCATTAATTGAGGAAAGTTCGTATATAGCCGGGCCTGTAAGTCCGTCGTTTGTGAATAAAATATCTCCGTACACTTTATGCTTATCCGCTGTTATTTTACAATTTTTTACGGATACACCTTGAAGTATTTTGTGGCATGGTTGAGTTTTTAGCGCTACAAGTGCAGGCTTTGGTGAAATTATTGTATGTCCCAGACTTTCTATAAAAGAGTAATTACTTTTACCGCCTGTTGCAATTATTATATAGTCAAACAAATATGTAGCTTTATTTGTTTTTAATTTAAAGCTGTTTGTACATTCATCTATGGAAATAACTTCTTCTTTTTGAAATTTGCAGTGGTGAAGTTGGTCTAAAATTTTTTTTCTAACGTCTTGAGAATTATTTGAAATTGGAAAGATTCTATTGTCATTTCTCGTGTATGTTTTTATGCCAATTTTTTCAAAAAAGTCTATGGTTTCGGCAGTACAAAATTGCGAAAAAACTGAGTATAAAAACTTTTCTCCTCGAGGATAGCTTTTAACTAATTCTTTAAAATCATATTCCGCATGTGCAAGGTTGCATTTTCCGCCACCGGTTGGCAGTAGTGTTTTTAGGGGTGAATTTTTGTCAAATAGAGTTATTTCAAATCGTTTATCAAGGTTGCATGCAGCCATGCATCCGGCAGGACCCGCACCTATAATTGCAATTTTACACATTAACTCTTGTTCCGTAAAGAAATACCATTTCAGGATTTTCTAATTCTTCGTGAAGTTGCATAATCGTTTTTTTCAATGTCGGATGTACAAAATTTGGTGCTAATTCAAGCATAGGCACTAATGTAAAAGCTCTTTGGTGAAAGAATTTGTGTGGAATAATTAGATTTTCATCATTAACAATTCCATTTCCGTAAAATATAATGTCTATATCAAGAGTTCTATCTCCGTAATGACCTTCCAATTCTCGATTTCTTCCGAGTTGTGCTTCAACTTTATTCACGGTTGTTAAAAGTTCTTGAGGGGATAATGTTGTATTAATTTCTATCATTGCATTAACAAACCAATTTTTTGTATCGCATCCCCAAGGCTCTGATTCATAGAATGCTGAAGTTCGTACAAGACTTATACCATCAATCCCGTCGAGGATTGATGTCGCTTGTTGAATATACCCTACTCTGTCGCCTTTGTTTGAACCAAGACTTAAATATACCAGTGTCATGCTTTACATTTTGAACCATGACTTTTATTTTGTCAATAAAATATTAATTTTTTGTGATAAAATTATTATATGAAAAAAACAGTTATTGCATATTTACACACTCATTGGGACAGAGAATGGTATAGGGAGTTTGAAGTTTTTAGAATAAGGCTTTTGCGTGTTTTTGATAATATCTTGAACTTGCTTGAAAATAACAAAATTCCTTCATTTTATTTTGACGGACAGGTTGGAGCTTTGGAAGATTATCTTGAAATCAGACCTGAAAAGTTAGATTTGGTTAAAAGATTAGTTTCTGAAAAAAAACTTTTTATTGGGCCTTTTTATACGCTTGTTGATGAATTTTTGACGGACAGAAATGTTTTTGAACATAATCTGAAATATGGTATTGAATATGCAAAAAGTTTGGGTTGCTCTGATTTTATAGGTTATTTGGCAGATACATTCGGACATTCAAAAAATGTATGTAAGATTTTTAAAGAATTTGGTATCGACAAATGTGTTGTATGGCGTGGTTGTGGAGATATTCCCGCAGAATTTAAGTTTAACGGAATTGATACGGTAAATCTTGTAAGAGGTTACTTTATGGATTTCTTTTCTGCACCGTTTGACATAGATAAAAAGGCTGATTGTATTAAAAATAATCTTGATAAAATTGCTGAAAAGTCTGGGGATGTTCTCTTGATGCCAATTGGTGCCGATCATTTGGGAGTTGAAGCAGATATTGCAAGTCAAATAAGAGAAGTAAATGCTCGCTTAAGCGATTATCAGATTAGGTTAAGTTCTCCTTTTGAATATTTTGAATTAGTCAAAGACAGATTTGCACATTTTGAATGGAATGATGAATTAAGAGATAATTCAAAAACATTTATTTTACCGGGTTCTTTTTCATCAAGACCTGATATAAAAAGATACAATGTTTTATCTTGTCATGAGTTGCCTCTTGCGGATAAATTACAAAAACATTTCAATTTGAACTATGACAAATTAATTGAATATGCTTACAAATTATTATTAAAAAATCAGGCTCATGACGGAGTTTACGGTTGTTCTGTTGATGATGTTCATGCGGAAAATATTGTAAGATATAAAAAGATTTTGCAAATATGTCAGACAATAAAAGACGAAGTAAGATTTAAACTTGGTTCAGGTGTTTTAGGGATAAATATTGGTGAAAAGGCTTATTCAGGTATTGTAGAATTTGAATCTTGTGATGAATTGATAGATTTACAAATGATTTCATCAAGAAAAGGTTTCAATAATGAAATTTTGCAAGATACTCAAAGGATACCCGTAACAGAAGATTATACTGATATTTATACTTATCTTGCAGAGGTTGAAAATCTTAGACCGACAGAACTTACTATTTTAAATCCGATTGATGATGCAACAGACTTGAATGTTGATGATAATTCCATTTCAAATTCAAAGATTTCTCTGAAGGTTATTGGTAATAATATATTAATAAACAACGATATACAACTTGAATTTGTAGATTATATTGATAATGGCGACAGTTATAATGAAGGGCCTGTAAAAGATGATTACGGTATTTCTGCGGATATAATTTCAACAAAAAAAGTTATGGAAGGCAATTTGCGTTGTGCATTAAAAATTGAAACATCATTTTTTGATGTAATAGTTTCATTGGATAAAAATTCGGAATTGCTAAAATTTAATATTGATTGGATAAATGAAGATAAAAACCATTTGATACAAGCAAAATTTGTGTTAAATGACAATATTTCCAAAACTTATTCAGAAGATTTTAATGAATTAATTGAAAGAACCTTTGATTATAACTACGATATAAGACAAAATTTACCAAAAGAAAAAGGTATCGAGGCAAAATCTAATACCGCACCAATGCAAAGATTTGTCTGGGCTAATGATTTTGGTATTTTTACAAAAGGAATAAATCAATATGAAGTATTTAGAAACTTGCTTTCTATTCCATTGTTAAGAGCAACGGGCATGATTTCAAATCCACATAACAGTTCTCGTTCTACTCCGGCAGGGCCGCCATTAGAAACTCCTAATTTACAAATGTTAAGAAAAAATACAGCTGAATTTTACGTCTATAACGGTGATTTAGAAGGCTATAACAGAAATTTAGATGGTGTATTTTCGAATATAGTTTTTTAAATTTGTTAATATAGGCAATTTTTTTTTAGAAAAATACTTATATATAATGTAAGGTTAGGAAATATAACTTTGATATGTGAAAGTTCTTTACGTTACCTGATGTAAAGATACCGATTGCCAAGAGGTTTTCGCTATAACAGATTGCTGAAACTGCATACCTGTCGGGTTAGGGTCAAAGTTAGTAGGGGATCAGGCTCTTACATACCTTGAATCTTAAAAATGTGTGTGAAGAAAAACATTTTAAAAACCCTGTTCTGAAAGGAACAGGGTTTTTGATTATGAATACATTGGGTTTAGCGGACTATTTGGATTTAGCGGATTTAGCGGACTGCTATTCCAATCATCATTTGAATTTGTTTTTGTTGATAAGGTTGTTGAACTATCTTCATCTGAGGTGTCAGGCCAGTATGGACCGGCTGTAATTTCGTATGATGAAACAAATTGACCGTTTTCTTTATATCGAATGCCTCTTGTATTTAAATCATTATTAATTTTGTATGTGTTATTTTCATCACAGGTAAGATGTGTATGCATTCCTTCTTTTTGTGCATCACTCCATTTTTCATAAGGTTTTTCAAACTTTTTTAAATTTGCTTTTATAAATCCTATTTCTTGCATCGGATTTTGAGTATTTTTTGCAAATTTGTATGCTTCGCTCATGCTTTTTACATCAAGCATTGTGTTTGATAATTGTTTCACGGTTGTTGTATCAAGAGAGCCTTTTTTTATGTATGACTTTATTTCTTTTAATTCGTTTTTATTAAAGCGAGGATTACCCTCTTGTGTTTTTAATTCTTTTATATCGTCAATATTTGTTTTTTTGAATACATCAGGAAACCATCCAACAAAAGTTTTTTGCATTAATTAATATAATGGTATCGGAACAAGATATTTATAAAAATTATATTCATCAAAAGTTGAAGGTAGTCCGTCCCAATATCTGTAAATAAGCATACCTTGCTTTTCAAGATTGCAGCCAAATTCTTTATCGTGTGTGTAATAAGGGTAGACAAACGGATATTCATTTTTGTCTGTTGAAATAGCAAGTTCATTTGTTGCTTTTAGTTTTTCTTCAAATTTTTTATAGTTATTCATCCTAATAAGTTTTTCTTGTTCAAAATTTATTCCGCTCATTATTTTTTCGGTTGTTTTTGACATGTACATAATTTGTTCATTGTCAAGCCTATGCTCGTTTTTAACAATTCTTTCGTATGTCATGTTTTCATCAATTTCGTAGTCATCTGCTGTTCTGAACGGTCTTTCCATAATTTTTTCCGTGTATAAATATGCACCGTCAAGAACTCCGTATTGCATTTGAAAAAATTTTCTTAAAGAATTAAATGAGGCAAGTCCTCTCGGCTCTGCATAAAAAGCGTGGGAGTTATCTACAATTAAATTTTTGTATTGTTTTTCGAGTGTTTGAACATTATTTGTGCAAATTCCGAAATAATTAGGATATAAAATATAATCATTAGGCTTGAATTTGCATGTTGGCATAAATCTTTCGTCAATGTGATAATATTCAACATTAACTATTTCTTTTTTTAATGTTGATTTTATGCTTGGGCAAATATAATGAGGAACATAAATTGTACTTATGTTATACGCTCTTATTATGTATCTTAAACAATTTCTTGCCGTATTCAATTTAACAAGTTTTTTCAATTTATTCTCTGTCCTCAAGTTTAACTACAATGCTATGACGGTTCGTTGTTTGACCTTCTTTTCTGTAAGAGAAGAATAAATCATTGTTACAAGATGTGCAATAAGGACATACATCAATTTGATTTACTCCAATTTCCATTAGTTGTCTTTTGTTTATTTCTTTCAAATTAACATATATTTTGCCGTTTCTTATTTCATAAAGTCCTTGATTATTTGCAACAGAAATCATGCTCATATTGAAAACATCTTCTTTAACTTCATAGCAGCATACAGAAATTGCAGGACCTATTGCAACTCTGACATCTTCAATGTTTGTTCCGAATTCATCGTGCATTCTTAAAATTGTTTTTGCACCAATTTTTCCGACAGTTCCTTTCCAACCGGCATGAATTACGGCAGCAATATTTTTTACGGGGTCAAAAGCAACAAGCGGAGTGCAATCCGCAAAATTTAAAAATACTGCCTGTTCGTAATTTGTCAATATTAAAGCATCTGCTTCAGGGTAAAAAGTTTTACCTATTTGTGCAATATCAACCGTATCAGTGTGTCTTTGTTCCGGATATATTAAATTTTCTTCTGATACACCTAAAACTTCCATAAACATTTTTCTATTTTCCATAGTTATATCAATCATTTCGGGCTCTCTGGATTTTATAGGACACTCTCTTGTTGTAAAATAATGTGTTAAGCCATTTAATATATCAGTTTTCATTACGGTTTTACCGTTTAATTTTTCTAAATAGAACATAAAATTCCTTTCAAAGTTTCAATAGAACGTTTAGCTAGTAATTCATTTTTTAATTTTTTATTTTTTCTTTCTTTTTTGGGTAATTCAATTGGTGCAACAACAGCCCAGTTTGAATTCATTGGCTGAAAATGTTTTAGTTCACTTGATGATATGTATTTACACAATGAACCCAGCATGGTTTCTTGTGGTAATTCAATTAATTTATCACCTTTTAAGTATTTAGCCATGTTTAGGCCTGCAAGCAGCCCTGTTGCAATTGATTCGGTGTATCCTTCAACACCTGTTATTTGACCGGCAAAAAATAAATTTTCACGCAACCTTGTATTTAGTGTTGCGTTTAACACTTGCGGACTGTTTATAAATGTATTTCTGTGCATTACACCATATCTTACAATATTTGCATTTTCAAGTCCCGGAATAGAATGTATTAATTCTTTTTGTGCTCCCCATTTTAAATTAGTTTGAAAACCAACAAGGTTAAACAAACTTTTTGCTGCATCATCTTGTCTTAACTGAACTACTGCCCAATTTTCTTCATTTGTACGTTTATCAACTAATCCAACAGGTTTCATAGGTCCAAAACGTAAAGTATCAACGCCACGTGATGCCAAAACTTCAACAGGCAGACAACTTTCAAAAAAATTAGCATTCTTCTCAAATTCTTTTAACTCAATTCTTTCTGCTGTTGTAAGTATTTGATAAAATTTTTCATATTGCTCTTTGTTCATAGGACAGTTTATATAAGATGCTTCACCTTTATCATAACGGCTTGCCCAAAATGCAATATCAAAATTTATGCTGTCTTTTTCAACTATTGGTGCTATTGCGTCAAAAAAGTGTAAATGTTCAGTTTTTGTAAATTCTTTTATTGAATTTGCCAAATTATCACTTGTCAAAGGCCCTGAGGCGATTATTACAGGAATATCTTTTGGAATTTCTGTTAATTCCTCTCTTACAAGTTCAATATTTTCACTATTTTCAATATGTTCCGTAACTTTTTTGCTAAATCCGACTCTGTCTATTGCAAGAGCATTACCGGCAGGCACTCTGCATTCTTGAGCAATTTTTATGAGTTCTCCGCCAAGCAGTTCCATTTCATGTTTCAAAAGCCCGCTTGCATTTGTAATATCTGCCGAACCTAAAGAGTTAGAACAGACAAATTCTGCACAGTTTTCGCTAACGTGAGCACCTGTCGTTTTTTTAGGTCGCATTTCGTATAATTTGACTTTTATATTTTGTTTTGCAAGTTGTAAGGCTGCTTCACTGCCTGCCAAACCTGCTCCGATAATTATTACTTCCATTTTATACACTTGAAATTTTTGCTAAATATGTTATAATATTGTTATAAGACAAAGGGCATATAATAAGCCGTTAACTTATTATATTTTTAAACTCCCGTAGTTTTATTTGGTTAATAAAACTAGCACTAATATTGAAGTCATTAGTGTTAGTTTTTGTTTTAGTATAAAAAATAACAAAATGAAATCAATCATAGGCAAGTCCTCCTTTCGTCAGTTTAATTGATTTGAAGTCATGACTGCGAAAGTTGTTGACTCGGGAGTTGCCCTTTGCAAAATTATTATAAAATAAAAATGTTTGTTGTAAAATAAACCTATGAACAAGAAAAATATTTTGGTTGTATTTGGAACAAGACCTGAGGTTATTAAGTTAGCCCCTGTTATTATTGAGTTGAGAAAGCACGAGAACTATAATGTCATTGTATGTAATACTGAACAACAAAAAGAGTTGTCTAATCAAACTCTTGAATATTTTGGTCTAAAAGCGGATATAAATTTAGATTGTATGCGTCCTAATCAATCTTTAGGAGAAGTTCAGTCAAGAATTTTACTGGGATTGGAAAAGGTTTTTGCAGATAATTCTATTGATGCAACTATTGTTCAAGGTGATACAATGACCGTTCTTACGGCATCTTTGGTAAGTTTTTATCATAAAGTTCCTGTTTTCCATGTAGAAGCAGGATTGCGTTCTTATGATATTTATGAACCTTTTCCTGAAGAAGTTATGCGTCAAATGACAAGCAGAGTTGCTCAATTGCACTTTGCACCGACTGAAAAAAATAAACAAGCACTTTTAAGAGAAGGTATTGATGAAAATAAAATATTTGTTACAGGTAACACTGTAATTGATGCTTTATTCTGCCTTTCAGATGAAGTGATAGAAAAATCCGCAAAATATTTTGAAGATAAGAATATAAATATTAACGATAAATTAGTTCTTGTAACTGCTCACAGACGAGAAAATCACGGAGAAAGAATAGACAGGATTATAAATGCTATTTATGACTTGGCTACAAAATACTCCGACCATGAATTTGTAATTCCTGTTCATCCAAATCCAAACGTAAAAAATAAAATACATACTGCTTTAGAAAAAGTTAAAAATATTCATTTACTTACACCTTTAGATTATCCGTATTTGGTATATTTAATGAAGAATGCAAAATTGATTTTAACTGATAGTGGTGGTATTCAGGAAGAAGCACCAACTTTTGGCTGTCCTACTTTTGTAATGCGTTATGAAACAGAACGTCAGGAAGGTATTGATGCAGGTGTTTCAAAACTTGTTGGTGCAGATTACGAAAAAATTATGCAATTAAGCGGAGAAATTTTATCAAAAGATAAAAAACAAACAAGACTTACTGCAAAAAACCCTTATGGGACAGGTAATTCTGCACAAAAAATTGAAGAATTGATAAAGAAGTTTTTTGAATAAATAAATTGTCTGTTTTACAATTGTAAATAATGTAAATATTATTTGGTCATGACAGCAAAAAAAATCTTGATGTTCTTTAACTAAGTATTATGAAAACATTATTTAATACATTTAAGCCGGCTTATTTTTCTTTTACGGCTCATCAAACAAACCCTATCAAAAGAAAAAATTTAGAGAAGATGGAATGGTTGGAAACATCAGGAGATGGCTCGTATGCATCAGCAACAGTTGATGGCAATAACTCCCGTGTTTATCATGGACTTTTAGCATCTTCAAAAAACGCACCTGTTGAAAGAAATATTATTCTACAAAGGGTAGAAGATGAAGTTTCAGTAGGCGGTAAAAATCTTAAAATTTCAAATGTGTCTTATGGCGGTATGAAAGAAGGTTTTAAGAAGGAAGAAATGGTTGAAATCAAAGATTTTACAACTTTACCTGTTCCTACTTGGGAATATGATTTAGGTGAAAATAAAACTTTGAAAAAACAACTTGTAATGCCCGAAAAAGTAGGTAATCCTGAAGTTGTAACAGGTTACAAATATGACGCTCCCGAAGGTTCAGACCCTATAACAATAAAAGTTAGACCTTTTGTTAATAACAGAAGCATTCATGGCGGCGGAAACGGTGTTAAAGAATGGTACTATTCAAGAGGTACAAAAGGTGCAGTTGTAAATGCTAAAAAATGGGATAATAATGTTGAACCAACATATTTGGCATGGTCAAAACCTGTAAAAGTAAACGATAAAGGTAATTTCTATAACGATTATTATTATCAAAGAGAAGCAGACAGAGGACTTCAACAAAAAGAAGATGGTGTATATCAACCACTTGAACTTGAAGTAACTTTAAAACCTGGTGAAACATTCTCTTTCATGGCTGCAACATCTCCTGTAAACAGAGAGGTAAGTATTGATAAAGAAGTTGCTAAAAAGCAAGAAAGACTTGAAGGTTTATATAAGCAATCAGGTTTACCAAGAAGCAAAACAATAGATAATCTTCAACGTGCAGCGGATCAATTTGTTGTTCACAGAAATTCTATTGACGGTAAAACTATCATGGCAGGCTACCATTGGTTTAATGACTGGGGGCGTGATACAATGATTGCATTACCTGGTTTAACTCTTACTACAAAACGTTTCGATGATGCAAAATCTATTTTGACATCATTTGCAAAATATGCAAATAATGGTATGTTGCCAAATAACTTCCCTGAAGGAGCAAATGACAGACCGGGTTATAATACTCTTGATGCTTCAATGTGGTGGTTTAACGCTTTAGACCAGTACACACAAGCAGCAGGTGATAAAGCAGATATGAAGTTCGTGAAAGAGCAATATGGTGCTTTAAAAGATGTTGTTAAACATCACATGTACGGAAGATTAACTGCAGATGAATTAGAAAAACAAAATCCTTTAATGAAGGGCATTGTTACTAAAGGTCAAGGTAAGTTGCCTGTTGGTGACGGAAACAGTGGTATCGGTATGGATAAAGATGGTCTTATCACTGCTGATGACGGTCAATTGACTTGGATGGATTCTGCAAAATGGGATCCAAATGCAAGAAAATCACATCCGTACACTCCTCGTGACGGTAAAGCAGTTGAAATTAACGCTTTATGGTACAACGGATTGAGAATTATGGCTAACTTGGCTGATAAATTCGGTGAAAAAGAAGAAGCTAAAAAATATACCGAACTTGCTGATATAGTAAAAGGAAGCATGCAAAAATTTAAAAATCCAAAAGGTGGTTTGTATGACTTAATTGATACTCCAAATAACCCTGAATACAGAGCAAACAGAGGTCAACAAGTTCGTCCTAATCAAATTATTGCAGCGTCTTTAACTCACAGTGCTTTTGATAAAGAAACTCAAAAGGATATTGTAAAAACTGTTCAAGATAAATTATTGACTCCTTATGGTTTAAAATCACTAGCAGAAGGTGAAGACGGATATGCACCATATTATCCAAACGGCAATGGTGATACTCGTGATGCTGTATACCATCAAGGTACGGTATGGTCTTGGCAAATAGGTCCATTCTGCGATGCATATTTGAATGCTTACGGAAATACTAAAGAAGCAAAAGAAAAAGTTGTCGGCTTTATAACTCCATTATTAGACCACATGTCAGGTAAAGTTCCTGCTCATGCTGATAGCGGATGTTGTGTCGGCGGTATTGCAGAAATTTTTGATGCTACTGGTGATTACCACGCAAAAGGTACTGTAAATCAAGCTTGGTCGGTTGCAGAAGTTCTTAGAACTTATGCTAAAGTTCAAGACGTAGCAAAATTCGAATAGAATTTAAATAAATATAAAAAAGCGGTAAACTCAAGAGGTTTACCGCTTTTTTATATTTTTGTTCGTAATATTTATTTACAAAGCCTAAAGTTTTTATAAAAGATTTCCGACATACATAGTGTCTTAATGGAAAATAAAGGGTGTGTGTATGGGAATGGACGGAATTTCAAATATTAATGCTAATATGATGTACGCAGTTAGTGCAGTACATTTTGGATGTAATAATTTAAGCGAAGAATTAATAAAAAAATTAAAAGAATTGGGAATTGATCCTTCGACAGTTAAATCTGAATCCGAAGCACGTGCATTAATTGCACAGGCTGAAAAACAGCAGTCAACAAACCAGCCTACACGTACACAGCAAGCTCAGGCTCAACCTCAAGTTGCAAGTCCTAATATAGATTTGAAAAAATTGAATGATGATATCAAAAACATGGGTGACAAGTTGGGTATTGATGTTAAAACAATAAAAGACCCTAAAGAAATTGTTGATAAGTTTGATGCTGCTATAAAAGAATTTACTGCTGCTGCATCCGTTCAAACAAATAAAAATGTTGCAGTGCAAGTTGATAATAACAAGCAAAATGGAATAAAGATTTCAACCGGTGCTGAAATTGTTGATAAGCCGGAAACTATACAGGCTGATTTTAAGTCTATAAAAGATAGAGTTGAAGAATTAGAAAATGCTAAAAATGCTATGTTTGCTGGACAAGACATGCTTGCAATGATGAACAGAATGGCTTTGGGCATTTAGTTTATTTAAAAAGTAAAGAGTTTTTACGACTGTAAAACATTAATTGTTTTATGGTCGTTTTGCTATATAATATTCTTGTAGATATAGGGTGAGGTATTTATTATGAAAAAAATTTGGATAATTTTAGGTAGTATAGTAGGCGGATTAGTATTTTTAGCCTATTTGGCATTTTTATTTGTGCTTCCTAATGCAATTGATTTAAATCAATATAAACCAATGGTACAAAAGCTGGTAAAAGAGCAAATACCATTAAATGTTGATTTTAGCAATGCAAAAATAACGACAACTCCTTTGTTATCAATAGGTGTGAAAGCGGATAATATAAACGTTCAATTTGAAGACGGAAAAACTTTATTTTCTGCTGATAATGCTAAGTTTAGAATTGCCTTGCCTAGTTTACTATTGCTTACTGCAAAAGTTTCAACTGCTGAAATAAATAATCCAAAATTGAATTTTACAATTGTTGACGGTAAACAATTCAAGATTTTAATGCTTGTTGAACAAATTTTACAAAAGCAAGAAGAACAAATTACAAGCGAAACAGCAGCAGAAGTTGAAACGGCTTTTGATACTTCTTTTATAAGAATAAAAGTTCCGAATTTCAGAATCAATAATTATGATGTAAAAATTGTTGATGAAAAATCGGGTCATAATCTTGAATTAAAAGGTGATTCTTTAAAATTGGCATATTTAAACGGCAAAGTTGTAAAGGTAAAAACTATTGCAGAATTTTATAGTGATAAAGATAAAAATATTACGGCAGATATTGATATAAATTCATTTTTGCCACCTGCTGAAAAACTTGATGCAGAAGATGACAAACCTGAAAGAGTAGAGCTACCGTTTGTAAATCCTGTTCTTGCATATAGAGAATATAATTTAAAATCTAATTTATCCACAAAGTTAAAAATAAGAGAAAACAAAGGTCAAATTCGTTTGAATGGTTTTCTAAATATTGATAATACTACTTTAAAATTGGCAGATTATAATCTTCCGAAATGTTATTTTCACGGTATTTTTAACGGTACAAAAGGCAATATTGATACGACAGTTTCGGTTGCAAAGGGCGAAAATGTTGCTCTAAAAGGACTTTATGATTACGGTAAAAACAAAAAATTGGATATGGTTGTAAAAACCGATAGAATTTATTTTAATGATTTAATAATTCTTGCAAAGGCATATTTTGATTCTTTGCATATAAAAAATGATTTGAATTTAATAAAAGGTTTAGGTTATTTAGAAGCGAATGCAAATTTAAATACTAATTTAAGAAAGCTTGTTTCTGAAGGTAAAATTTTGGTTAGAGATGGCGGTATTGTAAATAAAAGTATAAATTTGGGTATAACAAAAACAAACGTTAATTTGTTACTGGATAACAATGTTTTAGATATCAAAGACACATATACATATATAAATAATGCAATTCTAAAAGCAGAAGGTAAAATTGATGAAAAATCGGTTGCAGACATAAAACTTTATGCAAATAAAGTTCCTGTACCAAGTTTATATAGAGCTTTTGCACCAAATGATGTGAAAAGAAGTATTAATATTAATAAAGGTAATGTGTCTTTAAACGCAAAAATTAACGGAAAACTAAAAGAACTTATCTGTGATGCAAAAGTAAATCTTGAAAGCTTTATAATGAGTGATAAATCAAATTCTTTCAGAGTTATTAATGATGATTTAGAAATAAAACTAAATTCCGATACAAACAAGAGTTTAAACACAATAGAAATATTAAATAAAGGTTTAACAGTTCTTTTGCCTCAAACAAATTCAACAATAAAAGATAATGTATTGAAAATTAATATTGACGGAACAAGATTAAGATTAAATCCAACGGATGTGTTGTTGAATAATACTTCAAAAATTACATTTGAAGGGGTAATTGATTCAGATAAAAAAGAACCTGTTTTCAATATTAAAGGTAACGGAAATTTATATGCAACAGACTTGAAAAAATATGCAGGTGCACAAGCAGCACCATTTATTGACGCAAAGGGTCAAATTCCTTTAGATTTGACAATTGAAGGTGACACAAAACGTCAAAATATGGTTTTGAGATTGCTTGCTTCTGCTGAAAATTATATAACACCAGTAACTTTCAAACAAACTTACGGGAAAAACACTGTATTACAAGCAAAAGTTGATTTTAAAGGTGACAGATTAAAAATAAAAGATACAGGTTTATATAATATCTCATACACAACAGATGAAGAAGGCAACAAAGTTGAACAACTTGATGAAGTTGCAGGTATTAACGGAACTGTTACAAATTTGAACAGTACACCATTTATAAATGTTATAAGAATTAAAATTATTGAATGGTACAATACACGGATTTAGAAATGCAGGTTTTGACCTGAACGGAAAAATGCTTGTATTTGGTAATTCTGCTTCGCCAAGAGTGCGTGGTAAATTTAATTTAAAGAACTTGTATATAAAAGATTTGCTTACAACAATGGATAATCTTGCACTTGATTTTAGAGGCAAAACTTTGAATGTGAATGCTCGAAATTTATTGTTAAACGGTTCTGATATTTCTGCACAAACAGATATTTCATTAGAACCTTCAAATATTTTACACATCAATAATTTAAGAGTAAATTCAAATAATATTGATTTAGATAAATTGATGATGGTAGCAACCGCAGCATCAAGAATTGTTCCTCAAAGTAGTTCTCCTGCCGCTGCACCGACAGATATACCTGTTGCGTTAAGGAATAGTTCTATTAATTTGCATCATATCAAAACAGGCAATATAAATTTACGTAATACAATGGCTGATATTTCTTTATTAAGAAATAATCTGTACATTGACCACCTAAGAACAAGAGCCTTTGACGGCAATATGCAAGGTAGAATTGCCATGAACTTGTTGAGTAATATGCTTAAAATAGATGTTGCAGGTGAAGACATAAATACAGAAAAATTATTTAAAGATACTGCCAATATTAAAGATGCATTAACAGGCAAAATGTCATTTAACAGTGATTTGTTAATAAATGCAGGTACAACGGATTATAATGAACAAATGAAATCTTTACTCGGTAAAGTTGACTTTTCGGTTAAAGACGGTCAGTTTGGACCTTTTGGTAAATTAGAAAATATGATTTTGGCAGAAAATATTAGAGAATCACAATTTTTCCAAACAGCATTGGGTGGAGTTTTAAATGGCTTAACGTCAATTGATACAACTCACTACAAAGAATTAAAAGGTTCAATATTATTTAAGGACGGTATAACAACTCTTGCTCCTATAACTTCTGACGGAAATGTTTTAACACTTTATATTGCAGGTGATTTTGATTTGTTAAAAAATACTGCCGATATGAAAGTTAGAAGATTGGCATCTATGGTATCAAATGTTTTAGGTCCTATTGCAAACGTAAATCCTGTAAATTTGGTGAAATTAACTCCGGGATTAAATGTTGCTTCTGCAAAATTGTTTACTTTATTTACTCAACCTGTAACTCAGGAAGAACTTGATGCAATACCTGCATTTGATACAAAAACGGATAATTTAAATGCAACAAAATTCCAAATTATAGTAAGTGGTGATGTTAATAAGCCTATGTCGTTGGTAAAATCTTTTAAATGGCTTGCCTTGCAATCTCAAATTGATACGGCGGAAAATTTTGTAGCAACGCTTCCTGAACCGGATTCTCTTGACGCAACTGTTGAAGATATGGAAGAAAAACAAATAGAAGAAGCAAAAACAACGTCAAAAATAAAAAATATTTTCTTTAAAAAAGACAGAAAACAGGAAGAAGAAAAAATCCAAGAAACTAAGAAATTAATAGAACAAATGGAAAAATCTCAAGATACAAAAATTGAAGATTTATAGACAAAAAAGAGTGAACTTATTTAAAGTTCACTCTTTTTAATATGTTTCTATTTGCAACTCAATTTAGTCCAACTTAGTTGAGAAGGACATTTTAAATAATCCATATTACCGCTAGTCATTACCCAACCGGTACAATCTAAACCTTTAGTAAAACAACTTGAGGATAATTTATCTTTTCCGTAGTTTTGTTCTTGTTCCATACCCATAGGATATATTCCGTCCTTTGCAAATGCAAATCTAAATATATCTTTTCCCCAAATATGAGGACCTTTTTGGGGCCCGTCAATATCAACCAAAAATACTCCACAAACATTATTCGTTGGTTCATTTCCTGAGGCTTTAAAATCTCCGCAGTTATTTCTATATATGAGCCATGAGCTGGAAACATCGTCAACTAAAAGCATTTTATAGGTGCTTAGAGTGTTATAATTAACATCATTTGAATTGTTTAAAATTTTTGCAGTCCCGGCAGTAAAACAGCCTGATACTGCACCGTCACAAATTTTTCGAACTTTTAAAAATTCTCACATTCTTTGGCATGTTATTCTAGTCATAAGAGCATTGTCATCTGTTCCGTTATACCAACTTACGACAGGACCGTATTTTATAACAGCTTGTCCGTGTGCATTGTTAAGCTCTGCATAAACTTTTTGTAATTTTGCGACGGTTTCTTTATTATTGGTAGAGTTATTCAAGTTTGGCAATGTTAATGATGCAATAACTCCGATTATGCCTATAACAACAAGAGTTTCTGCCAATGTAAATGCTTTTCGTACCAATTGAGTTTGTTGCATATATATTTTACCTTTCATCATTCTGCTTATATTGTATTAATTCCCATAATCAAATATTAACAAACAATTTTACTTTAATCAATGTAATTTATTTACATAAGATTAAAATAATACTAATAGTTTACATTTAATGTAGTAGAAAAAAATCATCCTCAATTTTTTGGTGTATTTTTCAAAATCCATGTGCCGCATGAATTTTGACCTTTTGTTAATCTTTTGGTCTACATCGGTTTATAAATCCAAAAATACCCTATTTTAAATCTTTTTGTTGATGTAACCTCCTCCAAAAAGATGTAGTATGAACAGTGTAGAAAACGAAAAAATTTATAGGGACATAAAAAAGATTTGGGGGAACAAATGAGACAATTCAAAAAACAAGCAAGAGTAATTTTAATTGATGACAATTACGATCATCTTGCAGGGGTAAGAGAACTTTTAAGTATGGAAAGCTCTTTTGATGTTGTTGCAGCAACAACAAGTGCAAATCAAGGTATTAATCTTGTTAAAAAGCATAAACCCGATGTTGTTTTGATGGATATGAATATGCCTGAAATGAATGGCTTACAAGCAATTCAAGAAATTGAAGAATTAGGATTAGATACAAAAATTTTAGCATTAAGTGCTTATGATGATGCAGATTTGATTTTCAGAGCAATGAAATTAGGAGCAAAAGGATACGTGTTAAAAACTATGGCATCTGCACAATTGATTTATGCAATTGATGAAGTTGCAAACGGCAAAGTTTATATGCCTCCAATTTTAACAGCACGTTTCTTTGATTACTTCCAAAAATCATTCAAAGAAGAAAAAATTGCACAACAAAAAGCACAAGACTCAAATTACTTATCAGATTTGACACCAAGAGAAGAAGAAGTTTTAGACTTGTTGACTCAAGGTATTACATATAAAGGCGTTGCACAACAACTATTTATATCTGAAACAACAGTTAAAACTCACGTAAATAATATATTCCAAAAATTACAAGTAAGTGACAGAACTCAAGCGGTTTTATATGCTATAAATCACGGTTTTATGAGTAAACGTCAAGCAAGATCAGGTGCGTTAACAGCAACTGTATAACAGAACTCCTTTCAAATTTATATAAAGGCTGTCGTGTTATACAAAAATGTGTAACACGACAACCATTACTTTAAGAAAATGTGTGTGAAAAATGGCAAAATTTATAAAAGGCAAAAACAGATTAAAAGATTTAATTTATATCCAAGAAAACAAACCTTGCAGTGAAAATGCAATTGACGGTATGGTTCGTTCAATGCTTGAACCTTTGTTTGAAAGTCCTGAAGAAAAAGGTGTTGTTTTATATAGATTTAACAATAATAATAAATATTCGGGTTTGTTAAGACGTCTGGGGTACACCGCAGTTGATGTTTATAATTTTTCTGAAGGTTCTAAAGATTTAAAAGAAGATATCTGGGATACAACAGAATTTTTATATGTATTAACAGGCAGATATGGTGCAAGTTTTGTTTATGACTTTCAAACCGAAGATGTGGAACATTTTGCAGGCTATTATTTACTTTATAACTCTGTAAATTTGAGAGAATCTTTTGAAATTATCGAAGAAAATTGTACAAAAGATATATCTGCGTACAAAGAACAATACAAGCCTGATAGACGTGATAATTTATTGATGAACGAGTCTATCAGAAAAATAGTAGATTTAATGAGTGAAACAACTCAAGAAGTTATGCTTGCTGATATTGAAAAAGATGCATTAACAAAAAGTGATGACCTTGCAAAACGTCTTGAATTTATTAATTCAAAATCAAGATATGTGGTTCACGAAATAAGAAATCAACTCTCAATTTGTGAATTATATGCAAATATTATCGAAAAGCATTGCGAATTAAAAGATAATGTTGATTGTTCAAATGCCGTTGATTGTATTAAAACAGCAGTAAAAATAGCAAGCAGTGCATTAATGGATTTGAAATCTTTAGATAATAAAGATTTACAAGTATATAACGTAAAATCAATGGTAGAAAAAGCTGTATTATTGTCAAAAGTTTATGCAAATAACAAATCTATTGAATTTGTGACAAAATTTGATGACAAAAACAGTTCAATATTTGCCGATGAAGCAAAATTTTTGGCAGCCCTCGTAAATATTATTAAGAATGCAATAGAGGCGATTGAAGATAGTGGTAAAATAGAGGTTTCTACAAGTATAAAAGACGATTTTATCTCAATAATTGTTTCAAATAACGGTTTGAAAATTCCTGAGGAAACACAACAAAAGATATTTACGGACGGATTTACAACAAAAACTACCGGCAGCGGAATTGGCTTGTATGTTTGCCGTCAGTCATTGGAAGAACAGTTTGCAAGATTAGAACTTTTAAAATCTGATGATAATTCAACAGATTTTGAAATTCTGGTAAGTATGGTATAAGGATAATAAAAATGGATATTTTATCGTCAAGAACATCGAATATAACACAACTTGCAATGGACGGGTTAATGGAACGTCAAAGAGCGATAGGTGCAAATATCGCAAACGTTGAAACACCCGGATATCAGAGGAAAGAAGTTGCTTTTGAATCTCAACTTTCAGAAATCATTGAAAAAGAGGATTTAAAAAATTTTATAAAAGGTCAAAATAGTATTAAGCCTAAACCTGTTACATATGATGATTTTATGCAAATGCAGGTAGACAGAGAATACAGACGTAATTTGACACCACAAGAAAAAAAATATTTGATATCAAATTCATACGGAAAATTTGAACCTCAAGTTATGGATGACGTATTCTCAGAAGGAACTCAAGACGGAAACAATGTGGAACTTGAACGTGAAATGATGGATTTGAATAAAAACGGTACAAAATTTATGGTTTTATCAAATTTAGAAAGAAAATATTTTAGCGGACTTGGAGAAGTGTTGCGTGATGGTGCAAGATAATTAAAATAAAGATTGGGTGGGAAAATAAATGAGTTTAAATACATTTGATATTGCGGCATCAGGTATGACTGCACAAAGAATAAAAATGGATACGGTTGCAAGTAATATTGCGAACGTAAATACAACACGTAATCCTGACGGAACAAAGGGTGTTTACGTAAAAAAATACGTAAATTTCAGAGCAATCTACGAAGATGAACTTTCAAGAGGTGCAAGAAATTTTGCATCAAATGCAACTGATGCAAAATTTAATCCTATGAACGGTAATTTTACTATAAATACCGGTATTGCATTAAATCAGGGCTTGATTTCAAATGGTGTGAGAGTTGAATCAATACAGGAAACTGAAGAACCTACAAAATTAGTGTATGACCCAAATCATCCTGACGCAGATGCAGACGGTTATGTTGAATTGCCAAATGTAAATGTCGTTGAAGAAATGGTTGATATGGTTTCTGCATCAAAGGCTTACGAAGCAAATTCTGTTGTTGCGGAAAACGTTAAGACAATGATTCAATCAGCATTAAATATTTAATAAAAAAGGGGTATGTAAAATATGGATTTTAATACAATAAGCAGTATGAATAGTTTTCAAACTCAATTTAATCCTATTAAAAACTATAATAATTATCTAAAGGGTAATGCTTCATTACAAGTTAATAATAATTTTCAAAATGATTTTGAAAGAATGCTTCAAAATTCAATAAAGGCAGAAGAAGAAGCTTCAAAAAGAGTTTATAATCCTGATACTGCTGCTGGTTTAATGAATAATATAGAACGTGCATTCAGTAACGGTTTGAACGATGTAAACGATAAAAGACTTGAATTAGATGCAATGCAAGAGGCTTTTGCAAGAGGTGAGGACGTAAGTATTCATGATTTGATGATTGCAAGTGAAAAATCAATGTTAAGTATGCAAATGGCAATGCAAATCAGAAATAAAATGATTTCAGCATATACTGATTTGAAAAATATGAGTATATAAAATTTTATGTTAAAATAATCTCAAAAAGAGGTATTTATGACAAAAATTGCGTTGGTAAATCACGGCTGTGCAAAAAATTTGGTTGATGCGGAGTTAATGCTTGGTATTCTTGCAGATAAAGGTTATGATATAACCTTAGATGAAGCTGATGCTGAAATTGTCATAGTCAATACTTGTTCTTTTATTCACGATGCTGAAAAAGAATCTGTCGATACTATTTTAGAACTTGTAAATTCAGGTAAAAAAGTTGTTGTAACTGGCTGCCTTCCTCAGAAACATAAAGAAGAATTAAAAGAGGCAATACCGGAAGTTGTAGCAATGCTTGGTACAACTGATTTTACGCAAATTGCAGAAGTTGTTGATAACTTGATAAAAAGTGATTTTAAATATGTTAAGGATATTTCTGAAATTCCTTCTTATTGTTATCCAGAAAGTGTTAATCGTCAACAAATTACGGTAGGCTCAAGTTCATATATAAAAATTGCCGACGGCTGTAATTATAATTGCGGATATTGTATTATTCCAAAGTTAAGAGGAAAATGCCATTCAAGAAAAATAGAGGATATTGTTAAAGAAGCACGTCAACTTGCTGATAAAGGTGTTTCTGAAGTGGTTTTAATTGCTCAAGATACAACCAGTTATGGTATTGATTTATATAGGAAAAACTCTTTACCAAAATTACTGGAAGAATTAAATAAGATAGAAAATATTTCTTGGATTAGAATAATGTACGCTTATCCGACAAATGTGGATGATGAATTATTAGACAAAATTGCAACGCTGGATAAGGTTGTAAAATATATTGATTTGCCACTTCAACATTCAAATATTGAAGTTTTAAAATCAATGTGCAGACCTGCATTTGATTATAAAGAATTAATTAATAAAATAAGAAATAAAGTTCCAAATATTGCAATAAGAACAGCATTTATTGTTGGTTATCCGGGAGAAACAGAAGAACAATTTGAGGATTTATATAAATTTGTCGAAGATGTAAAATTTGATAAAATGGGTGTTTTTGAGTACTCGAAAGAAAAAGGTACGATTTCTTATACGATGAAAAATCAAATTCCGGTCAAAACGAAAAAAGCAAGATATAAAAAATTAATGGAACTTCAACAAAAAATTTCTGCGGAAAATAACAAAAAGTATGTAGGTAAAGTTTTACCTTGTATTATAGAAGGTGTGACGGATGATGGTTTTGTTATTGCTCGTTCAATGCACCTGAAATTGACGGTATGGTTTATATAAAGACAGATAAACAATTAGTTCCCGGTGATATTGAGAATATTAAAATAACATCTTCAACCGAATACGATTTGTACGGAGAAATTATCTGAAAATAGCGTAGCCACATGTTTTTAAGATAATTGTAACAAAAGTGTTACAATTCTAAAAGTCCTGTTCTATATGGGTTTAAAGCCTTTGTTAATCATGTTTTTGCGATAATAGGCAATTATTTTTAATAAAAATACTTTATTTAAGTACGAGAGATATTATCATACTTTATTGAGAAGAGGACGATTAAAAATGACAGCAGATTTCGCATCAAATTTGAATATGATGATGGCACTGGATAGCTTTACAAACGGTGCATATAAATATCAATATCCGACAATAAACGGTCAATCATTTATGGATAATTCCGTATTTGCGATGAATATGCCTGCGGCATTTCAGCAAGGTGTAGCGGTAGCAAATGCCTTGAATGCAACAAATTATTTCCCTTCAGGTACAGATGTATTTAACGCTTCGTTATCAACACCTGCTTGGTTGCAAAATGTAGGTAACAACTTTGCTATGCCAAAGTTTGATTTTACAAATTTGTTTACATATAATCCTTTTGCAAGTTCTCAAACAAATCCGGCAAATCCAAATAATCCTGCTGCTTCAACAGGTGTATCCGATTTAGTTAGAGAATTAAATGAACGTGGTATTTCTTCAACAGGTGATGAAGAAAAAGATAAAAAAGCTTTGAAACTTGCAAAAGCAAAAGAGGCTAATTTAAAAGCAGAAGCGGCAAGTATTGCAGAAGATTTGTATGATGCAATGAAAGGTGCAGGTACAAAAAATGATAAATTAGTAGCAGCTGTTAATAGAATTACAAAAGACAATGTAATGGCAGTTATTGAAGCATGGAATTCTGATTTTGCAGACGGTATGGATGGCGAATCTTTGATTGAGTCAATTCAAGGTGAACATCATACAGGCTGGTTCGGACACCAACAAGAAGATTTAGAAAATCATATAAAAGAAGCGTTGTATGAAAAAGCAAAAGAAGTAGGTTTATCAAGTGAAGGTCATGCGTTTAGAGCAAAAGTAAATTCAGAACATAGTGCATGGTTTACATCTGACGAAACTGTAAGAACAGCTTTTGATAATATTATAAGTAATATTTCGTCAAAAGAAACGGAAGTAAAAGAAGAAAATAAACAAAAAGCAATAAAAGGTAATAAATAATAAAAGTATAGTATAATAGGGTCAATAAAGGAGAACTAAAAATGAGTGGCGATTTAACGAGTGCAGCAAGAGGTTTAGGGTTTACGGGTACCTTACCGAAAGGTGCTACTGATATTCAAAAAGACGGTAATGGACATTATAAAGTTACTGTTGGTAATGAAGTAAAGATTTTTAATGCAGATGGTACGCCTGCAAATGATAATTCACTTGCTAGTGCTGCTCAAGATAATAGTAGAAGTAGTAGTGGAAGTAACAGTGGAAGTAGAACAGAATCTCAACCACAATCTCAACCACAATTACAATCACAATCACAATCGCAACCACAATTACAATCACAATCACAATCACAATCGCAACAGTCAAGTCAAAATCGACCACAAGGCAGTGGCATGGGTGAAAGTGTATTTAATGGTTCATTTAGTGGTGGCTTTACCATTGACCCTGCTGCTATGGGTAATGCAGCAATGAACACCGATGCAATTTTACAGTTTGGCTCAGAAATCCCGTTTGGGCTGGGTGGTCAGTTTAGTCAAGCTGCATTGGCTCAAAATATTATGGATTATGTAGGTGCAGCGTCATTTAATTTTGATTTTTCAAATTATATGGCTGCTTCATCACCTCAATCCGATCAATCTGTATCCCAAAATCCAAGTGTAGCAGGTGGTGATACGCAGGTAACAGATTCGGACGGTAATACAAAAACTGTTGCCCAACTTGCAGAAGACGGTGGATACAAAAAAACAGCAACAGACGGTGTTTACCAAAAAAACGGCAAATATTATAAATATAATGTAGATAAAAAAGAATTTGAAAAAGTTGCTGAAGCAGAAGCAAAAAAAGCAAAAGAGGCAGATGATAAAAAAGCAGCCGATGCCGCAAAAGAAGCAAGTGATAAAGAAATTGACGCAGAAGCGGCAAGTATTGCAGAAGATTTGTATGATGCAATGAAAGGTGCAGGTACAAAAAATGACAAATTGCAGCAAACAATTGAAAGAATTAACAAAGACAATGTAATGGCTGTAATGAAGGCTTGGGACGAAAACTTTGCAGACGGTATGGACGGAGAAACCTTACTTGAGTCAATTCAAGGTGAACATCATACAGGCTGGTTTGGAAATGCTCAAGAAAAACAAGAAAAATTAATATTAGATGCTTTAGTTGGCAGAGCTGAGGAATTGGGTCTGATAAATGAAGCACATGCTGCAAGAGCAAAAGTAAATTCCGAACATAGTGCTTGGTTTACGTCAGACGATACAGTAAGAGCAGCTATTGAAAATTTATATGCAAAAATTAAAGCAAAAGAGGCTGAACAAGCAGGTTCTTAGTAAATAATTTTTATAAGCAGAGAACGGTTTATATATAAACCGTTCTTTGTTGTGCAATATTTATTTTATATTTTATGTGTCGAAACCACTCTTATAAAGCTTTTGTAAATTTTTATTTTAGTGTGCTCTTCTTGTTGTTGTATTTTCGAAAATATCTCTTGCACTGCTCATTGCAAGAGTTTTTAGCGAACAAATCCCATGAACTTTATCTACAACTCCAAGACTTGCAAGTCTGTTTAAAAGGAGTTCGTTTAAGTCGTCAGGATTAATAAATAACGCACAGGTTTTATCACAAATATTTTGATTAAACGGACATTTTTTTAAATTTTCATCCATGTAGCGTACTCCTTAATTTAGTGAAATGTAATACAATGTACCTACATGATAATCAAAATTTTATCAAAAAACAAAATGTAAATAAATGTTAAAAAACTTCGAAAACCTTAAAAATACATGCAATTTCGGGGTGAATAATGTTTTTACATGATTGTAGACGTATAGTAAAATAGCGTCGAAACTTAAACATGTACACAAAAAGTACAAAAGGAGTCGCTTATGTATCCAAATGCAAGAGTTGATGGCAATCCGGGTGGTGCTGATTGGAAGTCTAAATTACCTGAGGCACTAAAAAATAAAGTTCCTGAAGGTGCTGATAGTTTTTATAAAGATGGTGATGTTTATATATTTACAAAAGGTGGTAACGTGATATCCGGCGGTAAATATAATGCTGACGGAAGCGTATTTACGGCTAAGCCATCATCATCTTCAAATATGCCGACTATAAATGATAACCAGATTACACAAGGTATAATGCAACAAGGCGGTTCTATCTTTGGGGCAGGCTTTGGAGCAGGTACGGGTGTTGATTTAAACTCATCCTTTATGGGTGGAGGTTACAATATAAATACAAATAAACTTATGGGTAGTGCAGGTTTATTGGGTGCTGCTTCAATGCTTGCATCAGAAGCACCATTAGGTTTAGGCGGATTATTAGGTTCATTAGCAATGCCGGGTATTATGGCAGGGTTTATGAAATCATTGTCATTTAATTTTGATTTTTCAAATATGTTTACATCAGCTCAATCAGGTACAGGTACAGGTACAGGTACAGGTACAGGTACAGGTACGCTTCCTGAAGGCTTTGAACAAACTGCATTAGCAGGTGTTTACAAAAAAGACGGTAAATTTTATAAGAAAGATGATAACGGTAATTGGCTTCAATGCGATGATACAGGTAAGATAAAAGATGAAGCAAAATTGCCGACAGGTTATGAAAAAACAGCAACAGAAGGTGTTTATAAAAAAGGCGAAGAATATATAAAATATGATGCCGAAACTCGTACTTATGTTGCTTGCAATGCAGATGGTACAAAAAAAGCAGATGCCCCGGCAGCTGATAAACCGGCAACTGAAACTCCTGTAGCCGAAAAACCTGCTGAAAAACCTGCAGCCGAAGAACCGGCAGCTGAAACTCCTGCAGCTGACAAACCGGCGGCTAAAACTCCGACAAGGTCAAGGACTAGTCATGTCAACGGTGACGGTTATAGTGTATCAAGACATTCAAATAGAGTTTTCTATAAATCGGAAGGCGGATCAACTAAATACTATGTAAAGAATGGTAATAAATATACTCAAGTGTCTGATTACGACGGAAAAACTTATAAGTTAAACGGTAAGTTATATGATGCTAAGACCGGTAATCAAATAGAAACAAAACAAGAGCGTCAACAAAAAGAAAACAGACAACGCATACAACGCATACAAGTTTCTGTTGATGAACAGGCACAAAGAACAACCTTTGCGGCAGATAGCACAAGAGTTGTTAGACCTATTGTTCCTTAACGAATAGAACGACACTGATAATAGTGTAAAATTAATTAATAACAAAAAAGAAAAGGATATTTATCCTTTTCTTTTTTATTATTGATTGAATGATATTAATTGTTCTGCCCAAGCTTTGTTTTCGTCCTCACGAAAACTTATTGATTGGTTTTCGTTGTAGTGAATTGTTAAAATTCCACCGCTAAAATTTGTTATTGTCCTTTTTACTGATTTTATTGACGCAATTTCTATCAGTGTTATTTTTGGTATTTTTGTAAATATCCATCTGTATTGCTGTATTTCTATTTGTTCTTCACTACATCTTATTATCGTTTTACCCATAAGGCAAATGACAATAAGCATGATTAACATTATAAATGCAAATATTAGCATTATTTTATCAACTGTACTCATTGCCATTAGTATTACAAATGCTAATGAAGCATAAATTTTCGAGAAAGTTGTTCTTTTTAATATGTATTCTTTCATAATTAACTATATATCAGCTGTACAGTGAGGACATTTTGAAGCTTTGATGTCAATTGTTGAAAAACATCTTGGGCATTGTTTTGTTGTGCATTCTTCCGATTTTTCTTCACATTTTTTTGCTGCTATTTCTTGTAATTTATTCATACCTTTTACAAGTAAGAATACACAAAATGCAACTATTATAAAGCTGATGATTGTATTGATAAACAAACCGTAGTTAATTGTTACTGCACCTGCTGCTTGTGCTGCTTCAAGTGAAGGATATTTTACAATTTCTCCTTCTGCGTTAGGTAAAGTTATATATAAATTGGCAAAATCAACTTTACCCATTAACCAACCCAAAGGTGGCATAAATACATCTTTAACCATTGAATCTATTACTTTTCCGAATGCGGCACCGATAATTATACCGACAGCCATATCCATTACATTGCCTCTCATTGCGAATGTTTTAAATTCATTTAGTCCGTTTTTTAACCAGTCAAACATATTATTCTCCTTTATTAGTCGTGTCTTTTATAAGATAGCATAAAAAGATTAAAACTCAATTTAAGGAATAAGATTATTAATATTTTGTATATGTACATATAGGCAGGTTCAAATTTAGAAAAAAGTATAAAGACAAAATTTATAAAGTATTTTAAATTATATAAAAATGAAGGAGTTGCAAAATGTTTTGTTATCAATGTGAGCAGACAAGAAATTCTCAAGGTTGTATTTCGGTTGGTGTTTGCGGTAAAAATAGTGAAATATCCGATATTCAGGATAAGATTGTGAGTGCATTAATTAATCTTGCAAATTCTGCTGAAAGGTCATTGAAACATACAGAATTAATTATAAAAGGTTTGTTTATAACGGTTACTAACGTTAATTTCGACAGAGATTTTTTACAAAATTTTCTTGAAGACTTGAAAAATGCTTATTATAGTGAAGAAAAATTTGATATAAAAGATTTGTGGAATGAAAATGACGATGTAAGAAGTTTAAAATCAATTATCCTGTTTGGTTTAAAAGGTATGGCTGCATTTGCTTATAACGCTCGATGTTTTAATTTTAAAAACGAAGTTGTTGACAGTTTTTTTTACGAGGCATTACAGGCTATATCACAAAAAGATAATTTGAATGAATTGGGTGCATTAGTTTTAAAGACAGGTGAAGTTAATTTAAAAGCAATAGAATTGTTAGATAAGGCAAATACCGAAACCTACGGACATCCTGTACCAACAAAGGTTACAACTAATATTGAAGCAGGTCCTTTTGTTGTTGTATCAGGACATAATTTGCAGGATTTGTATTTATTATTAGAGCAGTCTGTTGATAGTGGTGTGAATGTTTATACACATGGTGAGATGTTGCCTTGTCATGCTTACCCAAAGATAAAAAAGTTTGAACATTTAAAAGGAAATTTTGGTACAGCATGGCAAAATCAGCAGAAGGAATTTGAAAATATACCTGCTCCAATTTTATTTACCACAAATTGTATGATGCCTGTTTTAGACTCTTATTCCGATAGAACATTTACAACTTCACTGGTATCTTTTCCAAACGTTAAGTATATAAACCAAAATAAAGATTTTCAACCATTAATAAATAGGGCGATTGAACTTGGAGGATACAAAGCTTTTCAGCATAGAACAGGTTTGAATGGAGGTTTTGTATTGTCCGTCGGATATGGTCATAATACTTTATTAAATTTAGTTGAGCGAATAGTAGATTTGCTTAATTGTGGAAAGTTAAAACATATTTTTATTGTAGGTGGCTGCGATGGGGCAAAATCAGGAAGAAATTACTATACTGAATTTGTAAAAAAAATTCCTAAAGATTCACTAATTTTAACTTATGCGTGCGGTAAATACAGGTTTAATGACATTTTTACCGAAAAAATATATGATATTCCAAGATTTATGGATATGGGTCAATGTAATGATACGTATTCTGCGATAAAATTTGTTCGAGAATTATCAAAAAAATTGAATTGTTCTATAAGTAGTTTACCTGTTTCTTTTGTAATTTCTTGGTATGAACAAAAAAGTGTAAGTATTTTGTTGACACTTTTGTACTTGGGTATTCAAAATATTAGGCTCGGACCTGGAATGCCTGCATTTGTATCTCCAAATGTTATGAAAATGCTTATTAATAAATTTAAAATTAAACCAATATCAGCACCTGAGGAGGATTTAAAAGAACTATTAAATGTATGATGCGGCTGTGAAATGTTCACACTTATCATAATTTAATGTTGTCGTTTGTTATAACCTTCAAGTCTTGCAATGTTTCTTGCAGTAATTTTACGGGTTTTCTCTTTGATTTTTGTATGATTTTTCCGTGTCTGAATCCTTCGTAACCGTCTTTTCCGCTTGCTATGTATGAATTTGTTATTACTTTATAATTTTTGTTTTCATCAATATTTTTATCTTTTAGATAATATTGTAAATATCTTCGGTTTGTCTGTTGTCCGTGTTTTAAAATTTCTTTTAAATATTTTCCTTGAATTTCCATCATTACAACATCATTATCAAATGGTAATATTTCAAGCAGATTTGCATAAGTTATGTTACCTTTAAGATTTCGGTTTATTCTTATCGAACCTGAATTCGTTATTATTGCATCATAATTATTCTTGAATGGCTTTTTCATTGACATTAAAACCAAAGAACCTAAATTAGTCTGATTATGTTCTATTGTGTCTTGGTCGCCTATAAGTAGTATGTTTGAAGTTGCAACAATTTCATTTGTAAGTTTCTTGTTTTTTTTATCTAATTTTGCAATTTGTATATCAACTTCATTATTGGTTTTAAGTTCTGGAGTTATATTTTTGTATGTATAATGTTTTAATTTTTTATCGAAATCAATTATCCCTACCCTTATACCAAATTCTCCATCTTGTATTATTGGGGTTTTACCTGTATAATCCGGTGTTGTGAAAAAATAATGATTGTGTCCTCCCAGTATTAAATCAATTTGCGGAATTGCTTTTGCAATTGCTCTATCTTCATCGAGTCCGCAATGTGATAGAATTATAACTTTATCGTGAGGAACTTGTTTTATAATTTTATTTATTTCATCTATCGGATTTGTTACGGTTAATTCTTTTGTATTTGTCAGATTTGATAATTTTGATGTTGTTGCTCCTATTATAAGATATTTTTCCCCGTCAAATTCTTTTAAAATGTACGGCTTTACTGCTTTTTGTAAGTATTTGTCTTTAAAATGAACATTTGAGGTTATAAATTGAGTTTTAGAAAGTTTTATGTTTCTTTTTAGTATTTTTAATCCATTGTCAAATTCGTGATTTCCAAGTGCCACCGCATCGTAATTTATGTATGGCATTAATTTCGCACCTGATTTCCCGTAATCAAGTCTGTAATATAATGAACCTTGAAAATAATCTCCGCTGTCAAGAAGTAGAATATTTTTATTAGTTTTTCTCATGTCATTTACGAAGGTTACACGTCTTGAAAAACCACCGCTGTTTTTTACTCCTTTGTACTCAATAGGCGAAATTCTGCCGTGAGTGTCGCTTGTGTGTAAGATTGTTATTTCAGAAGCAAAACAAATATTATATACAAGTAAACTAAATATTAAAATAATCTTTTTCATTAATCTTTCTCCAAATATACTAATTTTTTTCTTATGTGCCATTGAAATAGCGTTAAAACAAGTATAATCGCAAATAAAACATAAGCCAACGCACTTGCTTTTCCTATATTAAAGTATTCAAAGGCATTTTTATATATAGAATATACTAAAACATTTGTACTGTCCAATGGCCCGCCTTGTGTCATTACATAAATTAAATCAAATACTTGAAAAGAGCTGATTGCAGTTATTATTACCACAAAAAATATTGTTGGTGAAAGTAAAGGAACCGTAACGTATTTAAAAGTTTCATATTCATTTGCACCGTCAATTTTTGAGGCTTCAAGTAAATCATTATTTAACGTGCTAAACCCTGATAAAAATATAACCATGTTGTAGCCTATTAATTTCCAAACAGATACAATTATTAGTGCAGGCATTGCGAAATTAGTATCGTAAAGCCAATTAATATGCAAATTTAAAATACTGTTTAATATTCCAATATTTGGGTCAAATATCCATTCCCAAATTATTCCTATGACTATCATAGGGGTTACAAACGGAAGAAAATACGCAGTCTTGAAAAACTCGCTGCCCTTTATTTTTAAATTTATTATATATGCTAAAACTAGCGGAATAATAACTCCGAAAATAGTAGTGCTAATCGCATAAACAAATGTATTAATTAAAATCTTTAACAAAGCAGGCTCTGTAAATACATCTTTATAATTTTGAAGTCCTATAAATTTTATTTCGTTTAGCAAATCCCATTTCGTAAAACTTAATCCGAATGAGCAAAAAATAGGAATTATAATAAAAACAAAAGTTCCGACTAATGCGGGTAAGATAAAAATGTATCCTGTCCAAGATTGTTCGTTTAAAATTTTTGATAAATAATTCTTCATATCCACGTCTTTATGATAATATTATATATAAAAAACGGAGGATATGAAAATGTTGACAAAGTGGGATAGTGCATTTGGTAAAAATGATATTAGGGGGATATATGGTAAAGATGTTACGGAAGAACTATATTTCTTTGTCGGAAAAGCATACATAAGATATATTGCAAAATTGGCAGAAAAAGAAGCTAAAGATTTATGGGTTACAGTGTGCCGAGATGCACGTAATCATTCTCCTGCACTTGCAAAAGCTATTGTTAGCGGAGTTACATCGGCAGGTGCAAACATTGTAGATTTAGGTCTTGCTCCAACACCTATCGGATATTATTCTGATGTTGTGGGTGTAAATGCGAATGTTACAGACGGAAATGATATAGATGGTGCATTAATTGTTACCGCAAGCCATAATCCAAGTCAATATAATGGCTTGAAAATGACTTTCAACGGTCAAATTTTAGGTGAACAAGCCATCCAAGAATTACTTAAAATTGTTGCTGAAGTAAGTAAAGAATCTTTGTTATCGCATACTTTTGGTAAAAAAGAAGAATATGATTTAATTCCGGATTATATTGATGTTATGAAATTAAAATTCGGAAGAATTGGTGAAGGTATTAAAGTTGTTGTTGATAGTGCAAACGGTACAGGTGGGGTTGTTGCACCTTCTTTATATCGTTCTTTAGGTTGTGAAGTTATCGAATTATATTCCAATCCTGACGGAAAATTTCCAAATCATCACCCAAATCCAAGTGATGAAAAAACTTTAGATGATATTAAAAAAGCCGTTGTTAATAATAACGCAGATTTTGGAATTGCATTTGACGGTGATAGTGATAGAATTGGTGTTATTGATTCTCAAGGACATTCTATGACAGGTGATAAATTGTTATTAATCTATGCCCTTGATGTTATAGAAAAGTACAAAGATAGCGGTATTAAACCTGTTGTTGTATCGGAAGTTAAATGTTCTCAAGTACTTTTTGATACAATTAACAATTCCGGTGCGACTGCTATAATGTGTAAAACAGGGCATGGCTATATAAAAGCAAAAATGAAGGAAACAAAAGCAGTTTTGGCAGGAGAAATGAGTGGTCATACTTTCTTCAAAGACAGATATTACGGTTTTGATGATGCTGTTTATGCCGGTTGCAGAATAATTGAAATTGTTGCTAAATTAAAAAAATTAAATCCTTCTTTCAAGGTTGAAAATTTGCTGGAACCTTTCAATAAAATTTATTCATCACAAGAAGTACGTTTGGCATGTCCTAATGAGCATAAAAAAGTTGTTTTATCTGAATTTGAGGACTATGTTGATAAAAATAAGGACATGTTTGGCTCAGAAATTAAAGATATTATAACGATTGACGGTATGCGTATTGTGTTTGACGGAGGGTTTGCTCTTGTAAGACAAAGTAACACCGAACCTGTATTTACTCTGCGTTTTGAAGCAAAGACAAAAGAAGAATGTGAACGCTTTGAAAACGTTATGGTCAGCAAAATAGAAGAGCTTGTTAAGAATTGTTAAGCACAATTACCATGTAATTACTCAAAAAGTCAATTTTTTTGTCAAAAAATACTTTATATAAGTACGAGATATTATTAGAGGTATTTTAGATGACTGGTAATTACAATTACAATCCAAGTTTTACAGGTGCATACCGTTCACCATACGATATTGAAAATTTAGCAAAATATGCAACAGGTGTTGCAATAACAAATCAAGATCCAATTACTGTTTCAAGTTTAGCAAGCGGTGCTTTTGGTAACTTAGCTATTGAAGGTTGTTCTTGGTTAAAAACAAACAAAGGTAACTATCGTCAAGCAATTAATACGGCTGCTCAAAATGCAAGAGCTATGAGTAACTTGTATAAATCAGGCGGTTCATTTGTAAACGGTGCAAAATTAGTTTCAAATGCCTCATCATCTGCACAATTATTGGGTTTAATTCCTGATGCGGAAAAACTTGCAGGTATGTCAAAAAATACTCAAGCATTATATAATCAAGCAAGAATTGCAGCAGAAACTTTAGGTCAAACAGGTACAGCACATGCTGCAAAAACTGCAAATCAATTATTATGCCAAGCAAATGCAGCAGCAGCAAAAGAAGCAGCTTCTTCTGCAACAGGTTTATGGGGTAAATTTAAAAATCTTTTAGGTATTAATAAAGCAAGTGCTGCAATTAACACAGCAGCAGCAAAAAGTACAGTTGGAAGTACATGCTTAAATACATTTAAATCTTATGGCGGTACTGCAATGTTAGTAATGGAAGGTGCAACAGAAGCCGTTACTAACGTATATCCGACATTTAAGCAATTAGGTGCAAAAGCAGGCATGAAACAACTTGGTAAATCAACTGTTAAAACTGCCGCATCAGTTGGCGGTTGGGTTGCAGGTGCTGCTCTAGGTACTAAAGTGGGTGCTTTAATCGGTTCAGTTATTCCTGGTGCAGGTACAGCAGTTGGTGCTGCTTGTGGTGCCGTTATCGGTTCTGTATGCTCATTAATAGGTGGTATTTTCGGTAGCAAATTGGCTAAGAAGGGTGCTGAAAAAGTTGTTGGTAAAGATGAATTAGTTTTAGCACAAGAAAAACAAGCAAAAGAATTAGCAAAACAAGCACAAGCAAACGGCATGGTTTTAAACCAAGTTGCAAATGCAGCAGCACAAAGATTAAATGCTGAAGGTTTACAATCAGAAGATGCAAGAATTGCTTATAACAGTTTAAATGCTTTAGCTGTATAAAACTTATAATTTATAAATCAAAAAAGACCGATTACAATCGTAATCGGTCTTTTTGTAATGTCCCCTAATCTAATAGCTGTGCTAATTGAAACTTTTAAACACTAATTAAAGTGAACTTACTTTATAATCACGTTCAATAGTAGTTTGTGTTGATTCTAATGCAGCAGTAAGTACTTTTTCTATTAAGCATTTAATGCTATCAATATCCTTTTTTAAGTTCATAAAATTAACTGTTTTTTGTTCTTCTAATGCATTTTTAAATCTTTGATAATTAACTTTTCTCATAATACATGCTCCTTATATTTAAATTACGTTTCTCTCACATTTTATATATCGGATTATCATAAATAAAACTTTAGAGTTTGATATATTTTTTGTAACATTTGTTTACAAATTTTAAAAAGATTGAATTAACAGTAACTTGATAATATTAAGAATTGTAAAACATGTAAAAGAGCATGTAGCAAAAAAAAAAATTAGAGTATTTGTATGAATGCAAGTTAAATATTTGCGTGAGTGCATGTGAAAACATGTTAAAAAAGTACAATTGAATAGGAAATAAGGGCTGCAATGGTAGATAACAGAGCAGCGGGATTTTACGGTATCGGAGGCTCTTTTAATTTCAAGAGCGGTGACATTTCAGGTACAGCCGCAGGAACAAAAGACGATAAAATGGGTCAAGGTAGCGAGTATTCCCGTCAAGATAAAAATGAAGAAAATTCGACAAGCAGTATGTCGATTAATTATACGGACAGAAGTGCACAGCTGCGTGCAACACTTAATTCATTGGCTATGATGAACGTTGCCGGTGTGATTAACACTAAAAAGCGACCGTCACGGTTAGATGATGACAAAGACGAAAAATTTGATGAGCATGAGTTTTATGAAAAAACTAAGAAGAAGCGTAAAGAACTCGTTCTCGAAAATGCTTTAGTCGATGATGACGAAAGAGAAGAACAAGACTTCTAGAATAAATAATATATACAAAGTTGTATCTTAATCAAGAACGAGTCTGATTAAGGCACTTTGTGTTGCTTGTGTTTTAAATGTTATTTTTCCATTTTTATCAGCCCAGTTTGTAATTTCTTGTATATTTTTAAATTTTGTATTGTAGTCATAAGACATAAATAACCAGTATTTACCGGGTGGTAATCTTTTCATTAAACTTGAATTAGTTTCATTTTTTGTGTGATTTGGTTTTATATATTCTATTTTATTTTGTAATTTGTAAAAGGTATTGTAGTAAAAGAAATCTGCATTTGAGCCTTCATTTATTACGATAGTTTCTTGAGGTGTGATATTTTTATCTATTATTTGCATCATTGTTCTTGAATAGTCACCTTTGTTGATATTTTTTAATTTTATAAAATTATAAGCAAAAATGGTATGCGGAATTAGTATAAATGAGAGTATAATGCATCCGATAATCCATTTTTTTATGTCGAGAATTTTTACTATATAAATTATCAAAAAAGGTATTAAAAATAATATCATGCGTCTTGAATAAGGGTATAATTTCATCATTGAAGCAACTGTAAGTGTTGAAAAGGTTAGTATGGAGATTAATACTAATGATAATTTTGAATCTTTTATAGTTAGTATAAAACCTGTTATTATGCATAAAATTACTAATAGCAGTGATAAATGTGGTATATTTGAGAAAAAATATTGTAAATTTTGGGTGTTTAATTGAGTAAGATTTGAGAGGTCTTTTGTTACAAATTCTGTTTGCCAGAATGACAGCATTCCATGTGCATTGCTTAAATACGATTTTATTACAAAGCATTTCAAGTAAATAAAGGCACTAATAGCAACGGGCATGAGCAGTGTTGTAAACAATTTTGGGTTATCACGTTTAAAGCTCAAAGTCATAAATCCGGCGATTATGATAAAAGAGCTTCCAAACGAAAACCACGGTAAAATTGCCAGAATTGAACCATAAATAACCATTAATTTAGTATTTGCATTTTTAAAATTGATATTTAGCATGATATATAATGCGATAAGAGAACAAAAAACGTCGACACTATATGGCTTGAATTCATAACTGTAATTTATTAAAACGGGGTTAAGTGCTAATAAGCAAATTCCTGTAAGAGTTACCCATTTTGAGTGAAAAATTTTGTTACCGACATACCAAAACATTATTAGTGATAAATTTCCGCAAATAAATGGAATTAAGCGTAAAACAAAATCACATTGATATATATGACTGTAACTGTTTGTAATAAATACTAAAAACTTCGTTAGGATTAAAAACATTGGTGGTGCAATTTGCAAAAATCTCAATTTCCCAAATAAATCCGAGTAATTTTTATTTAATACATTCCAACCCAATGCTGCTTCATCATGCCAGAATGGCGGATTTTCTATTAAGCCCTTAAGTCTTAATATGAACCCTATTAAAATGATTAATATTAAAATAATATGCTCTTTTTTCAATTTTAATTACCTTTTATGTATATTAATTGACTTTTTGGATAATAAATATTTTTATAGTCGTACTTGTATTCCGAATATGAATTTTTTGCCCAAGGTGCGTATATCCATACATTATTTGGTTTATATTTATTTAAATCTTCTTTATTGCTGTCTGGTTTATACAGAATTTTATCATTAATTATATCAACATTAAGATAAATTTTATTATGAAATTTATAATAGCGAGTATAGTATAAAAAATCAGGTACAGATAAATTATCTACATATATAATATCATCTGCTTTTATTTTGTTACTTAAATCTTTTGTTAATTCTTTTGCATAATCACCTTTTACATTAACATTTTTTATCAGTTTATTAAGATTTAAAAATGTCGGAAATAGTAAAAAAATGGTCAGTAATAAACTTATAATAAATTTTGTATAATTGTTTTGGACTTCTAATATTGCCAACATAGTAATTAACACAAGCGGAATTAAAAATAAAATAAATCTATCAAAGAAGGGATATACTTTAAGCAAACTAAGTATAAAAAATGATAAAAATAAAAAGAAGGAATACTTTTTGAAATAAGTATATTTTTTATTAACGGCACAGTAAATTGCTCCTGCAATTAGTAATATCAATGGCAAAATTGCATATTTCATAGAAAATAAGTAACAGATACAAAAGAATAATTGAATTATTATAACTTTAAAATTTAAAAAATTATAAATAAAAAAATCTTCCATAAAGTTATAATAAAACTTTTTTATATTTAAAGTATAAATAAGCAGTAGAATCGTTGAAATTAATGTTGGTAAGAATAATGTAAGCCATTTTTTTAAATTAGATTTAGAGAAAATGATTATTTCACCAATAAATAATAAAATACTTGAAACAAATGCAAACCAAGGTAACAATGATAAACTTAGTCCAAGTATAACAAATTTTTTTAATGACCAATTCCAATCAATTTTTTTAAATAGATAAAACAAAAGACAAGTTGAAAAAACTTCAACAATATAAGGTTTAAATTCAATAGAATACCATATCAATTGGGTGTTAAAGCAAAATAATATAAGTCCCCAAATTATAGCGATTTTGTCTGTAAATATATTTTTTATCATTAAAAAAAACATGATTATACAAAGGTTACCAACAATAAAAGGAAAAAGTCTTAATATGCTATCTCCGGCATGAATTGTTGTTGTTAAGAATTTTGTTGTGACCAGAAATAGAGGCGGTGCAACTTGCTGAAGATGTAAAATTCCAAATAATTCCCCATATTTAAGGGTTAAAATATTATAACCTAAAGCACTTTCATCAAACCAAAAAGAAGGTGCCGATATGAAAGTATAAAATCTTATTGCAAATCCGAAAAACATGATTGCAATAATAGCTGCAATGTATGAATAATTTTTTAAAAATTTAAGCATAATAAAATAATTTTATCATAATTATAATAGACTATTGTAAAAAAAAAAGTTTTTTGGTATTATAAGATTGTCTATATAAGAAAAAGAGGATAATATGTCAGAAAATTTTGATTTAGATACAGGTAAAAACATTGTAGACGCTTTAAAAGCAGATGATGAAATGGAAGCTTTAGATTTAAGCGAAGAAGTTATTGACTCATCGGATGATGATGAACAATTTGCAGATTTTGAAAAAGAAGATTCTGTTGCAGAGGAAAATGAAACGGATTTTGTTCAAGAATTTGAAAGTTCATCTGATACGGACACTTTTGATTCTACGATGAAACCAAGCAGCGATTTTGAAGGTAACATGGTTGAAAATTTAAATACACATGCTGTTGTTGATAAATATGCAAGTGATTTATATAACTTTGAAGTTCCAAACAATGTTGCTGTATTGAAGAAGTTAATAGCAAAACTTCCTTCAGGTGTTACACGTCAAACAGGTGCTCAAATAATTAAACAAACAATGGAGGCACTTGGTATTTCAATGAAGAGTGTTTTACAAGAAGCACAACAACTTCAAGAACAATTGAGTTCTTCTGCAAAAGAATGTCAAGCAACAATCTCAGAATATAAAAGACAAATTGTTACTCTTGAAGAACAAGCACAAAGCTATAAAAAGCAATATAACAATTTGAATGAATTAGTAAGTTTATTTATCCAAACTGAAAATTAGTGAATAGTATAAAATAAAAAGCGGAGTTTGGTTTTATATCAAACTCCGCTTCTTATTTAAAGGAGTATAAATGGAAATCAAAGGCATTATTTTTGATTTTAACGGAACTTTGTTTAATGATTCGGTTTTGCATGAGCAGGCATGGAGAGATTATTCAAAAATATTACGTGGAACATCTTTTTCTGATGAAGAAATGCATAAATATATGTTTGGTCGTTCTAATGAGGAAATTATAACTTACGCAATCGGTAGAAAACCTACACATGAAGAATGTTTAAAGTGGGCTAATGAAAAAGAGGCATATTATAGAGAATTAGTTTTGAAAAATCCATCTTGTATTCATTTAACAGAGGGTGCAGAGAAATTATTTGATTTCATTTGTGAAAAAAATATTCCTCATACAATTGCAACTGGTTCTGAAAAAACAAATGTAGATTTTTTTGTTGAAATATTTAATTTAGACAAATGGTTTGATGTTGATAAAATTATTTATGATGATTATACAATTCCGGGTAAACCAAATCCTGCAATATACTTAAAAGCATTGACTATTTTAGATTTAAAGCCGGAAGAAACTGTTGTATTTGAGGATTCTTATTCAGGTATTACTGCCGCAAACAATGCAAAAATCGGTAAAATAATTGCTATTAATGATAATCCTGATAGTTTTCAGCACAAAGATAAAGTGTTCAGCGTGATTAAGGATTTTAACGAATTAGATTACCGTCTTATTTACAATAACATTTGAAGTATTATAATTTAATTAAAAATAAGGAGGATATATGATTAACGAAAAATTACAAAATGCTTTTAATGACCAAATAAACAAGGAATTATATTCTGAATATTTGTATTTGGCAATGAAAATTTATTTTGAAGAAAATGATTTACAAGGGTTTGTAAACTGGTTTAATATTCAAGTTCAAGAAGAACATGCTCATGCAATGGGTATGTTTAATTACTTAGGTGAAAGAGGCGGTTCAGTTAAACTTATGGCAATTGATGAACCAAAAGTTGAAGGCTCAACACCTGTTGAAATTTTTGAACAAGTTTTAAAACATGAAGAATATGTTACATCAAGAATTAACGCTCTTTTAGATGTAGCAGAAGAAACTAAAGATAGAGCTGCTATTATATTCTTAAATTGGTACTTAAAAGAACAAGTTGAAGAAGAAGCAAGTGTTGGCAGCGTTTTAGCAAAATTAAAATTAATAGGCGATGATAAAAAGGCTTTATTAATGTTGGATAAAGACTTGGCAACAAGAGTATTTAATCCGCCTGTTATTGGTTAGGAATTTAAAAAATAAAACAAAATGGGCAGGGTATTTATAAACCCTGCCTATTTTGTTTTTGTTTGCTATTATTCTGCTTCAAATTGGTCTTTGCCAACAGCACAAAGAGGGCATAACCAATCTTCAGGTAAATCTTCAAATGATGTACCTGCTGCTATACCGTTATCTTCATCGCCTACCGCAGGGTCGTATACATATCCGCATACAGTGCATACATATTTTTGCATAATTGTCCTCCTTTTTGTTTATTTTAACATTAAAACCTGTTGTTTTTATTAGACAACAGGTCGAATTGTAACAAAAATATATTTTTATGATTTTTTATACGCTATATTCAATGGTTGAGGTTTCGGAATTTGAAATATCTTCCATAGAATAAGAATAAGCATTTGACATTTCCGGCTGAATAGTATATTCTTCTGTCTCAGACTGTTCGTCAGTTGCTTGAGAACCATTATTATTAATTTTATCAAGAATTTTTTGTGCTCGTTGTATTGAAATATGGAAGTCTTGTGCAATTTGTTGAACACTTTTTGTAGCCGCAAGTCCATTAAGTCTTATTTCTGATAATATTTCGCTGTCGCTTTGCGTGTTTACTGTTGAAACAGCCGCTTTTGCCATGTCTTCACTGCTAACTGTTGCAGTTTTAGTTTTATCTTCATCTGAAACAGTATTGTTTACTGTTTCAGGCTTGAATGTATAATTGTTATTTTGAAGTTGCGAAATTGAAAAATTATCACTCATGGCATGTTCCTTACTAATATTGTATATTCCTATTATGCCCAATTTTATTAAATTTTAAACATGTTTAATTCCAGTATCTCCATCCGTTAAGATAATAATTTAAAATTTCGGGATGATCAAGAGTAGATGCTTTTATATTTTTTCTTTTCACGTCTTTTTCTATGTGAAATAAGCTATCTATGGAATTATTTTCTAAAAATTTTGTAGGTACATTAATTTTTATATTTTTTTCGTTTATAGGGTTATTGCTTGCAAGCATAAAACCCCAGTCCCCAAATGACGGAACGTATGTATGGTATGGCTTTGTATATTTAAAGCCTGCTGCTTTAATTGATTCTTCAATGCACCAATAGGCTTCAGGAGAGAAGAACGGGCTGGTAGATTGTGTTACCATTATACCATTTCTTGCTAATTTTTGTTTTACAACTTTGTAAAATTCTTTGCTGTACAACCGTGCCAGTGATTGATTATTCGGATCAGGTAAGTCTATTATTATTACATCAAAATATTCTTTTGCATTTTCTAAGTATTTGAAAGCATCTTCGTTTAGTATTTTAACTTTTGGATTTTCAAAGCTATGTTCGCTTAATTTTGCCATAATTCTATTTTTTACGGCTAAATCGGTCATTTCTTTATCTAAGTCAACAACCGTAATTTTTTTTACATCTTGATATTTTAATAATTCTCTTGTTGCAAGTGCATCTCCGCCTCCAAGCACTAATATATTTTCTTTATGTTTGACAAGATTCATCGGTATATGGATTAGAGGTTCGTGGTATCTGTATTCATCAATTGTTGAAAACTGTACATTACCATCAATAAACAGTCTTACATCTTCTTTATTTTTTGTTATAACAATTTGTTGATAAGGTGTTTTTTTAGAAAATATAACTCTGTCATCATACATTGAATTTTCTAAATGAAATGCAATTTCTTTTGAAAAAATAAGCATTCCGACAAGCAAAATCGCAATTAAAATACCTTGTGTTTTTAGCATTAATTTGCGTTTATTAGTAAGTTTATCTTTAAACCAAGCAAATGTTAAAACTCCAACTAAAAGATTTAAAAGTCCGGTTGAAATAGAGCTGTTAAATACACCCAAAAATGGCAATAATATAAATGGAAAAGCCAGACTCGCCAAAAATGCACCTAAATAATCAAGAGAAAGAACATTTGATATATTTTCTCTTAATTGGAAATATTCTTCCATAATTCTTGTTAATAATGGTATTTCCAAACCAATTAGCGTACCTATTGCGATAATTAGCAGACACATTATCGGATAATAGAAAAATTGAATAGAATATATAAAATATAAAATCGGTACAGATAAACCACCTATAATTGCAAGTAAAATTTCAACAAATATAAACCAATAAATTAAATTTTTATTGAAAAATCTTGAAATTAGTGTACCGATACCCATTGCCGTCATAGTTAAACCAATGGTTATTGAAAATTGTTTTATGCTATCACCAATAAAATATGACGAGATACTTCCTATCAAAAGTTCATAAATAATAGTACAATATCCTACTACAAATACGCAGAACAAAAGAATAGACGCATCTTTTTTTGTAAGAATACTTTTATTTTCCACCATGTATACCTTTTTGAGAGAATCTTGAGCCGCTTACGCTGTTTTCTCTAACACTTGTTCCGTAATATGAATCATGTCTTCCTATGTACCAGTATGAATGGTGATGGTGATATCCTCGATATCCTGGGTATCCGTAGCCTTTATATGCATAGTTGAAACAAGCAAAGTAAACGATAGTTAAAACCGCTATTAATACTACATAACAAATGAAGTTGAAGAATTTATTAGTCATCGCTCATTTCCTCCAATGCATCATTTAATTTTTCTAAGCTTTCACAAACCCATTTTTTGTTCATTAGTATAAACAAGATATATAAAATTATCAGCAAATCCATACCCATCATTAAATGAGGAATACCACTGCCTTTTTTTACTACAATTTCTAAACCGATATTTTTCATCATATTTTCGTCTGTATGAAATTGAATGTAATATGTTCCGGGTTCAGTGAAAGCAAGTTTTGCTTCCATATTGCGATCGCTTTCTGACCAATAACCTTCTGAATCGTATCCGCTTTCATGCCACAAGTCTTTCCCAAATTCATATAAGGTATCTTTATCTTCGTCAAGTACTTCGCCTGAAAAATATATGTTTGTATTATCTCCATACATGGATGAACGTATTTTACATATTTTAGGTTGTCCTTTTTTGACAACAATCGGTCCATACAATGAACCTTCATCAAGACTGTAACTTCTTTTTGCTATTGTTTGGCTTTCAACACTGTAATATGTCCAAAAACAAATTAAACAAAAAACAGCACAAATAAACATCAAGTTATTATAAAAAAATAAATTTTCTTTTTTTTGTTTAGGATTTACTATCATACTTCAAAATTTCACTATCAAATTATACTATATTAACAAAATCAACCATAAAGAAGATTAACAATGCAAATCCAATGATGACAAATGCTTCACCAAGACCTGCCGCAACGTTATTATCTTTAATTTCCTGTTTTATGTTGATTGCTTTTACTACCATTCTGTCTAAAATGAATGCAATGCTTGGAAGCAAAAGTACTATTGCCGTTAAATCTATAAAATATAGCAATAAGCCGTGTTGCCATGTTCCAACATCACCAAGTGTCGCTCTCATTAAAATTAAACCTATTGCGATAATATTTCCTGCAAACGAAACACCTACCGCAACATTATCTTCTTCGATTTCACCCAATAGAGAATAAGGTGTAAGTTTATCGTATATTTTTGCAAAAATTATTAAGAAAATCATACCTAATAAATAATATACAATTGAAGAAACGACACCATACATTTTCCCATGAACAGCCAATGTTTCACCTGTTACGCATGCTGAGATAATCAAACCGGAAGCAACGTAAATACCAAAGTGAACGGCTGCCGTACCAATGTTTCTATCTCTTACAATTTCTGCAACATTATCAAATTTGTGTAAAATTGCTTTTTCTACTATAAAACCTGAGAATAACATTAAGAAAATTCCCAATAGTGCATAAATTATGTAGTATATTAAATCTACTCTGAAAGGAAATGTTGATTCACCGACAAATGCTCCTATTAAAACCGCAACATTACCGAATAAAAATCCGCAATATGGAATAACGGCAGTAACGTTACCTTTTTTTATTTCACCGTACATATCATATTTTATACATTTAGTAAACATCCATTTACCAAAAATTAGCATTAAACAAGATACTACAATATATATAAGACTTGTTAAAATAGAATATTTCATTATTTTTGCTCCTCACCGTGTGTAGAATAAACCGTAATTGCAGACGGTTTTATAACTTGAGAATAGTAGCAAACATAATCAGATTTGCCTTCTTCATTCTTCCATTCTTCAACTGAAACCAGGTAGTTTCCGTTTTTGAAATCCCAGTAATACAATTTTTCTACTTTTTTATCGTCACAATGTTTGTAGAATTTTGCATCGCCTGAATCAACATAACTATATTGTCGGTTAAGATAGTATACTGAGCCTGATTCGTTTTCGTCAATTTCTTTTAAGGATGTTGTAATTCGTAAATCACTAATTGTCAGTTTTTTTAATACAACTGATACGACTAAATCATCGTCATCATCTACATCAACCCAAACTTTTTCACCGTCATTTCTAACGCATTCCAATTCATACCAGCTATAATCGCCTTCCATGTATAGATTTCTGCCAATAACTTTCAAATCTAAATCGGTATCATATCCTTCAACGTTAGCCAGTTTTATGACACCACCCTCTTTAACGTTTTGTATAATTCTAATATCTTCAGGATATTTGTTCATACTTTGTTTTAAATCAAAATTTCTCTTAGCTAATGCTATGATTAAAACAACCGCAAATATTAATCCGAGTGCGGCAAGAAAACCTGTTGACATCGGCACGATACAAACAATAATTACAAAAATAATTATCCCATAAATTGCAATGTACATTTCTACTCCTTTTTTATACTAATTATTTTCCGTTTCAATATCTTTTTGTTCAATTAAATATTTTGGAGTTATTTGTTTTTTTAATTCCAATAGTGATTGTTGAACTTCGTCTGAATATGTTGTACCGATTGCTGCATTTATTTCTTTGTCTATATCTGTTTCAATAGTGGTCATTTCTTCATAGGCTTGAGCCATTGATTCTTCTTTATGTACTTTTTCTTTCATGTTTTCTAATAGTGCTTGTGCATTGTTATCACTCATAGAAACCATTTGCTTGCTTATTTTTCTTGATGTAACTGCTACTCTATGACGTGCTTTTAATGTTTTAACTTCGTCTTCCCAATTTTGTATTTGTTCTTTTAGATTAGCAATTTTGCTTTCCATTTTTTCTGACATAGTAGTATAGTTTTTTGCATCAAGAGTATATTTTTTTATATTTTCAATTGCTGTTTGTTTTTTCTTTAATGCTTCAGAGGCTAATCTGTCAGCATCGGCTTGGCTTAAATCTCCTGATTGTGCTTTTTGCAACAAAGTTAGTGCTTTTTTTTCATAATCTTTTGCTATTTCTGTTTGTTCTGCAATTTTATTTTGAGTATCTATTGCGAGAGATTTTATTTCTGCAAGACCTTTCATACTTGTATCGTAATCTTTTTTTAAATCACGGATTGCTTGTTCTGCCATTAAAATAGGGTCTTGAATTTTGTTTACAAATGCATGTAAAAACGATTGCACGACTTTAAATAATTTTTGAAAAATGTTCATTTATTGCTCGCTTTCTTCTGTATGTTTACGTTCAAAATACAGATATGCTTGGTTTATCATATCTGTTCTTTTTACTGCTTTTTTTTGTTTTTCTTCATTATCGGCAAAGTTTTCCGGATTATATTTATTCAACAGTTCTTCGTAGCGTGCTTTTATTGCATCAAATGATGTGGCATTATCTTTAAATCCTAATATTTTAAGATAATGTTCGTCAAGAGATATTTGCTCATCATCTGTTGGAAACAATGGTTTGCCATAGGCTTTTTCTGCTTCTTCCAAATCGGCATCCATTTGAGCATAAGCGTCTTTCAAAGGTATGTCTTCTTTTTCTACCGCTGATTTAATTTTGTCAACGGCATCTTTTAAAATGTTTTTAATATCTTTCATAATCTATCCTTATACCATAATTATATCTTGTTTTCAATATTTATTAAGTTATCTAAATTTTTTGAGTAGTTAAGAATTGTATTAAACATATTTACTATTAATTCTTTTTTTGCATTATTGTCTTTTGATAAAACAAGTTTAGAAAACTGTATTATTTCTATTTGAATTATATCTTGCAATATCATGGTGGAGGTTATTGAGGTTATAATTGGTGTTGCATATTCAAAAAATGAAGGATGGTCTTTGTACATTTCAAACCATTCTTGAACAGAATTAATAACGGGTCGTATTTTTTCTTGTTCTTCCTTTAGTATGTCTATTGAAGTTGTATGTAATTTTTCTTCAAAAGAATATGATGATTTAATTATTTCCTCAATAATATTGTAAGATGATACGGTTTCATCCGTTAAAATTTCCTCCAAAGGTTTATACTGCATTCCGTTGATAAAGGCACCAAACGTGCTTAAGTTATATAACTTTGAAGTTTTGTCCTTCGCAAAAATTATTTCAAATTGCTTTATAAATTCCGCATAGTCTGCTCTTGTTTTAACATATTCTCCTGTGATAGATTTGACTGTTGCAAGTGCGATTATGTTGTTATGTAATTTTATTGATTTATCGTCATTTGCAGCGGCTATTTGTCCTGTGCAATATGCGGTATCATCCTTGAATGCCAAATCAACACCTGCAAAAATAATATTTTTGAAGCCCATAAGTTTTGCACACCTGTACGCACAAATAGTACTTGTTCCTCCTGTTTCCAAACATTTTAGTTTAGTTGGTAACTTCATTTGTAATTTGTTACTGAAGATATTGTTTTGGGAGTAGTATATAAAATAATTTTTAAAAATTTTTGACCTTAGGTAGTAATCAGATTTAATGTCCTCAATAACGTTAATTGATTTAAGATATTCGTTGTCGGTTCTTAAGGAATCTTTTAACCATTTTGCATCAATTATGACACAAAAATCAGGAGTGATATCATTATTTTTTAGGACTTCAAGAGTTCTATGTACTGCAAAAATAATGAATTTATCTCTATTCTTTTTTATTTTTTCAATGTTATCTTTTAATGACGGGCCTGCACCTAATACAAGTGCTGTTTTGTTTTTAAATTTATTTTCAAGTAAATTTACCGGATAGTTTTTAGCCTTGTCGGTAACGTTATGTAGAATATTAATAACCCAATCTTTTGAAAGTTTTTTTATTGTATTTAAATCGACAATTTTGTTTTGACATGTTTCATATATTCGTTCCGTTAGCAATGTAAATTCGCTTGAATGAAGCATTAAATAATTTTTGAGAAAAACAAATTCGATTTTATCGTCCAATAAATAACGTTCTTCTATGTATTTGGTACAATCATTTATGTTGTCAGTTATGTAGAGTCTTCCGTCTGTAAAGTATTTTGTTAAATCCACGTATTCAAAAGTAAACCTTAAAATATTCAAATCAGGTTCATATAAAATTAGAGAAGAAATACTTTTTTGATGGGTATAGTCTAATAAATTACCAAGACCCAGACCGAATATTACGATAAAATCGTGACGACTTGTTGCTGACTTTATTTGGTTTTCATATATTTTTTTAGCGGCTTCCAAAGGGCTTGGCGTATCATCAATATATCGTTCTCCTGAAGTTAATATGTATTCTCCATATTGATTTTTTAAGGCTCCAAGATTTTGAGAAGCTTTATTTAGTGAAATTTTATTTATTTTTTTTGAAAGGTCTTTATTTATTTTTTCAAGAACTTTTATATTATTTTTAAACATACTTTACCTTATTTTTTGTGCTTTTTTCCACATTTTATAAATTTACTTAAAGATTCATTTTCGTCGCCTTCGTGATATTCTGCTGCGTGTTCAGCGTCGTCGTGATAATCTATTAAGTGATAATGCATTGCCATTTCAAGATTGATTAGGGCAATATTATATTTATATTCTGCATTTGTATATTCTTTTATTGAATTTATATAGACTTCTTTTGCATATTCCAAATCCAATTGAGATGTTATATTTTTTTCATAATTTGAATAAGTTAAATCAAAGTATTGAGAGGCTTTTTGCATTTTTTCTTTATTTTCCGATATATTTTTATACGTTGTATTTACGTTGTTTAAGCATTTTCTAACTGTAAAATAAAGATTCTTTTTGAATGTTTCTATTTCTGTATCTGCTAGTTCCAGTTGTGCTTTTGCCCCTTTTATGTCATATTTTTGACGCATTGCATTAATTGATGAATCAACAGAAACTCCTACTGATAATCCGTTATTTTTAAATTGATTTGTATTTAAAAATTCATATCCTGCACCGGCATTTAGTTCAGGGTAATAGCTTCTTTTTACCAGTAAAAGTGCTTGTTCAAAAGAGTTTTTTGTTGCTACAAGTGCTTTTATGTCAGGACTGTTTTTATATGCTTTTTCAACTGCTTCAATGTATGTGAATTTTGGATGTGTAAATATCGTATCATCTTTTTTTATTTGTTGTTTAACTTGTGTGTATGAAATATTTTTTATGGAATTTTGTTTTTGTGGTTTGTATGAAAAAGTTTGTGTTTCGTAAATTTTGTAATCAGGTGCATTTTCAAGATATATAGCATTATTTAAATCTTCTTTTGCATTTTTATATGAAACCTCCGAATTATTTAGTTCAACTTTTGCTTTGTATTGGCGTAGTTGAGCATTAACTAAATCTGCTTGATTTTTTTTACCTTCACTTACCAACTTTTGAATTTCTTTCGCTATTTTTGTCTGTAAATCATAGTTCATTTTTTGTGTTTCGTATTCGGCTTTTGCACGAAGTAAGTTGTAATAGTGAGTTTTGATATTAAATACGGTAGAACATACAATGTCTTCAAATTCATATTCTGCTGCGATTTTTAAAAATACTTCCATTTTCACGTTGGCTGTTGTTTTTCCAAAATCCCAAATCATTTTATTAAGACTTACGCTTACAGATGGAAGTTCTCTGTAATTTCTTGAAAAATCTTCCCTGTTTGAATTAAATTCTTGTCTATATCCTGCACCTGCACTAAATTCCGGAAAATATGCGGATTTTGCAATTCCAACATTACTTTTTGCTATTTCTAATCTGTGGGCATATTCTTTTATCACCGGACTGTTTTTAACTCCGATTGATATACAATCTCTAATTGTTAATATGGAGTCATCTTTTATATTAATATCAGTTTCTTTATGATGATGGTGATTACAGCTGCAATCTTCAATCGCAAATGCAGATAATTGTATGAGTAGTAGTGCTGTAATTATTAGTATTTTTTTCATATTTTAATAATATCATAAATTTGCTTATGTGTTGACATATTTTTATTTTTAGCAAATATATAGATATGTGGTTATTTTAGATGAAGGAGGTTTTTTATGTGGGAAAAAAATATTGATATTAATGATGTAAAAGAATTAAGAACACGAACATTAGTATATTTTGGTGTTGGAGCAATAAAAAAAATTAATGACATATCAAAGGATTTAAAATCAAAAGGTATTGATAAAGTTATAGTAATGTCTGGTCGAAATGCTTATAAATCAACAGGTGCGTGGGATGTTGTTGAAGCCGCATTGAAAGATAATAAAATTGATTACGTCAACTATGATAAAGTTACTCCAAATCCTACGACAGACCATGTAAACGAGGCTACAAAATTGGCTTGTGACTTTGGTGCTAAGGCGGTTATTGCTATTGGTGGAGGTTCTCCTACTGATGCGGGCAAGTCTGTTGCTATTCTTCTTGAATATCCTGACAAAACTGCTGAAGAATTGATTGAAGGTCAATTTGAAGTTACAAAGGCAGTGCCTATTGTGTCTATTAATTTAACTCACGGTACAGGTACTGAAACTAACAGGTTTGCTGTTGTTTCAAATTTAGCAAAAAATTTCAAACCTGTAATTGCTTATGATTGTATATATCCTACTTATGCTATTGATGATCCTCAGTTAATGGTTAAATTATCTCCAAAACAAACCAGATATGTTTCTGTTGATGCGGTAAATCATGTTATTGAGGCTGCAACAACAACTGTTTCTTCACCTTATTCAATCACTTTAGCAAAAGAAGTTGTTGAGCTTGTGGCTAAATATTTACCAAAGGCTCTGGAAAATCCGGAAGATTTGGAAGCAAGATACTTTTTGGCTTATGCTGCAACAATGGGTGGTGTTTCTTTTGATAATGGTTTATTGCATTATACTCATGCTTTGGAACATCCTTTAAGTGCGGTGAAACCTGATTTATCTCATGGGTTGGGATTAGCAATGCTGCTTCCTGCGGTAGTCAAAGTTATTTATCCTAAAAAATCGTATATTTTAGCAGATGTACTTGCTCCTATTGTTCCCGGACTTAACGGTAATCCTGATGAAGCCGAAATAGCAGCAAAAGGAGTGGAAGAATGGCTAAAATCAATTGGAGTTTCGGAAAAACTTGAAGACGAAGGGTTTACTGAGGATGATGTTGATAAACTTGTAAAATTGACATTTGAAACGCCGTCTTTAGGCTTGTTATTATCAGTTTCACCTCATGGTGCAAAAGAGGATATAGTGAAAGAAATTTATAAGTCTTCTTTAAAACCGATGGCATAATTTTATGTTGTAATATATGAAAAAACTCAAGCTAATGCTTGAGTTTTTTGTTTCTAAATTTTATGTTATGTGAGTACAAATAAAAATTTAATATAAATAATAAATTAAAATCATATAAATAGATTATCTATTAATCTTAAAAAAGTGTAAAATATTTTATTATGACTGAAAATTTATCAAAAAAAATGGCAGATTTTTCTTCTGTCGCTATGAATGAACAAAATCCAAAATATGCACAGGCCGCATCAAGAGTTAAGGAAATTTATAAAACTGCTTATGACTGTCGTTCTCCGTTTGAGCGAGATGAACACAGATTGCTGCACTCTACTGCATATAGACGTATGAAAAATAAAACTCAGGTGTTTTTTGCAACGGAAAATGACCACATCTGTACAAGAATTGAACACGTTACACATGTTGCGTCAATAGCCGAAACTATTGCTAAAACTTTGAAACTTAATTCCGAACTTGTTAATGCAATTGCAATCGGTCATGATATAGGGCATGCTCCGTTCGGGCATCATGGCGAATTTATACTAAACGATATTGTGAAACGTCTTGATATATGCGTGCGTTTTTGGCATGAAGGTAACAGTTTAAATTTTGTTGATAATATTGAACTTTTATCTGATTACAAGGGGCGTCTTCAAAACTTAAATTTAACTTATGCTGTTAGAGATGGTATTGTTTGCCACTGTGGCGAAGTTAATGAAAAAGTAGTAAAACCAAGAGATGAATTTTGTGATTTGACTGAAATTCAATACGCAAGTCACGTTATGCCATTTACTTACGAGGGCTGTGTTGTTAAATTATCTGATACTATTGCGTATTTGGATAGAGATATTGAAGATGCTATGATATATAGAATTTTGTCGAATAATCAATTAAAAGAAATTCAGCAAATGATTCAAAGAGTATTTCCTCAACATAATATAGAAGAAATAAGTCCGAAAATTTTGTCCTATTATTTTATAAATGATTTATGTAGCAATTCAAGTGTTGAAGATGGCTTATGTCTTTCTGATGAAGCATTTAATATGTTACGTCAAATTAAAGAATATAATACCGAAAATATTTGTGGGCATCCAAGACTTCAACCGTTTAAAAAATATGCTACGCTTGTTTTGGAAACTATTTTTGAAAAATTGGATTCATATTTCTGTGATGATATTTTGAGTGCAATGAATTCGGAAAGAAGGTTATATCCTACTTTAACATCATATTTTAGAACTTGGTTAATCAGGTACACTGATATTGATTTGGAACGAAAAGCAAGATATAAATGTGATAATAAAATTATTTATGATTATAAATCACATAAAATGTACAGAAAAGCGATAATTCATTTTATTTCTGCAATGACTGATAAGTTTGCAATTAAAATATTTAACGAAATTATTTCATTTCATTAGTTGAAGGTAATAATAAGGCGATTTTACTATGTAAAATCGCCTTGATTTTATATAATTTCACATCCTGTCGGAATTGTTTTTAAATCTGTTTTTATCCAAAAGTTTTCAACCGGATTAATTGTTTTTTCAAGAACGAAGTATGTTGAACCGGAACCTGACATTATGGAGTTTTTATTTGCAAATTTTATTTTTTGTAAATCTTTAAAATGATTAAATACTGCTGTTTCTAGGTCATTATATAGCAAAGGTTTTATATCAATATTATTTTTCAGATATTCAATCATTTTGTCGGTATTATTTTTATTTGGTTTGTTTTTAAGTTCGGCATATTTTTGATATCCTTCTTTTGCACTTATGCCTATATTTGGTTTAATTAAAGAAACTGGATATTCTCTAAATGGTAAGGGCAATACTTTTTCACCCCTTCCTGTTGCAAGTGTGCATCCGCCTTCAAGACAAACATTTAAGTCAGAACCCAGTATTGCACAAAGCTTGTGTAGTTCTTCTTTGTTTAGAGGGTTATTAAAGTATTTATTTAAAACCAAAAAAGTTCCTGCTGCATTTGTGCTTCCACCTGCAAGTCCCGCTTCTGACGGAATATTTTTTTCTAAATATACTGAAATTTTATGTGGTTGTGCACTTATTTTATCCATAAAAAGTGTGATTGCTTTGTGTACAATATTTTTTTCATTATATGGGATATTAGGGTTTGTTCCTGCTAAAGTAATTTCTGTTTTATCGGATTTTTCTATATTAAAAGTTAAATAGTCATACAAATTAATCATCTGCATAATACTTTTTAATTCGTGAAATCCGTCAGGTCTTTTTCCTGTAATTTCAAGAGTTAAGTTTATTTTTGCAGGTGTTTTTACTTTAATTTGCATAGCTCCTCTGATAATTTGCCGAATATTTCTATTGAAAGGCTTTCACCTCGTGTGTTTTCATCTATATTTAAATTTTTAAGTGCTGTTTGTACTTTTTCTTTTTCAAAGCCACCATTTACCAGTGCATTTTTAATATTCTTTCTGCGTTGTCCAAATGATGCTTTAATTGTTTTTCTAAAATGTGAATAATCAGAAAGTTCTAAACGGGGTTTATCATTGACTTTTAATTTTACAAGTGCGGAAGTAACTTTTGGTGCCGGATAAAAAGAGCGTTGTCCGACTATCCTTAAAAGAGAACAGTCTGCCCAAAATTGTGATAATATTGTTAAAAGTCCGTATTGTTTTCCTTGTGATTTTTCGGTTGCAATAATCCTTCTTGCAACTTCTTCTTGTACCATTAAAATTATTTCAGAAATTGATGCTCTGTTTTTATTTGTTAAATCATCAATTTCACCCAATAAATGTGCAAGGATAGGACTTGTAATATAATAAGGAATGTTTGCAACAACCTTTAAGTTTTTACCTTCTGCAAATTCTGAAATATCTGTTTTTAGGATATCTTTGTGTATAATTTGAAGATTATCTGCATTAAGTTTTTCAAGTTCTTTTATTGCATCTTCGTCAAGTTCTACGGCTATGACCTTAGAGGCATGTTTTATTAATTGTTCGGTTACAAATCCGACACCCGGACCAATTTCTAAAACGGTGTCGTTTTGTGTCAGATTGGCATACTCAATTATATCGTCAATGACTTCGCTATTTATAAGGAAGTTTTGTCCGAGTCTTTTTTTTGTTCTGAAATATTTTGCTCTTTGTAAGTAATCCATATTACCAGTATATAATAATACAAACAGGTAAATGTTTAAATTTTTTTATTTGATACTTTAATTAGTGTTATGTTAAACTAAGAAAAAGGGGCATATTGTGGTTGCACTAAAAGAACATTTAGATTTAAAAGCGGTCAGAAAATTATTTACTGATGGTATTAAATTATCTCCAAAGGATTTAAAAGTTGGTATTGAATATGAACGTTTGCCTGTTTATTTTGAAACTAATCAATCAGCTTTGTATGAAGGTATTGACGGTATTTGTGAATTTTTACGACTTTATGCAAGAAATGAAAATTGGGATTATTTGCTTGATAACAATAATATTATAGGGTTAAAGAAATTACATGATACTATCACTCTTGAGCCCGGAATGCAACTAGAGATGAGCCTTACTCCTGAGAAATCAATACAAGAGCTTGAAAATAAAATCAATGATTTGGATGAAAGTCTATTACCGTTGCTTGATGAATTTGGTATACAGCTTTTGAGTTATGGAATTTATCCTTTGACTACCTATAAAAATATAAAAATATTGCCAAAACAAAGATATAAAATTATGGCAAATTATCTTTGGGGAATTTTGTCAGATGTTATGATGAGAGAAACGGCAGGTATTCAAGCATGCTTTGATTTTGATAGTGAAGAAGATGCTATGCAAAAATTCCGTATTGCAAATATGTTATCTCCTATTGTAACAGCAATGTGTGCAAATTCAGTGATAAGAGGCGGTGTTGATACCGGATATAAATCTTTTAGAGCTTTGGCTTGGCTAAATACGGATAGTGAAAGGTGCGGTTTTGCTACCAATTTCAACCGTAGTATGAGTTTTGATGATTATATAAATACTGTTTTAGAAACTCCGGTGATAATGTTTTCAAGGGATGAAAGAATTTATGCGACAAATGGTACGATGACTTTGAAACAATTTATGACGAAGGAGTATCAAGGTTTTAACGCTACATTAGATGACTTTAAGCTAAGTGCTAACTTATATTTTCCGGATGTCAGATTAAGAAAATTTATAGAAATACGTAATCATGATTGCGTGGGTAAAGGTTTACAATATTCCGTTATTGCTTTTTATAAAGGTATTTTATATTCAAAATCAGTGTTGAAAGATGTTGACGAATTACTTTCAAAGTTTAAATTTCAGGATTTTGCAGAGCTAAAATATAATGTGCCAAAAAATGCACTAAATATAAAACTTGGAAATGTTGCACTTGTAAATATTGCAAAAGATTTGGTTAATTTATCGGAAAAGGGATTAAAAGAACAGGGCTTAGGTGAAGATGTTTATCTTGAACCTTTGCAAGACTTGGTTTATCAAGGTATTTGTCCTTCCGATATTATTATAAAAAATTGGTATGGTTCTTGGAACAAAGATTTAAATAAACTCATAGAATATATAAAATGCTAAAAAATAACCCTCTATATAGAGGGTTATTTTTTATTTTTCACTACATTGTTTACATTTTTTCTTGAATAATTTGAATTTTTTTGTGTGGCAAGAACATTTGCAATCTTCTGAACATTCTTTTTTAACTTTACATTTTTCGCACACTTTACTTTCTGAAGTTTCTGTTGTTGCTTCTTTTTTGCAATTACATTTTTTGTCTTGGCAACCGCATTTGCAGTCATTTTTTACGCATTCGCATTTCTTTTGGCAATTACATTTGCGGTTTTCACAATTGCATTTTTTGTCTTGGCAACCGCATTTGCAGTTATTTTTTACGCATTCGCATTTCTTTTGACAATTACATTTGCGGTTTTCACAATTGCATTTTTTTGCTTGGCAATCGCATTTGCAGTCATTTTTTACGCATTCGCATTTTTTTTCGCAATTACATTTGCAGTTGCAATTTTCGCAAGCAATTGCACTATTGCTCAAAAACAAAATCGTACACGCTGCAAATACGCAGGTTAAAATCTTTTTCATAAAGCCTCCAATCTTTCGGGTAACGTACGTAATGATTATAGTCTTAAACAGTACTTTTGTCAATGTTACACAGAATAAAAACGGCGATTTTGTGGAGTGCAAAATCGCCTTAACGTATCATAAAGTAATTTACATGTATATAACAATGAGACCGATTAAAATACCAAGTATTACGAAAAAAGCAGGTAATTTGCTTCTGTACATCAATATAGATTGAGGTAAGATTTCAGCAAATACTACATATAACATTGCTCCACTTGCAAAACTTAAACTTAATGCCAAGCCTAATGCACCCATATCTCCAAGCCAATAACCGAGAACTCCACCGATAACAGTTGGAAATCCGCTTAAAGCGGTAATCAAAACTGCAAATCTTCTTTTTATTCCTCCGTTTATTAATGGAACAGCAATAGCCATGCCTTCAGGTATGTTATGTAGACCTATTAGTATTGCTAAAACCAAAGCCGAACCTTTCATTGCTCCTGAATGTGCAAAGGATGCTCCAATTGTCATTCCTTCTGGAATATTGTGTAAAGCAATTGCACAAGCCATAATTATTCCTGCAATAAACAATGACAATTTTGTATCTTTTTTCTTTAAGTGTTCTGATAAATGGTTACTGTGTATAATCTCATCTAAGTCATCAGCAGTTTTAGGATGTGAAATGTTAATATGATGAACTTCGTGATTTGTCATTTTGTCTATCAATAGGTTTAGCAAATAAACAACCATACACCCTAAAATTATTCCAAAAGAAATAATAAAAATATTTGTTTTTGTTTCAACCGCACCTACAATCAAGTCTAAACATACAATTGCCGTCATAACACCGGCAGCAAAACTTAACAATAAACTAGCTGTTTTTGAAGAATCTCTTTTGAACAAAGAACCGATAGCACCGCCAATACCCGTGCCTCCGATTCCTGATAATGTTGTAACTTTAATTAATAAAATTAGTGGTTCCATTGTTTTCTCTTTTTTGTTAAGTAAGCCTAACAACTTTACAAAATTATTATATGCTAAAATAAAAAAAAGAACAATGTTATTGTTAGGTTTGCTTAACAAAATTTAAATAAAGGATATTACTATGAAAGCATTAAAGTCAATGAGGTTACAAATAGGAGTTTTTGGCAGAACCAATGTTGGTAAATCTTCATTTGTGAATAAAATTACGGGACAGGAAATTTCAATAGTATCTGATATTGCAGGCACAACAACCGATGTTGTTGAAAAGTCTATGGAACTTTTACCGATAGGGCCTGTAACATTTTTAGATACGGCCGGTCTTGATGATTCTTCCGAATTAGGAGAAAAACGTATAGAAAAGGCATTAAAAGTTATAAACCGTTGTGATGTTGCAGTTTTGATTACTGATAAATATGAATTTGATAATTGTGAAAAAGAAATTATAGAAAGATTTGAAGAACTAAATATAAAATATATAACTGTTATAAATAAGCAGGATGAAAATTTTGAAAATGATAAAAATTTTCTTGTAACTTCGACATTAAAAGATAAGGCTATTGTTGATAAATTCAAAAAAGAATTAATCAAAATCTTACCTGATGAATTTATTAATTCTCCAAAAATTGCAGGTGATTTGGTTAGTGAAAAATCAACTGTTATCCTTGTTATTCCAATTGATAAAGAAGCACCAAAAGGTAGAATTATTTTACCGCAAGTGCAAACATTGAGAGATTTATTGGATTCAAATTGTATTACTCTTTGTGTAAAAGAAAGTGAATTGAAAGATGCAATTAATAATTTAAAAGAATCTCCGTCATTAGTTGTTACGGATTCTCAAGCTTTTAAAACAGTTGCCGAAATTGTGCCTGAAAATATACCTTTAACATCTTTTTCAATACTTTTTGCAAGGTTAAAGGGGGATTTGAGTGAGTTTATAAAAGGGGCGAATGCAATTAAAAACTTAAAAGACGGTTCAAAGATTTTATTTTTGGAAAGTTGTACTCACCATGCCATTGATGATGATATTGCAAGGGTAAAAATTCCAAAATTATTAAAGAAATCTACAAATAAAGAGTTAATTTGTGAATATTTTACAGGACATGATTTTCCTGATGTAAGCGGGTATGATTTGATAATTCATTGCGGGGCATGCATGACGAACAGAAAAGAAATTTTATCCAGAATAATGATTGCAAATTCACGTAATGTACCAATTACAAACTATGGAATAGTTATTTCTTATTGTCTTGGAATTTTAGAACGTGCAACAAAAATTTTTTCGTGATATAATTTTTATAAATTGGTAAACGGAGTAGAAAATGATTACAGTAAAAGATGTTGAACACGTAGCAAAATTAGCACGTTTAGAGTTAACAGAAGAAGAAAAAGAAAAATTTACTCGTCAATTGGGTGATGTTCTGAAATATGTTGATCAGATGAATGAAGTTGATACTTCAAGTGTTGAGCCTTTATCTCATCCGATTGATTTTGTAAACGTCATGAGAGATGACGTAGTTAAATACGAACAAACTAAAGAGGCTTTAATGCAAAATGCTCCTGAAGAAGAAGACGGTTTCTTTAGAGTTCCTAAAATTAACTGATAATTAAAGTAAAAAGTTCTAAAAATTCAACTATCTTAATTTATTTAATAGCTATCATAAATTGTGGGGAAATATGGGTACAAAGTATATATTTATTACCGGCGGTGTTGTAAGTTCGCTTGGTAAAGGAATTATCGGTGCATCACTGGGAAGATTATTAAGAGCAAGAGGTTTTTCTGTTGCTATTCAAAAATTTGACCCTTATATAAATGTTGATCCCGGTACAATGAGTCCTTTTCAGCATGGTGAAGTTTTTGTTACCAATGATGGTGCTGAAACTGATTTGGATTTAGGTCATTATGAACGTTTTATTGATGCAGATTTTTCTCAAATTAATAACGTTACTTCAGGAAGTGTTTACCAAACTGTTATTAATAAAGAGAGAAAAGGCGAGTATTTAGGTGCAACGGTTCAAACTATTCCGCATATTACCAACGAGATTAAATCGAGAATTTTAAAGGCAACAGAAGAATTTAAACCTGATTTTCTTTTAATAGAAATTGGCGGTACGATAGGGGATATTGAAAGTTTACCTTTTATTGAAGCAGTAAGACAGTTTAAAGCGGAAGTTGGTGTTGGAAATGCAATTTCTATACATTGTACGTTGCTGCCATATTTGGAAACTTCAGGCGAATTAAAGACAAAACCTTCTCAACACAGCGTAAATGTTTTGAGAAGTTATGGTATTCAGCCTGAAATTTTGGTATGCAGAACTTCTCATCCTATACCTCAAGAAGAAAAGGATAAACTGGCATTATTCTGTTCTGTTCCGAAAGATGCGGTAATTGAGTGTCGTGATATGAAAAGTATTTATGAAGTACCTTTGGCACTTGAAGAACAAGATATGGCAGCTGTTGTATTGAATATGCTGCACACTCATTATAAGCATGCTGATTTAAAATCTTGGAAAGATTTGGTCGATAGAATTAATAATCCGAAAAGAACCATTGAAGTTGCTATTGCAGGTAAATATACAAAATTATCGGATGCCTATATTTCTGTTGTAGAATCTTTAAAGCATGCAGGTTATGCAAATGAGGCTAAAATAACTATTCATTGGATTAATTCGGAAGAATGTGTTGATTATGAACAGTGCAAAGAATTGATGAAAAATCTTGATGCGGTAGTTGTACCGGGAGGATTTGGAGTTAGAGGTATTGAGGGCAAGCTCAATGTAATCAGATATGCAAGAGAGAATAATTTGCCATTCTTGGGTCTATGTCTTGGCATGCAATGTGCGGTTATTGAATATGCGAGAAATGTCTTAGGTATAAAAGATGCGAATTCAACTGAATTTAGAGAAGAATGTGAACATCCTGTTATTGATTTAATGCTTGAACAGAAAGATGTTACATCTTACGGTGGTACAATGCGATTAGGTCAATATGAGTGTCATTTAAAAGAAAATTCCGTCGCTCAAAAAGCTTATGGTGCAGACGTTATATTTGAAAGACACAGACACAGATACGAAGTTAATAATGCTTATATTGATGAATTGGAGAAAGCAGGACTTGTATTTTCAGGAAAATCTCCAAACGGAAAACTGATGGAAATGATAGAACTTCCGAATAATGATTGGTTTGTTGCTTCTCAATTTCACCCTGAATTTAAATCACGTCCCGAAAGACCTCATCCGCTGTTTAAGGGGCTAATAGACGCAGCAGTTAAGAATTTAAAATAATTGTAATTAAAGAAGGCTCAAAACATTTGTTTTGAGCCTTCTTTCTTAATAGCCGTATTGCTTATTTATGTTTGTCTTACTTTGCTTTATTAAACGCTTTTCTGTTTTTTATCAATTCTCCGGCAGCAACCGCAACACCGCCAATTATTGCAAGTTTACCTGCTAATGACGAAGTATCTGCTTTTGAAACTTTTTGCATTAATTGGTTTGCACCTAATATTGTACAAGATGTCAATAAACCTGAAAGTGCGGCTTTTCCTGTTGCAAGGATACCTGTTTTATTTGTTTTTACAAAATTAAATCCTTTTTTACAAGCATTTTTTGCTTTTTGTGTAGTTGAAATCTCAACTATATCAGCTTGAGGTGTTGTTTGCGGTTTTTGGCATGTACAATTTTGACAAGCAGGGTCGTTACAACCAAAATTTGTGTTATATGCTTGAATTGAACTAATATTCATGATTTCCTTTTTCCTTTACAAATTTTATAAGTTGACTAAAAATAATAATTGACTTATTTTTCATAAACATTACAAAATTGTTACGTTTATGTTAAAATTTTTTTCAAGGAGTATTTATAAGTTATGAAACACGAATTTAAACAAAAAGTTTTTTATAGTGATACAGATGCTTATGGTGTTGTATGGCACGGTTCATACTTGCGTTGGCTGGAAATGGGCAGAATAGGTCTTTGTGAAGATGCAGGATATTCTTTATCAAAATTATATGAAAATGATATTACACTTCCGGTTGTTGAATTAAATGTAAGATACAAATCTCAGGCAAAACTTGAAGATGAATTGTTAATTGTTACGGAATTGTTTGAAACTTCAAGGCTATCTATGACTTTTGAGCAAAAAATATTAAATGCACAAACAATGAAAATAAATATTGAGGCTAAAGTAAAAGTTGTAGCAACTCATAATGACGGAATTTTGTACAGAAATTTACCGCAGGGTATGTTAGATTTTGCAGAAAAGGTTAAATAATGGCAGTTAAAACAAGATTAAATAAATATATTGCATCGGCAGGTGTATGTTCAAGGCGTGATGCTGATGTACTTATTGAACAGGGTAAAGTTCTTGTAAACGGTAAAAAAGTCAATGAGTTAGGTTTTCTTGTAGGGGAAAAAGATAAAGTTTTTATTGACGGTAAGTTAATTTTGCCTAAAAAACATGAATACTATAAATTTTATAAACCGGCAGGGTACATAACAACATCTGAAGATGAAAAGGGTAGAAAAACTATTTACGATGTGTTACCTGAAAATATGAAATCTTTAAAACCTGTCGGCAGATTGGATAAAGATTCAACGGGTTTGTTGATTATGACAAATGATGGTGATTTGATTAATGATTTAACTCATCCGTCCATAAAAGTTCCTAAAGTTTATATTGTAAGAATAGACGGGCGTATTAATCAAAATCATATTGACCAAATGGCATCAGGAATTGAAATTGAAGAAGGTAAAATTGCTTATGCAGAGGTTGATGTTATTGAAATTTCTAATAAAACTACATTAATGGAAGTCGTTTTATATCAAGGATTAAATCGTCAAATCAGAAAAATGTTTGATTTTCTCGGGTTTCAGGTAGAAAGTTTAAAACGAATTCAGCATGCTACAATTCAATTGGAAGGACTTAAAAAAGGTGAATTTAAGCCAATAAAGCCAAAACAAATAAAAGAATTAAAAACATATCTAAACAAGATAGCAGGAAAAGATGCTTAAAATTGCTATTGTTGGAAATATTGCATCAGGGAAATCGACTGTTGAAGATTATATATCTTCAAAAGGTTATTCCGTATATGATACTGATAAAATTTCCCACGAGATATTAAATTATTCAAAAGATGAAATTAAGGCTGCTTTTTGCAAATATGATATTCTTGAAAAGAATCAAATATCAAGGAAAAAAATTGCTGAAATTGTTTTTGCAAACAAAGAAGAAAAACAAAAACTTGAAAACATTATTTATCCAAAATTAAAGCAAAATTTATCAGAAATATTTGATAATTGTAAAAGTAGAGTAGTATTTGTTTCAGTCCCATTACTTTTTGAAGTTGGTTGGCAAAATTTATTTGATAAAATTATTTTTGTTAAAGCAGATGATGATATACGTTTAAGTCGTTTAATGAAAAGAAATAATTTGACAAAAGAACAGGCATTGTTAAGAATTAACTCTCAAAAACCCCAAGCAGATAAGGTTATGCGGTCAGATTTTATTATTTGTAACAATGATGATATTATATCCTTGCAAAAACAAACAGATGAGATTATAATTTTGCTAGAGGATATGGAGTAAACCACGTGTCTTTAAATTTAGTAAGCAAAATAGAAGCAGGAAAAAAACAACGTGCAAGGGTAGTAATTGGTGTTACTGCCGCTGTTTTGATATTGGTTTTATTATGTATTATTTTTATTCAATTGTTGTTTACTAAGGAAAGAATTGAGATTGAAAACCATATTACTGAAGTTGCAAAGCAAAGTGCCGTTGCTGTTGATTTGTTAATCAACGGTGATTTTCAAACTTTAAATTTATATGCTCATATATTGGAAAAAGAACCTAAGTATCTGGATAATTCGCTTGTAAAGCAAGGTTTACAAACAGCAATAAAAAATACCCGTTTTTACTCAATGGGTGTAGCATATCCGGATGGCAGAGTTTTAATTTATGATGCAAATAAAGGGTTTATGCCTATTTTAAATGTAAAAGATTTTAAATATTTTAAAGAAGGCATGAAAGGTCATAGCTTTATAGATTTTATTAATAGTGATTATGACAATGACAAATTAATTGTTTTATATGCTGTTCCTGTAATTAAAAACGGAAAAGTTATTGCATTGGTAACAGGTGCTAACGATGCAAAAGATTATACAAGAGCAGTAGATATCACTTCTTTTAACGAAGAAGCCGTTGTTCATATTATAGACGGTACAGGTGACATATTACTTCGTGATAAAAAAGGTAATTCAGTTTATAACAAGTCTGTATTTGAAGATGTAGACGGTATTAAAAAAGAAGTTAAGGATAAGGCTCTTAAAGACAAAAATACTGTAAGTTATTGGTTTAAAGATAAAACAGGCGAAAGAAAAGTTGCAGCATATATTCCTGTCGGATATAACAATTGGAAAATTCTTGCTATACTTCCTTTTAGTGCTATAAGTCATAATACTAATGCAGTTTTACGTTATGCGGTAATTTTCTTGTTGCTTATTAATATAGTTGTAATTTTAGGTATCCGTTACAATGTTTTAATAAGACGTCGTTCTGATAATATGATTATGGATATGGCATTGCAAGATGACATAACTCACAGCTTGAATAAGACAAGTTTTTATATTGAAGCCGAAAAAATCTTGTTTAATAAAAAAGAAGATGATGATGAAAATTTAGCAATGTTATTGATGGATATTGATAATTTTAAAATTATTAATGAAGTTTATGATATAAAAAAAGGTGATGTTGTATTAAAAGAAATTGCAGATATTTTAAGTAAGAATATTGCTGAAAAAGGTATTTTTGCAAGATTTAATGATGATGTTTTTGCAATATTGTACAGATATAACAAAGAAGCTGAAATAGTTTCATTAATTGATAATATTACAGAAGAAATAGTTAAAATTCGATTAAGCTTAAAAGTAATACCTTCCTTTGGTGTTTACTTAATTGTTGACAAAGCAATGCCAATAAATATTATGTGCGACAAAGCCAATATTGCAAAAAGAACGATAAAAGGTCTTGTTGGTGACAGATTTGCATTATTTGATGAAAGCCTAAGTCAAGCACTTCTTGCTGATAAGGAAATTGAAGACGAGATGAAACCGGCATTGGAAGGTCATCAATTTGTTATGTATTTGCAACCAAAAATAGATATGAAAACAAATCTCCCTTGCGGCTCTGAAGCTTTAATTCGTTGGAATCATCCGCAAAAAGGATTAGTTCCTCCATATAAATTTGTTCCGTTATTTGAAAGAAACGGATTTATTGTTGAAGTTGATAAATTTATGTGGGAGGAAGCATGTAAAGCGATAAGAGAATGGATTGATTTAGGATATGAACCATTGCCTGTATCTGTTAATATTTCTCGAATACACTTTAAATATGAAGATATTGTTTCAACAATAGAAAATCTTGTTAAAAAGTATAATATACCGAAGAAATATTTAGAATTAGAATTAACAGAAAGTGCATTTTTAGATAATGAAGGTGCCGTAAATTCTGCAATTATTCAACTTCAGGAATTAATTGCAATGGATGATTTCGGTATTGGTTATTCTTCTTTAAATATGTTAAGAAAACTTCCGGTAAATGTGTTAAAACTTGACAGAGGGTTTATTAACGAAGCTTCTTGTACTGAAAGAGGATTGATTGTACTTAACCATATAACTCAAATGGCACGTGATTTGAAAGCAACAGTTGTTTGTGAAGGTATTGAAACTCCTGAACAGGTGAATATGTTGCGTAATGCAGGTGGGGATATTGCTCAAGGTTTTTATTATGCTAAGCCTATGCCGTTAGATGAATACAATGATTTTGTATATCACCACGAAGGTGCATATAATTAAAAATGTTTGATAGAGATAAGTATTACCTCAGTTTGAATTCTACATATTTAAAAAATATAAAAATTGATTTTGATGATATTGATATAAAATCAGATTTTAAAATTGTTTCATCAAATAATGGTATGCCTGTTTTGACAAAAAACGGTGTACCTATGAATAGTATGGAAAATCCATACGAAGAATGTAAAAGGTTATTTAGTGATTTATTATATTCTGATGATAAAATATGTATAATTTTTGGTCTTGAATTGGGATATGCATTAAAATATGCTTGTAACCACTATACAGGTAAAATTGTTCTAATTGAAAATGATTTTGAAACTATTAAGTACGTTTTGCAAAAAAACAATTTAATGCAATATTTGTCTAACAGAAATTTAATATTTATAACAAATTTTAATAGGCTAAATTTGAGAGGAAAAAAAATATACATTGTTGCAAATAAGTATTATTCAGAAGTTTTTTCCGAAATTTTAGAAAATATACAGCCGTTTTAAAATAAAAAAAAGCCACCTAATCGGTGGCTACTAGACTTGGGGAGGAGGTAAGTGAACCTTTCGGTTCTTCTTATGGTTTTTATATCGCTAATCAATTTCAAAACTTTATATTAAATTTTCATATATCCTCCAAATGGTTTATGTTAAAATTTTCTTATGAATAAATATGTTGAAAAAAATACAATAGGTTTACGTGGTGAAATCGTTATACCATCTGACAAATCACTTTCTCATAGGGCAATAATGTTATCATCGATAGCACGAGGTTCTGCCATCATAAATAATTTTTCAGTTGGTGCAGATTGTCATTCAACGTTGAATTTATTTAAAAATTTAGGTGTGAATATTGAGTTTATTTCTGAACAAAAACTAAAATTAAAATCAACAGGAATATTAGCTGCACCGACTTGTAATCTTGATTGTGGAAATTCGGGTACTACAATGCGTTTAGTTTCCGGTATTTTGGCAGGTCAAGATTTTAATTCGGTTTTATATGGTGATGAAAGTCTTTCAAAACGACCAATGAAGCGAGTTATAGAACCTTTATCGTTAATGGGTGCAAAAATAGACTCAAATGAATATAAGGCACCGCTAAAAATATTTGGTAAAAGGCTAAATGGTATTAATTACAGTTCAAAACTTGCGTCAGCACAGGTAAAGTCTTGTGTTTTACTTGCAGGTTTGCATGCTCAAGGAAAGACGAGTTTTACTGAGCCTTATGTGTCCAGAAATCACACAGAGCTAATGCTTAAATATTTAGGTGCTGATATTTCTGTTCATAATTCAACCGTAGAAATTGAAAAATCCGAACTTACGGCAAAGGATATAACTATATGCGGAGATATTTCGTCAGCTGCTTTTTTCATAGTTGCAGGTTTAATTGTTCCAAATTCAGATTTTATAATAAAAAATGTCGGACTAAATCCTACAAGAACGGGTATTCTTGATGTTGTTGAACAAATGGGCGGAAATATTGAAATATTGGATAAGCGTATTGAAGCAAATGAAGAAGTAGGTGACTTACGTGTGAAAACTTCTGATTTGCGTGCTTGCGAAATTGGAGTTTAATTCCTCGTTTAATTGATGAAATACCTGTAATAGCTGTTATGGCTACACAGGCTGAAGGTACAACAATAATTAAAAACGCTCAAGATTTAAGAAATAAGGAATCTGACAGAATTACCGCTGTTGTTACAGAATTAAGAAAATTAGGTGCAGATATTGACGAAACAGCAGACGGTTTTGTCATAAATGGTAAAAAGCATTTAAAAGGCGGTTGTGAAATTGAAACCTACCATGACCATAGACTTGCTATGAGTATGTATATTGCAGGGTTAATTTCTAAAAGTTCCATTAATATTAACGACTTTCAATGGGTTAATATATCGTTTCCTGAATTTGAAAAACTTATTACTTCACTGCAATAACCGCAATTTCAAGTAAAGCACCCTTTGGCATATCACTTACGCTAACGCAAGTTCTGGCAGGTTTTGAGGTGAAATATTTTTCATAAATTGCGTTAAATTTTTTGAAATCTCCCATATAAGCAAGGTAGCAACTTGTTTGCACAATATTGTCAAAAGTAAATTCTGCTTCTGTTAATATGGCAGAAATGTTTTTAATAACTTGTTCCGTTTGAGATTCGATATCAGAGTCAACAAGTTCTGACGTTTCAGGGTCAATACCAACTTGTCCTGAAATATATAATGTATTTTTGTTGACAAGAGTTGCTTGCGAATAAGGTCCAACAGCTTTTGGAGCTGCTTCTGTATTAATATATTCAATCATTATAAACTCCTTAGATAAACTAAAAGCCACTAAAAAGTGGCTTTTAAAATGGTACTCCCAGGCGAATTCGAATCGCCGTCGCCTCCGTGAAAGGGAAGTGTCCTAGGCCTCTAGACGATGGGAGCCTATCTGTTTGTGTATTCATCTTATAATAATCCCAAAAAAATGTCAACTACTTATTTTATTTTTTGTAAATTACTTGAAATGTTTATTTGTTTTGTATAAAATTGAAATATATAATTATAAGGAAAAGTATAATGTTTGAACGATTTACAGAAAAGGCTATTAAGGTCATAATGCTTGCACAAGAGGAAGCAAGACGATTGGGACATAACTTTGTTGGTACAGAACAGGTTTTGTTGGGTTTAATCGGAGAAGGCACAGGTGTTGCTGCAAAAACTCTAAAGTCTATGGGTGTTAATCTAAAAGATGCTCGCACGGAAGTTGAAAAAATTATCGGTAGAGGTTCAGGTTTTGTAGCGGTAGAAATTCCGTTTACACCTCGTGCAAAAAGAGTTCTTGAATTATCGTGGGATGAAGCAAGACAATTAGGACACAATTACATTGGCACGGAACACTTGCTTTTAGGCTTGATAAGAGAAGGTGAAGGTGTAGCAGCAAGAGTTTTAGAAAACTTAGGGGTTGATTTAAATAAAATTAGAAGTAATGTCGTTAAAATTTTAGGCGAATCAAAACCTCAAACAGTTTCATCAGGTGGCAGTTCATCTTCTTCATCTTCAACAACAAAGGCTAAAACCCCAAGTTTAGATGAATTCGGTACAGACTTAACTTTAGCGGCTGCCGAATTAAGATTAGATCCTGTTATTGGTCGTGAAAAAGAAATTGAACGTGTAATTCAAATTCTTGCAAGACGTACAAAAAATAATCCTGTACTTTTAGGTGAACCGGGTGTTGGTAAAACAGCAGTTGTAGAAGGTTTGGCTTTAAGAATTGTTAATTCTGAAGTTCCTGATATTTTAGATGGTAAAAAAGTTATTCAGCTTGATATGGGACTTTTGATTGCAGGTACTAAGTATCGTGGTGAATTTGAAGAACGTTTGAAAAAGATAATGGATGAAATTCGCCAAGCAGGTAATATCATACTTGTAATTGACGAAATGCATACTTTAATTGGTGCGGGTGCAGCAGAAGGTGCTATTGATGCTGCAAATATTTTAAAACCTGCGTTATCAAGAGGTGAAATTCAAGTTATTGGTGCTACGACTCTTGATGAATATAGAAAACATATTGAAAAAGATACTGCTTTGGAAAGACGTTTTCAATCTGTATTAATAGAAGAACCTTCAATTGACGATTCTATTGAAATTATACGTGGTTTAAAACCAAAATACGAAGAACACCACAGATTAATTATTTCTGATGATGCTATTGTCGCTGCGGTAAAATTGTCAAGCAAATACATTACCGATAGATTTTTGCCTGATAAGGCAATTGATGTTCTTGATGAAGCAAGTTCTAAAGTTCGTTTAAAAGTAAGTTCTTTATCTCCTGAAGGTAAAGAGTTGGATAAAGAACTTCGTGCAATAATTAAAGAGAAAGAAGAAGCAATAAGAAATCAAGAATTTGAAAAAGCATCTCAACTTCGTGATGATGAAGCAAATATGAAAGAGCGTATTCGTGAAGTTTCAGAAGAATGGAGAAATGAACACGATGCTAATAAACCGGTTGTAACAGAAGAAAATATTGCAGAAGTTATCGGTATGATGACAGGTGTTCCTGTTACAAAATTGACTGAAAGCGAAAGTGACAGATTATTAAAACTTGAAGAAACTTTACACGAAAGAGTAATTGGTCAAAATGATGCGATTGTTGCTATTTCAAAAGCAATAAGACGTGCGAGAGTTGGTTTAAAATCGCCAAACAGACCTATCGGAAGCTTTATTTTCTGTGGTCCTACCGGTGTTGGTAAAACTGAACTTGCAAAGGCATTGTCAGAAGCAGTTTTTGGTTCTGAAGATAACATGGTTAGAGTTGATATGTCAGAATTTATGGAAAAACATTCAACTTCTAAACTGATTGGTTCACCTCCGGGATATGTTGGCTATGATGATGGCGGCAGTTTGACAGAAACTATCAGAAAGAAACCTTATTCGGTAATTCTTTTTGATGAAATTGAAAAAGCACATCCTGACGTGTTTAATATTATGTTGCAAATTCTGGATGATGGTCGATTGACTGATTCAAAGGGCAGACATGTAAACTTTAAAAACACAATTATTATAATGACTTCAAATGTTGGTGCAAGTATGATAGCAACTCAATCAAAATTGGGCTTCTCTACTGCTGATGACGAAAAGAAAGATAAATACGAAAAATTAAAAGATACGGTTAATGAAGAAATGAAAAAAGCTTTCAGACCGGAATTTATAAACCGTATTGATGATATTATTGTATTTGCTCATTTAAGCAAGGAAGAAATCAGAGAAATTGTTGATTTGATGATGAAAGACTTGTTTAAACGTCTTGATGAAAGAGGCTTAAAAATGGAAGTTACTAACGAAGTGAAAGACTTTATGGCAACTGACGGATACAAGAAGCTTACGGTGCAAGACCTTTGAGAAGATTAATTCAACGTAAAGTTGAAGATACTCTTGCAGAAGAAATCTTGACAGGTAAATATCATGAAGGTGATACGATTGTTCTTGATATGAAAGACGGCAAGATGTTCTTTTCAAAAAAAGGTGAAGTTGTAAATTTGGAAGAAGAAAAAATGAAATCTTCTAAAGAATAAGAAGTATAAAAAGTATATGATATTAATGGGGCAAATTTTATCTTTGCCTCATTTTTTTTGTGTAAACAATTTATAAAAATAATTAATAATGATTGTAAAGATATGTAACGGAAATGTTCAAAAACCTAAAGTTTACATGTATTTTTACCGATAAATATCTTGTAAAGGGAATGAATTTTTTGTAAGGGGTACCGCTTATGGGTATGTCAGCATCACAAGCAAGATTGTTATCAATTACTGCAAGAATGAATGATATTGAGTTTAAATCTCAACAAGTATCAAATATAAAAATAAGATTAGCAGATGATTCTGAAAAAGTAGCAAATGCTTATACGGCTGCTCTTAACAAACAAAAATTTTCATTTAATACTTATGATAAAAATGGTAATGCTCAAAAGATTGATTTAACTGCTGCGTTTTTGTCAGGTAAAGATTCTCAATATAAATTAGTAAGACGTGACGGCAAGATGTTGGTTTCGAATGATGTCAAACAAAATTATGTTAATCGTATGAGTAGTTGGAATAATTATGTTGATAATAAATTTGCTGATTCAACACGTGCTAAATATCCTGAATGGTGTGCACAAATGACATCTGACCATAATGCAAGATATAATGAATGTGAAGCAGAGTTTATTTTGCAATCTAAGTTTGGAGTAGGAGGTTTTGAAGCCACTTATGAAGCTTGTGGTATAAACGAAACAGAAACTTCTTGGCATAATGGATTTAATGGATTGTTGGATGCTGGTCTTATTTCTCAAGCAGAAATTAATTTTTATAAAGATTCTTTTGCTCAATTATTTAATGCAACATCTACATCTGGTGATCACGTAAATACAGATGCTATCTTCAGTATTGATAATGCGAGTGCTAATGATCCAAATTGGTTGTATGAAGCACTTGAAAGTGGTGAATTTTATCTTGTTGATAATACAGGTAAAGAAATTAGTCCTTCAAGCACCGTTCAAATAGTTCAAGAATCTGATACAACAGAATTAGCAAAAGCAGAAGCAGAATATAATGCAGCAACAGCAAAAATTAATAAAAAAGAAAAACAATTAGATAATGAAATGAAAGTTTTAGATACAGAACACCAAGGAATTTGATTCAGTTAAATCATTAATTGGTGAAAATGTGGAAAAATCATTTAACTTATTCTCATAATTAAAAAGCCATCGTAAGATGGCTTTTTGTTTTATCTTCGTCTTTCCATATTTTCAATTTCTTCTTGTGTTTTTACGTAATCTATCATTGCGTACAAGCCTAATTTATAAGAATATGATCCAAATCCGCTTATTTGTCCTATGCAAACAGGTGCAATTAATGAGGTATGTCTAAATTCTTCTCTTGCGTGGATGTTAGTCAAGTGTATTTCAACAACAGGTATTGTTATTGAGGCAATGGCATCTCTCAATGCAACGCTTGTATGCGTATATCCGCCTGCATTTATAATTATACCGTCAAATGTGCCGTTAGCAAATTGAATTTCATCAATTAATTTGCCCTCATAATTTGTTTGTCTGCATACTAATTCAGTATTGTTCTTTTTTGCTTCGTCAGTCAGATTAATCTCTATATCTGTTAATGTTTTATTTCCGTATTTTTCAGGCTCTCTTGTTCCCAGTAAGTTTAAGTTTGGACCGTTTAGTAATAATAATTTCATGTTCACTCCTTTTTTTTTTAATTATACCCAAAAAGAAAAAATTATAAAATGTGTAATATTTAATTATTTGTGGTATATTATATATATAAATAGAAATTAGAGGTATAAATGGAAGAAAAAAAACTGCAACGCAGATGGTATGATAAAGATCCTGTATTAAAAGAAGCTTTGGAGTTGTTAAGATTGGCTCCCGGAGATAAAAAGGACGCTGCTGCCGAATTTGTAATTCAGTTACAGGAGCAAGTTGCTGCTGATGTTATTGATAAAATATATGACATAATGTGCGAGTATCACGGAAAAGGAAGACGTTGGTACGATAATGACCCTATGGTTATAAAAGCTATTGAATTGTTACGTGTAGCACCTAAAAAGACACAAAAGGAAGCCGCATTAAAATTATTGACTGCCTTAGAAAATAACGAAGGCGGTGGCATGGAATTAATTAAAGATTAAAATGAAAGATGTTCAAAACGAATATGATTCAAGAGGAATAGATATTCAGAAAGTAGGCATAAAAAATTTTGATATTCCTTTAAATATAAGAAGAAAAAATAGCTCTAATCAAATAGTATGTGCAAAAGCGGGAATTTCGGTTTCTTTACCTAAAGAGTATAAGGGTACACACATGTCACGTTTTGTCGAAGTGCTTACGGAATGGCAAACTAAGGATATGTTAGGTTCTGATTTAAAAGGATGCTTGGTATCTGTTATAAATAAACTGTCAGCACAAAGCGGTGAAATGTTTTTAGAATTTAAATATTTTATTGATAAGGAAGCTCCCGTTTCTCATCAAAAGTCTACTATGTGTTATGATTGCTATTTTAAATGTATATTAAATGATTATAATTCTGAAAATGAGTTGTATAAATTTGCTCTGGGTGTAAAAGTACCTGTTACGACGTTATGTCCTTGTTCAAAAGAGATTTCGGAATATGGGGCTCATAATCAAAGAGCAATAGTTTCAGTTGAGGTTTCTTATGATAGAAATGAGCATATTTGGATTGAGGATTTGATTTCAGAAATAGAACAGTGTGCTTCAAGTTCAATTTATCCTTTATTAAAACGTGAGGACGAAAAGTTTGTTACCGAAACAGCATATAATAATCCGAAATTTGTAGAAGATGTATTAAGGGACGTTGTTCTAAAACTTAGAGAAAATAAAATTGTTAAAGAGTTTGAAGTCGAATGTGAGTCTATTGAAAGTATCCATAATCATTCGGCTTGGGCATATCAAAAAGAATTTAAATAAGTTTATTTTTTATTGCTTTTCATATTTCATTAAATTATAATATGAATAATCGAACAGGATATAGAGAAATATAACATGTCAAATATTGATGAGAAAATAGAGCAGGAAGAAAAAAATCTTACAGATGAATATAATGTTTTTCTAAAACACTTAAATGCAGAAAAAGAGGATACTTCAAATTTTGCAAAAACTTTATTTAGTATTGTAATTGTCTTTTGTGCAATTGTTTTGGTGCTTTTAATTGCATCAGAAAATAGAGAAACTGTTATACAAACTTTTGGAGAAGATTCTTTTGTAACAAAAATGCTATTAATATTACCTCAAAATTCAACCGCAAAACAAAGAGTATCTTTTGCAATGCCGTTTACTCAGCGAAGACAAAATATTTTGTTGGTTGGTGTAGATGATAATGGCTCAAAAACTGAGCCTTGGCGTGGTTCCAGGACTGATACAATAATCATTTTAAATATTGATCCTCATACAAAATCTGTAAATGCAATCTCAGTACCTCGTGATAGCAAAGTATATCTTCCGGGAGATTATGGTATTCAGAAAATAAATTCTGCACATGCTATCGGTGGAATTGAGATGACCAAAAGAACTCTTGAAAAAACTTTGGGTATAAAAATTAATCATTATGTTATGGTACACGATGCCGCAGTTGCAAAAATAGTGGATGCTATTGGCGGTATTCCGATATATGTTGAAAAAAATATGTCATACCACGATTATTCAGGAAATTTGCATGTTAGTTTATCTAAAGGTTTAAATGTTCTTGACGGTTACAATGCTGTCGGTTATTTAAGATTTAGAAAAGACGGGCTTGGTGATATTGGCAGAACTCAAAGACAACAATTTTTTCTAAAGGCTTTAATGGAAAAAATACAAACTCCTCAAACAATTGCTAAATTACCTGAAATATTGGATGCGGTGTCAACTTATGTAAAAACAGATATGTCATTTTATGAAATTTCGCAGTTAGCTGCAATGGGAAAAAATTTAGATTCTGATAAAATTGAATTTGCTACACTTCCGGGTGCTCCAAATAAGCATGGATATATTAGTTATTGGATTTTAGATCCTGAAAAAACTCAAGATATGGTTAATAAAATGATTTATAGAGATAAATCTTTTGACTCAAATAAATTGTATAATGTAGGTATAAGATATTCTTCCGCAGCAGAAAATGATGCTAAAAATTTAAAATCCGAAATTGAAGAATTAGGATATAATGTAAATTGTTTTGGACCTTCAAAACTGCCTCATTCTCAATTTATTGCACATGATGTTTCGGTATCAAATGCTTTTCTTAACTGGTTAAAACGCAAAGCACCGGAATTAAATAAAATACAGTTTGTATATAATCCTGATAAAAATTATTGTGTGTCAAGTGATATCACAATTTTACTTGCAGGTGAATAGGAGAAGCAATGACAATAGTTATAGTTTTATTGGTTTTGATATTAGGTTTTTTTGCATATATGGTTAAATTAAATCATGATTTGCTTGTAAATAAAGATAATATTTTGCGTTCTATGGCTGCATTTGATGCAATGATAATAAAGAAAAATGAAGCATTACTTGATATAGTAGGATACGCTCAAGATGTTATGGATAAAGAAGCTGCTTTAATTAAAGATATATTGAATTTGCGTCACGAAGTAACAGAAATAAAACCTAAAATTGTTAATGCACCTGCAAGATATCAAAAGCAGGCAGAATTAGACAAAAAAATTGAGCAATTATTAAATGCTGTTTCCAGATACAGCGATTTAAATAAAAATGCAACATTTCAAGTAAGTTTGCAAAAATTTAATGATTTGAATATAGCTTATAAGGAAAAAGTTGAATTTTATAATACTTGTGTTGATAAATTAAATTGGTCTATACATTCATTTCCAAGTAGTATAATTGCCGAAATGGCTAATACAAAAGAACCGCCTCCAAAATATCAAGGCTGATAAATATAATTGATTGCAAATTAATGAAACAAAATTTTTTATAATTCGTCATGAAAAATGTAAGGGAGTAATGAGGATTTTTAAGTATGAATAATTTGCAATGTCAGTATGATGATTTGATAAAAAAATACGATGATTTATGTGTTATTGGTAATGATGACGCTTCAGAAGATGAAGAACCAAAAACATTCAGTTGTATTTCAAAAGATGATGATTTGCTTCAAATGTACCTAAAAGATGTTGGTAAAACGAGATTATTGTCATCAAAAGAAGAATTGTCACTTGGACAAATCATAAAAGAGGGAACACCTGAGGATTCACAAAAAGCAAAAAAAGCACTTGTACAGGCAAATTTACGCCTTGTTATTAGTATTGCAAAAAAATACGTAGGGCAAGGCGTTTTATTTTTAGATTTAGTGCAAGAAGGTTCTATGGGATTAATAAGGGCAGCTGAAAAATTTGATTATAAGAAGGCTTTTAAGTTTTCTACATACGCAACGTGGTGGATTAGGCAAACAATTATAAGAGCAATATCAAACAATTCACGTTCTATACGAATACCTGTTCACATGTCTGATAAGATAAGAAAATACAAAAAAGCTGTATTAGATTTGACATTCGAATTAAATAGAGAACCAACGGAAAAAGAAATTGCTTCAAAAATGGAAATTACTCTAAAACGTTTGCAAGGTATAAAAAAAGCATTAATAAATGAGCCTATAAGTTTGGATTCTCCTGTAACAGATGATTTAAATATACAAGATTACATCGAAGACAAAAGCTATAAATCACCGGATGAACAGGCACAATCTAAGAGTTTGTATGAACAAATACCACATTTACTGGCAAATTTAGACGAACGAGAAAGAAAAATTCTTCATTACCGTTTTGGGCTTGACGGAACAAAACCAAAAACATTGGAAGAACTTGGCAAAATTTTAGGTTTTTCAAAAGAGAGAATTAGACAACTGGAAGATTCAGCAATAAAAAAACTAAGAGTGAATAAGCAAATTTCAAAATATCGTGTATTTTTAGACTAAAATTCTTCGTTAGTTTTAATTCTGATAATTGCAACCATTGTCCAGAAAATAAAATAAATCTGAGGTCTAAAAAATACGGTGTCAACAAAACCGTGTATCATTAGTCCGATAATACATATTAGAGCTGTTAATACCGAAATTACGTCTAATGAGTATTTTTGTGTTGTTATATATCTGTATGCGTCATGAATGACAAATGCCAAGAATGCAAGAAATGCCAGCAACGAAAAAATACCGCTTTCAACCGCTGTTTCAAGATAAATATTATATGCACTAAGGGCATCAAATCCTGTTTTCATGTATAGTCCGTATACTTCTCTAAAGTTATTATTACCAAGTCCAATACCCAATAACCAGTTATCTTTGAGCATATCCATACAAGAATTGTAAACATTAAATCTAAAAGAATTTGAACTGTCTGTTCTCATTGCAAATATAGAGAAAATTCTTGCTCTTAGTGATGAAAAAGACATTATAAATAAAATTCCGATTGTTGATAATGTGGTTACAACGGATAAATATATTTTTTTGTATTGGTATCCGAATAATTTGTATGAAATAAAAATTAAAAATACAGATATTGCAAACAGACCTATATATGCACCACGACAACCTGTTTGAAACAATACGTAACATGACAAAATTGTTAATGTACCAAAAACGTAACTTAATAATTTGTTATTTTTATATAAAAAGTATGCAAAACTTCCAACAAGTGTTGGGATTGAAGCAACAAGATAACCTCCAAAAAGATTTGGATTCAAAGGTTTTAATGTTCCATAAACTCTGTTTATAACTTGTTCCGGATTAAGATATGATGTGTCTTGCCACGTAGAAATAGCATCCGGTCTTGCAACTGTTTGAATTAAACCCTGTATGATTTCAAAAGATGTGCATCCCGCTATTGTAAATAGTATTAACCAAACCTTATCGGAGTTATATCTCAAGTATTGAACTACCGACAAGTAAAAACCCAGATATATTATTATTTTGACAAAGCCTTTAAGACTTAATGTAAAAAGACTTGATCCGCATAAACTAATAATTACAAACATAAAATATGCTACTAAGAACATCTCAAAATGATTACATTTTAAGTTTTTTCCGGCTTTTACAAATAAATTTACAAAAGTCAAGCAGATTGCGATAATTGCAAATAAACCGATTGTGTCTGATTGTGCAAAAACAGAAGATATAAAAACTGCCAATATTGAAATTAATATAAACAAATCTATATTTTGTAATATTAAACTGTTTTTATACAAATAATCTGTTTTACTTTGTACAAACTCAAAAAGTTTATTTAGCATTATTTTAACCCATATTTTGTTCTTGTTTATTTACATCAGGTTGAGGTTGTTGATTTTGAGGTGTTGTTTCTCCGTATGCACCATTATTTTGTTTATTTTGAGATTGTGGTTGAGGTTGTAGAATTCTAACATCTGAAACTGTGCCGTTTAATTTGTAACTTGGACCTTCTAATGTTACAGGCAAACCGATTTTTATTTTATTTCCGCCAACAACCGCACCGTCTTTAGTTATTTTAGCATTTTCATCTATAAGTGTGACAATCATATCGTATAAAAACGCTTGAGATGCATCATCAATCATAACAAAAGGTTCTTTCCCACCTCTTGTGTTAGGCATAATAGTCTTTTTAGTATCAATTTTTGCATCCAATACTTTTAAATCTGTATATGGTACGTTTCTTATAGTAATAAAGGTTTTTTCTCCAGGATTAATAGGTGATTCCGGACCGGTAAGAGTAACACCTCTTAAAAAGACTTGAAATCCTATTGTTGTTTGTGCTTCGATTTGTTTATCTGCTGTTCCTCTAAAATGAGCAAATGTTAAAACTCCAACAAGCAATGCAACAAATATTCCGCATAAAATTATCCAATCAATAGGCTTTATGTCTGCTAAAGCATTTTTAAAATCGTTAAAGTTTAATTTCATAAATTTCTCCTTATATTTCAATTTTGTTTAGTGTTTTAATTATTTCGTCAATTGTTGTTGTTGCACAACCAAATTGCTTTATTACAATGCTTGCGGCAATATTCCCAATAATTGCAGCATATATTGCTTCAGCACCTGTCGCAAGGCCCATTGCATATAACGCTGTAACTGTATCTCCTGCACCGGTTACATCAAATACTCTTGAACGATTAAATACAGGTATTATATCAGAAGTTCCGTCTGCATTAACCGAAATCATGCCCTCTGAACCGCAAGTGATTAACACGGATTGTGCATTAGTTTTATCTATTATTTGTTTACCTGCTGCTATAATTTGTTCTTGAGAATTTAATTCAATACCTGTAAATTTTTGTGTATCAGGTAAATTTGGTGTCATGGACGTAATATTTTTATATTTGTCTAAATCTTTTTGAGCATCTGCAATTATCACTTTATTATTTTTATTTGCAATTTCTATTGCTTTATTTATAACCTTTTGTGTTAAAACTCCGATATGATAATCAGAAAGAATAATAGCATCACTTTGAGGTATACATTTTTCCAATTTTTCTATTATTAAATTTTCGGTTTCAGATTTAATAGGTGCTTTTGTTTGTCTGTCTATTCTTACTATTTGTTGTGTAACGGATTGTGAGCAGGCACCTGAAATTCTTGTTTTTGTAACTGTTTTGCGTCCTTTTTCTTCTATTAGATTTGAGCAATCAATATTTGCACCAATAAATGCTTCTTTTAGTTGAACTGCTTGATAATCATCTCCGACAACACCAATAACGCTAACTTTACCGTTATTTATTGTTGATGCATTATGTGCTGCATTCGATGCCGCACCTAAAAGAATTTTGGTTTCCGTATGCTGTAAAATAAGAACAGGTGCTTCTCGAGAAATTCTTTCCGTATCACCGTATATCATTTCATCTATTGCTAAATCTCCAATGACAAGCACTTTTATCTCAGATAATTTTTTTATATGTTCAATAAGTTTTTGCTTATTTATATTCATTCGGTTTAACTTTCATCTATATTGATTATTGATAATTGAATGTAAATATCTTATAATAATTTCAGTTTACCATGAACAAAAAAAATGAGGTAACAAATAAAATATGAGTGAGAGCAATTTCGATAACGAAAAAAAATTACAAGAAGAAAATGACGAAATAGAATTTGATGATAATATTGACATTGAATCACTTCAAGCACAATTGCAACAGCACATGTCTGAAGAAGGTGTTGATTATGTACCTAATGCTTCAGTGACGATTAAAGATGTTGAAGATGCTTTAAATCAAGTTGTTCCGGTTGAATTTGTTGATAATGATGAAAATAATTCTATGGAATTGGATAGTTTTGTTCAATCGGTTACTGAGGATAATCAAAATCAGCAAGAAGATAGTCTTGTTCCACAAGTACAAGAAGATATAAGTTTTGCTGTCAATCCTCCAAAATCTGATGAAAAGCAAAAATTGTTACCCGGTGAAAAAAAATATATTATATATATAAATCCTGATAATATTGACTTCATCGAGGCAATGACAATTAATGAGCGTAAAAAAATAATTAACAGGCTTTTAAAAGAAGAAGATGCGACTCTTAAAAAGAATAAAATGATGCGTGAAAGGGCAAAATTTATTAATCAGATTATTATAATGGTTATAACTGTTGTTGTGTCTTTGCCGATATTTTTTATCATTTTGAATAAGTCTATTGAGGTTACAATTTTAAACTATCAACAATCCCAACAAAATTTTGTAAAATTGTACAAAGAACAAGGTAAAATTAAATCATACAAAAAATTTCAAAAAACATTTAATTAGCAAAGTTTTGTTACATTTACTTTATAATTGTTTATTTTTATTTGTTTAACTTATATAATGAAGTTACGCACGAAGAGTGCATGATTTTTTGAGATTAAGGGATACACATAAATATTGAGAAGGGAAATCAAGCATGATTACACTTAATTACAGCAATGTTGATACAAAAGTTATCGGCAAAGACCATGGTTTGAACATTGAAAAAGAATTTTCTAACTACAAAAATGATATTGAAAAAATCATTAAAGATTTGAATCAAAGAAAAGATAAAAACGGTCAATGGTTACAATGGATGAACTTAGGTTATAACGAAGAAACCGTTTGGTACGTAAAAGAATTTGCAGCAATGGTGCAAGGCAGATATGATAATGTTTTAATACTTGGTATAGGCGGTTCTGCTTTAGGTGGTATTGCTGTTACCGAAGCATTGTTGAAACCTTACTGGAATTTATTGACTCCGGAACAAAGAGGAGGTTTGCCAAGAATATTTTTCCTTGACAATATTGACCCTGATCAAATGACAGGTTTGTTACAAGTAATTGATTTAAAAAGAACTCTTGTTAATGTTATTACAAAATCTGGTTCAACTGCTGAAACAATGTCGCAATATATGATTATAAAAAATCTTATGGAGCAACAATTAGGCGATGATTACAGAAAAAATATTGTTGCTACAACAGACCAAAAAACAGGTATTTTAAGACAATTAGCAGACCAAGAAGGTTACAAAACATTTGTAGTTCCTGATGATGTTGGTGGTCGTTTCTCTGTATTCTCTGCTGTTGGTTTATTACCGTTTGCTTTAGTTGGTATAAATATTGATGAAATGATTAATGGTGTTAAAGATATGGATTTGGAATTGAAGAATACAGATATCCATAATAATATTGCTGCTCAAAATGCTTTAATTCATTTCTTAATGGATACAAAGAAAAAGAAAAATTTATCGGTAATGATGCCGTATTCAAGCAGATTAAAATATATTTCCGATTGGTATGTTCAATTATGGGCAGAATCATTAGGTAAAGAAGTTAATAACAAGGGTAAACAAGTTAATTGCGGCCCTACACCTATAAAAGCTTTAGGTGCAACAGACCAACACTCGCAAATTCAACTTTATAATGAAGGTCCAAATGATAAAGTTATTAACTTTATTAGAGTTGGCGAATTTGATAATACTTTAGAAATTCCAAATATTTTTGAATATACAGGAATAGGATACTTAGGTGGTAAAACAATCAACCAATTGATTAATGCAGAAGCAGATTCTACAAGAGTTGCATTGTCAGATTACAAACGTCCGACAGTAACAATTACATTACCAAGAGTTGATGCATACAATGTTGCTCAATTGTTGTATATGTTAGAGGTTCAAACAGCAATTGCCGGAGAATTATATAATATTAATACATTTAATCAACCGGGTGTGGAACAAGCTAAAAACTACACTTATGCTTTGATGGGTAGAGCGGGTTATGAAGAATCTGCCAAAACTCTTCAAGAAAAAATGGCAAAACAATAAATAATGAAAAAAGTAATTATATTATTTGTAATAATATTGTTAGCAAGTTCGATAACTGTTTCAGCACAAGACAATTATGTTTTAAAAGCGGGTATTTCAATGATAAACGCAGTGCCGAAACAGTTTTTCGGCACTTGGAGTGTTCAATCAACTCAAATTTCTACAAACAGTCCAAAAACTTTTTCAAAATCAAGTCTGGATTTGTGGAACTTACGTCGCAGTGGTAACGTCATAGAATTAAGAAACCCTGTTACGGCAGCGGTTGCTGAAATTTATTTAGAGGATGTTACGGATAGTGAAATTACGTTTACTCACTATGAAAAAGAGGGTTATACAAATGTAAAAGATACAGTACGTATAAAACTTAACGGAAACACTTTTACGGGTGTAAATGAGTTGACTTTGACAACGGTACGTTATGATGAATATCGTAAAAAATATGAAGATATTAAAACTGCCGTTTATGAATTAAAGGGTTCTAAAGTATCAGAAACAGGATTATATTGAGGAGTTTACGATGGAAGAAAAACAATTTGATATTATTATTTTAGGTGGCGGGCCGGCAGGATTGAGTGCTGCTGTTTATGCAGCAAGAAGTGCTGTAAAAGTTGCTGTAATTGATATAAGTATGTTTGGCGGGCAACCAAGCAATTATTTAGAGTTGGAAAATTACACCGGATTTAAAAAAGTTGGCGGTTACGAATTAATGGAACAATTTGAAGAACATGCTGATATGTTTGGTGTTGAAAAATTTCCAATGGAAGAAATACAGAGTGTTGACTTAAATTCGGAAATTAAAACTGTTAAAACACTAAACGGAGTTTTTAAAGCTAAAGCCATTATTATTGCAACAGGTGCACAACCTAAAAAACTTGGCATAAATGGTGAAAAAGAATTTGTGGGAAGGGGTGTAAGCTACTGTGCCGTTTGTGATGGTGCTTTTTATAAAGAAAAAACAGTTGCCGTTGTAGGCGGAGGTAATGCTGCTGTTGAAGAAGCAATGTATTTAACTCGTTTTGCCGATAAAGTTTATTTAATTCATAGAAGAAATGAATTAAGAGCCGATAAAATAGTTCAAGAGCGTGCTTTTAAAAATGAAAAACTTGAATTTATTTACGACACTATCGTACAAGAAATTCAAGGTGATGATTTAGTTAAAAAAGCTGTTATAGAAAATGTTAAAACAAGAGAAGTTAAAGATTTAGAAATTGACGGAATATTTCCATATATCGGATTTACACCAAATGTTGAATTATTTAACGGGCAAGTTGAACAGGATAATAATGGTTTTATTGTTACAGACGATAAAATGCAAACAAATGTAAAAGGTGTATATGCTATTGGGGATGTTAGAACAACACCTTTAAGACAGGTAATAACTGCTGCTGCTGATGGTGCGGTTGCCGCTGTTTATGCAGGAAGATATGTTGAAGTTATAGAAACGGTTACTGTTTAAAATTTTATTAAAAACGATTATACTAAAAAGCCCTTTTATAAGGGCTTTTTAGGCTAAGTATTTTTGTATTGTTGTTTTATCAAAAACTTCGATACTGTCTTTTGAGTGAATGAATATCAGACAATTTACAAGAGATTTAAATGTTTCTACCTCAGGATAGGACATTTTTTCACGTAAATCAGTCATATTTTCAGCTAAAAATTCAGTAATAATCGTTTTATTGTTAAATACCAAACTTGATATGTAGTCATATTTAGACATCATTCCTTCAATGTATAGTATTTGAGGTGATTGAAATTCTATAAATCGAAGTGCTTTATCCAGGTTAAATCCAATACTTTCATTTAATTCGCATTGATTAATTTTAGGTAAATCATATTTAGTTATTGATTCGATAGTCATAATATTCTTTTTCTCTTTCGAGATTTCATTAAGTAAAGAATATATAACATGAGTTTTTCCGGACAAAGGAGCACCACATATAAGTACTATACCTGATTTGTCAAGAGAGTTTTTTATAAATTGAAGTTTTGAGTCATCTTTAATAATTTTATGCAGCTCAACAGGAGGCTTATAAATTTTTAAAGCAATTCTTTCACCCATCACTGTTGGAAAAGACGATATACTTGCAACTAAAATCATATCATCAACTTTGAACGATAGCTTACCAAGTTGTGGAATTTCGCTAACGGATGGATCTAAATTTGATAATATTTTTAATTTAGAAACAAATGATGAAGTTAAAACAGAAGGTATAAATCCTTTTTCAAAAACTGAGCCTTTATGTTTAAATGTAATTTCAAGTCCATCCTCAGTGTGAGCGAAATAAACTTCGTGTTTGTTTTCTAAAATGGCTTGTTTAAGAATTGCTCTTATAATTTTTTGTATATGTTCGTCTGACAAATCGTCATTATGCAATTCTTCATGCCAATCGTAGCCTGTATCTATTGTTTCAGTGTATATTTCGCCAACGGTGTTTGTTGTTTTGTAGTACTCATCAATTTTTTTTATGATACTGGTTTCTGATGAAATAACAGGGTCAATTGAACACTCTGCTTTTTCCATTATTTTATCAATGGCAAACAAATCTAAAGGGTCTGCCATTGCTACCGTTAAGACTTCTTCTATTTTAAACAGCGGTATAATTTTATATTTTCTTGCGTCTATAATGTTTATATATTGTAAGCAATTTTTATCAAGCGTGTAGTCATCTAAATTTACGTAAGGAATATGTAATTTATTTTCCAGAAATTTCAAAAGAGTTTCCTCAGACAAAACATTAGAATTTATAAGTGCTTGTCCGATATTAATGTTTTGAGCATTGGCAAGTTCTTGTGCTTTTTCTATTACATCATATTCGACAAGTCCTTCTCTTACAAGGTCATATTTTAATTTTTCCAAAGTTTTATTTGTTACTGCTTCCATCATAATAATTATTAATTTTCTTCTTTTTCTTTAAGTAAACGTGAAACTGTTGCAAGAACTTCATCTAAATCAAAAGGTTTTGTGATATATACATCAGCACCTGTTTCTTCACCTATTTGTTTGTCTGATTCTTGAGAACGTGCTGTAAGCATTATAATAGGTATATTTTTATATTTTGCATCATATTTTAAAAGTCTGCTTATTTTAAATCCGTTAATTTTAG
>CAJOKJ010000018.1 GCA_905235155.1 Candidatus Gastranaerophilales bacterium
ATGTTTTTTATAGAAAATTATTAGTTTCCTTATTTATATTAAGTATTTTTTTGTTTAAAAATTGCCTTTGTAGTATTAATGCTAGTTTCGGATTATTGGTGTTTGCATATCCTTATTGTTCTTACGAGTTATATTTGTTTTTGAAACTTTTTGAATTTCCATTATAAATGCAACAAAAAAACGACCTACATTTCTGCAAGTCGTTTTTTGTTATATGAATTATCAAATATTACTATTCAACAATTTTATCAACAACACCGGCACCAACTGTTCTACCACCTTCACGGATAGCAAATCTCATACCTTCTTCGATAGCAACAGGAGCGATAAGTTCAACGTTCATTACAACGTTATCACCAGGCATTACCATTTCGCCTTCGAATTGGATTGAACCTGTTACGTCAGTTGTTCTGATGTAGAATTGAGGTCTGTAACCAGGGAAGAATGGAGTGTGACGTCCGCCTTCATCTTTTGTTAATACGTAAACGTTAGCTGTGAATTTAGTGTGTGGGTGAATTGAACCTGGTTTTGCTAAAACTTGACCACGTTGGATATCAGTTTTATCAACACCTCTTAACAAAGCACCAATGTTATCACCTGCTTGACCTTGATCAAGAGATTTTCTGAACATTTCAACACCTGTTACAGTTGTTTTTTTAGTTTCACCTAAACCAACGATTTCAACTTCGTCACCAACTTTAACGATACCACGTTCTACTCTACCGGTAGCAACTGTACCACGACCTGTGATTGAGAAAACGTCTTCAACAGGCATTAAGAATGGTTTGTCTAATTCACGTTCAGGTTCTGGGAAATATGAATCTAACGCATCCATCAATTCCCAAATTTTATCTGTCCATTCGTTGTCGCCTCTAGCGATTGTTGGGTTAGCTTGTACTGCTTCTAAAGCTTTTAATGCTGAACCGTGAACGAATGGGATGTTGTCGCCGTCAAATTCATAAGATGAAAGAAGTTCTCTAACTTCCATTTCAACTAATTCTAATAATTCAGCGTCATCAACCATATCACATTTATTTAAGAATACTACTAAGTTAGGAACACCAACTTGTCTTGCAAGTAGGATGTGTTCACGAGTTTGAGGCATTGCACCGTCTGTTGCTGCAACTACAAGAATTGCACCGTCCATTTGAGCAGCACCTGTAATCATGTTTTTAACGTAGTCGGCGTGGCCCGGGCAGTCAACGTGAGCATAGTGTCTTATTGCTGTTTCATATTCTACGTGAGCAGTAGAGATGGTAATACCTCTTGCTTTTTCTTCCGGAGCAGCATCGATTTCATCAAATTTTTTCAATTCTGCTTGTCCTGCTGCAGCCAATGTTGCTGTAATTGCTGCTGTTAAAGTTGTTTTACCGTGGTCAACGTGACCAATTGTACCAACGTTAACGTGCGGTTTGGTTCTTTCGTACTTTTCGCGTGCCATTAGTGGTCTCCTTTTTTCTTTTACTACTTATTACTAAACTAATTTTTGTAATACTTTACTATGATAACATTTTATTATATCAAAAATTGTTGTCAATAAGTTTTTAAAACTTTTAATGTATATTTATTTTTTTTGCCTTATTGTACTAAAATAACGGATAAGTCTTTGTACTTATTGACAAAAAATCTTGCTTACAATATTATTATATTATTAATTATTAAAAGGTGTGGCGACATGGCCAAGTGGTAAGGCAGAAGCCTGCAAAGCTTTTATCCCCCAGTTCGAATCTGGGTGTCGCCTTTTTATATTTATTTGAAAACTTCTTTAAATAAGGAGTTTTTATTTTTATGTTTAAACTTGTAAAACATTTGTAATAATATTGAATTTAGTCATGGTTGTAGGGTATAATTTGTTATAAAATTAAATAGAAACTATCACTGAATTTTAACGAATTACAAATTATATAGGGAGGTCATGGTGAGCGTAGAAGTGCAAGAAAAATTGAACTTATCAGAAAATGCTATTAAAGTTCTTGAAAAAAGATACTTAAAAAGAGATAAAAACGGTGAATGTGTAGAAACTCCGGCAACAATGTTCAGACGTGTTGCGGATTCAATAGCAAAAGCCGAATTAGAATATGGTAAAACTGAAGCTGATGCTAAAAAATTGGCTGACGAATTTTATGAAATGATTACTAATCGTTACTTTATGCCAAATTCACCTACATTAATGAATGCAGGTCGTGAATTAGGTCAATTATCAGCTTGCTTTGTACTTCCTGTTGAAGATTCATTAGAAGGTATTTTTGAAGCAATTAAAAATACGGCATTAATTCATAAATCAGGAGGCGGTACCGGTTTTTCATTCTCTCGTTTAAGAGCAAAAAACAGTGTTGTTAAATCAACAATGGGTGTATCCTCAGGCCCTGTTTCATTTATGGAAGTATTTAATGCTGCAACGGAAGCCGTAAAACAAGGTGGTACAAGACGTGGTGCAAATATGGGTATTTTAAGAGTTGATCACCCTGACATTCTTGAATTTATTGACTGCAAAAATGACACTTCAAGATTAAACAATTTTAATATTTCTGTTGCTTTAACGGATAAATTTATGGACGCTGTTAAAAATAATACTGATTACGATTTGATTAATCCTCACACTAACGAAGTTGTAGGTCAATTAAACGCAAAAGAAGTTTTCGGTAAAATTGTTGACAACGCTTGGAAAACAGGCGAACCGGGTATTATTTTTATTGACAAGATGAATGCTGATAACCCAACTCCATTATTAGGTCAAATTGAATCTACAAACCCTTGCGGTGAAGTTCCTCTTTTACCTTTTGAGGCTTGTAATTTAGGTTCTATAAACTTGGGACTTATGGTAGAAGACGGCAAAATTAATTGGGATAAATTAAAAGAAGTTACAAGACTTTCTATTAAATTTCTTGATGACGTTATTACCGTAAATAATTATCCGTTACCAAAAATTGCCGAAATGGTACAAAATAACAGAAAAATCGGTCTTGGTGTAATGGGTTGGGCTGATATGCTTATGAAATTGGAAATTTCATATAATTCCGAAGAAGGCACAAAACTTGCTGCTCAAGTAATGGAATTTATTGATTACCATTCAAAAGTTGAAGCAATTGAACTTGCAAAATTGAGAGGAAGTTTCCATAATTTCAAAGGCAGTATTTACGATAACCAAAAATTCTTGCAAACAAAATATGCAGGTAAATCAGCAGGCATGATTACTGACGAAATGTGGGCAGAACTTGATAGCGAAATAGAAAAACATGGTATCAGAAACGCAACTACAACTTGTATTGCACCAACAGGTACAATTTCAATGATTGCAAGTGCTTCAGGCGGTATTGAACCACTATTTGGTTGTATTTATGAGAAACGTAATGGACGGAACAGAATTGCTTGAAGTAAACCCTATCTTCAAAGCATACGCTGAAGAACATGGTTTCTATACAGATGCAATTATGCGTCAAATATCAGAAGACGGTACTATTGCACATGTTGAAGGTGTAGATGAAAAATCTAAAAATATTTTCGCAACAGCACATGATGTTTCTCCATACTGGCACGTTAAAATGCAGGCTGCATTTCAATTACATACAGATAATGCAGTTTCCAAAACAGTAAACTTTGTTGAAAGTGCAACAAGAAAAGATATTGAAGATACTTATGTTCTTGCTTACGAAAATAATTTAAAAGGTATCACAGTATACAGAAACAACTGCCGTCAGTTCCAACCAATGAACTTGACTAAAAAGAAAGAAGAACCAAAGGTTGAAGAACAAGCAAAAACAGAAGAACCAACAGTTGAAGAATATAATCCGACAGGAGAAATAAAAACAGTAACTTGTCCTGAATGCGGTAATAAAATTCAAATGGCAGAAGGCTGTTTCATTTGCCCTAACTGTGGTTATTCAGGTTGTGCGTAGCGGATTTTGTCTAGGGTGCCGTGTGAGCGATAGCAAATCCAACCAGAAGTAATGAGTGCAAAGTGAATGACAGCGATAGCACTATGCCTCACAAAACGATTAAGTATCGTTTTGTGAGAGGTGAAAACTCTTGCCCGAGTGAAGCAATAATCCAAGATAACGGTAAATAATGATTACAATAATCACTACAAGTTATAATTACGCTGAATATATTTCGCAAACGATAGAGTCTGTGCTTGCACAGACTTTTTCGGATTGGGAATTAATCATTGTTGATGATGCTTCAAGCGATAATTCAGTTGAAATTATAAAAAAATATTGTGATGATAAAAGAATAAAATTAATTTGCCACGATAAAAATAAAGGATTAAAAAACGCTATCAAAACAGCACTTAAATATGCAAAAGGTGAATGGGTTACTTTTGTTGAAAGTGATGATACTATTACATCTGATGCTCTTGAAAAACGATTGAGAACTAAAGCAGATATCGTATTTAATTCGGTTAATTTAGTCGGTGATGAAGATTGGGTAAAGGAAGTTCAAAAACAAGTTGACAAAACTGAAAAAGAATTAGCAAAAATAGAATTTCCGTCCAATATTTTTAAAAAATTTGATACAAAAAATCCTGTTTTAACACTTTCAAGCGTAATGATTAAAAGAAAATTATTAACTGAAAAACTTTTTGACACAAAAACAGATGCTCTTTTTGATTGGTGGTTGTATATAAATCTTGCTTATAAAAATGATTTTGACTATATTCCTGAAAAACTCACAAATTGGAGAATACACGATAACAGTTATATAAAAAAAACTAAAAGACCTCGTTTTCAAATGGCTAACGTATCGGCTTATTGCAATGTTTTCAAACAAAATCCGTCAATAAATTTATTCTTTTTTATAATTGTTTGTTTTATAAAAATGTGTTTTATAAGATTAAAAGTATATTTTATAAGCTTTGTAAGATTGGTTAAATCCGTGTTTGGATTGAAAAAGCGTAAATCTCCATTATTTTAATCTGTCAAAAACGACAAAACACTTTTCAGCAAGGCTCTTATTATCATTCTTGATTTCATTTTTTTATTTGGCAGATGATTAAACATAAATTCCTTAATTACACGAGGACAAGTATGTTTTAAAGGTCTTTTTTGTGTATAACAAAGATTTTTTTCAATTAATTTTACTTGTTCATCATTAAATAATTCCTTCCAGCCGTCAACCGTTGTGTGCAAAGTATTATTCAAACGTAAGAGCGAACATTTTACGAATGGAAAATCTGTTTGTTCATATAATTTTCTCCACTTATAGACAGTAGGGTTATTATATTTATAAAACTTTTTTATTGTACAATCACTGACAAATCCTGCCTTTTCGAGAGTTGTTGTAAGCCCGATTTCATACTTTTCAATTATCAAATTTTTATTTTCTTCTTCTCTAACAGAATTTATAAATTCTTCAAACACTTGTGAATTAAAAACATTTTTCTTTAGAACAAAGAAATAACTTTGAACATGCGGAATATAGCAATCTTTTGTTCTATTTTTGACAACTTTAAAAGCATATTTGTTTTTTGTTATACCCCAAAAATCGCAAGTGTTATTTTCCATATCGGAAAAAATTTTTTCTAATGGTTTAAATGGCCCATAACAACTGTCATTTACAAATAATAATTCATTGCAGTTTTCAAGAAGATTTTTTTCTTTTGCATATATAAACCCTCGTTTATAAGAACCAAAATCATATTCATTATGTTTTTTTGCAATTTTATGACAATCAAGTTTATCCAATTCTTCTTGAGATAAATCACAACACGAAACAAAAATTATATCAGAACAAACTTTTTTTAATTCTTCAACATAAAAAAGAACATAATCATCAATTATGTTCTTTTTATCAAAATGTGCTAATATTGCAATTCTTTTCAAAATGAATCTTTCTATTTATGCTACTCCTGGCTTGGTTCGCTATCGCTCACACAACACCCTACGCAAAATCCGCTAATATTCAATACCTTGTCTTGCCATAACACCGATATCAAAGTAGTGCTTAATAGGTTTCATTTCTGTAACAAGGTGAGCCATTGCTTTTAATTCCGGATGAGCATAACGACCTGTTAAAACTATTTCAAGATTTTCCGGTTTGTTTAATAAAGCATTTTTTACATCTGAAACTTTAACCATATTCATTGCAATTGCAATATTAATTTCATCTAAAATAATTAATTGATATTCATTGCTTTGGATTGCTTCTTTTGCAAGTTCCCAACCTTTTTTAGCTTCTTTAAAATCTTCAAGACATACATTGTGAGAGTATACAACTCTGTCCATACCGCATTGTACAATTTCAAGATTAGGAAACATATTTCCTGAAACGATTTCACCGTAAGAAGTTGCACTATCACCTTTTGCGAATTGAATAATAAGAACTTTCCAACCGTGTCCCAAAGCTCTCATAGCTAAACCCAAAGATGCTGTTGTTTTACCCTTACCATCTCCTGTATAAATTTGTATATAGCCACGTTCTAACAACTTCTGCCTCCAATATGAATTTCAATTTAAATTTTAATGCTATTTGTAAAATATCTCATCAAATAGATGACGTATAATTCGATTTCTTTTAATCAAATATATAATTTGTGGTTTAAAAAATGGCGGAAACTAACCCCGCCTCCCAAGATTACGTACTTATTATAATACACCTAAATAATATTTAAAAACACTTATTTTATTGAAACATGACTATAATTTTACATTAATTTTTGTTAAAAATCGGTTTTATTTGTATTCATGGTATTTATCAAATTTCTACACTTAATATAAAAAATTTACATAATTTTTGTTAAAATATTGTAAAAAACTATTGCAATCATGTAGGCATGGTATTTTTGACTAATTATTACCAAAACTTAATAATATTGCGGTTTTTAACAATTAATCGAAAAGCATGTCGTAATAAGTTTTTCAAGAATTTAGCAGATAAAATTGTTAAAATTTTTATATTAAAATTATTACGAATTATTTATGATAAAATATTTTCAAACGGAGATATTTTATGACTAAAACAATATTGGTAACAGGTGGAGCAGGTTTTATAGGCTCGCATTTATGCGAAAAATTATTAAATGATGATAACATAGTAATATGTTTAGATAATTTTTTTACCGGTTCACGAAAAAATATTGAACATTTACTGAATAATAAAAAATTTGAACTTATAAGACACGACGTTACAGAACCAATAAAATTAGAAGTTGACCAAATATACAACCTTGCGTGCCCTGCAAGTCCTGTTCATTATCAATATAATCCAATAAAGACTATTAAAACCAGTGTTTTGGGTGTAACAAATATGTTAGGACTTGCAAAACGTGTTAAAGCAAGAATTTTGCAAGCATCAACAAGCGAAGTATATGGTGACCCTTTAATGCACCCTCAAAAAGAAGAATACTGGGGAAATGTTAATACTATTGGTATAAGAAGTTGTTATGACGAGGGTAAACGTGTTGCAGAAACGTTAATGATGGATTATCATCGTCAAAATAATGTTGATACAAGAATTATAAGAATTTTTAACACTTACGGTCCAAAAATGGCCGAAAATGATGGCCGTGTTGTTTCAAACTTTATTGTTCAGGCTTTAAACAATCAAGATATAACCATATATGGTGACGGTTCTCAAACTCGTTCTTTCTGTTATGTTGACGATTTGGTAAAAGGCATGATAGCTTTAATGAATAAAGATAATTATTTTGAACCTGTAAATGTCGGAAATGACGGAGAATTTACGATTAAAGAACTTGCAGAACTTGTTATTGAACTTACTAATTCTAATTCAAAAATTGTATACAAAGAGTTACCGTCAGACGATCCGGTAAAACGTAAACCTGACTTAACCCGAGCAAGAACAGTTTTAGGTTATGAACCTACCGTAAAATTACGTGACGGTTTACAAAAAACGATTGAATATTTTGCAGAGATAAAAAAATGCAAATAGAACTTTTGGCTCCTGCAAAAAATAAAGAATGTGCTATTTCTGCTATAAATTACGGGGCAGATGCCGTTTACATCGGTGCAAACTCTTTTGGTGCAAGACAAAATGCTTCTAATAATCTTGATGATATAAAAGAGGTCGTTGAATATGCTCACAAATTTTATGTAAAAATATATTGCACAGTAAATACCATTCTCGATGACATTGAAATTTTAGAAGCGATTGCACTTATAAACAAACTTTATGAAATTGGTGTTGACGGTATAATTATTCAAGATATGGGATTATTAGAGCTTGCTGTTCAAGGTAAATTGCCACCAATACCATTATTTGCAAGCACTCAATGTAATAACGGAACGATAGAAAAAGTTAAATTTTTTGATGAAATAGGAATAAAACGTGTAATTCTTGCAAGAGAATTATCATTAAAAGAAATTAAAGAAATCCATCAAAACTGTTCTGCGGATATTGAAACCTTTGTACATGGTGCTTTATGTGTAAGTTATAGCGGGCAATGTTATTTAAGCCAATTAATAGGCGGACGCTCTGCAAATAGAGGAGAATGTGCACAGCCTTGCAGAAAAAAATATTCACTTATAGATGAAAAAGGAAATGTTATAGCAGAAAACAAACATTTATTGTCATTAAAAGATTTTAATGCTTCCGAACATGTTGAAAAACTTATTAATGCAGGTGTTTCCTCATTCAAAATAGAGGGAAGGTTAAAAGATGAAAATTATATAAAAAATGTTGTTGCATATTACAGGCAAAAACTTGATAAATATTGTGAAAAAACATCTTCGGGAAAAGTATTTTTAGATTTTGAACCTGATGTAAATAAATCATTTAACCGTAGTTTTACTGATTATTTTCTTGAAAAAAGAGGTGAAATTTATAATTTTGAAACTCCAAAATCAATCGGAGAAAAAATTGGTAAAATTGAATTTGTAGGAAAAAATTATTTTGTAATAAAAAATCATAATCTAAACGCTCAAGACGGACTTTATTTTAAAGGTTACGGTTGCCTTGTAAATCGAATTGAAGGTAATAAAATTTATCCAAACAAAATGGATAATATAAAGGCAGGTTTAACTGTTTACAGAAATCAAGATGTTGAATTCGAAAAAACTTTAAAAAATTCTAAAACAAAACGTCAAATAGGTGTTAGTATAAAAATCCTTGACAGCAAAGTTACTGCAATCGACGAAGATGAAAATTATACGGAACTTGACATTAATATTGGAGAAATTGCACAAAATCAAGTGAAAATGGCTGATAATTTTAAAAAGCAACTCCAAAAAACCGGAGAAAGTAATTTTTATTGTAAAAATATTGAAATTAAATCGGAATGCTTACCGTTTCTACCTGTTTCTAAAATCAATGAACTTCGTAAAAATTTATTTGAAAATTTAATGGAAGAACGACTTAAAAATTATAAACGACAACTTCAAAAACCTTTAAAATATGCTCAATTCCCAAGACAAGAAATGGATTTTAGAGCAAATGTTCACAATAAATTTGCAAAAGAATTTTATGAAAAATGCGGATGTAAAATAGTCGAAAAATCAATAGAAAGCGGAACTTCAACAAAAGAAAAGCCTATTATGACAACAAAGCATTGTTTAAAATATGCTTTTAAATTATGCAAAAAACCTGTAAATCTTTTCTTAATAGATGAAAAAAAACAAAAATATAAATTAAAATTTGATTGTAAAAAATGTCAAATGCAAATATTTATTCAGTAACAGGCGGTTTTGGAATAGATGTAGAGTATAATTTAACTATGTATTTAGGATATTTATAAGCATAAATATCAACTGTTATACTCCCGCTTTGATTATTTTTATATGGCTCAGATGCACTGACAACAATAGGTGTTGTAACTTGACCGGCTTTAAAAATTTTTACTTCATCAAAAATTTTCTGATTAAAATTTTGTATTACGTTTCCATTATCCTTAAAAATGGCTTGTACCGTTAAATTTTCTATATCAAGACCCGAATTATTTTGCAAAGTAAATTGTAACGTCGTAATATACTCTTTTGCTGCCAAATCAGTTTTTATCTCAGTTTTAAAAACATCTATAAATAAATCTTTTTCGTACAGCAGATTGTTTTTAACAAATTTTTGATATTGAAGTGCTTTTTTTCTGTAAAGTTCTCCGTTTGTAACATTACCATTTTGCGTTTCTATATCAGCCAATTTATTTAATAAATCAAAATATAAGTCGTAATTTAAGACTTGCGGATTTTTCTTTTGAACGTAAGCAAGATAATTTTGTGCAAGTTCCGGATTTTTATTAACATGCAAAAGTCCTAATTTATAGTTTATATTAACATCTTTAGGCTTTAATTCATAAGCATTATTCAAAGACATAATTGCTTCATCAATTTTTCCTACTTCAACATATTTATCACCAAGTGCTGTATACGCTTTTACGTATTTATCTTTTGCCGAGTTTAACAATTTTTCTTGTATTGCGTCGTAATATTGCATTGCTTTTTCATATTTGATTACGGATAATGCATAATAACCTTGATTGTAGTAAGAATCTCCAAGCAAATTATAAATATCACCTTTAAATCGGAGTAACCTCTTACTAGGTTTATCACCTATTTTATCCATTTCTGCTTGTGCTTCTTTTAGTCTGTCGGTTTTAACGTATAATTTTGCAAGTTGATAGCTTGGAGTGTAATCATAAGCTACTGCTTTTTCTATCGAATTTTTAAATTCTTTTTCTGCATTTAAATAATCTCGTTTGTAACTGTATAAAATACCCAAACGCATATTAACCGCATAATTTTTAGGATTTCTTGCCGCAAATTCTTTATTTTTGTCAATTAAAATATCTACAAGATAAGCTTCAAATGTTGAATCTATATTTTGTTTTTTAGGGTTTGTATCGTTATTAAAAATGCCATAAATCATATAGCAGATGTTAAAAATACCAAACATCAGCACAATGAATAATGTTGTAAAAAATGTTTTAATATAATCGCCTGTATTATCAACTCTTTTGTATAAAGTACTTTTTTTACTCATCAGCTTCTCTTATTGAAATAGTCCTTATACCATTAATTTTTTCTACCTCTTTGTACAAATATTGGACAGGATTATTATCCTTAACATTTATAACGGCAACAATTTTTGCTTCATTTTCAGAATCAGAATCAACATTTTTAATTTCATTTACATTCGGAAATTCTTGTATAATGTAATTTTGAATATCGTTTACATTACATTTCTCACATCTTAAAGATACTCTTAAACGTTGGCGTCTAATCTTTCTTGTTGCAAGAATATTTTTTTCAATCCATTTAATACAAATTAAAACAAGAACACTTAAAATTGTTGAAACAATAGCAATATCATATTTTTGAGCCCCACAAGCCATACCAATACCAGCTGCAATCCACAGTGTAGAGGCAGTTGTTAAGCCATGAACGGATGAACCGTTTTTCATAACCGTACCTGCACCGATAAAACCAATACCGGTAACGATTTGTGCTGCAATACGAGCTGTATCTCTTACTCCTGTTGCTTGTGATACTATGACATTATCATCCAAAGCAAAAGTTGGAAAACCATGAATAGATAGCAATGTAAAAACGCAAGAACCTAAACAAACAAATATATGTGTTCTTAAGCCTGCTTGCTTATTTGTTAATTCTCTTTCAAGTCCTAAAGAAAATCCTAATACTACTGCTGATATCAAACTTAATGTGTATTGTAACATTTTTACCTATCTTGTTTTACTTTTTGGGTCTAATATATCTCTTATTGTATCACCTATAAGATTAAATGATAAGACTGCAACAAAAATTAAAAATCCGGGTGTTAAAAGCCAAGGTCTATAAAGTATATTTATATATTCTTGTGCTTCTTTAAGCATGTTACCCCAACTTGCATCCGGCTGCTGAATACCTAATCCTAAAAAACTTAATCCGCTTTCCGAAAGAATATAGCCGGGTACGGATAAAGTCATTGCAACAATTACGTAACTTGTTGTTTGCGGTAAAACTTCTTTTATTATAATTCTTAAATCAGATGCACCTGCCATTTTTGCAGATTTTACAAAATCTTGATTTTTAATTGACAAAACCATACCTCTTACAACTCTCGCAAATCCTGCCCAACCAATTAAGGCAAGTATTACTACTATTAATATAAGTCTTTGTGTACTTGTCATATTGGATGGCAGTATCGCCGCAAGAATTATTAATAAATAAAAACTTGGGATTGACATTACAGCTTCCGCAAATCTCATCATCAGCATATCCGTTTTTCCGCCAAAGTATCCGGAAATTCCGCCATATAATAAACCAATCGGAAATAATATAAACAGGGCTAAAAATCCTATTGTCATGGAAATTCTGCCTCCAAACAATAATCGTGAAAATACATCACGACCATTAATGTCACCGCCTAAAAGATATAGTCTACCGTCATTATCAACAGTTACAAGATGTCTGTTCATCGGAATAAAACCAAAATAAAAATATTCTTCACCACGTCCGAAAAATTTTAGGTAATATTTCTTACTTCTGTCTAATTTAAATATAGTTTGCATTAAATCCGCATCATAAGTTCTTACATAATTATAAGTATAAGGTTTTGATAATTTTCCGTTTTCATCAATAGTAAATATTGGTGAAGGTGGGACATAAGAAAGTTCTCTGTCAGTGTAATTCATAGAATACGGTGCTATAAAATCAGCAAATAACAGGCAAAAGTAAATAAAACACAATACTACAAGTGCAACCGTTGCGAATTTATCTTTTAAAATTCCATTAAAAATATCTTTAATCATACATGCAACCTCACGCCTTAGCCCTTATTCTAGGGTCGGTAAGTATCAAAAGAATATCTGCAATTAAATTGCCCAGAACCAGCATTATTGCACCAATCATTAAAGATGCCATAACAAGATTAATATCAGATTTCATAACTGCTTCCAAAATTAATCTGCCAAGTCCGGGGTATTGAAATACAAATTCTGTCAAGGCTGCACCTGAAAGTAAGCCTGAAAATTCAAAACCAAGCAGTGTTATCATTGGATTAACAGCATTTCTTAATGCATGTTTGAAAATAACTTTATTTTCACTTAAACCTTTAGCACGTGCAAATTTAACATAATCACTATCTAAAACATCAAGCAAATTTGCTCTCATTTGTCGCTGTAATCCTGCAAGTGAAATTGTAAACAGTACTGTTACAGGTAAAAACAAGTGATGAGCAATATCAAAAAACTTTTGGATAAAGTTCATTTCGTTGAAGTTATAAGATGTTAAACCTCCAACCGGAAACCACCCTGATTTAACAGCAAAAATTAATAATAAAATAGCAAAGAAAAATGACGGAATAGCCATTCCAATACTGGTTAAAACAGTTAGAACTCTATCGAAAGGGGTTTTCCATTTTATTGCTGCAAGAACTCCAAGCGGAACTCCAACAGACCAAGTAAGAAAAATTACAATTAAAGTCAAAAGCAGAGTATTGGGTATTCTTTCAGCAAGTTTTACCGAAACTTTTTCTCCTGTTGTTGTAACTCCCAAATCTCCGCAAATAAAGCTTTTAGCCCAAAGTAAATACTGAACTGTCAATGGTTTATCAAGTCCTAATCTGTGTTCTTCCGCTTGCAATGTTTCTTTTGAGATTGAAGGGTTAAGCTTTAGTTCTGCCAAAGGATCAACCGGACTTAATCTGATTATAAAAAAACTTATTATTGATACCAATATTAATAAAGGTATCGTTTGCAATATTCTTTTGAGTATATAATAAAATATTTGCATTAATTTTTATCCTCGTAAATTTCTTCTATATTGTACGTTATCCCCATAAGTTGGGAAGGATATATATTTTTGAATTTTTTTCTTAACGCAACTATCCTTATGGGAGAATACAAATAAATTATAGGTTTTTCTTCATATATAATTTGCTGATATTCATCATATAATTTCTTTCTGTTTGTAAAATCTGTTTGCAATGCTGCTAAATCAAAAATTTCATCTAATCGTTTTTCAAATTTTAATCTGTCATCGAAATTAGATTTTTTAGTTCTTTGATTAAACAAGTGTAAAGAGCCGTATGAATGCCATACGTTTTTTCCGTCATGGGGTTCAAGAGGAGAACCTGTAAGCCCCATTATAATCATATCCCAGTCAAATGTTGTCGTCATTTTATTAACAAGAGTATTAAATTCGATAGGTTTAAAATTGACATGCATACCCAAATCTTCAAGATCTTGTTTTACCATAACTCCAATGGCTTCACGCTCAGTGTTTCCCGCATTTGTATATAAGTCAAATTCTACTCTTTCTCCGTTTTTGTCATACAATTTTTTATTTTTTTCGTATTTAAATCCGCTTTTTTCAAGATAATCTTTTGCAATTTGTAAATTTCTTTCGTGTCCCTTAATATTTTTATTCAAAAATATTGAATTGAGGCTTTCTGCGGTAAATAGAGGTTTTGCAAGCCCATTTGCAATATTTTGTACCATATTTTTTCTATCTATTGCATAATCAACTGCAGTTCTGAAATTTTTATCACCAAACCACATTTGTTTTTCAGGATTTACATAAAATTCTCCATCATTATTTTGATGCTTATTTAGATTTATTGCAATAAACATTGTTCCGTTATCTGCACCAAGATTATATATTTTGTAATCAGATTCTGCTTCCTTCATTTTGTACGGTGCAACGGTTGAACCTCTCAAGGATAAAACATCTGTTTCGTGTCCTTCAAATTTCAATATTTCGTTGTTTAAATCTCCAACAATTAAATAAACTAACTTGTCTAAATAAGGTAATTTCTTGTTATCTGTGTTTATCATGTAATAATTGGGATTTTTCTCAAAAACGACTCTTTGTGCCGCTTTATATTCTTTTAGTTTAAAAGGCCCGCTTACGACAAAATCTTTTGGATTTGTATTTGTTGAGTAAAATAAATCAAACGCTTTTGCACCTTGTTTTGTAATTGGCTCAAAAACGTGTTTTGGTGCTATTTGAGATGCCATAATTCTTACAAAAGGAGAAAAAGGTTTTGATATAACAAATTTTACTGTATAATCATCAATTTTATAAACTTTAGGTAATTTCCCGTCGATAGTAACAGCATCTCTTGTTGATGTGTTACCAAGTCCTGCAAGAATAATGTCATTCCAAGTAAAAACAACATCATCCGCTGTTATTGGTTTACCGTCAGACCATTGTATACCTTTTCTTAAATGTACAATGTATGTTTTGCCGTCTTTTGTTTCATAAGATTTTGCGAGTTTAGGAATAATTTTGCCGTCTTTTGCAGATGTAGTAAAAAGGCTGTCATACATCAATCCTGCCAATGAGGATGAAGTTGCATCTTTTGAACTAAAAGGATTAAATGTCTTAGGGCCTTCGCCTATGGTACTTTCAATTAATTCTCCGCCAAATTTCCCGACAGGTGCCTGAGATTGAAGGTACTCTATATTATCAATAACTACATTTTTTGATTCCGGAGGAAAGTTGTAATTAACTTCCGTTTTAACGATATTGGTTTTTGTTGATTTGTCATCAGCAATATCACGTCTAATGCACGCTTTTAAAAAAAACGTCAAAAATATTACTATTAAAATTACATACAAAAATCGTTTCATATTTCTAAATTAACACAAAATCAATTATTTTTTTATAACCCGATTTATTAATGTGTAATATATTTATACGTGTTTTATAATTTATTAAACTTAAATACTAATTGTACTTTGTGTATGCGTAAGCATTAAATTTCATGGAACCATAAATAAATTTTAGAACATTATTTCCAACATCTTCAATGTGTATAAAATTTATCTCGTCTTGATTAAAGTCGTCATTGGTTTCTATTGCAGGAATTTTAGCCACAATATTGTATGATTGACAAAGATTCAAATAAACTTTACCATTAACTTTTGTTCCAACAACTTTATAATGACCGACAGGAATTTCTACTCCTCCCGTATTTATAGGAACTGTAAGATTAAGTAATGGATATTGTTCATCAAATTTGCTAAGAAAATCACTTTCGCTGCCTCCGCTATCTTTCATTAACATTTGACCGGCTTTTTTTTCAGCCTTTATTTTTTTTGCGTTTTTACGTTTTTCCAGTTCATTAACAATTTTTTCATATTCTGCATTTTTAATGATTTTTTGTCCGTCCCAAGCGTTTTCAACTTCGGATATAGCACTCCAATCTCGTCCGCTGCTAAGTTCCTCCGCAAATGCTGAGGATGAAAAAATCATCAATATGGATAATAGACATAATAATTTGTTTCGCATATACTTACACTATAATATTTTTTTTCAAAAAGTAAATATTTTTTGTAAAAATTACACTAAGGATAGGATTGGAATACGAAAAAGGATTTTTATGTCGGTAAATTTTTTAATTTTTTTCACTGTAATCACTTTATTAGTAAGTTATTTAATATACTTGTTGATAACAACAGCAGGAACAACCTCAAGAGAAAAACAGCTTCAAATATCTAAAAAAGATATTTTGGAACAAGCAAATTTACTGCTTAAACAAAAAAGATACAAAGTTGTTGAAAAATTAGTAAGAAAATATTTGGAAACTTATCCCGAACACTACAAATTAAGAGGAACTCTGGCAAAAGCATTGTTTTATGGTGACAATATTTACGATGCAATTAAAGAGTGCTTGATTATATTGAATAAAGAACAAGATAATTATGAAATAAGATTACTTTTAGCAAGATGTTACAAAAAATTTAATCAATTCACAAAGGCTATTGAAGCTTTACAAGAAGTTTTAAAAACTGATACAGAGAATATGATTGCATTAAAAGAGTTGAGTGAATTGTATATAGAAACTAATCAAAAAACTTTTGCGGTTCAAACTTACAAACAACTTGAAAATTTAACTGAAAATAATCTTGAATTAATGGAAATCAAGTCTAAAATAGCAGATTTAGAAATAGAACTTGAAAATTATCCCGAAGCATTTGAAGAATTAAACGGAATTTTGGAAATTTATCCCGAAGATACCGAAACTCATAAAAAACTTATTGAACTTTATATTAAGGTTCAAAATTATGAAAGAGCAATATCTGATTGTGAAGATTTACTGACAGTTAATGAAAATAACAATTTAAGCTTATGGTTGATAAATAACCTTATAAACCTTTGTTATATTCAAAAAAATGTTGAAAAAACTATGGAATATGCAAAACAACTTTTGGAACATCCTTTTTCAGATAAAGTTAAAACAAAAACTTATATAGCAAAAATTCTGATTGCAAGCGGAAAAGAAGAAGAAGGAATTGCTCTGTTAAACGAACTTGCGGAAGATAATAAAGAAAATATAGAAATTAAGAGATTAATGATTGAAACTTATATTAGCAAAAACAAGTTTGTAGAAGCGGTAGAATTGTACAAACAAATTCTTGATTTAGTAAGTCCTCTTGATGTTAGAAGTGTTCATACCGAAATGAGTAATCTTTTTGTGCAATGGGCAAAATATTTATTTGAAGAAAAAGATGTAAACGAATGCTTCAAAATATTTAACCTTGCTGCACAATATGATAGTGAAAATCCTGAAATATACTATGAATTGGGACAAGTAAATACTTTCATTAAAAATTTTAATGAAGCTATTTTGCACTATAAAAAAGCCATAAGCATAAATGCAAATGTTGCAAAATATTATATTGCAATAGCAAGTGCCTATGAAAGCATAGGAAATACATTTGAACAAAAAACATCCTTAATAACTGCCGTAAATGTCGAACCTGATAATACAGAAGTTTTATATAAACTTGCTGTGTTGTATGACCAACAACACGACAGAACAGGTGAAGTTAAAGCATTAGAAAAAATTATAGAACTTGAGCCTGACCATATTGACGCAAAATATATGCTTGCATTGATTTTGGAAAGTCAAGGTAAAAGAGAAGAAGCACTCAATCTCTATAAAGAAATTGAGCACATCAACCACGATTATAAAAACGTTCAAGAAAATATCAGAATGCTATCTAAAGAGGATGAATCTCAGGAGCTTTAATGTGTTCCAATATAGCACCGCCAATTGATTCGTTAGGGTCAAATGGTGCATCTTTTTGAGGTACTAAGATATTTGTAACTAACATTTTCATTAATGGTCCGAAAGCATCAGGAACAAGAATTCTTCTGTATACTCCTGATAACATTGATTGAACGTTTGGAGAACGGTCTTCATTAAATTTTGAGAATGTTCCGTAGTACATTTTATCCATTCCTTTTGTACCTGCGGCTATCATTTGATTTGCAATAAATAGACCTTCTGTTTTTTCTTCTTCTGTTTTTGCTTCATTTAGCATTTTTGTCAAAGTTGGAATAGCTTTTTCTTTGGCATTTACAAATAAATCAACTTTGTTTTGATCAAATTGGCAATAAGGTTTTTCTTTTGTTGCCAAAACAGGTTTTTTAAACTCTACATCTTTTGGTAATTCAAAAGGTTTTTCTTCTTTAACAAATTCATCTTTAATAGGTTGATTTAAACCTTCTCCAATTTTTTGAACAGGTGTAATTGGAGTTTTGTCAATGTTTTCAGTGTTTTTAAACATTACTCTTTTAATTGGATTTGTAATTGCTTGAATTTTCATTTTTCTTTCCTTTTCCTTATATTTGTTTGCTATTATTTTTCTTACTTTGCTTTACAGCATCTCTTAAATATTCGATAACTGCTCCTCCTACTTCTTCGTTAGGATCAAAATTTGATTTTGGAGGATCTATAAAATTATTACACATCATCTTAACCAGTGGCCCAAAAGCATCCGGATTTAATGTTTTTCTGTATACTCCTGATAAAAATGTCTGAACATTAGCGGAACGAGATTCATTAAATCTTGAAAATGCTTTGTAATATAAATCTCCAATTCCTTTTGTACCGCCATCAATCATTCTGTCTGCGATATATAAACCTTCGACAATTTCATCTTCCGTTTTTGCATTTTGGAGCATGTTTGTTAATTTTGGTAGTGCTCTTTCTTTGTTTTTTACAAAAACATCAACTTTATCCTGGTCAAAGATACAGTAAGGTCTGTTCTTAACAGGCATTTCAGCTTTTTTGTAGCCCATGCTGTCTATTAAGTATAATTTTGCTATTGGATTTGTAATTTTATCTACTTGCATTAACTGCCTTTATCCTTATCTTTTTCTGATTTGTCTTTTCTGTATTGACCGTAAGTTTGTGTCATTTGTGTTATTTTATTGTACAAATCGTTTATAAATGTTTTTACTTCAAAAGTTCTTTTTTCTTCTTCAATTTCTTTTTCTTCATCTGTTGTATGAGTTGTTTCATCAACTTGGAACAGTAATTGAACTTTTTTTCTAAAGTTTGCGAGTGTTTCCGAAACTTTCTTTTCCATTGAATTTTTCAACTCTCCAAACATTGCATTTAGTTTATCTTGAATATCAAAAATTTTCTGTCGAATGTTCTCCATTGCTCGCATCATATTGACCGGAATATTTTTTAAAGCATTTAATATTGGTGCTGCAACCTTGTTTAAGATAAAAGTTATTGGTTTTGCAACCGAAGTCGGTACGTTGTTTGCAATAACGGCTGCTAATTGAGCCAGTTTTTGTGAAACATTCATCATTGTTGCTTCAAAACGTGCTATTTGAAGCATTCTGTTTTCGTGAGCCTGTGCGTTCAATTGCTTTTGTAATTTTGCCGCTCTCATCATTGCACCAATAGCAGCACATTCATTCCAGCTCATTTCGCCTGGTTTTGCGGAAAAATCTGCTTTCTTTTGTGCTGCACCGCCCATGCCACCGGAACAAATCGGGCAAGCCCCACTTGGCAGACCATGCGGGCATTGACCGCTACTTACAGTATTTGCTGATTGTACACCTGATACAGGCATGTTTTTACACGTATCCTTTTTGTTTTATAGATGCTTCTAACACTTATCTTTAAGGGGTTGGGTAATTATTGTATTTGAATAATTAAGCCTTAACTTTATATCCGAAGTTCGGCGATAAGTTACATGAAAGAACTTTCAATCTTTCCGGAGCGTTCCGACTTTTACGGCTGCGGTACAGTTGAAGATATACACTTCATTTCCTCTGTTTAAATGCTATAATAAATAATTTTTATCGTCAACACATGTATTAAGATTTTTTAATATACTTTAAAATTTGTATTTAGTGTTATAAAATAAACTTATGGAAGATTTGTATCAACATGTACCTCCAACAAAATTGCGTAATCAAGATGAAAAATTTGCACCTGCTAAAACATCAGCTTTTTGGCTTTGGGTTGCTGACAGATTTTTTTACGGAATGTTGGAAAACAGATTTTTTGCACTTCGTTACAAAGGAGCTGATAAAATATTTCACAGAGATACTTCTGCTCCGACAATACTTTTTGCACCTCATTCAAATTGGTGGGATGGTATCGTAGGATACAATATTTGCAATAGAATTTTTAATAAGCAAATACGTATTATGGTGGAAGAATTAAATCGTTTTCCGCTGTTAAGACGAGCAGGTGCTTTTTCTGTTAATAAAAAATCACCTCAAGCGTCAATGGCTGCTTTAAGGTTTGCGGTTGAAACAATTGGTGATTTAAATAATTTCTTATATATTTTCCCGCAAGGTATTATAATGCCGCCAAATTACAGACCAATACTGTTTCAAACAGGTTTGACATATATAGCACAAAACGCTGTAAAAAAGTACGGTAAAGTAAATCTTGTACCTGTTGCCGTAAATTATATGTTTTTAAGAGCAAACCGACCTGAAGTTTTGGTAGAGTTCCATAATCCGATAGTTTTGGAAGACGCTAAAGTTGACAGAAAAGAATATACAAAATATTTAGCAAGTGAATTAACAAAGTGCTGTGACAGTCAATTTAAGGAATTGTCCGAAGGTAAATTAGATGAATATGATACTTTATTTCAACAAGAATTGCAGTGGTACAGAAAAATTGAACAAAGGCTCAAAAAGATTGAAATAAAAGGTTCTGGAGTTTAAATATATAAAAAAGACTTGCAAATTAAAGCAAGTCTTTTTTTTGCTATTTGTGATAAAATTCAAATAAAAGGAGATAAAATGTTAGATAATTTAGAAAAAATAACAGATTTTAAGTATGGCGAAAATCGTCAACAAGCAGCAAGTTTATATAAAAATGAAAGTTCAATAGATTGGGAAGTTTTAAACGGTTCAGAATTAACATATAAAAATTACCTTGATATGACAATGTTAGTTGAAATTTTAGGCGAATTTTTTGATGTATTTGCAACTGCAATGACAAAATCAGGATTAATTTGCGGTGTTGCACTCGGTAAAACCTTAGTTGATTCTTACGCAAAATCGGTTGACAGCAATCCAATTGGTGCAATTGGCTCTTGTGTAGGTTTTTCAAAAATTATTGATGAAAGAACCGCAAAAAAAATTGTTCAAAGTCAGTTTGAATTGGTATTAGGAATAGGTTTTGATAAAGAAGCATTAGAAATATTAAAGAAAAATGAAACTTTAAAAATTGTAAAAATAAATACTCCTTTAGAAGAAGTTAAAATTTCAGTTTCACAAGAATTAAAAATAACTCCGTTTGGTGTGCTTGAACAAGACGCAGACAGAGCAGATTTTAAAAAAGATTCATTCAAAGTTCAAACAAAAAAGAAACCTGAGCAGGAACAACTGGAAGATGCAATTTTTGCGTTTAAAGTTGCAAAATATGCAAAATCAAATGCAGTTGTAATCGCAAAAGATTTTAAAACAATTGCAATAGGTCAGGGAGAAATATCTTTTGCTGAGGCTTGTCAAGGGGCAATGGATTATGCTTGTGATAGTACAAAAGACGCTGTTGTTGCAACAGATAGTGCAATAAATAATATTGATGTAATCCATGCTGCGGCAAGAGGTCGTGTTGCTTTGATAATTCAATCAGGCGGAAATGTTAATGATAAAAAAATTGCAGAACAATGCGACAAATACGAAATTTCAATGCTTACAACAGGAATTGAACATTTTAAAGGTTAATCATTATGGAAAAAATCAAGCAAAACAAGATAATAGCGTGGTTATCCGCAGCACATTTTACAACTGATATTTATTCCGGTTTTTTAAATCCGATTATGCCGTTTATTGCTGCTAAAATCGGAATTTCAATGGGTGTTGCGGCACTATTAATGAGCATTTCCCAATTATTTTCTCAACTTTTACAGCCAATTTTTGGTTTTTTTGCTGATAGTATTTTTAAACGTGGATTTATCTTTTGGGGATTATTGTTTAGTGCGGTATTTTTTGCGTTTTCGTCAAGTGCAAATAATGTTTGGTCATTAGCATTGTTTATAATTTTAGGAAGTCTGGGTGTAAGTGTTTTTCACCCTCAAGGAATTGGATTTGTAATTAGGTTTACAAAAGAAGATTTCACAAAAAATATGGGTATTTTCTTAAGTATGGGTTCTATTGGTTACGCATTCGGACCTATGATTTCTGCAAGCGTTACACAATATTTCGGACTCGCAAAAATGCCTTTTACTGCTATTCCTGGAATTATTTTGGCATTATTGATGTTTGCTTGTGTCCCTAAAATTTCAAATATAGATAAAAAGCCTGAAAAGAAAAATATTTTTGAAGTTTTTAAAACAATTCTTACTAACACGCAAATTAAAATTCTTATATTGCTTGCAATAATGAAAGCTGTTATTTCAAGCAGTTGTGCAATTTTATTACCGTTTTTGTGGAAAGATTACGGGCATGATGCTTTTTATATTGGTACGGCGTTATTCGCATTTATGCTTGCAGGAGGCATTGGCTCTTTAGTAAGTCCGAAATTTGAAAAATGGCTTGGCACAAAGCCTGTTATTTATGTTTCAATGCTGTCTATGCCAATTTTAATGGCAATATTTGTATTTACATACAAAATAATACCTGCTTTGGCATTAATAGATTTTGTTTTAATGGCATTTATATTAATGCTTGCAACTCCTATCACAATGGTTTTGGCACAAAAGGAATTACCTCAGTATAAAAGTATAATAGGCGGATTTTTAAATGGTTTTTGCTGGGGAGTTGTTGGTGTAATACTTAGCGGAATGGGATTTATGGCACAAAAATACGGAGTATTACAAATTTTATTTGTTGCAGGTATAATTCCTGCATTTTGTGCTTATTTTGTTAAATACTTGAAAGTAGATAACGATTAAACTATACTTAACTTGTAATGAAGATTTCAAGAACATCAAATATAAATGCTCATAGGGATTCGTGGGTAGAAGTTAATATTGATAACGTTTCAAACAATATTAAAGCATTAAAAAGTTGTGTACCCGCAGATATGAAGTTTCTTGCTGTTGTTAAGGCTGATGCTTACGGACATGGTGCTGCAATGCTTGCACCTACACTTTTGGCATGCGGTGTTGATATGTTTGGGGTTGCGTCTATTGATGAAGCCTTAAATTTAAGAGAAAACGGTATTGATGCGGAAATTCTCGTTCTTGGAGCAGTGCCTTTTTGGGCTTTATCAACAGCAGTTGAGCATAATATAACTGTTACAAGTTTTACACAGGAACATATTGAGTTTTGCAAAAAAACTTATGAAAGAATCGGTATTCCTGTAAAAACGCACATAAAACTTGATACCGGAATGAACAGAATAGGTGTATCGCCAAAAGATGCACCGAATTTTATAAAACAAGTTCAAAATTCTGAATATATGGATTTAAGAGGTATTTTTTCGCACCTTGCAAATGCTGAATTTTATGACAAAACGCAAAAACAACTTGAAATTTGGGAAAATATTATTTCACAAGTTAATACAGATGGTCTTTTATTACATATTTTAAATACGGCAGGCATAATTTCAAGCAACATATACAAATGTACTTCAAATATGGTTCGTGGTGGTATCGGATTATACGGACTTTATCCCGATTTAATTCCCGAAGCACAAAAAATAGAATTACATCAAGCAATGGCTGTAAAATCCAGAATAATACATATTCACGAAATTGAAGCAGGTGAAGGTGTGAGCTACGGACATACCTTTGTTGCTGATAAACCAACAAAAATTGCCACTGTTCCTTTAGGATATGCTGACGGTATTCCACGCTCAATTTCAAACAAATTTTATGGAAAATTAAACGGACAAAAAATAAAACAGGTCGGAAATGTTGCTATGGATCAAATGATGTTTGATATTACGGGAATTGATGCAAAAACCGGTGATACGATAACTCTTTTAGACGAAGGTCTGCCTGTTGATAATTGGGCTAGTGCTATGAATACAATTCATTATGAAATTTTATGTCACTTAAAAGCACGTTTGGCAAGAGTTTATACAAGATAGGAGAATATATGGAAAAGATTTATGATTATGGCATCATAGGTGCAGGCCCTGCGGGATTTACTTCTGCGTTAATTACTGCTGAAAAAGGTAAATCGGTTGTTCTTTTTGAAAAAGATAAAATTGGCGGAACTTGTTTAAATAAAGGGTGCATACCAACAAAAACAATTTTGCACTCTGCTGATTTATTTAAAGATGCTAAAAATTCTGAAAATATAGGATTAATTGCAAACGATTTGCAATTTGATTTTGCAAAAGTTATGGAACATAAAAACAAAGTTGTTGAAACCTTAAGAAATGCTTTAACAAAAAGCATACAAACAAAAGGTGTTGAAATAGTTGAAAAAGAAGCAAAGGTTGTTGCTGACAATACAATTGAAGCAGGTGGTCAAACTTATAATTGTGAAAAAATAATTGTTGCAACCGGTTCAGAGCCAAAACCTTTAAAAGATTATCCTTTCGACCACGAATTTGTTTTAAATTCTGACGATTTGTTTGAATTGAAACAAACACCTAAAAGCGTTTTAATCGTTGGTGCAGGTGCAGAAGGTATTGAATGGGCAAGAATCTTTAACGATTTAGAATGTGAAGTTACTGTTGTTGAAGCAGCGTCAAAACCTCTATCAATAGCAGATGAAGAAATTTCAAAATATATTGAAAGAATGTTCAAAATAAGAAAAATTGCTTTAAAAAATTCTACAACAATTAACAAAATTGAAAATAAACAAGTTACATTATCAAATGGTGATGTGTTAAATCCTGATTTTGTGCTTGTTGCAATAGGAAGAAATATTGTAAAACCTAAACTTAACGGCAAAGCAACTGTTATTGGTGATGCTTGCGGACAGTTAATGCTTGCAAATTTTGCAATGTATCAGGCAAGAGCATTAGTTTCAGGAATTCATTTTGATAACGTGTTTGTCCCAAGTGTTATATATGGAACACCTGAAATTGCGTGGATTGGTGCGAGTGAACAGGATTTACCTTTAGGAAGCTATCAAAAAACGGTTTATCCTGTAAGAGCATTAGGAAAAGCCCATTGTGATAATGAAATTGAAGGTTTTGTAAAAGTTTTAACCTACGAAAACAAAATTATAGGTGCAAGTATAATTTCAAAAGAGGCATCAGCATTGATTCATCATTTTGCAATAGCAATGCAAAATGAAATTAGCATTGATGAATTGAAAAAGGTATGTTTTGCTCATCCTACATATTCAGAAGGTGTATATGAAAGTATTATGATGTTATGAAAAGACTTCCTAATTACTTAAAACGCCAAATTATAGATACAGAAAAAACAAAAACGGTAAGAACAATTCTAAAGAATAATTGTCTGAATACCGTTTGTGAAAATGCACGTTGTCCTAACAAAAATGAGTGTTATCAAAAAAATACCGCAACTTTTTTAATAATGGGCAATGTTTGCACAAGAAATTGCCGTTATTGTAATATCGGATGCGAAAAACCCGAACCGCTAAATCAAGAAGAACCTAAAAATATAGCAAAAGCAGTTAGTGAATTAGGTTTGAAATATTCAGTAATTACATCAGTTACCCGTGATGACTTGTCCGACGGAGGTGCAGAACATTTTTCACAAACTATTCATGAAATAAGAAAACTTACACCGGATATAAAAATTGAAATTTTAACACCTGATTTTAAAGGTGATACAAAGGCATTAGACATTATTATTAAAGCAAAACCCGACGTTTTTAACCATAACATCGAAACAGTTGAAAATTTGTTTAAAAAAGCACGTCCGCAAGGCAATTACAGACGTTCAATAGATGTTTTAAGATACATAAAAGAAAATTCTAAAATCCCTGTTAAATCAGGTTTAATGGTTGGATTGGGTGAAAGTGAAGATGAAATTAAACAAACTTTTTCCGATTTAAGAGAAGTTGGCTGTGATATTTTAACTGTCGGACAATATATTCAGCCGTCAAAACAACATCTTGAAGTTGATAAATATTATACAGAAGAAGAATTTGAACATTTAAAAGAGCTTGCAAAACAGGCAAGTTTTGAAAAATATCAGATAGCACCGCTTGTAAGAAGTTCCTATAACGCATTCAAACTGTTTGGTAATAATTAATACGAAACTAGCCTTCAAAAACTGTAACTTGTAAGTCGACCTATTTAGTGTTTAAAAAGAAATGATTAAGAGAACAAGTTAAAATCTTTACCTGCGTGGTCAGAAATAATTGATTTGATTGATTCTAATTCAGTTTGTAATGCTGAGTGTTCAGTGTCTAATCTTTTCATTTCGTTGTCTAAAGCTTTTTCTTTTCTGTTAATTTTA
>CAJOKJ010000019.1 GCA_905235155.1 Candidatus Gastranaerophilales bacterium
GGAGTGAAATTAAGAGATTAAAAATATGGCAGAAGCATTTATTTATGACAATTTAGAGCAACAAAATAACTATCAGGCAGAAGGGATAGAAATTCTTGTGCAAATGGCAAAAGCAGGAAAGATAGACCCTTGGAACATAGATATAATTGATGTTACGGATAAATATTTGTCGCACTTGTTTGAAATTAAAGCACAAAATCTTAGAGCAACGAGTAAAACTTTATTGTTTGCATCAATATTGCTCCGCTTAAAATCTAATATCTTAGAAGGAACAGATATTCTTGATTTTGAAGAACAACAAGACGATGACTATGAAATTGTTGATGATGAAATAATTGAAAGTTATGAACCTCCTAAAAATAACATAATATCCTTTAGCGAAGTATTACAAAGACGTACAAGCGTAAAAATAAATCGTAATCGTACAGTTACATTGAAAGATTTGATACGTCAATTAGAATTTTATGAAAAGTTAGAAAAAAAACATTCATTGAAACAGATGGTGCACAGCGTCGTATTCGTTCTTATGCAAATCTTACAGCAGATGATATTGTTAATCTTGCACATGAGGAATTTATCGAAAATTCGGTAAAAGCAATTCAAACAAAACTTGACAAAATATTTAATACAAATAAAAAAGTGGAACTAAATGAATTAATTTCAATAGGCATGAATAAAATTTCCGCATACATAGCGTTGTTATTTTTAACAGCAGAGGGCAAATGCGATTTAGAACAAGAAGAATTTTATTCTGACTTATATGTGGTGAAATCAGATGGAACAACTTAAAACACGAATTGAAGCAGTACTTTTTACGACGGGAAAAGCACTTCAAACCGAAGAAATAGCAGAAATACTTGAAACAGACACTGACAGCATTGAGGAAGCAATGCTTGAACTTATAATGGATTACTCATCAAGGGATGGTGCATTAGAAATTGATGACGAAAACGGTTACATCTTACAAGTAAAAGCCGAGCACATGGACATTGTTGAAAAACTATGCCCCGTAGATTTAAGACCCGCAGCACTAAAAACTTTGACCGTTATAGCATTAAAAGAACCTATAAGACAATCCTATTTAAAAGAAATACGTGGTGCAAATGCCTACGAACACGTAAAGGAATTACTTGATTTAGGATTAATTTCAAGACACAAAGATAAAAACGGTCGTTCTTTTAATATAAAAACAACTCCAAAATTTGCTGAATACTTTAAATTAAAAGGCGATGCAAAAACTCTTGCACAAATTCTTGAAGTTGATAAAGGTATTGCAGATGACGATGAACATGTTGCAACAATAGATTAAGAGTTGAGTAGTGAGTAGTGAATAGTGAAAAGAGGTTTATGGGCTGAAGGATTGAAGGGTTGAATTATTCAACAGTTTTTTACTTTGTTACAGAAGTTTTACATTTTGAGTAAGTAATTTAAATATAAAATTATCCTATTTTTTTAATAATTTGCCTGCAAATTCTATGCATGATATAATTTACTTATGAATTGGTATAAGGATATGACAACTCAAAATCGTCTTATAATTTTGGGGTTACTATCAACTACGATAGTAATGCTTTGTCTTACTTGCTTTGCCGTTGGAAAAATAAAAAAAGATTTGGACAACGGATACAAAAATTTTGGACAAATTATATCAAAAACTTTAGCGATAGAATCTGTTGAAATAACCAAAGATATACCAGAATTGAGTAAATATGACACTCTGCGTTCACATTCTTTGTCAATTTTGGGCAGTAATGACGATATTGCATTTATTGAATTTAAAGATGAAAATTCAAGAGTGATTTATTCAAGTGAGGAAGATTACTCAAAGAGAGCCGAAACAGCAAAAATATCAGTAAGTTCACCAATGGTTTTAAAACAAGGTACATCCTCAAAGAACGTTGGTTCTGTTATGGTTGGACTTTCGGGAACAATTATAAATGAAGTCAGACATACAACAACATCTTCATTAGTTATTGTATTTGCACTTACTTGGGGTTTAATTATCTTAGTACTTATTGCACACACAATACTAACAACAAAAGAATTAAAACTTCTTCAAGACGGTGTTAAAAAAATTTCATCCGGAGCCTTTGGTATTAAAGTTGAATCACAAGGCATGAGCAAAGAACTTAAGCAGCTTTTTGAAGCCTTTAACGACATGTCATCTAGGTTACATCAGTTTGAAGAACAAAATACGGGACAACTGACTTTAGAAAAAAATAAACTTGAAGCAGTGCTTACTTGCATTGCTAATGGTGTTGTTGTTTGCGATAACTATGACAACGTAATTTTAGTAAACAATCATGCACAACAATTATTGGATGTTGCTCCAAATGAAATTCTAAAGACTAAAATTCAACAATACTGTGACACTAATGGTGAATTGTGCTTTAAAGACAGAATTGAACAATTTAAAGACACACCTTTGGATGTTATGGAACAACGTCCGCTTGCATTTAATATAGAAGTAAATAAAAGAGTAATTAAATCAGTTATGTCCCCTATGTTTACGGTAAATCACGAATACGTAGGATACATAATTGTCTTGATTGACATTACAAAAGAAATTGAAATGGATAATTTACGTTCACACTTTATTTCTAACGTATCTCATGAACTGAGAACACCTGTAACTGTCTTAAGAAGTTATATAGACACATTATACAACTATGGAAATGACTTTGATTTTAACACTCAAAAAGAATTTATAGGTGTAATGAATCAAGAAATTATACGCCTAAATAGGATGGTTAATGATATACTTGACTTTTCAAGATATGAATCTCAAAATGTGAAACTTGAAAAAACAAAACAAGATATTATGCCTGTAATTGAAGATGTTGTAGATGAAATGAAGGTTCTTGCAGGAGATCATAATTTAACCTTCTCGGTAATAAAAGAACCTGATTTACCTGAAATTCCGTTTAATAAAGACAGCATAAGACGTGTTGTTGCAAATATTGTATCAAATGCCATAAAATATTCACCTGACGGAAAACGTATTAAAATAAGGGCGGAACGTGCAAGAATTGGTGATTACGTTGAAGTTAGCGTTGAAGATCAAGGACCCGGTATTGCTCCTGAGTATCAACAAAAAATATTTGACAGATTTTTCAGAGTTGAAAATGATACTCACACCATTAAAGGTACCGGTTTAGGTTTGCATCTGGTAAAAATTTCCGTTGAAAAACACCATAAGGGTCAAGTTTTTGTGCAATCAAAACTCGGAGAAGGTTCAACTTTCGGATTCAGATTACCGATTAATCCACCTGTTGAAGAAGAAGATAATACAGACGAAATGCCTACATCAAGTAAAAATGTTGAGCAACTTACTGCTGAAAATAACGGAAATGACGGCTGGGAAATATCATTTGAAAAACGCTAAACTTTAGCATTATTTTTATAAAAAATAAATACAGAGGCACAAATAATCAGCAAAACAGACACAAGTTGAGGAACATGTAAAGCCCCAACATTTGCAATACTATCAAGTCTTAATGCCTCTATAAAAAATCTTACAATCGAATATAATATTAAGTAAAAAGCAAAAATAAGTCCGTCAAACTTATATCTTAATTTTCTTATAACAAAAAATAAAATCAAAAAGACAAATATATTTAAAACAGATTCATACAAAAAGGTAGGATGAAAATATTTGTAAAATTGATAACCTGCAATTCTTGCACTTTCAGGAATATATACCCCTATAAAGTGTTTTGCAGGTAAACCGTAAGCCTCTGAATTAAAAAAGTTTCCCCACCTTCCGAAAATTTGTGCAACAATCAACCCATAAGCAAATATATCGGCTAATTTTAAAACAGGATATTTTTTTAATTTACAATACAAAGATGCAACTGCAAAACCTCCAATTAAGCCTCCATGAATTGCTAAACCGCCCTGACGAAAATTTAAAATTTCATACAAATTGTCGGAATAATACGCAAAATTTAAAATGCAATAATACAAACGTGCTGAAAAGACACCCGAAATAATTGCAACAGATGCAACATCAAAAAGAATATCCGTATCAAAATCTAAATAATCTTTTTTAGTTACAAAATACGATACCGAAAACCCTAAAATAGTTGCAACAGCAATACATATTCCATAATAATATACAGGATACGAAAACACATTAAATGCAACCGCACCCGGAGAAGAAAAAATTATCATTAGTTGGTATCTACATCCAAAGTTTCAAGATTAGCACGTAATTCTTCAATATGAGCCTGAACATCAAAAGCATCATTTGCATTAGGTGATAACTCAAGATATCTCTCGTAAGATGCAATAGCATCTTCATAATATTTCTTCACATGCTCAATATCATCATTAGTCGGTTTATATTTACCATCAGCATCTTTGGAAGAAACATCATCTTCATCGTCTGAATTTGCTTCCTCTTTTTGAGCCTTTGTATTACCTGTATAAGTGTCTTTTGCATAATTTTCAAACATAACAGCCATTGAATAATAAACTTCCGATGAATCAGGTTTTAACTCGGCAGCCTTTTTATAAGCCTTTTCTGCCTTGTCATAATCCTCATTTTCAGTGTACGCAACTGCTAAATTATATTGAGTTTCAAAAATAGAATCGTCTAAATCAACACTTGCTTCAAGACGACTAATTGCACCCTCAACATCACCCTTTTTCATCAATTCAGAAGCCTTGTTATTCAACTGCTGTACCGCAAGATTATTTACACACGCAGTCGTAAAAACAGATAAACTTAATACTACTAATATTAACAATATTTTTTTCATAAAATACCTCACAAAATTACTTAATATTATTTTAAAATAAATTTAATAATTTAGCAATAAAATTACATTTAAGTTACAATATAAATAAAAATAAAAGGATAAAGTATGTCAGAAGAAAAAGTTGTTAAATTAGGGGAAAGAAAAGCTCACAAAGAAGAACACTCTCACGAAACGGAACAAGAACAACCGGTAAAATTTGAACCCGTATTTTGTAGTTTTTGCGGAAGACCAAATACTGAAGTTTTAAAAATGGTAAAAGGTCCGGGTGTGAATATTTGCTCAGAATGCACTATGATTGCAGTTCAATACTTGATAATGAACGACAGAATGCCATCAGAAGAAGCACAAAAAGTACTTGATGCTATTTGGAGGATTAGCAAATAATGGAACAATTAAATAAGATTCAGCTTAAAGCAGAAATTTTAACTGTTATTTCAAAACTTCAAACACTCGCTGATACATCAAAAGTTGATAACATTATAGAAATTTTACTTGGTCAGGAAGATAAAAAACTTATCCTTGACCTGCTGATGCGTGAATTTGTCAAAACAAAAGAAGACAAAGCCTTTATTCTAAGTTACTTAATGCTAAGACTTACCGAAAAAGAACAACTTGAAAATGCTCTTTGGACATCACTGAAAAGTCCGACAGTTAGTGATTACAACAAGGCTCTTGTTCTGAATTTACTTAAAGACATGGGTAATAGAGTTGATTATAACGACATAGACGCTTATTTTGAATCTCCTGAAGAAATCATTGACACCGAAACAAAAGAATTATTGCATTCAGCAATAATGAATCCTGAAGCACAAATTGATTTTTTAGACTTTTTAGAAGCATTGCCTTATGAAGATAAAGTTACACTAGTCCAATCATTAGGTGATGATTATTCTGATGATGCACTAGCAAATATACTTATTCCGGTATTTTTGCATGACCCGACATCAAGAATTGCCAAAATCGCTTTGGAAATTTTAGGCAAAACTCGTTCTCAACTTGCACTTCACGCACTTGAAGAAGCAATGGAATTTGCAGATGAAGATATTATTCCTGCAATAAAAAGAAACATCTCAACACTTAAATTGTCAGGTGTAAGAGAGGATAATTCAATTGATTTTTACAAAGACGTTTTATCAGAGTCAAGACCTTACGAATGCTATACAAGCTATCCGGACGGACACGGAAACCAAGCACTAATTTTTTCAAGAGAACGAGAAGACGAAACTATACAATTTCTTGCAGTAGTTGCTAATGATACTTGGGGTATTGTGGATTGCTTTGGCTTTAATCAAATAACTAAGGATGAATTTGAAAAAATCGTAGCAAGATTTTACGGTGATGAAGATAGCGTTTACATTAATCAAACTGTTTTAAAAGCATTATTAAATAAGGCTGAAAATATTGTTCATAAAAACGGAGAAATTGTTTCTTATGAATATATTTGCTGGAGAACAATAACATCAGATATCCCAATTGAACCGGTGCCAATGGATTTTATAATGGAAGATAAATTTAAAAAAGAAGAATTATCTAAAAAAGATTTTGATAAAATTTGTCTTTCGGATATAGCTCAAAAATGGTTTATAGATACTGACTTTTCAGATGAATTTGCAGAATTTATAACAAAAATTAATAAAGAATTTAGGGCAGGCAAATATGATTTAAACCTTGATGAACAAATAGAAAATAATTTAGAAGCAATTATTCCTAAAAAAGATGAAAACAAGTGGAAAAAAAGAATTTTGACATCAGCATATTTAAAATATCTTGCAAACGAAAAAATAGAAGCACAAAGGCTTTATTCACTATATTTTGATGAAAACGCACTTCACGAAATGTTTGTTAATGTAGTAAGAAAAAGCATATACGAATATTATGTAGGTTTAAAATTCAGACTTAAAGAAGAAGCCGAAACAACAAGTATATTTGCAAGAAACAGAGCAGAAGTCAGACGTGAATTTACAATAGAAGAACTTGAAAAAATAATTACAGAAATTGAAAACAGGTGGGTATCCGATTAATATGGACAAAATTATGGCACTTGATATCGGTACAAAAAGAGTAGGAATAGCATTAAGTGATTATTTAAAGATGCTTGCAAATGGACATTCCTACATTAATCGCCAACCTGAAAAAATTGCAGTTGAACAAATAAAAAAAATAGCCAAAGAAAACAATGTTAAAAAAATTGTTATAGGTATACCATACAATATGGACGGAACACAAGGTTCACAAGCAGATGACTGCATACTATTTTCAAAAAATTTTTCAGAATATGAAATAATACAAGAAGATGAACGATTAACATCTGATACAGCAGAAGAAAATTTGAAAAGCAAAAAAATTGATTTCCGTAAAGACAAAGGCTTAGTGGATATCGAAAGTGCTTGTATAATACTTGAACAATACTTATCAAGAATAAACTAAACAGAAAGCAGGTAAATATGTCAGAAGAAAAAAGAATTATTGAAACAATTGATGAAAACGGTAACGAAGTAAAATTTGAATTATTTGACATCATAGAATTTGAAGAACAAGAATACGCACTACTAACAAATCCTGAAGATGAAAATGATGAAAACATTGTTGTCATGAAATTATTAAAAGAAGGCAACGGTTACTCCTTAGAAACAATCGAAGATGATGAAGAATTTGACAAAGTTTCAGAATATATAGAATCACTTGAAGAAGAAATTGAGGAATAATATTGTTAGAAAAATTTACTGAAAAAGCAATAAATGTAGTTACAGAGGCACAAAATCAAGCAAAATTAATGCAAAATGTGTCAGTTCAGCCTGAACATTTTTTACTTGCCGTTGTAAAACTGGCACGAGGCATCTCATTAAATATATTTAGAACGTACAACGTAAAATTTGAAGAACTACAAAAAGTTGTAGAAGAAAAATTAAGGTTTGAAAAATCATCAAGAATATATAGAACTCCGCCTTTCAGTAATGCAAGCAAAGAATTACTTAAAAATGCATCTGATATAGCAGAAAAAACTTCCAATCAAAACATTTTATACGAACATATATTTCTTTCAATATTAAATGATAAAAGTTCATATATATCAAGAATTTTGGAGTATTTTAATTTTGATACATATAAATCAAAAGATTTGCTATCACGGCTGGTTCAAAGAAAAGTTAAAAAAGTTTTACATCCTGAAAGCGACGGTTCTACAAAAATACCTTCAGAATTGATTGAAACGGAAAATTTATTATCAGGCAGTAAGGATGTATTCGATAGAGCATTAGCAAAATTGTCTGCGTCAAATTATGAAATTCTGGGTACAGAGCAAATAATATCTTCAATATTAGAAGATACCGGCTCTGAATTGACACAAATTTTAAACGAAAACGGACTAAATGCTGAAAATTTTGAACGCAAATTAAAAGAAGTTTCAAGCAGAAATGCAGAATTTGAAGGTAAGCAAATTATCTTTACTCCAAATGCATTTTTAGCAATGAATACAGCAATCGAAACAGCAAAAGAATTAGGTTCATCTGTTGTAACACCTTCTCATTTACTTCTTGGCATATTAAAATCAAAAAAAGGCATTGCATATAATATCTTAAAACAGCTTGAAATATCAGATACTCAACTTGAAAAAGAAATATTAAAACCTATTGAAAATCAAATGCCTGAAGCAATAACAATAATGAAATTGGCAAAAGAAGAAGCCAGAAGGCTGGGAAGAAACACAGTTGGAACAGAAATGTTTTTACTTGGCATAATTGGCGAGGGTAACGGCATTGGCTATAAGGTACTTAATGAACTTGAAGTAACAATTAAAGACGCAAGAATTGCAGTAGAAAATGTCATCGGATATGGAGATGACTATTTTGACAACGAAATAACATTTACTGATAGAGCAAAAAAAGTACTTGAAGAAGCATGGAAACTTGCAAAAAACAGAAATGAACCCAAAATCGAATCTGCACATCTTCTATATGCAATAACAGCATTTACCGACAGTGTTGCGATGAAAGTGTTGGAACAACTTGGTGTTGATGTAATGGAAATTAAACAAGGTATTATATTAGAAAAACAAAAACGTGAATAATAAAATTGAATACTTTTTAAATAAATATAAACTTACCAAACCGGATACAACAATTGTTGTAGGATTTTCCGGCGGATATGATTCAATGTCTTTACTTGACATATTAAATAAACTATCTGAAAAGTATAAATTTAAAGTAATTGCAGCACATCTTAATCATAATTGGCGAGGAAAAGAATCTCTTGAAGAACAAGAAAGTTGCAAAAAGTTTTGTGCAATAAATAATATTGATTTTTATACAGAAACTCTGGACAAGAACGAAAAACAAACAGAAACTCACGCAAGAGAATTAAGATATCTTTTTTTTAACAGAGTTATAGAAAAATATAATGCAACCGGACTTTTAACCGCACATACAAAGAGTGATACGGCAGAAACACTAATTTACAGGCTAATTAAAGGTACAGGAATTAAAGGTCTGCAAGGTATCTCACCTAAACTTGATAAAATTTACAGACCTATGCTTGATATTTCAAGACAAGAAATTGAAAAATATTGTCTTGAAAACAACCTGCAACCCAATAATGACAGCTCAAATCTAAATAACAAATATTCAAGAAATTACATAAGAAATAAAATATTACCGCTGTTCAAGGAAATTAATCCGCAAGCGGAAAATTCCATATATAATCTTTCAAATCTTGCTTTTGAAGAAGAAGAAATTATAAAAGAATACATAAGCTCTCTTAATTTATATGATGACAATAAATTAAAAAGTGATAAATTCATAAACCTTTCTAAAAACCTTCAAAAAAGACTCATCTACGAACTATATGTTGCTTTAGATTTTGAATATACACAAGAAAAAATAGAAACTACGCTAAAATTTATTCATGATAATATTAAATCCAAATCCGGAAAAAAATGTTCTATAACAAAAGATATTTGGTTATTTGTTAATAATAAATATATTGAAATAATCAGCAACTCTGAAAAATGCCGTACCGAAATAAAAATAACAAAAGAAGGCTCATATAAATTTAATAACTACGAATTTACAATTAAAAAATGTGAACAACAACCTTCTGAATATCCTAAAGACAGCGATTATACAGCATATATTGAACTAAATAATGAAATAAATTTTACACTAAGAACAAGGCACAATGGAGATAGAATACAACCATTAGGTTCAAACTCCCTAACCAAATTAAAAAAATATTTTATAAATAAAAACATAGCACAACATAAAAAAGATAAAATTATTTTACTATGTAAAGACAGCGAGGTGCTTTGGGTAAGCGGTTATGGAATTAGTAACAAAATAAAAGTTGTCAACAAAGGTACACATGTGCTAACATTAAAGAAGATAGGTGGTACAACATGTTAGAAATGATTACTGAGCAAGACTTAAAAGTCTTGATTAGAGAAGATGAATTACAAAACTCAATTAAGCAATTGGGTGCGAAATTAAATGAATATTACAAAAATGAGGAACTTTATGTTGTTTCAGTATTAAAGGGTTCCGTAATGTTTACGGTAGACCTTGTAAAGCACCTAAAAATGCCCTTAAATATGAACTTTATAAGATTGTCCAGTTATGGTTCAGGATTTACATCCACAGGAAAAGTTAATGCAGTTGATATATCACTTCCTGATTTAAACGGAAAAAATGTTATTATCGTTGAGGATATCATAGATACAGGCTTAACCGCAAAATTTTTGATAGATTTTATGCACTTAAATTTTAAGACAAAATCACTTAAATTTTGTTCTCTTTTAGATAAACGTGAAACAAGAAAAGTTGATATTGAGCCTGATTACTATTGCTTTCAAATAGGTAACCAATTTGTAGTCGGTTACGGACTTGATTATGACGGATTTTACAGAAATCTGCCATATATAGGATATTTAGAAACTTAATCATGCATAATAATTTAAATAATTTAACATCACAGTTGCTTAGTGCTGATATATCAGCAGTATGTTGTGATGCTTTTTTTGATATTGTAAAAAAAATATTTAATTTTGAAAATTATTATGTTTATTTATTAAATTATGAGGACATTCAGTTAAAATATTCAAGTATAAAATCTGAAATCGGCAAAACTGTTACAATACCTCAAAGCATTTCTAACTACTTATTTAATGATACAATTAATTATACGGATAAAACCTCAGACATTATAAAATTACTAAAATATAATAAAGATAATTATATAATATCAAGATTAAAAATAAAAAATACAATCTATGGTTTTATTATATTTGAAAATTCAGACGGAATAAAAGATGATATTGAGGCAATAACAAGCATACTGTCATATAGAATTAAAGATTTAGAATTGTCTAATGTATTTAAAATTCAACAAAAAGCATTAAAAAAAGCAGTTGAAGAAACAAATAATGCATACAAAACAATAAAAGCACAAAATAAAAAAATACTGGCTGCGGATAAAATCAAAAATGAATTTTTAGCAAGTGTTTCTCATGAATTAAGAACACCATTAAATGCTATTATTGGCTTTTCTGATATATTAAAAGCCCAAGTTTATGGAAAACTTACAGAAAAACAATTAGAATATGTTGATGATATTCAAGTTTCAGGCATTCAATTATTGGGAATGGTTAATGAAATTTTGGACATATCAAAGATTGAAGCGAATGCAATTAAATTAGTAAAAAGATACTTTGAGATATCAAGACCAATAATTGAAACATCAAATTTATTAATGCCGTTATTAAAAAAGAAAAATATTAAATTGGAATATTCAATACAGAATGATATAGATATCTATGCAGATTATCAAAAAATACAACAAATTCTATATAATTTATTGAGCAATGCCATAAAATATACAAATGACAACGGAAATATTGTCATTACAGTAATAAATTCAAAAAAATATATTAAGATTAGCGTAAAAGATTCAGGTATCGGAATAGATAAAAAATATCACAAAAAAATCTTCCAAAAATTTGCCCAACTTGAAGAAGCCTTTTACAAAAAAGAAACCTCAACAGGACTTGGATTGACAATTACAAAGAGGCTAATTGAAATGCACGGTGGAAAGATAAAATTAGAAAGCGAATTAGGACAAGGAAGTAATTTTATAGTTACACTTCCAATAGAGAAAATTGACGCACCTCAAGCCTAATTCTTTCCAACACATTTAACATTTCAGAGTAATCATCAATTCTTACAAGCTCAGCCCTGTATTTTGCAGCATTTCTTACACCTGATATATAGTAACCATAAAGTTTTCGTATGCATTTAATACCAACATCAACACCACGTAAAGAAATTTCATTATCAAGATGTCTGGTTAAAACATCAAGTTTTTCTTCAAAACAAGGTACTGGTAATCTTTCTCCTGTTTCAAAAAAATGCTCTATTCTGTAAGGCAAAGAAACATCTCCAAGTACACCTCTGCCGACTGCAACACCATCTGCCTCAGATTTTTCTAAACATTTTTCGGCAGTTTCAATAGAAATAACATCTCCATTCGCAAAAACAGGAATATCGACAGAATGTTTTAAATCTTTAATTTTAGACCAATCCGCAACACCTGCATACATTTGAGCACGGGTTCTGGCATGAATTGTAATAAAATCAGCACCCGCCTCCTGCATCATTTCACCAAATTCGACATAGTTCATACTATCAGCAGTATATCCTAATCTAAACTTTACACTAACTGGCTTACTTATTGATAATTTAACAGCCCTAACAATATCTTGGGCAAGTTTTGGCGTATTCATTAAAGCAGAACCATCACCACCTGAAACAACTTTCTTCACCGGACAGCCCATATTTATATCTATAATATCTGCTCTACTTTCCAAAAATTGTGCAGCTTTTGCCATTAAATCAGGCTTATGTCCTAATATCTGAAACGCAATCGGACTATCATTATCAGATTTTTTTATGATAGAACAATCATGTACATTTCTTAAACCTTCAGAACTTATCATTTCAGTCGTAATAAGACAATCTTTTGAATATTCTCTTATTAAGTTTCTTAGCACTAAGTCAGTAATACCTGCCATTGGTGCCAAAGAAACTTTTTTATTTACAATTTTTTTTATTACATCGTTCATATTATCTTGCACTTGCAGAATATGCTTTTAAATCATTCAACCTTGTTTGAGCATATTTTTTATAATCATCATCCGACTGAGTTTCACTGACAAATTTTTTGTAATACATATAAGCATTTGTATATTGACCCAATGTATCATAACCTGTTGCAATCAAGTAATTTGAAATAATAAGTTCAGGATTATATTGTACGGCTTTTTTATATTCTTCTATTGCCTGCAATGTTTTTTGCTCTGCATCATAAACTAAACCTCTGTAATAATATGCATAAGCATTTTTATTATCTTCAGTCAAAATTTGACTAATTAATTTTAAGGCTTGAACATAATTTTTTTGATTATAATAATCTATTACTTTATTAATCAACAACACATTATTTTGCTCAATTACAGTAGTTAGCAAATCGGCTGCATTTTCATTTTTTTGATTAATTTTTAGTGCTTCTTGTAAATATATTTTTGCAGAAGTCCAATTTTCTTTTTCTGCATATAATACACCGATATAATACGCAACATCAGAATCATTTTTATCCATATCAAAAGCACGTTTGTAATATTCAATTGCTTTATCAATATTGTTTAAACCTTTGTAACAAGCAGCCATTGCAATTAAAACATCTTTTTGCGGAGGGTATATGGTTAAATAAACATCTAATGCTTTTTGAAATTCATTATTAGCAAAATATTTATTTGCTTGTTCATATTTTTTTTCAAAAGAAAGTGATTTTACCTTATTATAAGTTTCTTGCAAAGAGATATCCTTTGGAAATCTTGCCTTTGCACCATCAAGATATTTTTGAGCCTCGTCAAAATTTTGCATTTCCGCATATACCAACGCAATATTTTCATACACTTCAGGATTATTTGCTTCATATTTTAAAACTTCTTTATAACATGCCAGAGCATCGTTATATTTTTTGTCTTTGTGCAAATCTTTTGCGTAATCATACATTGCATTCACGGTAGACTTATCAACGGCAGCATCTGAACTAAATGATTTAATCATTTCTTCAGGAGTTTTATTTTCTTTCATCAAGTCAAACATCTCTTTTTTTGCAACTTCTAATGTCGGATCTATGCTTAAGATTTTATTATAAGCCTTCAAAGCTTCTTCTTTTTCTCCAAGTTCAACCAACACTTTTGCTCTATACAGATTAGCCTCTTTATGATTTGGGTATAACGTTATTATAGAATTATATGCAGATAACGCACTGTTAAAATCCTTCTTTTGCTGATACAGAGTACCTAAATTAAGTCTTGTGGTAACATTTGAAGGATCAATTGCTTCAGCAGCCTTGTAATAAGTCAATGCAGCATCATATTTTTTTTGTTTTTGTAAAATTGCACCCAAATTATTATTTAATTCTGCACTGTTTGGTGATGCTGCAAGTTTTTTTGTATAAATTTTTTCTAAAGCATACAAAACTTGTGCATTATTTTCTTCATTTGACAATATTGTGTTATATTCTTGAACGGCTAAATCATCTTGACCTAACTTATCCAAAATAGTTGCATACTTTAATCTTAAAGCAACATTATTCGGATCAATTGCAACGGATTTTTGATAATACAAAACAGCCTTCTTACTATTATCTAAAACAGACATTATATCACCAATGTTTGAGTATGAATGTTTTTTAATGTTATTATCACCGTTTTCGGCTGCTACAAAAAATTCATAAGCCGCTGCCGGCAAATTTCCGTCCTTTCTTAATTCTACTCCTTTATTGTATCTTTGTTGCGAAGATTTTGATTGATTTAATGAATTCATACACTGTTCAAGATTATCTTGTGCAGTTGAAATTACATTTGCTGATGAAAGCACCTCATTGTCGTCAGGATAATATTTTAAATAAAATAACGCAGCACGAAAATCATTCGCAGATTTTTCATAATTATTTTCGCTGTTAGCATAATAAGTACCTCTTGCAAGATAAGAATTTATAAGCCCTATTCTCGCAGAATTATCCAAATAATTAAGTCTTAAGGCTTTTTTAAATTCTGTTATTGCACTTGAATATTGCGAAGAATTTAAATAATTCTGTCCGTTGTTGTAATAGGTCTTAAAGTCATTGGCACAAGCAAATCCTGCAAAAAATAAAATACTTACAAATAATATAGCTGTTTTTTTCATGTACATACCCCTTTAACATATATATTTTATAACGAGCAAAAATATATTGACATATACAGTACGGTAATATATAATTTATGTAACGATTTGTAACAAAAAAAGCAACATTTGAAATCTTGACGATTAAAATGTTTTTATATTAGTGTAAGGTATGTAAGTGGTAGTACCGGAAAGTTAGAGGTGCGTATGGGATATGCAGGTATACAAACAATGCTGTTGACATATAAAATGCGCAAAGCTGATAAAGAATTTGAGTTAACGCAAATTACTAATGAATATATTGAAAAGCAATCTGAGTACGCGGCAGTTAATGATCGATTGACGCAAATTAAGGCAGGTTTGGATACTACTGATCCCGACTACTCTTATCAAGTTGAGAAATTAGATGAAGATTATAATAATGATTTAGCTGAAATTGCTTCTTGGGAAGATGATTTGCAACAAAAACAAAGTAATTGTGAAACAGAAATTTCAATGTTGAATGGTTATATTGAAAGTTGGTCAAAAGCATTACAAACAAATATTCAAAAAGCACACAGTTACGGACCTAATGCTTCCGGCTAGTAATAAAAAATTTAATATATGCAAAAAAGGGGCTTGTGCCTCTTTTTTGTTGGAAATTTTTGTGTAAAATATAATTATGACATACAAAAATGAATTACTGGGAGCATTTATTGTACCAACAGGAATTGGTGCATCAATTGGCGGATTTGCAGGAGATGCAAGTCAGTATGCCGGAATATTTACAGAAATTGGAAACCTAATTGTCAATCCTAATGTTGTAAATGCAGGCTGTTTTTCAGGAATTAACAATAAAATGCTATATGTTGAAGGATACACTCTTGATGAACTATTTAAAAACAACCTGTCACTAAAGGAGAGCAAAAATAATAAAATAGGAGTTGTTTTTGATAAAAGTATTCCTAATGATGTTTTAAATATTCATATAAACACAATTAATGCGGTAAAAACCGTTTATGGCATAAACGTACAAGAATACATAATTACCGAAGATGAAGTTGGTGTTGATTTTTACGTCGATAAATGCGGAATATCAACAGGCTATGTAAAAAATATAAAAACAATATTAAATGCATCAAAAAAATTAATTGAACACGGCTGCGAAGCGATAGGAATTGTTTGCTTATTCAAAGAAGAAGACAATGATAACTACTCAAACGGAATTGGTGTTGACCCTGTTGGCGGAGTTGAAGCTATTATATCACACTATATAACAAGAGAATTAAAAGTACCTGCCGCCCATTCACCTGCATTTGCAAATTATGAAATAACATCCGAAATAATAAATCCAAAAGCAGCCGCTGAATACATAACTCCAACATTTTTGCCTTGTATATTAATCGGTTTAAGTCAAGCACCATTAATAGAACAGGGTGGAAATATTAACGTAAAAAATATTGACTACTTAATTATGCCTGCAAATGCATTAGGCTCTATTCCGGTATTTGAAGCATTAAAAAGAAATATTCCAATCTATGCCGTAAAAGAAAATGTTACTGTTCTTAACGTAACAAATGCGTCAATAAATAACAGATGTGGTATAAATATAGTAGATACATATAAAGATTGTTTGGAGCTATTAAAATATGAACATAAAATTCTTTGACCGTAACATTTCGGCAGTATCTCTAATAGAAATAATGATGATATTTACAATTATTGGTGTGGTTACAACTGCTTGTGTAAGTCTGGCAAAGCCAAAGTACGAATATATGAAAAAAATCAAATTATTCTCTACACTTGACATGCTTGAGAATGCCGCAAAAATTATACAGCAAGAAGGAAGTATAGATTATACAACAGATGTAAATACATGCACAAGCGGAAACAGAAACTCAAGCAATAATAACCGTTGTGATGACTACACCAACAAATATCCCCACCTTAATAATCAACTTCCAAAGCTTTCTGTTGCACGCAATAGTACAGATGTAAAAGGATATACAATGTATAGACATCTTGGTGCGACAGAAAAAAATCAATTTGAGTATTTACAGAAAGGATTGTGTGAAAGATTACAAAAAGTATTTGCCGCAGAACTTTCTACTAAAAGTAAAACACAAATTTCTTGTGCTGCAAATGATTTAATAGATGATGCACAAGATAAGATTTCAACAGTAGCAGGTTCCGGATATTTTAGGAATAAAAAACCACAATTAATATTACCAAACGGTCAAGCAGTATTCATATCAAAACATTTGTACACTGACTATGGTACAACACGTTACATAGTATATGCAACAAAACAAGAAAGCGGATACACATATAATTATGAAGTGGCAAACTCAGATGAAAAGTTAAATTTAGCTATTGGTATGCTTAATAATAAAAATAATTATACTGTACAACCTAATGAAACAAGAATAGCAGCTGCGGAAGCAGCACAGGTAGCAAATAAATCAAGTGCAAATATACTAAAAGAATTATTCTTACGTAATAAAGATTATTATGTAATATATGTAGACATAAATTGTCAAATGCATAATGGTAACAGCAGCGATAAAATGTGTAGTTCTGATACACTAAACGATGATGTATTTGCATTTAGAATGTACAGGGATGGCACTGTTATACCTGATACAAGTTTCCCATCAAATTTGCTAACGGCAAGAATTTTGTTTCAAGATAAAAATGACATGAATGGCAAGTATACATTAAATCCATCAGGTTTTGCATTAATTTATTCAAATTTGCCGATAAATAAAGCACGTTGTTATGCAAATTTGATGTGTAACGGTCATAATAACAATGATATATGCTCGATATGTAAGAACTATGCACAAGTAACTGCCCATCTACCTGAATGTAGTAATGGGTCAGGTGAATCCGTATGCAAGGTAATTATAAACAAACCAAGTTTTATTATGAGATAGGTTATAATATATCTATCGGGTCAACATCGACCGTAAGCTTAATATCTTTCGGCAAAACTATTTGATGTAAAAATCTCGATATAAAATCATGACCTTTTTCTTCCATACGGTTTTTTATTAATATCTGAAAACGATATTGACCGTTAAGTCGCTCAAAAACACACATAGTTGGGCCTAAAACTTCCAACTTTTCAGATATACCGAATTTATCCACCATAGTATTTAGCCTTAAAGCTATTTCTTGTGAGGCTTTTTCTGCTCTGAAATTATTTTCACAACTCAAAACAAATCTGATAATTTTAGAAAAAGGAGGGTATTCAAATTCTTCCCTTGCAATTATTTCTGTATTATAAAATTGTCTGTAATTCTGTTCTCTTGCTGTTTGCAAGGCATAGAAATCAGGATTATAAGTTTGAAAAAAAACTTTTCCCGTAAATTCACCTCTACCTACACGACCTGCGACTTGAGTAAGTAACTGAAATCCTCTTTCCGAAGCTCTAAAATCCGGCAAATTAAAACTTGCATCAGCACTTATAACACCAACAAGTGTAACATTAGGATTATCAAGACCTTTTGCTATCATCTGAGTACCGACAAGAATATTAATTTCACCCTTTTGAAAACTATTTAAAATTTTTATATGCTCGTTTTTACGTGTAAGTGAATCACTGTCAATTCTGACAATATTCGTATCTTTAAACAATTCTTTCAAATACATTTCAATTTTTTGTGTACCTGTTCCTGAATTATGAAGAGCATCTGAACCACATTCAGGACATTCATTAGGAAATGACATTGTTTGATTACAATAATGGCATCTTAATCTGTTATCAGCAGAATGCCAAATCATTGGTATAGCACAATTCGGACATTCAATTACATGCCCGCAAGCCTGACATTGAGTATAAGTTGAAAAACCTCGCCTGTTTATCAAAATAATTACTTGTTGTCCTTTTTCAAGTGTTTCTTTTATTTCGGTTTGCAACGGTTTTGATATAACACCTCTATATGCAGATTGCATGTGTGTTTGCATGTTTATAACATGAGTTTTGGCAAGTGGAGCATTATTATACCTGTGTTTTAGTTCATATAAAGTATTTGCATTTTGAGCCTTATAGTATGATGTTATATCAGGGGTAGCAGACCCTAAAATAAGTTTTGCACTATAAAATTCTGCCAATTTTTCAGCAACAAGCCTTGCATCATATCTTGGTGCAGGCGAGGTTTGTTTATATGAACTTTCGTGTTCTTCATCAATAATTATCAAGCCTATATTTTTTAATGGTGCAAATACGGCTGATCTGGCACCTGCAAGAATTTTTATTTCATTGCGATACAACTTTTGCCATACATCATATCTTTCGCCTTCTGATATTGAACTGTGCCATATTGCTATATCATCAATGCCAAATTTTCTTGCTAATCTTTTGGTTAATTGAGAGGCTAAAGCAATTTCAGGTGCCAAAAATAAAACATTTTTACCGGAATTTATGGTGTCTTGAATTAACTTAAAATAAACTTCCGTTTTTCCTGATGCCGTAACACCATGTATTAAAATAGGATACTTAGAGTCAATTTTAGAAATTTTTTCATATACTTCATTTTGTTCTTTATTTAGTTTATATAACTCCTCTTTATTTACATCTGAAAAAATGTTTAACGGATTTCTGTACAACTCATCTTCAATAATTTTTAAGCATCCTAACGATTCTAACTTTTTAATTGTTGAACGAGTTGTTTTTGCAAGTTTTTCAAACTCAGTTAATTTTACTTTCTTAAATTTTTCTAATAAATCCAGTATTTGCAACTGCCTTTTAGTTGCACCGTCTTTTTTTATAAACTCTGCAACAGCCTCAGTTTTCGCATTTTTATCAATTAACTTCAAAGGAATTGCCATGTTAAGAACGGTTATAAAATCGCAACAATAATAATTGGCAACCCACTCCAAAAGTTTTAAATATTCTAAAGAAAATAACGGTTTTTCATCTAATATTTTATTAATTTTTTTAGCCTTTATTTCCGGAGGTAAATAATCTGAAAAACCAACAACAAAAGCATTAATCAATCCCTGACGACCAAAAGGAACCAAAACTGCATGACCAATCTGAATTTTGGGCTTTAAATCATCAGGAATTAAATAACTGAAAGTTTTAACACCTAAGCCCTTTATATTAACAAGAACTAAGGCATAATTTGACACTATTCTTCAGCCTCTGTTGTAAATTCTTTTATAGCTTCGTCAATAGCGTCACGTAAAATTTCTAAATTTTCAGGCGAACAAGTTACACCTTTTTTTGTAGGTAACCAAGTTTGACCATCATCTGTTGTGTAGTGAATTCTTAAATCTAAATAAGATTTACCTTTGTATTCGTTAATTGAAATTTGCATTTGTTCTGTTGCACTTCTTGGAACAGTTGCAATTAATTTTGGTTCTTGTGCCATTTTTATTTCTCCTTATTTATAAAAAAATTATATCACGGAATTTATATAGTCAAATATTTTATGAACAGGATTAATTAATCTTTTTACATCAATATTTTCATCCAATTCCAGCGTTATAGTGGGAATATTACGCTCTACACCGCAATAAGTACCAAAACTACCGGGAGTTGCATACCCGATATCCTCTTGAACAGGGTATTTTATAATTTCAGAAATTTTTTCTGCATAAGGCAAAGCATCCCCGTCAAAGTTTACGGTACAAAACGGAGCATGTAAAGACAAAATTAACTTAGGTTTGTATTCATTTATCACCTCAACCATAAATTTTGTTTCAATTTCACTGTTTGGAATTTCACCACCATAAAAAGTTTTATCATTAACTTTTTCCCAATTTTTTGTAGGAAAATTTCTATTTAAGTCAACACCGTTTGAATTTTGACGTTGATTTAAACTCATTCCATCAGGATTTAAGCAAGGAATAAACAAAATTTCAGAGTTTTGATTTAACTTTAGATATTCTTTAATCAAAAAATCACCCTGCGGCTCATCACCATGAAAAACACCAATAACAAGAACAGGTTTAAAATTATCGCAACCCCAAAGTTCTATTTGACTACCTAATTTAGATTTTGTTTCTTTTAAAATTTTCATAAAAATAACGCATTAATAAAGTCTTCAGGAATGAACTCTTTTAAATCTTCCATTTTTTCACCGACACCGATTAATTTTACAGGAAGTTTAAATTCTTTTGCAATAGCAAGAACAATAGCACCTTTTGCAGAACCATCCAGCTTAGTAATTGCAACAGAAGTTAAATTGACAGCCTCTGTAAACACCTTTGCTTGCTGTAATCCATTTTGACCTGTATTTGCGTCAAGTACCAAAATACATTCTCTTAAAGCATCCGGTGCTTTTTTATCAATTACGGATTTTATTTTTGATAATTCTTCCATTAAATTAAACTTATTTTGCAATCGACCCGCCGTATCAACAAGTAAAATATCATAATGTTCATTTTGAGCTTTTTCTATTGCTTCATATACAACGGCAGCAGGATCGACTTTATCTTTTCTTACAATATCAGCACCTGCACGCTTTGACCAAATATCAAGCTGTTCTTCTGCTGCTGCTCTAAAAGTGTCTGCTGCTGCAACAAGGACTTTTTTACCTGATTGTTTAAACTGATATGCAAGTTTACCTATCAATGTAGTTTTGCCAACTCCGTTTACACCGGTCACAAAATATATGTTTAACCCGTCTTTGATTTTTAATTTTGTATCTCCTGCAAGTCTAAGTGTTTCTATAAAAGAATTTTTTAAATAAGATTTAACCTCAGAAGGTTTCACTTTTGACTGATTTCTTAAATTATCAACCAATTCTGATGCATAACTTACACCCAAATCAGCAGATATAAGCAAATCCTCCATATCCTCAAGTACAAAATCCGAAAATTCTTCTTCTTGTTCAACAGAGCCGACAACATTGCCAACAAGAGTTTGTGCAGTTTTAGAAACAGCATTTTTCAAGTTTTCAAAAGTATTTGAGAAAAAATTAAACATTACTTAATACCATTTTCATAAATAACTTTTGCAAGAACACCATTAATGAATGAAGAACTGTCCTCAGTAGAGTATTTTTTAGCCAATTCGACCGCTTCATCAACAACAACCTTATGAGGTACTTCTTCAACATACATTAACTCTGTAATTGCAATTCTCATAATATCTTTGTCAATTTTAATTAATCTGTCAAAATCCCAACCAATTGCAAAGTCTTTAATTTGTTTATCAACTTCGTTGTGATGTTCTTTAAAAGCATTAGCAATTTTCAACGTGTATGCTTGAACATCATTTGTATTTTCAAGTGTAGTAAATTCTGCAATTTCAAGAGCCATAAGAGCCTTTTCAGCAATTTCCAACAGCACATCAATTTTATCTTTCATATCAGAAGTCATTGGAATAGGAACAGGAACATTTGATACACCTATCGGTCTTGCAAGATTTGTTTCATGATCGGCTTCATATTCATCAATAGCCTGTTTAATATCAATTAACGGTCCGACTGTTAATTTTAAGTCATTTGTTGCATTATTTGTTAAAATACGAACGGATTTCAACAAAATTTCATTAAAATCTTTTGTAGAATATTTTGATATAACTTTTTCAAATTGTGAAAACAGAATTAATGCTAATTCTCTTGCTGCTCGACGTGCTTGCATTCCATGTACCTCTTTAAAAATATCTCTATGAAAATATTAACACAAATTTTTTTTTCATGGTATATTTCAATTAGGAGTTTAAATTTAAAAGAAAGGCAGACAAAATGAAAAGAGCTATTGTAGTGGTTATTGACTCAATGGGTATCGGAGCAATGCCTGATTGCAGAGATTTCAACGATATTCCTGAATGCAACACATTAAAAAATGTATGTAAATTTAATGACGGATTAAACGCACCAAACTTATCAAAATTAGGTTTAGGCAATATCCAAGATTTTCAAGGAATAGCACCGGAAGCAAACCCAATTGGTCAATACGGCACAATGAAAGAAAAATCTAACGGAAAAGATACAACAACAGGCCACTGGGAAATGGCAGGTATTGTTTTAAAAGAAGCATTTAAAACATTCACTCAAACAGGTTTTCCTCAAGACATCATAGATGAATTTGTAAAACGTACAAATTGCGGTGGAGTATTAGCAAACTGTGCAGCAAGCGGAACAAAAGTTATTGTTGACTACAATGATGAACATCAAAAAACTAAATATCCGATTATATACACAAGTGCAGACAGCGTATTTCAAATTGCTGTGGACACAGATTTAATTCCATTGTCAACACTATATGAATGGTGCCAAATCGCAAGAAAAATGTTTGATGACATAGGTGTTACTGTTTCTCGTGTAATTGCAAGACCATACCACGTTGTTGACGGAGTTCCTACACGTATAGGCAAAGACAGACGTGATTACGTTTTAGCACCTGACCAAGATACAATCTTAACAGATGTAGCAAACAACAATGGTACGGTAATTGCTATCGGTAAAATTGAAGATATCTTCTGTAAACAAGGTGTAACACACGCAATTCACACAGGTTCAAATACGGAAGGTCTTGAATTAACATTGAAAGCAATAAATGGAACTTTAGATTTAAAATCAATGGAATACAAAGCTGTTCCAAATGCTGATAAATCATTTATATTTACAAACTTAGTAGATACAGACATGCTATATGGTCACAGAAACGATGCAAAAGGCTATGGTAAAGCAATAGAATTGATACATATATTCCAAAATTCATTGAAGCAATGGGTGATGAAGATTATCTTGTAATAACGGCAGATCACGGTTGCGACCCAACAGTTCCGGGAACTGACCATACAAGAGAATATGTACCAATTCTTATTTACAGCAAACAATTACAACCAAAAGATTTAGGTATGATTGAAGGTTTTGACTCAATAGCCAAGTTTATAAAAGAATGGATTTTTTAAATGTTTGTTTTATAATAAGCATATAGAAAACAATTAGCGTATCACATAATAAAAAAAGGAGAAACACATGAACGTAACAGTAGAAGATAGCTGCATTGCATGCGGTGCTTGCGAATCAATTTGCGAAGCAGTATTTACAGTGTCAGACAAAGCAGAAGTTAACGCTGCAAATGTAGAAGCAAATGCTGACGGTGTTAAAGAAGCAGCAGAAGCATGCCCTGTTGGTGCAATTGTTGTAGAATAATAAAACATTTTACAGATAATAAAAAAGTCCAAATGTAAAAATTTGGACTTTTTTATTGCGAAAATATGTTAATATGATATAATTAAAATAGAAAGGGCTAAAATATGGTATATGGTATCGGAAAAATAGACTCAGCATACAGATTAATGAACTTGGCAAATTCACAAATGTCAATGTTAAACAATATTGGTCCAAACACTGATTTAAACAGCCTACACAAAATGGATATGTTTTATTCATTGAATATGGAAAAAGAAAAATTTAACTACAAAATGTTAGATAATCTTGATAAAATGAATAAAAAAATTGTTGAAGAAAAATTTAAAAACAAATAAACTAACTAATTATATAAAAAATTATATAAACGAAACGAGGTTGCATCGCAACCTCGTTTCGTGTTTGTATATTAAATTTGCTAGCCTTGTTGACAGTAAGTGAAACTTTTTTGAATATTTGCGTCAATAATACCTTTTACGGAGTCATAATCATGTGTTAATGATGAATATTCTGTTTGCAACTTGGTCAATTCTTGATCCATTTGTTTTTCTTTTCTATGGATTTTTTTCATTTCTGTATCATAGTAATTATCTGCTTCTTTTTCAGTATATTTATTTACTTCTTCGTA